>CAJQMT010000014.1 GCA_905479475.1 uncultured Flavobacteriaceae bacterium
TTGTGCATTGGGGGTACGCAGTAGTCGCTGGGTCAGCATGCACGGATTTGCGCTCAATGTGAATACAAATCTCGGTTATTTTGACAATATCGTTCCCTGCGGTATCAAAGGAAAAGCGGTCACATCGATGCAAGCGGAACTGGGAAAAAAAATAGACGAACAGGAGGTGAAAGCCAAAATCACCCAACATTTATCCCACTTGTTTGAAATTGAGTTTGCCAAATAACCGAATTTTTCAACGCCTAAAATCGTTCAATCTACAGGTATTCATTTCTTGTGCACCCCACCTTAAGCTTCTGATTTTTACTTAGCCTATCACCGTGCTCAATTGAAACATGGGCATGTACATGGCAATCAACACCAAAGCTACTACGGCTCCTAAAAAGACAATAATCAAAGGCTCTAACACTGTGCTCAATCGTTTGGATTGATCGCGTACGTCTTGATTGTATTGTTGTGTCAATCGATCAAAAATAAATTCATTTTGGTGGGTCTCTTCTGCTACTTTTATAAGTGAAATCATTTTACGATCAAACACAGGGTGTTCTGCTAAACTTTGGCTCAGCGACATTCCTTGTAAAATTTTCTCTTCTACTTGATGCAACGCTACTTGTATTGGATAAAAATCGATCATTTTTTTTGTCATTTGTATGCTGTTCAACAGAGGTACTTTTGCGGCTACCAGCAAGGTGGTCGCTTGTGTAAATTGTCCGAGATACATTTTGCGTATCAATTCTCCTCCAAAGGGGATCTTCAAAAGTAGCCAGGACGTGTGTTTTTTGAACGCTTCTTTTTGAGATGCAAATTTCACAAATAGCAACACCCCAACACAACACAGCAGCAATATGACACCATTGTTTTGAAAACCTTCTGAAATTGCAATCACCATTTTAGTAAGCTTTGGTAAATCGACGTCGTTTTGTTTGAATATTTCGGAAAACATTGGTACCACAAAGCGCAACATAAACAGCACTGCCAGTAGTGCAGTGCTAAAAACAACAATGGGATAAGACAGTGCATTGACGACGTTTTTTCTTTGTTCATTTCGCCTTTTAAAATAAGCTCCTAATTCTTTGCACACTTTTTTTAAAGTCCCTGTTTCTTCTCCTATTTTGAGAGAATAGTATTCATATTCGGTAAACACTTTTTTGGACTGAACGGCTTCCGAAAAGCTTTTTCCCAAAACAATGGCTTGGACAAGCTCATTGCAAAGTTGTTTGTTTACTTGTTTCTTTTGTGCGTCTGCTATGAGCAACAAACTATCTTTTAAAGAAACCCCTGCGTCTAACAACACACTCAACTCTGTGTAAAAGTTTTCTTTCCGTTTGGTATTAAAAGAGGCTCCAAATAGGTGTATTTCTCTTTTCAGAAAAGGTTCTATGGAACGTACATCCACTCTTTTTTTATTGGAGGGTATGTTTTCTAATTTAAATCCCATAGCTGACGCATATAAAAAGCTGCTGCCTTTTGTTTGTATAAAAATAAGTTCCTTCTCCCTATTTGCATATCTACTGCATCCACGGTCCCCGAATGCACTTTTTCAGCATCTAAAAAGAATTGAATTTTGTCTGTTTTCACAAAAAAAGTGTCTTTATTTCGCAGTATAAAATCGGGCTTAAATTTGTAATCTACTCGACTCAATTCCGAAAAACCAATCAATTCTCCTGTTGCAGAATGGTACAACATTTCCAATGAATTCAAATCGTTGAGCAATGTTTTTTCTAGCAATCGAATTTCGGTTTGCTTCTGATAGTTTTTGTTTGCAATCCACAATTCTTTCTGCACCAAATTCAACACAACAATTGAAATAGAAACTACCAAAGCGGCAATGACCAACACCACCATCATTTCTTGCATTGTAAATGCTTTGTATTTCTTGGTAAATTCAATCATGGATTTGTAATATATAGTTGGTTTTTTACGGGTTTTCCATTTTTTATTACTTGAAAAACCACTACTGTATTTCTTCTTTCTGCTAAAATTTCAAAGGTGTCAAATTCTTCTCGAAAGGGCACTTCCACTGCCTTGTTCTTGTATTGATACATCAACTTGTTCAGCGCGTAGTTACTGGCTGAAGTGTCGTTTGTTGCCGTTGTTTTCAGAACGCTGTTTACCAGCATGGTCGCCAATCCAAAAACAAGCGCAATAACGACAGAGGCAACGATTGTTTCCACCAAAGTGGTCCCTTTTATTTTTTTCAATACATCCATTGCAACACTTTCATTTTCGTATTTTTAAAAGCCAATCCCACATAGGATTTTGGCAATAGGCTTGCGTTCATTCCACAGTTGTAAAGATGATTTTGATAAATGGAACCAAACTGCTTCGCTACAAATTCGTCCGTATAAACAGTGCCATGCACTTGTGCTTGTGTGTCTATATTTTTGTCGCAATATAGTTCGCCCTCTACGACCACCTCTTTTTCTAAGTTTATGTGAGACTGGTACGACTTGTTTTGGGTTTCTGACAAATAGGCAATGACACCTTGCAGTTTTACCTTTTGGGCAAGTTCAATCTTTGGAGCTTCTTCTTGCGTTTTCAATGCTCTTTCGTACAAAAGCAATACTGTAGGATAGTTTAATTGGCAGCCCTCTGCTACTTTTATATATTCTGATGCAAATGCCTGAAAACTTCCTGTTACACTTTTTGCGATTTCTACTTTTGGTGCGATGATCAGGATGTCTTTTAAAACGGCACTTTGTGCAATTTTTACCAGCGTATCTGATTGGATGGCAATATTGCCTGTCAAAGAAATGTCCCTTAAATGAATTTCTTTGGTGGAATGGAAGAGCATGGTTTTGTTGTGAAAAGAATTTGTTTGTTGCATTCCAAATTCCAAATTGAAAAACTGCGACGCCTCGAATACAGGATTTTTCATCCATTTCTTCAAATAATTCCTTTTTTTGATTTTGGGCAATTTCCCTTGACTTTGAGAAACTACCCCGTAAATCAATTTTGGATTGTAATACGATTTGCCAGCAATATGTCCTCTTTTTACTCCTTGTTGCGGTAAGAAGGCCATCCCTATTATTTTGGTTTCTCCCACGACTACCAAGGGCTTTTTTTTCTCTTTCAGATACAGTGCGGGTTTGTCTGGGTTATTTCCTCCCATCAAAGCTATTTTTTCAAATACTTCACTTTTCAAATTACTTTTCGAATAAACGAGATCGTACAAACCCCAATGCCGCTTTATCAATGAAGTTTCAAGCGCGTCATTTTCCGTCAAATTTACATTTTGAATTGTTTCGTAAGGAAGTTCTTCTAGAGTAGCATGCTCAAAACTTTGATGGGTAGTTTGTACTACTTGGCTAAAAAAAAGATTTTGACGACTAAATGTTTGCTGTAAATAGCTCAGGATTACAAAAGTCGACAACAAGAGTGTAATGATTACAGAAATAAAAATAGTGTACTGCAATGCCCCCGCTTTGTATTTTAAAGGCTCCTTTATTTCACCATTTGTTTTCAAAAATATCCTCATATCTTTTTCTGTTCTTTTCACTGGATGGTTCTTTTAACATCAATGCAATGGTCTTTTTTCTTGAAACGGGTAGGTTTTCTTTTTTGATTGATACATGATGGTTACTTCTTTTTTACTTCCTGAAAGCAATTGCACTCCTTGAAAGGTGTCTTTTGTACTATAAAAATAGTGCTTGTTGCTGATTCCAAGAATAAATTTGAACCGATCTGCACCTTTGATGACTCCCAAATATTCAATTTTAGGAAAAATCACTTTTGGTTGGGGTATTCTTTGTTTCGAAACCTTTTTTTTTCTTGGTTTTGATCGAGAAACTCCCAAGAAAGGATCTCTATAATTGGCTTTTATTTCAAACTTTGGCAAGAACTCTTTTTTGACAAAAACAGGAGGTTCTAAAAACTTTTCTGGTGGCAAAGACACTGCAGTTGATTGCGAGGAAAACAACAATTTATAAAGAATCATTCCCCAAACAACGACCACTGCGAAAAGTAATATGTAGGTTTTATTTTTTTGCAAATCAGTTCTGTTGAAATAGCCATGTTGAAGAGGCTGTATTTGTATTTCCTGCGGCATCGTACGATTTTACGAACCAATGGTAGCTGCCAGTCTCCATTTCTTTTTCAAAAGACTTCTTGTTTCCTACTGCTTTAAAATACAAGTTGTTGAGATCTTCATCGGTATACACAAAAAGGCTGTCTTTTTCTTCAGATCCCGGCACATCTTCTCTTTCCCAACTAAAAACAAGTGTTGCCTCGGTTGAAACACTATTGTCTGCCGGCATTTGATTTGTGACAGGGTTGGGAGCTGTCGTGTCGACCGATAAAATCCGGGAAGTGTACAAGGTATTTTGCGTGCTATTCTGACCTCTGACTTGCCAAGTAAACGTTCCTTCTTCAAAAGTAGCGAGGTAACTCGTAGCTGTTAGTTGTTCGTCTGTCAACAAGGTACCTGCCACATCCGGTGCCCATATTTGCAAACGGTATTCGGTCGCATCTTCCGCGCTTTGCCATGTCAGTTCTTGCATTGCCATATTGGTTGTATAATTGGCTATTGGGTTTGTAAGAACCACCAAATTGGCTGCAAATTCGTCCGATTCGACCACCCTAAAAAAAGCTTTTGCATACGCTGTTTGATAGGAGGTGTTTTCAGCCCTTACTCTCCATTCGTATTCATTTTTTAAAAGTTGTTTTGAAAAAGTGCGTTTGCTCAGTAGTGTGTCTATCAAAATTTGAGTGGCATTTTCAAAATTTGGACTTGCCAATTGCAGGTGGTATTTTTCTACATCTTTCAAATGCTCCCATGAGAATAGTACTTCCCCCTCATTTACTTCGGTGTCAGACAAGGGAGCCAACAGTACTACATTTTCTTCTGAAATATCTTCTACAAATAAAATCTCATCACAGGAAGTCAGCAGGGCGCAAAAGCCCACAAAAAAAAGGTTCAAATGTTTCAAAATCATCGCTTTTGATTTTTATTTTATTCGCATTTTATTTTCTAAATGGATGTTCCCTGTATTTGTAAAGAAAAAATTGCACGGTTCTGAAAACATGGCGCTACAGGCTAGCAATTTTAACAGGGGAAGGAATACGGAAACAAAACATCACCACATAGCGCATTTCGTTTTTCCAGGTGAAATATACGAACTTCTCAGACAATTGACAAAAAACATGTTTGACAGTTGTGGTTGCTTTGGAAACTTCTTGGATTATTTTTGCTTCTGTAATTTTCACAAACTTATTAGCTCATTGGATTTCTTCTTTAGCGCAATCTTGGGATATTAAAAATGCAGCTCTTGAATACGACACGTATATTAAAAAAGCTAGATGGTGGATTTGGTCTATCCGTCTTATGAACCTATCAACTATTATCGGTATTTTCGTAGGTGCTATGTATCTTTTATTTTTCATTAAAACAAACTTGTAATTATGGCTAAGAAAAACACTCAAAAAACAACAACTACCAAAACAGTAAAAACCACTGTAAAAAAAGTAAACCTAAGTTCTGACTTTGGAAAAGTAGTTAATAAAGGTAAATTTGCCGCGGAACTAAGCCCTAGAGTTAAGCCTAAAAAATAAAAAACTCCAATATCTCTATTGAAGTTTTTTCTACTTGTTAAAATTCTTATGGCTTACTCTGTACCGCCACTAGAAAGATTCTAGCGGGAGCGGGGCATCATAATTCCGAGCTCCAAAGTCGTACCAATCAAGACCTAATTCTTCGTTAAGTTCTTTTCCTCCAAACTTAAACTTCTGTGCGGTACTATTCCCATTTATGGGACACATTATTTCAAAATAGCTATGTAGATTGCAGGGCTTTTATTTTTCTATTTTTTGAAGTAACTTAATAATCTTAAGAGAATATAATCCACAACAATAGCAATTATATAAACTGGTAGCAATATCAACGCAGAACTTGCATTTATTGAAAAATCTTTAATATTCATCAAAACAGCTACAGGCAACACACCTCTATAATAATTAAACTGGTTGTACCATAAAAAATCATTTGCAGCTGAAGCATCTATAATTGATTGATAATTGAACCAAAGAAATACAAGCCATAAAAACTCTACTAACAACAAACCATAAAACCATTTCTTATTAAGATTAAGTCCTAAAAATTTATCTCCTTTATACTTGAATAAATATATTATAGGAATAATAATAATCAAGTTTGGTATTATAAAATAAACCATTTTCATTTTTTAGTCGATATCGTTTTTCTTATCCTTAAATTCTACTTTGCCATTTGCAGCTCTTTTTGTTTCGCTATTCCCTGATGTGGTTCCGCTATGTTCTCCATTACCATATAAACTCAATGGTCCTTCTCCAGATTCGATAGGGTTTCTGCCAAACAACAAAAATGAACCACCGTTTGTTTCATCTGTTACCCAAATTTCATAGGCAGGAAAACCATCAACATTTGCATCAACATTAAAATTAAAAGTTCCATCTTCATTTGGAGTAATGGATATATTGAATTGTCCATCAATACTAGGTGTCAAAGGATTTTCACTTTTAGATAGTTTATTAGTTGCTGAAAATTCAAGATTTACACCACCTTTCTCTATATTACTGCTTACTGTTCCTGCTTCTCCCGCCGAAGACCTTTGAACTTCATTACCGTTTTTATCTAAACCAATAGTTGGTG
This sequence comes from uncultured Flavobacteriaceae bacterium, assembly GCA_905479475.1. GTDB lineage: Bacteria > Bacteroidota > Bacteroidia > Flavobacteriales > Flavobacteriaceae > Flavicella. The sequence continues at coordinate 6,626 of CAJQMT010000014.1, forward strand.
ATGCAGTATTTGAAAGTGTTTCGCTTGTATTATTATCAAAATTTAATCTAACACTTTGTTCTGTCCTAAATGCTGTTGATGTTGCTGAATAATAGTTTCTATTATCTCCTTTATAGGAATCGCTTTTGCCCCAAGGTGTAGGATTTGATAATTTATTCTGTGGTATAAAAGCTCTACCAGTAACTACATAACTTTCTAAACCTTCTAACTCAATAGCATCAATAACTCTATTTTCAGAGAAGTTATATGTTCCATTGTGAGGGAAATTTTCTGCTAATGGGTCGATTTGCCAAAATCTACCAATCGCTGGGTCGTGCATTCTATATTTATACTCTAACACATTTAATCCAAGGTCTTCGGTACGTTCCTGTCCTTGAAAAGTCATATAATTATTTTCTACACCGTTTACGACATTATTGTATCCTTTATGTTCAAGTCCAAAGGGATAGTAGTTGTTTTCTTGAACAATGACCGTTTTCGCTGCTCCCTTTCGTTCTATCTTGAGATCATCAAACCATGCGGCTCCTGCATTGCCTCCATGGGTCTCAATCCGTAAATTGATCTGATCAATCTCTTGGGGTACAATTGTTTTTCGCGCTACATAAACCCACTGGTTTTTCTGATCTTTAATCACCCCCGTATCGTGTACCTTGGTATAATATCCGGTCTCTTCATCGGTTTTCATAAAAAGGACCAATCGCACATGGGGGGCGTCGGTATAAAACCACCCTGAGAAGGTGTACTCGGTATCGGTTGTGTTGTCGATATTGACCCACGTATTGCTATGCGCATAGTGGTATTGGTTGTTTGCGGTGTTGGCAATCTTTGCCGAGGTAGACCCCGAATGGTACTTGTCTGTGGCAATTGTAGCGGATCTTCCATAGAGAGCTCCTTCACTATCCCAACCCGAAGAGGTTTCCAGGGTGTCAAAAAACAGCTGTTCTGTGGTGTCGGAACTTCCATCAAACCCGGGGTTCTTGGTATAGCTCAATCGCACATTGCCCAAATGGTCTTTGTATTGGTACACATAGTCAAATCCTTGGGAGAGGTCGCTGGCGTTTTTCGGGGCGGCATAGCCCTCGGGGGTATGGAAAAACTGGAGCACATCGTTCTGGTAAATCACATTGCCTGCGTATTGTGTGGTGATGGTTGTTTGGTTTTCCATGACGTTCTTTTCCAATTTTTTTCCGGTAGCTTCGTAAAGATAGCTAAT
>CAJQMT010000015.1 GCA_905479475.1 uncultured Flavobacteriaceae bacterium
CGATTTTCGTGATGAAGACTTCAATAAAAAGTGTTGGCAGTCTGTGAAGTGGTAACGAACTCGGAGACAAAACGATTATCTTTTGATTCCTTGTTTGGACAGCCATCTTTGGTATTTTCGTGCATTTCTAGTGTGTTCGCGCAAAGTTCTGGCAAAAGCATGCGTCCCTAGGTCTTCGATACTTGCGCACATAAAGTAATATTTATGATTTACAGGATTTAATATTGCATCGATGGAAGAAATATCGGGCATTGAAATAGGACCTGGTGGCAGGCCTTTGTGTTTGTACGTATTGTATGGAGAGGCTATTTTTAAGTCTTTGCTCAGGACTCTCTTTACTTTAAAATCTTGACCATATTTTTGTTGTAGTGCAAAGATTACAGTGGGGTCTGCTTGCAAAGCCCAACCTTTTCGGTACCTGTTGAGATAAAGTCCCGCCACAACGGGTCTTTCGGCAATATTGGCTGTTTCTTTTTGAACTATGGAAGCCAACACAATCACTTCCTCGATGCTCAGGTTTTGTTTCTGAGCTTTGGAAATACGATGGCTGTTCCAAAAACGTTCGTATTCTTTGTGCATTCTATTGCGAAATTCTTCGGCAGAGGTATTCCAATAAATTTCATAGCTGTTGGGTATGTACATGCACAGAGCGGTTTCTTGAGAGAAGCCTTTTTTCTCGAGAAAAACAGCATTGGTAAAAGCCTTCATCAAACTGACAGAGTCGGCTTCAATTTGTTCGGATATTCTACCCGCTAAGAATTCTAGGCGGTGTTGGTTGTTAAATGTGAGTTTCACTGGTATTTGTGCACCCGATCGCAAATGGTTTATCAAATCATTGGAGCTCATGCCTGCTTTTAAAGCAAATTTTCCGGCTCTAATTTTTTTGGTGTATTTCTTTTTTTTGGCAACCCATAAAAAAGCTTCTGGGTTTTTTAAATTGCCCATCAAAGAATCTTTTACATTTTCTATAGAGGCCTTGCTAGGAATGTAAACAAGGGTGTCTTGCTGTAAGTTTTCTGAAAATATTTTCAAATAATAATGACCTCCAAAGCTTATGGAAATAGCAACGAGTATTCCAAAAAATAGTGTTTTCTTATTTTTCATTACAAACATTCCTTTTTTGTTTTGTAAATCAATTGATACAGGGCTTCGTCTTTGTATTTTTGGTTTGAAAAAATCCAATCCTTTTTTATTCCGACACGTTCAAATTTAAAACGTTCAAAAAGAGCACTGCTTATTTCGTTGTCTAGTGTAATATTTGCGTACAACTGATGCAGATTTAAATAATGAAAGGCATACGAAATCAGAAGTTCTAAAGCGTCTGAAGCAGCCCCATTTTGTCGGTATTTTTGCTGAACGATAAGTCCAATTCCTGCCCTCCTGTGCAAGGGATTGAAATCAAACAAATCAATAAGACCTATTGGGGCATTGTTTTCTTTGTCTGCAATCACCAATCTGAGTTGTTTGGCTTCGTAAATATCTTGATGTGAGTTTTCAAGGTATTTTTTTAAAAGAAATTTTGAATAAGGGGTTTGTGTGCTGCTAATTTCCCAATTTGTTACATCGTTCTCAATGTCGAAAAGGAATTGCAAGTCACTTGGTTCCAAAGCGCGCAAAGAAATAGTTTTTCCCGTCAAAATTTTCATATTCTTTTCTAGTTTTTTATGACAACAGGGGTATGTTAAACTTGGATATTTCCTTTGAAAACAAATTGAGCAGGCCCTTTTAGGAAGACATTTTTGTATTGAGAATCTTTTGGTTCAAATGAGACTTCGAGAATCCCCCCTTCAACATGTAGTTTTAGCGTTTTTTGAGATGTCTTTTTTTGCTCATAAAGTGCGATAGCCACTGCAGTTGCTCCTGTTCCACAAGCCAAGGTTTCGTTTTCTACACCTCTTTCATAGGTGCGCACTCTATAGGTTTCATCGTTTATTTTTTCAGCAAAATTCACATTGGTTCCTTCTTGAAAGTAAGGGGCTCCAGAGCGAATTCTTTTTCCATTTGTGTACACATCGTATTCTCCAATATTTTCAACAAGCTGGACATGATGCGGTGATCCTGTGTTGAGAAAAGTATGATTTTCGTAAAGTTCTACGCGATCAACATCAATCATTTGTAGGTCCACCAGGCCATTTGCAATCGTCGCATGATGCAATCCATCAATGGCGTCAAAAGTAGTGTTGTTTTGGATGATATTCAAGTCATGTGCAAAGGCAACCAAGCAGCGTCCTCCGTTACCACACATGGTTCCTTCGTTTCCGTCGGCATTGTAATAGACCATAGTGAAATCATGTTCTTGTGAGGGATTTAGTAAAATCAATCCATCTGCACCAATTCCAAAACGTCGGTCACACAAATGTTTCACAAATGCGACATCTCCCGATGGAAAAGTGAGATCTCTGTTGTCGATCATCACAAAATCGTTTCCTGTTCCTTGGTATTTGTAAAAGTCTAATTTCATCTGCTTTATTTCTTATATAAACAAAGTTACACAATAATTGTAATGGTTTGAGAAACCCTTGGTGAGATTAACGAAGAAATTGAATTTGTTTTATTTTGAACAATATTTCAAAAGCGTTCAATTTTTCATTTTTTAAAATTTGAAGCGCATTGTTCAGCGCATTTTTCTCCGTCAATTGCAGCAGAGATAATTCCTCCTGCATAACCAGCTCCTTCTCCACAAGGATACAGACCTCTAATTTGAGGGTGCTCGAGTGTTTTGAAATCCCTTGGAATTCTTACGGGAGAGGAAGTGCGAGATTCTGGTGCGTGAACCACGGCCTCATTGGTAACATAGCCTCGCATAGATTTTCCAAATTGTTGAAACCCTGCTTGTAATGTTTTGTAGATGAAAGCGGGGAAAATTTCTGACAATTCTACAGATGTAGTGCCGGGGTGATAAGAGGTTTTGGGAATGGATGCAGAGCGTTTTCCTTGGGTAAAGTCGGCAAGTCGTTGGGCAGGTACTTGCTGCGTTTCTCCTCCTAGTCTCCAAGCGGTTTGTTCAATTTTCTTTTGAAATTCCATAGCGGCCAATGGACCTCTTTCCTGAAATATTCCAAAATCTTGTATTTTTAATTCTACCGCAATTCCTGAGTTTGCTGTAAGTTGGTCTCTTTTGGAAGGAGACCAGCCATTGGTGACCACTTCACCGGGGCTTGTAGCACAGGGAGCAATAATTCCTCCGGGACACATGCAGAATGAATAGACTCCCCTGTTTTTTACTTGTTTTACAATGCTGTAAGGAGCTGGTGGTAAATATGTACTCCGCGTATCACATTTGTATTGAATACTGTCAATCAATGCTTGCGGGTGTTCTACACGGACACCCAAAGCGAAAGGCTTGGCTTCAATTGCTATTTGTTTGGCGTGTAATAATTCAAAAATATCTCGAGCAGAATGACCTGTGGCTAAAATCATATGAGAAGCTTTGATAGTTTCGCCTCCTTTGATTGCAACTCCTCGGATGGTGTTTTCTTTGACGAGAATATCGGTTACTCTTGTCTCGAAACGAACTTCTCCACCTGAAGCCAGAATGACTGCTCGCATTTTTGCAATTATTTTAGGGAGTTTGTTCGTACCAATGTGTGGATGTGCATCTATTAAAATATCTTTTGTGGCGCCAAAGGCGACTAATAATTTTAGAACGGCATTGACATCGCCTCTTTTTTTTGAGCGCGTGTATAGTTTACCGTCGGAGTAGGTTCCCGCGCCTCCCTCTCCAAAACAATAATTAGAGTCTTCGTCTACGATATGAAGTTTGTTGAGTGCAGCGAGGTCTCTTCTTCGAGCTCTGACATCTTTTCCGCGTTCTAATACAATGGGTTTGCAACCTTTTTCAATGAGTTTCAAGGCAGCAAATAACCCTGCAGGACCTGAACCTACAACAATTACTTCTTTTTGATGACTTACATTTTTGTAGTCGGGAAGCAAAGGAAGATTTTCTTGAAACGGGTCTTCTATGTATACCGCAATGCTTAGGTTAATTTTAACAGCTTTTTGTCGTGCGTCAATAGATCTTTTTAAAATTTCAATGTGTTGGATTTGATTTTTTGAAATTTTCAACTGAAAGGCAACTTCTCTTTCTAAAAGTTCTGCCGTGGCAGCAATCTTTGGTTTTACGCGAAGTTGAATTTCTGTAGGCATTCTAATTAGCTTATAAAATTATTTGAAAAAATTCCAGACGAGCCCAAATCGAATTGCAAAATCTCGGTAAGGGGTGTTTGGGGCAGCATAATAATTTGTTTTATTGATTGCTGATAATATATTTTCGGCTTTGATGAAAATTCGAGTTCTTCTAATTTGACCATTTATGAAGTAATCGAGGATAGGTATTCCTCCAATGTGAGTCTCATTTTGTAGCACAAAATCCCCAATTACAGCGTTGTATGCAGGTGCCTTGAAAGTTGAGAAATAATTGGCTGTGAGTCCAGTTTGTAAGTACAAGGATTTCTTTTTGAAAAAATAACTTGTATAGTAAAAACTGCTACGCGCAACCCATTCAGGGACTCTAAAAACGGCTTTTCCACTTTGTACTTTTTGAAACAAAGCCGTCGTGTTCAAAGCGAATTTCCCAAGTTTGATTTCATTGGCTGTTTTGATTTTAAAATAATTTATGGTTCCATTAAATTGAGTCGGAGTCGCTTGGGTGTTGTTTTCAAAATAGAGGTGATTTTCTATTTGAGTTAGGGACGCGGACGTTTGCAACCCTTTGTTTTTTATTCCAACTTTTAAAATTTTTGTGTCGATGTTTTTAAAGTCGTTCAACCAGTTGTATTCTTGAAAGTTGCTTTGAAAGAAAGTAAAACTGAAATCCGGCGCTTTGGAAGTCATTTGAAGTGATGCTGAAATTACAGCATCCTTTTTTTTGTAGAAAGCTTTTGCGGTAAGGCTGTTTCCTGTCAAGTCTCCGGTTACAATCCTCTCTGCATTGGCATTGAGGTGTATCTTGTTGAGAAGCGCTTTCCATTGCGCTCCAAGGGAGATAAAGTCACCTTTGATACGGTAGGTGCCGTTGCTAGAAGTTGTGTTCACAATACTTTTGTAGCCTTGGAAGTAATGTTGGTAATTTGCAAGCACTCTGAACTTCCCTAAAACATAAGGAGATGTAAAGTCTAAATACCCTTGATTCCTCATACTTTTATGCGATGTGTTGTCATTGGTGACTTGTTTAAAGCTATTTCCCCAAAAAGAACTTTCTGAGGGTATATTGTATTTGTATTGCTTGGTTTCATAGGTAAATAAATGCCCTATTTTTAGATTCGATATTTTGCTAGGTAAAGAATCTTTGCTATTCAAAAGTTTGTAATTGTGATCGATAAACGTCCGCTTACCGATTAGAAAACTACTGCCACTCTCTAAATTGACATTTATTTTTCCACGGTCTTCAAAGTCGGTGATGTTGTCTTCAAAGTTTGGAATGTGTTCGTCTGTAATTCCACCGTTTTCTTGGTTTTCAATTTTTTGTGAGGCAAAGTGTGTTCTCAATTGATATCTTTTATCTTTTGAAAGGTAAGATACTGTCGTTCTAAAGTTGGTATGACTACTCAATGAATTTCTATAATTCCCTAAAGAACGTAAACCTCTATAGGCTAAAGAGATATTGAATCTCTTGTGAAGGTTCATCGCCAATCTAGAATCTAAAACCTGACCTTGTTCTAATCCAGTTCTGTATAGAAATTCTGATGTTGGGGTGGGTACTTGGTAATAGTTGATGTCTTGTGTTTCGTAATAGTTGATATGTTTTGCGTTGGCTCCCATCTTTGGAAACAAGGATGCATCTTCCAAATTATAGGTCAACGAAGTGAATACCTGTCCTTGATTTTGAAAAGAGTGCAAGCCGAACAAATCTTTCCTAAGAAGGTTCATTTTGTATTCTTTAAAAATTGTAAGTGTGGTATCTATTAGGGTGGTATCGTTTGTATGTGAAATAATTTTATAGTCCAAGTAATTTGCTTTCCCTGATTCGGGATTTACTTTTACTTCTTCTTTTTTTTGTTTTGCAGATATGCGGTAACTCGCTTTGAGACTATCAATGTCTTTTGTGTTTTGAACATTGATTTTTTCAAGGTTTACGGTGATAGGCTCTTGAATGGTATCTTTTCTTTGAGCTGAAATTTTCAAGAGAAAAGCAAAAAAGAACAGAGTTGAGAATATTTTTTTCACACGTTTGATTTTGATGTTTTTTGACTTTCGTTTTGTGTATTTTGAAAGAGTCAATACTATGAATTTGGAGCCAGTGTACATCTTTACTGTCCGAACACAAAGGTAAATTATTTATTGGTATATCTGTGAGTAGAAAGTTAAAATATAAGAGCTGTCATCTTTGTAGGAATAGGCATTATGAAAATCAATAAATGTTGTATTTTTGAAAATCAAACAAGATGCAAATGGCGCTGGCATTAAGATTTTCAAATTTCGAAAAGGAAGCAGGAACAGATGAGGCAGGAAGAGGCTGTTTGTCAGGTCCTGTTGTCGCTGCAGCTGTTATTTTGCCAAAAGATTTCAAACACCCACTTTTAAAGGATTCTAAAAAGCTAACCGAGAAACAACGGGAACTATTGCGACCTGTAATTGAAGCTCAGGCCGTCTCTTATGGTGTGGGTATTGTGGATGAAAAAGGAATCGATGCAATCAATATTTTGCAGGCTTCTATAAAAGCCATGCACAAGTCTATTAAGAAACTCGCAGTACAGCCTGATTTTATCATTGTGGATGGAAATAAGTTCAAATCTTACAAAGAGGTGCCACATGCAACGATTGTCAAAGGGGATGGTAAATATCTGAGTATTGCTGCAGCTTCCGTTTTGGCAAAAACTTATCGTGATGAAATAATGAAGCGTCTTCATAAAGAATTCCCTCATTTTAATTGGCAGCAAAATAAAGGCTATCCAACCAAGGAACATCGGGAGGCGATTCGTAAATTTGGAAGTTGTAAATACCATCGAAAATCCTTCAAGCTTTTGCCAGAACAACTGAAATTGAATCTATAAATTCTTAGAGTTCTTACCTTTGATCAATTCTAAAATTTTCACTGTTTCGACCGCTTCTTTTACATCATGAACTCTTAAAATTTGACTGCCTTTTTGAAGTGCAATTGTATGGGCTACTGTAGTTGCATTCAAAGCTCCTTGTGGTGTGGTTTCTAACGGTTTGTAGAGCATCGATTTTCTTGAAATACCCGTAAGAATAGGACAGTCTAAACTTTGAAACAAATCTAGATTTTGTAACAGCTCGTAGTTGTGTTCGATCGTTTTTCCGAATCCAAATCCGACATCAAATACGAGGTCTTTTAAGCCCAAGGATTTAAGAGTAAAAGCAGTATGGGAAAATTCTTTGATGATTTCCTGCACAATGTTTTTATAGGTTGGGTTGTTTTGCATGTTTTGTGGTGTCCCTTGCATGTGCATTGCGATGTAAGGTACCTGTAGTTTCGCAACGGTTTCAAACATCTTTATATCGGCATTTCCTCCTGAAATATCATTGACCATGGCAGCTCCATTTTCAATACATTTTTGAGCGATCTTGCTGCGAAAGGTGTCAATGGAGATTAAAATATTTGGAAAGTTTGTTAGCAATAGTTCTACCACAGGGATGATTCGTTTCATTTCTTCTTCCTCAGATATATGGGTAGCTCCCGGTCGTGATGAATAAGCTCCTATATCAATGAAGGTAGCACCTTCAGAAAGCATTTTTTTTGTTTGTTGAAGAATGCTTTTTTCGTCTTTGTATTTTCCACCATCATAAAAAGAGTCTGGAGTAATATTTAAAACGCCCATTACTTTTGGACTTGATAAATCGATTAATTTGCCTTTGCAATTGAGCGTATTCATTTTTCTTTGGTATAAAATGATAGAATTTCATGGAAGTTGATAAACTTTTTTATAATTTCGTTTGCAGTAAATAAAGCTTCATTGAAAGAATAAAAGATGTGCGAAATTTACGTAATTTTTTGATACCTATTTATGCAAACTACTTCCCAAGAATACGATGCTGTCATTGCGACCTGCCAAACACTGTTTGAAAATAAGATGACAGATTACGGAAGCGCTTGGCGTATTTTACGACTCTCATCTTTGACAGATCAAATATTTATCAAAGCACAACGTATTCGGCAACTTCAAGAAAATACAGAGAGGAAAGTAGATGAAGGAGAAGTCTCTGAATTTATAGGGATCATCAATTATTCTCTCATGGCACTGGTTCAGTTGGAGAAGGGAGTTGCAAATCAACCTGACCTGTCTCTTAAAAAGGCGGTGGCTTTGTATGAAAAACACATCGGTGTTACGAAGAGTTTGATGGAAGATAAAAATCATGACTATGGAGAGGCTTGGCGTGACATGCGCATCAGTTCTTTGACAGATTTGATTTTACAAAAATTATTACGTGTCAAACAAATAGAAGACAATAAAGGAGAGACATTGGTTTCCGAGGGAATAGATGCCAATTATCAAGACATGATCAACTATGCTGTGTTCGCGATGATTCATTTGGGACAAGCCAAATAAAATTGCGCATACGGTTTTTTACATGTCTGTTAAGATGTTTATTTTTTTATTGCAAACATTTTCAATTGATAGAGATGAAAAAATTATTAGTGCTTATTGCCCGTATTTTGGTATCGGCTACTTTTCTGTATTCGGGTTTTGTAAAACTAGTTGACCCGATAGGGTCGCAGTATAAATTCACCGAATATTTTGGAGCAGATGTGTTGAATTTGGAATTTTTGATACCATTTGCTTTGCCTTTTTCGATTTTTTTAATTCTGACAGAAATAATGTTAGGACTTATCTTATTGATCGGCTACAAGCGAAAAATAACGGTGTGGTCACTGTTTGGAATGACCTTGCTTTTTTTATTTTTAACAGGGTATTCAGCGTATTATAATAAGGTTACGGATTGTGGCTGTTTTGGAGATGCTTTAAAATTAAGTGCTTGGGAAACATTTTATAAAAATGTGGTGTTGATTGCCTTTATTTTGGTGCTGCTTTTTCATCGAGAAGCCATTCGACCATTTTTTAATAAAAGAGCCTCGAAAACAATTGCTTTTTTGTCAATCTTAGCTTTTTCTTACATCGTTTATCACGTACTCGTACATTTGCCTTTGATTGATTTTAGAGCTTATGCTGTTGGAAATAACATTCAAGAAGGAATGGCTTATGTTGAAGGTTCCGAGGATTTGCCTCCAGTGCACGATTTTTTTTTAGAATCAGAAACTGAAGATTTGACGGATCAAATACTTTCTGCTGATAAAGTCATGTTGCTGATTGCTTACGATATTGAGAAAAGTAATTGGATTGGATTTACAGCCTTTCAAAAAACCATACATCAAGCCAAAGAAATGGGGTATGTAGTCTACGGGGTTTCTGCTTCACCTACGGATGAATTGCATGTTCTTCAAAAGGAAATGAAGTTACCTATTGAGTTTTTGTTTTGCGATGAAACGACATTGAAAACAATGATTCGTGCAAACCCAGGACTCGTATTTTTGGAGCAAGGTACTGTCGTTGGAAAATGGAATTGGAGAGATGCAGGTGCCGTTTTCGATTGAGAAAGTACTTTTGTATTCCTTGCCGATTTTTTACAAAGTATTTTGATGTTTCAATCAAGTAATGGTCTTGTTGTTAGCCCGGTAATATAATTTCCAATTTTTTGGAAAATAATCGAGAGATTCTATTTTTACAGTGTAAAAAATAAAAATCCCCTACTCATCTGAGTAGGGGATTTGCTGTAGCGTGATGCAGAATTGAACTGCAGACCTCCGGGTTATGAATCCGACGCTCTAACCATCTGAGCTACCACGCCTTTTGCGGGTGCAAATATAGGATAAATTTGAATTATTACAAGTGAAAAATATAAAATTTAGAGGAATAAAATTATTTTTTTTTATTGGAAATAATACATACATTGTGCAACTAAGATATATTTTTAATGAGTAAAATAAAATTTGAATTAGAATTTCCAATTCACGCATCACCGAAAATGTTATACCAGTATTTTGCAACACCTTCTGGTTTGTCGGAATGGTTCGCAGATAATGTGAATTCACGCGGTGTTTTGTTTACTTTTATTTGGGACGGCACAGAAGAAGTTGCCAAATTGTTGCAAAATAAAAATGATGAAAGAGTCCGTTTCAAATGGGAGGAAGATGACAGTCAGGAAGGTTATTTCGAATTTCGAATTCAAATTGATGGCATTACCAAAGACGTGTCTTTGATTGTCACTGATTTTGCAGATGACGCTGATGATATGGAGGAATCTAAACTGCTTTGGGAGAACCAAATAAATGAATTGAAGCATGTGATAGGTGCTTGAAAATAACAATCATAATTTAGCCTTAAACTTTCTGTTTGAGGCTTTTTTTTTGCTTAAATTTACAGCTTAAATTTTACGTTTTATGGTTAATTACGACGGTGTAATTCTAGAAAAAGAATCTTGTCAGATTTCGATACAAAATAGAGGGTACAAATACGGTGATTCTTTGTTTGAAACGATCCGGATAAAAGGGGGTGCTATTTGTTTTTTAGAGGATCATTATTTCCGTCTGATGGCTTCTATGCGTATGCTACGTATGGAAATTCCTATGCATTTTACATTGGAGTTTTTTGAAACCGAAATTCAGAAATTGATCTTGCTTTATGAGTCCAATTCAATTACGAAAATACGGTTTACGGTAGATAGAAAAGAAGGAGGCTTGTATGCGCCTACAACCAATGAAATTCAATTTTTAATTGAGGCTTTTCAAGGAGTTGTGGATTTGAAAGAGACCTATGAAATCAATGTATTCAAAGATCATTATGTGAATTCTGGACTTTTGTCAACCATCAAATCGTCCAATCGTTTGTTGAACGTTGTGGCATCAATTTATTCAGACGAAAACGATTTGGACAATTGCATACTCTTAAATGAGAAAAAAAATGTGGTAGAAGCCTCCAATTCGAACATTTTTTTAGTAAAAGGGCAAGAAGTGATGACACCTTGTTTGGCGGATGGCTGTTTGAATGGGATTGCACGAAAAAAAATCATTGAATTGCTACAGAAAATGGATGAGGTGGTTTTTGTTGAAAAATCAATTTCACCTTTCGAGTTGCAAAAAGCAGATGAATTGTTTCTTACGAATGCTATTTTAGGCATTCAACCGGTCACAAAATATAGGAAAAAGACTTTTGAAACGAAATTAGGTTCGGAATTAAGAAAAATGTTTTTTGAGTTAGAAGCTTAATTCAATTTTGGATCGGACGGTGCATTTGCCCATAATTGGTATTTTCCTCCTATTTTTAGGAGGTGGTTTTTCCAAAAAGAATTGTTTTCAATCTCGAAAATATTACCGTATGGATTTTCGATGCAAAACCAGGATTTTTTGCTGATTTCATTTTGAAGCTGATTGGAAGACCAACCAGAATAGCCTAGGAAGAAGCGAATTTTATTTTTTGGAATGTTATTCCTATTTAATGAATCAGACAAAGCATCGAAGTCACCTCCCCAATAAATTCCATTGCCAACCTCAATGCTATTTGGTATCAGTTCGGGAAGTTTGTGAATAAAATACAAATTGTCTTGTTCAACGGGGCCTCCTTGATGCACACGAAACGAACAATTTATTTCAGGGATCAAATCTTGGATAGTCAATTCTAGGGGTTTGTTCATAATAAACCCTATAGAACTGTCTCCTGAATGTTCCGTAAGTAAAATCACGGTTCTGTTAAAAGAACTGTCATTCAAAATAGAGGGTTCTGCAACAAGTAGTTTTCCTTTAGTCGGTCTTGATAAATGCATTGCTGTCTGTTAATGAGTATAAGGTACCTTAAAAAAGAGACAAAAAAAAACTTCTCTGAAATTTTCAAAGAAGTTTTTGTGTATTTATGATTTAAAGACTAGTTCACTGAATCACTTAATCCAGCACCTGCTTTAAATTTCACGATGTTTTTAGCTGCGATTTGAATAGTAGCTCCTGTTTGAGGATTTCTACCTTCTCTCGCTGCTCTTTTTGATACAGACCAAGTTCCCCATCCTACTAGAGCAACTTTACCTCCACTTTTCAAAGTACTTGTTACATTGTCAGTTAATGATTCTAACGCTGCTTTCGCTGCTGCTTTAGAAATTCCTGCGTCAGCAGCCATTGCATTGATTAAATCAGATTTGTTCATAATTTATAGTTTAAAATTAAAAAATTGGTTTCAATATTAATTTACTCTAACAAATATAACAGGAATAAGGGGTTACGCAAGTTATTTCCTTTAAAATTGTATTTTTTGTTAATAAAACTATCCAATTTGTTAATAAGCACCTGAAATAATTGCATTTTTCTATTTTATTTCAGTTTTGATCCGCTATGTAAGTGATATCCATTGAGTAAACTACCTACAGTCATCCGTTTTTTTCCGGCAAGTTGTAGAGAGAGTATTTTTAGAAAGCCTCCTTTGGTTGCTATTTTCATTGATTTTTTGGTGGTAATGATTTCTCCAATTTTGAAAGGATGCTCGCCGTATTCTTTTTCAATGTCGTATATTTTTACTTTTGTAAGCGTATCGTTGTTGCATAATTTACACCAGGCTGCAGGGTAGGGGTTCAATCCTCTTATATGGTTTGCAATATTGTCTAACGATTTGTTCCAATCAATTTTGCACGTCGTGGTGTGTATCTTATATGCGGATTTTGAGACTTTTTCTGGCTGCTTCCAAGTAGTTGCTTTGTTGTTTTCAATCAAACTGACGGTTTTGAGTACAAGTTTACTTCCTAGGTACATGAGTTTGTCGTGCAGTTCTCCAACAGTCTCGTTTGGTGCGATCGCAGTTTGCTCTTGAAGAATTACCTCGCCAGTGTCGATGTTGTCATCTAGAAAAAAAGTGGTAACCCCCGTTTTTGTTTCTCCATTGATGATTGCCCAATTGATAGGAGCAGCTCCTCTGTAATCGGGTAGCAGAGAAGCATGTAGGTTAAATGTTCCGAACTCAGGCATGTTCCATACTGCTTTTGGAAGCATACGGAAAGCTACAATAATTTGTAAATTGGCTTCCAAGTCTTTCAATTCTTTCAAAAAACCATCCTCTTTTAAATTGGTTGGTTGTAAAATAGGGAGGCCTTTCTCTCTTGCAAATGTTTTAATGGCAGATTCTTTAATTTTTCTACCCCTTCCTGCAGGTTTATCCGGTGCGGTTACGACACCAACTACCGAGTGGTTTTTCTCAAGTAAAGCGCTTAGTATGGCAACCGCAAAATCAGGGGTTCCCATAAAAACAATTTTTAAATCCTTCATAATGCTCATTTATTTTAGCTGTATTTTAATTAGAGACCTGCTGTTGGGATTACAAACTTTTATATGTATTTTGAGTGGTCAGTTGTATTTTTTGCGCTTCCAGAAGCGTCTGTAAAGTTCTTAAAATAATAGTCTTGTTGTTAGGAATGTATTGACAAATTTCTTGCGAAGTCAATTCTTTGCTTTTCAAAATGTCAAGAATGTTTTTTTTTAGGAGCTTGAGGTCCACGTTTGGCGTGCTTTTTTTTTCGAGGCATACTTCGCAAATACCGCAAGTTTCTTTGCTTTTTTCACCAAAGTAAAAAAGTAGTTGTTGGCTTCTGCACAACTTTTTGTTTTCTATAAAGGCGAGCATGTCTAAAAATTTCTTCTTTTTGTTTCCTTGAATGCTTTTTATGTTTTTTGAAATACTATTGATTGTTCTATTGTCTTCTCTTGGGACAAGGAAATTTAGAGAGGTTTTTGTAGATGTTGGCAAGTATTTTATCAATGAATCACGTTCTAAGTTTTGCAAAATAGTATGGATACATTTTGGGGTTGTGTTGAGCTCTTTTGATAATTTGTAAAGAGAGATGGGGACAAAGTTTTCGAAAATACCACCATAGCTTCTTAAAACCAGTTGCAATAGACTGGCAGAAGATGGATGTTTTTTACAATACGATAAAACGTGATTGCTGTTCGAAGTAAATTTCAAAGCGGCCTTTTTTTGATGTCCATCAAAGAGTTGCAGGACACCTTGGTTTTGTAAGGTTTGTAGAATCTGTGATGTTTTTTTTAGGGAGAAATTATAGCGATGACAGAATTCGTAAATGTCAAACTCATATTTTTTTTCTGAATGCGTTCCCTTCGCAATTTGAAAATACTGATTGAGGTGGAAATAGATTTTTTTGACGAAGTCTATTGTGAACTCTTGCTGTTCGAAATTTTTTAGGCTTGCAGTAAGGTCAGGTTTGTTTTTTAAAAGAACAGCAAAAGATTTTTTCCCATTCCTACCTGCACGTCCGGTTTCTTGGGTGTAATTTTCAATACTGTTGGGCAGATCGTAATGGATTACACAACGAATATTGTCTTTGTCAATCCCCATGCCAAAAGCATTGGTAGCTACCATAATTCTGGCCGATTCGCTGTACCATTGATCATACATTTTCTGTTTTTCATCAATAGGCATTCCACCGTGGTAATAAACACTTGGGAAATTATTATGATTCAGTTGGTCGCTTATTTTTTTTGTGTTTTTTCGATGGTTTGTATAGATGATGACAGGAGACTTAATTTTGTTTAAGATTTGTAAAATTTTTGAAAATTTGTCTTCTACATCGAAAACTTGATACGCCAAATTCGACCTTTTATAAGAGCTTTTAAAAAGCGTTTCTTTATTGAATTCTAAATTTTGAGCAATGTCTTTCAATACTTTTTCAGTAGCTGTCGCTGTAAGGGCAATAAAATTTGCTTGCGGACAGAGTTTTCGTAGGGTGTTTAGTTTGAGGTAGCTGGGTCTAAAATCATGTCCCCATTCGGAAATACAATGCGCCTCATCGATGGCAATAAGTGAGATTGACAGTTGTTTTATCTTATTCTGTATGAATGGTGATTGCAGTTTTTCAGGAGATAGATATAAAAATTTTGTATTTGTGAATTGCAAATTGTCAAACAAAACAATCAATTCTTCTTGACTACGGTTTTTGTTCAAAGCAACCGCTTTGATGTTTTTTCTGTTTAGGTTTTCTATTTGATCCTGCATCAAGGCTAGAAGTGGGCTTACAACAAGGCATGTGCCTTTCATTAGCAAAGCAGGGATTTGAAAACAAATGGATTTTCCTCCTCCAGTAGGTAATAATACAATACTATCTTTCTTTTGAAGTACATGTTGTATGATCTCTTCTTGGAGTGGTCTGAAAGCATGATGTCCCCAATATTTTTTTAAAATAGAAAGTGGTGTTTTCATTGGGAAATATGCAATTGCTGTAAAACAAAATGGATTCTTTGTAAAGGAGTTCCAAAAGGAATCGAAATGGGTTTGTACCCTAGTTTTGTGTATGTGTTTTCAAGTTCTTTGTGTATTTTTTTTGTTTCTGAAAAAGTCTCATAACGTTCATTGTCTGTGGTGTGAATTTCTTGCCATGGAGGGGTAATGAAAATTTTGTCATATTTAGAGGACTTGTTCATTTCTACAAAAGGGAAGGTGTGTTCCTGTTTCTTGAAATTTAGATAAGCTTCAATATCAGGAATTCCTCGATCAAAAAAAATAAGTTCATGAGTCGATTTTAGGGCTTCAGAAAATTGTTCTTTTCTTTTTTTTACAAGGATTTCGCTAAAGGCCAAAGGGTTCTTCAAAAACAAATGTTCAATTCCATTTTCCCTAGCTTTTAATATGATTTCTCTGGAAATTTCATCCATACAATGAAAACCTCTTTTTTTTAAAGATTTTAGCAAGGTGGTTTTTCCAGTTCCTGGCCCTCCCGTAATGACAATTTTTTGTTGCATTAAACAAAAATACAGGATTCAAAAGAATATGGCAATTTTAAAATGGTTTGATTCAAGTGGAAAACTTATTGTTCGTTAGAGATGATTTTTGTGTTTAAAGGAGTTTAAATACGTGAGAAATTCAACAAATTAATGTAATTTTGTGGTTGGTTTCTCGAAACCAAGTGAACAAAACAAATGGCACATGAGTAAGCAAGACGAATTTTATCAAAAACTCAAAGAAAGTCTAGAGGCTTCGACTGAGTTCCCAACTATATATCTTTACAAATTTATTGTCCCGACCTCTAAAAACCAGCTCAATGAAGTGAAATCTGTGTTTGAAATGAGTGGAGCGACCATACAGACGAAAAATTCAAAAACAAACAAATACGTCAGCATCTCGATCTCAGTAAAAATGAAGAGTTCTACTGCCGTCATTGAGAAATACAAACAGGTTTCTCATGTTGAGGGAATTGTATCTTTGTGATTTTTTTAACAATCCTTGTAAAAGTCTTGCCATATCTTTCCATGTTGAATAAGAAACAAAGAATTTGTTTTTTGTGATTAAAATTAAAATGAAATGATAAAGAAAACTATTTTGTTATGTACAGTGCTGCTATTGAATACATCCGTCAATGCACAAAGGTCAAAAGGTAAATTGCTACTTAAGATTGATGAAACCCCCGTTTACCTATCAGAGTTTGTAGACTTATTTCGTAAAAATAAAGAGCTGACATCTACAATATACGACAAAGAATCCGTTGAGAATGATTTTGAGTTATTTGTCGATTACAAGTTGAAATTGTTGGAGGCAAAAGAATTGAAAATGGATACTACGTCTGCTTATAAAAAAGAAGTTTCAAAGTATCGGGAGCAATTGGCTTTGCCTTACATGACCGATGATAAATACATCGATAGTTTGACCTTGCAGGCTTTTGAAAGGAGTAAAAAAGAAATAAGAGCGAGCCATATCCTGATTCGTGTTGGTGGAAAATCTCAAGATACTTTAAAGGCTTATCAAAAAATCTCTGAAATTCGAGAAGAAATCTTGAATGGTGCGGATTTTGAAGTTTCGGCGAAGAAATATTCAGAAGATCCAAGTGCTCAGTCAAATGGCGGGGATTTAAATTATTTTTCTGTTTTTAGAATGGTGTTCCCATTTGAAGATGCTGCCTTTGAAACTCAAAAAGGAAAAGTATCAGAAGTTTTTCGAACACAATTTGGCTATCACATTCTAAAAGTGGTAGATGTTCGAGATTCAAATGGCAAAATAGAAGTGGCTCATATTATGAATCGAGACACCTCTGAAAAAGGAAAAAATGCCTTGGAAAAAGTATATGCTGAAATTCAAAAGGGAACTGATTTTGGGATTTTGGCAAAAAAATACTCAGATGACAAACGTTCGTCAGTAGATGGAGGAAAACTTCCGAAGTTTTCTATGGGAGCAATGCCGCCTCCTTTCGATGCAGTCAGCTTTTCTTTGTCAGAAGAAAAACTGTATTCAAGGCCATTTCAAACCCAGTACGGTTGGCATATTGTAAAATTCATCCAACGATTTCCAATAGGAGACTTCGCATCATCAAAAGAAACATTGAAACGAAAAGTGCAGTCAGACGCACGTTCGAGAAATCTTGCCAACCCAGTTACAGAGCGTTTGAAAAAAGAATATAAAATCGCGGTAAATAACGAAGTGATAAAATCGATTGCGTCAAAAAAAATGGACACTTTAGACCTATGGATACTCAAGGTGCAAGACGAAGTTTTTAATCAAAGCGATTTTACTGTATACGCTGCAAAGAGAGTAAACCAGAAGCCGCTGGATATTTTTGAAGATTTTGTAGATAGTAAAATACTAGCGTACTACAAAGACCATCTAGAGAATTCTAACAAGGAGTTCAAAAATATTTTTGAAGAGTACAAAAATGGATTGCTACTATTTGATTTGATGAAAGAAAAGATTTGGGATGTGGCGGAAAAAGACACTCTGGGATTGCAACGATTTTACAATCTAAATTTCGAAAAATACAAAAGCCAAGATTCTGTTAGTGCGATCGTGGTGAGTGCGAAAAATCCAAAAATTTTAAAAGAAGTAAAATCTTATTTGTTAAAAAAGAATACTACAGATTCCATTCGCAACTATTTAGAGAATAGAAAAGATGTTTTGGTCAAAATAGGAGATTTTGAGAAAACAGCGGCTATTTTCCCAAAGAAAACTACCTTTGTCCCAAATACAATTGAAACGTATAAAGAAAAAGAGTATACGACGCTTGTGAAAGTTTTAAAAGTTGAAAAGGGAGTACTGCCATTATTTTTAGAGGTGAAAGGGAAGGTGAGCAATGATTTCCAAGAAGACATAAAAAACAAATGGTTAAAATCTCTCAGAGAAAAACACAAAATCAAAGTTTACAAGGCTCGTCTAAGAACCGCAAAAAAATTATTAAACTCATAGTGAACAAAAAGCATCTCTACAGTGTCGCATTTTTCGTTTTAGCCTCTTGTGGTTTTTTTGGCGACACCAAAACTGAAAAAAAATCAAAAGTGATTGCGAGAGTGAACACTGCAAAACTGTATCAAGAAGATTTAAAAAAAGTCTTTCCTTTGTATGTGCTCAAAAAAGACAGTGCTGTCGTTGCTAGGGATTTTATCAAGAATTGGGCAAAAGAACAGCTTTTGTTAGAGAAGTCAGTGCTAAACATGCCAGGAGAGAATAAGGCATTGAATGAATTGGTCGAAAAATACAGGAAAGATTTGTTTATCAATTCCTTCAAGGAGGCTTTGATCAAACAACGATTGGATACGGTTGTAACAGAAAAAGAAATATCAGATTACTACAAAAAAAACAAAGAGAGTTTTCGAACCAATGAAGAATTGGTGAAATTTAAGTTTGTCAAAGTAAGTAAGCAAGCTAAAAACATATTGAAATTGAAGAGATTACTCGTTTCAAGTGGAAAAAACGATTTGCAACTATTGGACGAACAGAGTCCATTGTTTGAAGATTATTTTTTGTATGATACTATATGGGTGCGTTATACGGACTTTTTAAAAAAAGTTCCTGCATTTAAAGAATACAACAAAAAGACACGTTTAAAGTCAAATCGTCTTTTGCAAAAAACAGATGCCGTTAGTACTTCATTGGTATATATCAATACAATATTGGAAAAAAATGAAATCGCCCCTATTCGATATATTGCGGGAGTCATCAAGAAAATGATTTTACATCAAAGGAAATTACAATTGGTAAATACTATTGAAAAAGTATTGATTGAAGATGCCATTAAAAACAAACAATTTGAAATTTATTGAAATGATAAAAAAAGCAAGCTTTTTACTACTACTCATCTTAACTTCAGCGCATCTTTTTGGGCAGTCAAAAGTCAAAATAGATGGGGTTGCTATCGTTGTTGGAGAAAATATAGTTTTGGAATCAGATGTTTTGAAATTTAAGCAAGAATTAATTCAGCGAAGTGAAGGGAAAGTTTCGAAGACCGATTGTGAGGTATTGGAAGAAATAATGCTACAGAAATTATTAGCACATCACGCAGTGGTCGATAGTGTAGTTGTTTCAGAAGCTCAAATAGAATCAGGAGTTGAAAGAAATATTGCCTATTTCAAACAACAATTGGGAGACATGAAGAAGGTAGTAGAAATGTATGGTTTTGAGGATGAATCAGACTTGCGATTGGAATTGAAAAAAATTGAAAGACAAAATTTATTGATCCAAGGAGAAAGGCAAACGATATTGAATGATGTCGCTGTCACTCCAAAAGAGGTTCGTTTGTATTACGAGAGTTTGGAGGAAGGGAGCAATTTACCTGAGTTTGGAACGGAAGTAGAGTTGGCTCAAATTGTGATGTATGCCAAACCTTCCGTAGAGGAAGTACAAGCAACAGTAGACAAATTAAAAGACATTCGGTCCGATATTTTAAATGGATCTAGTATTCGTATGAAAGCTGTTTTGTATTCTGAGGATCCTGCAGTTGCCAATAACGGTGGAGCTTATTCCATTACGCGAGAAAGCGGTTTCGTAAAAGAGTTCAAAGAAGTTGCCTTCAGTTTAGACGAAGGAGAAGTTTCAGAACCTTTTCGCACAGATTTTGGGTTTCACATCATTCAGTTGGAAAAAATTAAAGGGCAGCTAAGAGATGTAAGACACGTGCTGATACAACCAAAAATCTCTCAAGAAAAACTAAACCTTGTAAAAGAAAAAATTGAAAAAATAAGAGATAGCATATTGTCTAAAGATTTGAAATTCGAAGATGCTGTTGTAAAATATTCAGAGGACAAAGATACCAAACAAAACAACGGGATTATCATGAATCCTCAGACGAATGATTCTAGATTCGAAATGATTCGTATGGATCCTGCTTTGTACGGAAGGGTAAATAAACTTGATTTGATGGACGTTTCTGAGCCTTACTATGATGAAACAAGAGAAGGAGAGAAAATGTTTAAAATTATCTTAATGAAAGATAAAATCGAAGGACATACTGCAGATTTTGTGCAAGATTATGTCAAAATTCAACAGTTGACATTGCAAAAAAAGCAAGAAGAAACTTTAGGAAACTGGTATGCTGAGCATGTTTTAGATACGTTCATTAAAATCAATAAGAATTACCAAGATTGTGATTTTCAATACAATTGGTCTAAAAACTAACAGGAAATATACAATTTATCAAGTACAGGCATTTTTATCTATGCACCTACCTATCAAACGGCTTCGAAGAAGCTAAATACATTGCCACCATACCTTTTTTGGTAACTAAAATTTGGATGATTTTCAAGAACCGTCTGTTTCGAGTGCTCTATGATTAACACACCTTCTGCATTTAGCAATTCTCTTTTGAAAATTGTTGTTGCAATTGTTGAAAAGTCTTCCTGTGAGAAATTATAAGGAGGATCTGCAAAGATAATGTCTCTTTTTGTTGTGGTTTTGTTTAAGAATTTATACACATCACTTTTGAATGTTTGTATCGAGAAATCAAATTCTTTGTTGATTTGATTGATGAATTTAATACAACCGAAATGCGCATCGATTGCTGTAATGTCTTCCACACCTCTTGAGGCAAATTCAAAGCTAATATTCCCCGTTCCACTAAATAAATCCAAGACTTTCAAATTTTCGAAATAATACCCATTTTGAAGAATGTTAAACAAGGCTTCTTTCGCCATGTCTGTGGTTGGTCTGACTGGGAGGTTTTTAGGAGCATTTACTCTTCGACCTTTGAATTTTCCTGAGATAATACGCATTAGAATTGATGTAAAAGAGTGATGTGGCTATGTGAACTAATTGATCTAAAATCAGGCGGTAGTTCCTTAAGGGGTAAAAAAGAGGTATGCCGAATGTATTGGTACGCAATTTTATAAAGCGCAGATTCTTTTTCGATTTCACCCATAAAAAGGGTTTGTACTGTATTGGGATCGAGTCCGAGTTGTTCGTAAACAAAAAGAAGGTAATAAATAAAATCCTCAGCCGTTTTGAAAGAAAAAGTATTGTAAAAAATCAATTCTTTACCGTTCCATACAAGGGCTTCAAAGTGTGAAGCGTAAGCATTTACCGCGACGGTTTTTTCGTTTTTTGGAAAGGCATTTGATTTCAGCAGAGAATCAATGAGCAACGAAGATGCATGCTGGTATTCAAACGAACCAAATTTCGAAAAAAGGAAATTGTTGATATTGACAAAAGGAATATATACAAGAACAGCATCCATAGTAGTCAACTCATCATGACTGATGAAGTCACTAGGGAAAACTTTGACAGTATTTTTTAAATACAAATGTTTCTTCTCGGAATCAAAAAAAACTTTGGGAACCAGAGTGCTAAGTGTATTGGCGTAATGAACAAATACTTTTCTAAAGTGATTGTGTTGGAGTATCTCGTTTTCTTCAAAAATAGCTTTTATTGGCATCAATACCTGTTCAGGAGATGAAGATTCCAAGTCAAAAGAAAACTCGTAAAAAGCTAAAAAATCCTTTGCGATACTGTCATAAACAGAAAAAGAAAATCCATCCAAACTAATTTGGATGGATAAAAAAGTTTCTTTTAAATCGTTTGTTTCTAAATTTTTAGAAACGATGTTATTCCGACTTTTTATCATAAAAAGGAGGCCAGTTTCCGTTTGTGTTTACTTCTTGTAACGAGCCAACAGCTAAATAAGCACCTTTGACTTCATCACCACCAATTGCTTCTCTTTCTTGCTTTATCAAGGACTTGTTCAATCCTTTCAGTAAAATAGCTTTGTCAATTTTAGCTTCGAATGCCGGAACTTTTAGACCTGCTATTTTTTGAATGTATCCCGCATTCAATTCAAATGTTGTATCTGTGCCTGGAACGGAGAACATCACACCGTAATTTCTATCTTTGAAAATAATTTCTTTTACAGACTCATAGCCTGTTGTATCGATTACTTTCTGTTCAATTTCTACCATGATAGGCTGCCATTTGGTCCCTTTGTTTACTTCAATTACCTCATTGCGCGTATTGGTGATTGCAAATTCTGCAGTATCAATAAACTTCACCAAGCCTTCTTTGTTGTTGTGAAACGTTCCTGTGATTCTTTTGTGAGCCTCTTGAGCATCGCGAATCATTTTCAAGTGTTCAATCACTTCCGCGTAGCGCACCTTTTTTTCTTCATTGAAACGAATAGGTCCCATAATGCTATTGTAAATAGCATATGCTAAAATACTTGCCAAAGAGAGCAGTGCTAGGGATACCAACCATCTAAATTTAAGAGGAACATATTTGATGATGGCAAAAGCTATTAAAATAGCTGCAGCAATACCTGCTAGTAACGTAATTATCATTTTTGTTTTTTTTAAAAATTTTGAACTAGACAAATCTACAATTTTTTTTCAATGGTAAAAATTTTTAAGGGCAAATCAATTGCTATCTTTGTCCTTTCGACCGTGATATGATAAAAACAGCCTCCAATTTCTATAAAGACCTTAAAAAATCATTTCCATTTACTCCAACTGATGCCCAAGATTTATTGTTGCTTCAATTGTCAGATTTTATTTTTAACGATGATAAATCAGCACTGTTTTTGATCAAAGGTTTTGCTGGTACAGGGAAAACAACGCTTATAGGCGCTGTTGTGAATAACTTATGGAAGGTGGGGAAAAAAGAAGTTTTGCTTGCGCCTACAGGGAGAGCAGCCAAGGTGATTTCAGTGTACTCTAAAAAAAAGGCATTGACCATTCATAAAAAAATCTATCTGCCGAAGAAAAAATCCAACGGAGGCGTAGATTTCGTGAGGCAAGTAAATAAACATACCGATACCGTTTTTATTGTCGATGAAGCATCCATGGTTCCTGACACACCTAGCAATGCAAAATTGTTTGATACAGGGTCGCTACTAGGAGACTTGTTGTCCTACGTGTATGCAGGCAAAAATTGCAAGTTGATTTTCATGGGAGACACTGCTCAGTTACCACCTGTAAAATCAGACTTGAGTCCAGCTTTAAATGAAGATGTTTTGACTTACGATTACGACAAACATGTGTTTTCAATGGAACTAGACGAAGTGATGCGACAACACAAAAAATCAGGGGTGTTGTTCAACGCCACCAATTTGCGAACGATGCTTGGCGATGGTGATGGAACAAGTTTTAAATTTGATTTGAATTTTCCCGATATAAAGAGATTAGAGGATGGTTATGACATACAAGATGCCATCACAAGTGCATATGACGATGGAGGTGTGGAAGAGACAGCGATTCTAGTGCGTTCCAACAAGAGGGCAAATCAATACAATCAACAGATCCGTAAAACGATTCGAGATCAGGAAAATGAATTGTCTGTTGGCGATTATATGATGGTCGTAAAAAACAATTATTTTTGGGTGAAAGATTCCTCTGAAATCAGTTTTATCGCCAATGGTGATACGTTTGAAGTTTTAGAAATTTTTTCTTTCAAAGAATTGTATGGTTTTCGATTTGCTGAAGTAAAAATACGCATGATTGATTATCCTTCACAGCCACCAATTGAAACGGTACTGTTGTTAGATACACTGATTTCAGAAACCCCGTCCTTGTCTTTTGAAGATTCAAATCGTCTGTACGAAGAAGTGATGAAAGATTACCAGCATTTAAAAGCGAAATATAAAAAATTACTAGCGGTAAAGGGCAATTCGTTTTTCAATGCTTTACAAGTCAAGTTTTCATATGCAATGACCTGTCACAAATCACAAGGCGGTCAGTGGGATACTGTATTTATTGAGCGGCCTTATTTGCCTGAAGGACACGGTTTGGAATATTACCGATGGTTGTATACAGGAATCACACGAGCAAAACAACAATTGTATCTCATAGGTTTCCAACCTAGCGATTTTGAGGAAGCCTAAAGTAATTGCTTTTTCGAGCAATGTCCAAAACAAAAAAAACTCCTTTAAAAAAGGAGTTTTTTTTGTTTTTAGTCAGCCAATATAGAAAAATCTTCTCTTTTGGATTTCTATGGTTCTGGATTTTATTCCAGGTGTTTTTGTGCTTTGTATGAAGACCTTACCAAGGCACCACTTTCCACATGTCTGAATCCTAATTCCAATCCTATTTTCTTGTATTTTTCAAACTGTTCCGGTGTGATAAATTCTTTCACCGGCAAATGTTTTTTCGTAGGTTGCAAGTATTGTCCAATGGTTACAATATCTACCTTTGCTTTTGCCAAATCATGCAAAGTTTCGATCACCTCTTCTTCGGTTTCTCCGAGCCCTAACATGATTCCCGATTTTGTTCTTCTTTGTCCACTGTCTTTTAAGTATTTCAAAACTTCCAAACTTTGATCGTATTTTGCCTGAATTCGAACCTCGCGAGTCAATCTACGCACCGTTTCCAAATTATGAGAAATAACCTCAGGTGCAACTTCAATTAAGCGGTCTACATTTTTTTTATTCCCCTGAAAATCTGGAATCAGTGTTTCTAAAGTAGTTTTAGGATTGGCACGTCGAACGGCTTTGATTGTTTCTGCCCAGATTATAGAACCACCGTCTTTCAGATCGTCTCGATCTACGGAAGTTATAACGGCATGCTTGATACTCATGAGCTTGATAGATCGCGCCACTTTTTCAGGCTCATCCCATTCTACTGTTTCCGGTCTTCCTGTTTTGACACCGCAAAAACCACAAGAACGAGTACAGATATTACCTAAAATCATAAAAGTTGCTGTTCCTTCTCCCCAACATTCTCCCATGTTAGGACAGCTTCCACTCGTGCAAATAGTATTCAGTTTGTATTTGTCAACAACACCTCTAAGTTCCGTGTATTTTTTTCCAACCGGCAGTTTTACACGCAGCCATTTTGGCTTGGGAACTTTCTTTTCGGCAATCAACTCTTTAGACATAGTACATGGATAAATAATTAAAAAGCAAAATTACAAAATAAGTCGTTGTTAATTTTATCACAAGTCATTTTTTTCTGTTTTTATTCAATTCCGAGTAGTTTATAAAAGAAGTGTTTCCTCTCTTTTTTTGGTTGAAAAATGATTGTTTTAGAATGTTATTGACACATTTGCTGTGTTTGGCAAATCCTCTCTAAAAAAGAGTATATTGCAAAAAAATTAAACCAAACCAAACTTATACAAAGATTATGACTACAGGATTTCATTTTTGGGACTATTTTATTTTCGTTGCTTATGCATTACTCATTTTAGGAGTAGGCCTTTGGGTTTCACGAGATAAAACTGGACATCAAAAAAATGCAGAAGATTACTTTCTAGCAAGCAAATCATTGCCTTGGTGGGCCATCGGTACTTCCTTGATTGCTGCAAATATTTCAGCAGAACAGTTTATTGGAATGTCAGGATCTGGATTTGCATTGGGTCTGGCTATTGCGTCTTATGAATGGATGGCGGCTTTCACCTTGATCATTGTGGGGAAATATTTTCTACCAATTTTTATAGAAAAAGGATTGTATACCATTCCAGAATTTGTTGAGAAACGGTTTTCAACCAATTTAAAGACAATTTTAGCTGTTTTTTGGATTGGTTTGTATGTATTTGTAAACTTGGCTTCAGTGCTCTACCTCGGAGGTTTGGCTATTGAAACTATCATAGGAATAGATATGGTATATGCCATTGTTGGTTTGTCGTTATTTGCAGCGGCATATTCATTGTACGGTGGTCTGTCCGCAGTGGCGTGGACAGATATCATTCAAGTGGTGTTTCTTGTTTTAGGAGGACTCATTACTACCTACTTGGCATTGAATACCGTTTCTGGAGGCGCAGGAATGTGGGAAGGATTGACAAAGGTGTATGAAGCAGCCCCCGATCGATTCAACATGATTCTCGAAAAAGGACATCCTCAGTATGATAATTTACCAGGAATTGGAGTTTTGGTAGGTGGTTTATGGGTGGCCAATTTGTATTATTGGGGATTCAACCAGTACATCATCCAACGTACGTTGGCAGCAAAATCTTTGAAAGAGTCTCAAAAAGGAATTTTATTGGCGGCAGGTTTGAAATTAATCATTCCCTTTATTGTAGTGATTCCCGGAATTGCAGCTTACGTTATTGTAAACGACCCTGCTCTTATGGCAAATTTGGGGGCAGATGGTTTGTTGAACAAGCCTTCTTTGGGAGAAGCAGACAAAGCCTATCCATGGTTGTTGCAATTTTTGCCAACAGGATTGAAAGGTGTCGCTTTTGCAGCATTGGCAGCAGCCATTGTGTCTTCTCTGGCTTCTATGCTGAATTCAACTTCCACTATATTTACCATGGATATTTACAAGCAATATATCAACAAAAATGCAAGTGACAAGCAAACCGTAAATGTGGGTCGAATTTCTGCAGCGGTAGCTTTGCTTATCGGAGCTATCATGGCGCCTTTGTTAGGAGGTATTGATCAAGCATTTCAGTTCATTCAAGAATATACAGGAATCGTGAGTCCAGGAATTTTAGCTGTATTCATGTTGGGCTTGTTCTGGAAGAAAACAACCAACAAAGCTGCAATATGGGGAGCCTTGGTTTCTATTCCAATAGCTATAGTTTTCAAAGCAACAACATTGCCTTTTTTGGATCAAATGGGGTTGACTACATTGTTGACCATGTTGGTAATTGCGATCGTTAGCCTGTTGCAGAATAAAGGAGCCGAAGATGATAAAGGAATCGAACTATCAAGTGGAATTTTCAAAACATCTCCGGTGTTTAATATTGGATCCTTTGCAATTTTAATTGTTTTGGCCGCACTGTATGCCATGTTTTGGTAATAATAAGAGTACAAAAAAATAAAAAAGCCCCTTCAGTGGGGCTTTTTTTGTGTGAGATGCAGTAAAGAAATAGCTGCTTTGTGTAGCAGAAATATTTGATTAGGCCTCTATTTTCGTTTCTTCGTT
The DNA here is from genome assembly GCA_905479475.1 of uncultured Flavobacteriaceae bacterium. Lineage (GTDB taxonomy): Bacteria > Bacteroidota > Bacteroidia > Flavobacteriales > Flavobacteriaceae > Flavicella. The sequence continues at coordinate 27,038 of CAJQMT010000015.1, forward strand.
TTTAGAAATATTTTCTACAGGAACAAAGCCTTCGGGTGCTTCTTCATTCACAGGAGCTTCTTCTTCTTCGTTGTCGTAATAAGGAAACACATCTAAAATAGGAGATTCTACAACACTAGGGATTTCAAAATCACCAACAGTATCTGTCAAACTATTTGCCAAAACATCAAAAGCATCTTTGACATCATTGGCCTGCACCAAAATATAGGAATTGGCTTTTCGTTCCGCTCCTTTGTCTTCGTCAAAAGAAATACAGGATAATTTGCATTTGAACCAACGGTCTCCGCTTTCATTCGGACATATTTCTGCAAAATTGGCAACTTTGATATTGCTTATTTTGAAATCCGTAGAAATGTATTGACGCATCTCTTCTGTTGCTCGGGCTTCTGCCTCTGTAAAAGAAAGGGCATCAAATAAATAGGCTTGGTTAAAGGTTTTGGTTCTTTCTTCTTCGTCTATGCGACTGTATTTTATTTTACACTCGTACCACATGGTTTTTTATGTTTGGGGTTGTTTTTTGAAGCGCAAATATAGTCTTTTGAAATACATAGGTCTTTACTTTTACTTCAATTTTTTCAGTGCCGTATTTTATAATTTTTGTGCTAAAATTAGGGTGTCTCTTCAGCGTGTCGTATGGATTTGTATTACAGAAGAGTTTTTTAGAATACAATAATAGGCTTTCTGAATACAAACAGTTTTTCAAATAAATACAAAGTCCTATTTCCACCATACGATAAAAAAAGACTGTGTTTCTTCTCTCAGTTTAATCCATACCAATGGAGATTTTTTTTGGGAAATAAGGGTTCTTATTTCTGGGATTACAGCTTCTAAGGAGTGCCATTCTGTTTGTGTTTCAGGAGCGCGCAGCCATTCCTTTTTGTTCGGAACGAAATAGCCTTCTGCGGTGTGGTGATTTTCAAGAAATTCTTGCCATGTGCAGTAGTAACCTCTAATCGCTGCAGGATTGATGTTTTCAAACCCCTGAAATGAGCTTTCAAAAGGGACAAATAATTGGGCTTTAAAGCAGGCTCTCGGTTTTATTTTTTTCACCTGTATACCCTTGCCTTGTAAAGTCTTTGTCAAAGCAGTATGCTGTAGTAAAGGAAATTGTTTGTTCTTTAGTTTTTCCATTTTTTGTACAAGACTATCATTTTTGTTTGGGCCAATCCACTGAGAGATTCCTTTAGGTTTCAGTTGCGGATCAAACAAATAGAACTTGTAAGACAATTCAATGTGTAGGTGTTGATTGGTATTTTTATCTTCTACTATAAAATCAATTTCTCCCAAGGTTTTTTTGTTTTCAATAAGTTGAAAGTTTTCGAGAGCAATCCTATATTTATTGGAGGAGTTTAGGTAAAATTTCAAAAATCGTTCCGCTCTTTTTCCAAGCATTAAATTGTCAGGAATACAAGAAAAATCACTTTTGTTTGAGAGGAGGAGATCTGTTGAGAAATGCGAAAAAGGAAAATCTTTTCGTTTCTCTAAAAATAGAGAAGGAGTTTTTAAAAAACCTTGAAATTGCTGCCAATTTGAATCTAGAATCATAGGTACAAAGATAACTGACAAAAGTTACTTTTCCCTTGAATTTCGTCTATCCCATCAATTTCTTACATTTGTCGAAATACAAGATGGCAGAATTAATTAAAATATACGAGGAAAATATCCAACCGAGACAGATTGAAAAAGTGGTTTCTATTTTGAAGAAAGGAGGTTTGGTGATCTATCCGACAGACACTGTATATGGTTTGGGATGTGATATCACCAATTTGAAAGCCATGCAAAATCTTGCGAAAATAAAGGGTGTGAAGCTTGAAAAAGCACAATTTTCATTTATTTGTAAAGATTTGAGCAATCTGTCAGATTATGTAAAACAGATAGATTCCGCTACGTTTAAATTATTAAAAAGAGCGCTTCCTGGTCCTTATACTTTTATTCTGCCAGGCAGCAAAACCCTACCCAAAGCATTCAAAAATAAAAAAACAGTGGGAATTCGCATTCCTGACAATCCAATAGCCTTAGAATTGGTTCGTTTGTTAGGAAATCCTATTGTTTCCACATCGATTCATGACGAAGACGCCTTGTTAGAATACACAACCGATCCTGAACTGATTTATGAAAAATGGAACAATCTTGTGGATGTGGTTGTTGATGGAGGCTCTGGAGGCAATCGCGCCTCGACTATTATTGATTTAACAGATGTAGAACCTGTTGTAATTCGTGAAGGAAAAGGGAATTTGGATGTCTTGTAAAAAAAATCTAAACGATTTTGTCAGATTTTTTGATATTTAAAACAAAATAGCTCCAAACAATACTTTTCGATTTGTTGTAATTTAAAATTTTTGGAGTCGCCAATCTTTTTGCAATCATTTTTCTGAGATGCAAGTAAAAACTCATGTGTGCTCTTAAAATCGCAAAGGTATGAATGGGACGACCTTGTAAAATAAAATAAAGTCCAGCGACACCGTCCAAAACCATTCTCATAAATACAATGACGCCTATTTTACGAGTTGGCAGGTTTTTGACCAATGTGAACAAACTATTTCTAAAGTTTAAAAATGTTTTCAAAGAGTTGGCTTCGTTCAGCGTGCCTCCACCGAGATGGTATACTGTAGATTTTCCTACATATTGAATGTTATGGTTTGTATTTCTTGTTCTCCAACACAAATCAATTTCTTCTTGGTGTGCAAAATAATCTTCGTCAAAACCCTTCAATTCATGATAAACAGCTGTTCTTATGAAAAAACAAGCTCCGGATGCCCAATTGATGTCTATAGTATCGTTGTATTGTTGCTTGTCTGTTTCGAGAGAATTGAAAATTCTCCCTCTGCAATAAGGATAGCCCAAGGCGTCTAAAAAACCTCCCGCAGCACCTGCGTACTCAAACCTGTTTTTGTTTTTGTAGTCCAAAATTTTAGGTTGAATGATCGCAGTATTTTTGTTCTTTTGAAAGGTTTCAATAATTGGGAGTAACCAATTTTCAGTGACTTCTACATCTGAATTGACAAGTGCATAAATATCTGCGTCAATGTTTTGTAAAGCGTCGTTGTATCCTTTTGCAAACCCACCATTTTCTTTGTTCTGTATAATTTTCACAGTAGGAAAATTAGACTGAATAAAAGAAATAGAACTGTCGGAAGAAGCATTGTCAGCAATATAGATTTCTGCTTGAGAGCTGTGAGTAACAATAGAAGGTAAAAATGTTTCTAATAGTTTTTTACCGTTCCAATTTAAGATGACGACTGCAATTTTCACAAATAATTGAATGCTTGTTGAGAAATACAAACATACTTTAAATTAATGATTCTCAAAGAAAATCCTTTTGTTAAATTAGAACTAAATATTTAAAATGGAAACGCAGGAAACAAACGCTTGAATTTTTCCGGAGGACTTGTTTTGAAAAATAAGTTTTTATTTGAAAACGGATGTGTAAATTCTAGCCCATAGGCATGTAGGTAAAGACCATTTCCAGTATGTTTTTTTCCGTTAATGCCATAAATGATGTCTCCTAAAATAGGATTTCCAAGTTGGGCTAAGTGCTTTCGCAATTGGTGCTTTCTTCCTGTTTTAGGACAAAGTTTCACAAGATTTAATGCTTGATATTTTTGAGAATTCAACGAGTGAAGAATTTCGTAGTTTGTTTCGGAAGCCTTTTGATCAATCGGTGTTTCGATGACTCCCGTGTTTTTTTGCCTTCCAATGGTAACTGCCAGGTATGTTTTTTTTATTTTTTTTATTTCAAACAGACGATTCAATAGAATGACCGCTTTGGACGTTTTTCCAATCAATAAAATGCCACTTGTGGGATGGTCCAAACGGTGAATGGGCTCGGGTCTTTGGAGAGCATCGGTCTGAGTACTCGGACGTAGGTTTTTTGGAAGCGCATTTTCTAGAGTCCATTTTTTGTTACCACTTACTGTAATTCCTGGAGGTTTGTGTACCAAAGCCAAATAATCGTCTTCAAATAAGACCTTGAGAGGGATGTCTATTTCAGGTTTTTTCTGGGTGCTGTCTTCGTACAAACAGATGGTTTCTCCTCCAGTCAGAAAATCGGCTGTTGAAGAAATATTGTGATTGATGGTGATTCGTTTTTTTTTCAAGGCTTTTTTCCACGCGCTTTTGCTTTGGATTCGTGTGTAGGAAGATGCGTCAAAATCTTGAATGCGCAATTTTTCTTTTTGAATGGGTACGACGAAGGTGCTCAATATTCTTTTCTCGGACATAGGCTACTGATAAGACCATAGTAAAATACGACTTATTTTGTTGCCGTGTTCCATAGGGATTGTTTTGAAACGCGTGGCTTTTGCCTTTTTAAGTACAACTTTCAAAGGACGAATATTTTCTTTTTTTGAAACAAGGCTTGTAAACCAAGTGACCTGCTTTTTGAAATACTGGCTTTCGCGAATCGTATTTTTTAAAAACAAAAGTTCGCCTCCTTGGCACCACAATTCGTGGTGTTGTCCTCCAAAATTTAAGGCATTGGAGGTATTCAAATTGTTTGCTTTTCGCAATGTTCCTTTTCGTGCGGCTTCTTCTGAAGAATGAAAAGGAGGATTGCAAATGCTGCAATCAAAGGTCTCACCTTCTTTGACAATGCCATTGAAAATATGGTTGGCGTTGCTTTGTTGTCGGAGTTCAATAGCGTTTTTTAAAAAAGGGTGGGCATCCAAGTTTTTTTGCGCTGCTTCCAACGATTTTTTTTCGATATCAGAACCCACAAATTGCCATCCGTATTCTTGGTGACCTACCATGGGGTATATGCAATTGGCACCCACACCAATATCCAAACATCGGATATTTTTTTCCCCGTCAAACAGATCTGCCATATGATGGAGGTAGTCCACACGACTGGGAATGGGAGGCATGAGGTAGCCCTTGGGAATTTCCCAATTTGGAATTCCGTAGTGTTTTTGGAGCAGGGTTTTGTTGAGTGTTTTTACTGCTTCGGGGTCTGAAAAATCAATGCTTGTATGACCATTTGAATTCTCAAAAAGAAAAGAATTCAAATGAGGGTTGGTCTTTGTAAGACTCTCAAAATCGTATCCGTTTTTATGTTTGTTCCGAGGGTGGAATGATTTTTCTGGCATTTGTTCTGGGACGTCTTTTATGGCTCTATGCTGCAAAGATACAATTATGAGAGTTGGAAAGCACAAGTCCTGCCTCATCTAAAAAAATAAATACTAAGAACGAATAGAAACTATCGGGTCCTCTCAGATATTAGTAATGGGGGTGAATGCCAATTGTTAATAGGTTGTCTCTGGTTTTTTGTTTTCCTGCGAACAAAATTTTTAACATTGCCTTAGATAAAAAAAATACAACAACAATTTCATCGTATTTATTCTTTAAACAAGATGCTCTTTAAGTAAATCATCGTATTTTTGGCCGCATTAGAGAAAACCTCTCCAACCAACAGTTGATAACCATGGAAAACGGCTGTATGGAAGCAGTGTGTGATCCATCAAATAAGACATAGAAATAGATGAAAGCAGAAATCATAACGATTGGAGATGAAATTTTAATCGGTCAAATTGTGGATACCAATTCACAATGGATGGGGGTAGAATTGAATAAAATAGGGGTTTCTGTGTCTCAAATTACTTCGATTCAAGACAACACGGCGCATATTTTAAAAGCGTTCAAGGAGGCATCCGAAAATGCAGATATTGTTCTTGTAACAGGTGGTTTGGGACCTACCAAAGACGACATTACCAAACACGCATTTGCTACATTTTTTGAAGACGAATTGGTTTTAGATACAGCTGTTGTAGACCATGTAAAGGCAATGTTTGCCAAAAGAGGAATTCCCTTTTCTGATTTGAACAGAGACCAAGGTTTGGTGCCTTCAAAGAGCATCGTATTGCACAATGCCCTAGGTACGGCACCTGGGATGTGGATAGAGGAAAAAGGGACTGTATTTGTAAGCATGCCCGGGGTTCCCTACGAAATGAAAGGCTTGATGACTGGAGAGGTACTGCCAAGGCTTCAAGAAAAATTTACATTGCCTTATATTCAACACACCACCCTAATGACTTATGGAATGGGGGAGAGTTCCTTGTCTGAAAAAATAGAAGACTGGGAAGACAAACTTCCATCACATATCAGTTTGGCGTATTTGCCTTCGCCAGGTGTGGTAAAATTGCGTTTGTCGGGCAAAAGTTTTGACAAAGACAAATTAGCGCTAGAAATTGCCACAGAAGTACGTGCATTGGAAAAATTAATACCGGAGCTAATTGTAGGTTTTGATAGAGAAGAAACCATACAAGTAGTATTGGCAGAGATGTTGAAAGAAAATAAAAGGACCTTATCTTTGGCAGAGAGTTGTACAGGAGGTTTTATAGCGCAATTGTTTACAGCAATTTCAGGTGCGTCAAGTTTTTTTAAAGGTGCTTTGGTGGCGTACACAGAAGCCATCAAAAAACAAGAGCTGGGTGTGTCTCAAAATTTACTTGACCAATACTCGGTAGTGAGCAAAGAAGTAGTGGCTCAAATGGCCTTGGGGGCAAGGGAAAAGTTTGATACAGATTTTGCAATAGCTACCACGGGTAACGCAGGCCCATCGATTGATAATACGGACAAATCCGTAGGAGTAGTTTGTATTGCAATAGCAACACCAAATGGTGTTTTTTCTGAAGAATTTAATTTCGGAAATCCAAGAGAGAAAGTGATTCAAAGAAGTTCAAACAAAGCTTTGGAGCTATTGCGCAAAGAAATAATAAAAAACTATGCAAAATAGTTTGTTTGTAACTATAAATATTCGTTAATTTGCACCTCGTTTAGAAATAATTACAAAAAGAGTATTAAGATGTCTAGAGTTTGTGAACTTACAGGGAAAAAAGCAATGGTTGGGAACAATGTTTCTCACGCATTGAATAGAACAAAAAGAAAATTTGACGCAAATTTAATTACAAAGCGTTTTTATATTCCAGAAGAAGATAAATGGATCAAGTTGAAAGTTTCTACTTCAGCTTTGAAGAATATCAACAAAAAAGGAATCACTGCAGTTTTGAAAGAAGCAAGAGCAAAAGGTTTTATCAAGTAAAACACTTTTCTTAAAAAATATATAGAGATGGCAAAAAAAGGAAATAGAATTCAGGTAATTTTAGAATGTACAGAGCACAAGGCTTCAGGTCAAGCAGGTACTTCTAGATACATTACAACGAAGAATAAAAAAAATACTCCAGATAGAATGGAATTGAAAAAATTCAATCCTATCTTGAAGAAAATGACTGTTCACAAAGAAATTAAATAAGGTAAGACATGGCAAAGAAATCAGTAGCAACGTTACAGACAGGTTCAAAAAGATTGTCGAAAGCTATCAAAATGGTAAAATCTCCAAAAACAGGAGCTTATACTTTTGTGGAAGCAATTATGGATCCTTCTAAAGTAAAGGACTTTTTAAACAAAAAATAAATTACACTCAAGACACTATACGAAGCTACTTTCATTTTTGGAAGTAGCTTTTTTTTTACGATCAGGTTAAATTTCATTTCAGTTTGAAATCAATTATATTTGTTTCTTGTAAAAAAAAGAAATTCGAAAAAATCACGAAGAAATGATGCAATAAGAAACATGAGCTTTTTAAAAAAAATATTTACCAAAGAAAAAAAGGAAACCTTAGACAAAGGATTGGAAAAATCCAAGACGAGTTTTTTTTCCAAACTGACCAAAGTGGTTGCTGGAAAGTCAAAAGTAGACGATGAGGTATTGGATGAGCTGGAAGAAGTATTGATTTCTTCCGATGTAGGTGTGGATACCACATTAAAAATAATTGACAGAATTGAAGCGAGGGTTGCCAAGGACAAGTTTTTGGGAACAGATGCCTTGAATGAAATTTTACGTGACGAGATTGCCGGTCTGCTTGCGGAAACCAATATTGGAAACGATACCGATTTTGCAATTCCAACAGGAAAAAATCCGTATGTATTGATGGTTGTTGGTGTGAATGGTGTTGGAAAAACAACCACGATTGGAAAACTTGCGGCTCAATTTAAAAATAAAGGCTTGAAAGTGGTTTTAGGTGCGGCAGATACGTTTCGTGCAGCTGCGATCGATCAGTTGCAAGTATGGGCAGATCGAGTAGCAGTACCTCTCGTTCGTCAAGAAATGGGTTCAGACCCTGCTTCTGTTGCTTTTGATACGTTGAAATCAGCGGTAGCGCAAAATGCGGATGTCGTTATTATTGACACGGCAGGTCGATTGCACAACAAAGTGAATTTGATGAACGAGCTCACAAAAATCAAATGCGTGATGCAAAAAGTAGTGGCGGATGCTCCTCACGATGTTTTATTGGTTTTGGATGGATCTACTGGTCAAAATGCTTTTGAGCAAGCAAAACAGTTTACAAAAGCGACAGAGGTAAGTTCTCTGGCTGTGACGAAATTGGATGGTACGGCCAAAGGAGGCGTTGTAATCGGGATATCAGACCAATTTCAAATTCCTGTGAAATACATCGGGGTGGGAGAAGGAATTGACGACTTACAGGTTTTTAATAAAGTAGAATTTGTAGATTCTTTTTTTAAATAGATAAGAATATTCTTCCTAATGTGCTCTGATCTTGACTTTAATTTTTTAAAAAGAACGGCGATATATAACAGCAGAAAACGGCTTTAAAAATAATTTTTGAAGCCGTTTTCTTATTTATGATTGTGTATTTTTGCAAACTAAATATGTATTGATGAGAACAAAATCTACAAAACAAAATAAAATCAATGTGGTTACCTTGGGCTGCTCCAAGAATGTGTACGATTCAGAGGTGCTCATGGGGCAGTTGAAAGCCAATGACAAAGAGGTTGTTCATGAAGATGAAAAAGACGACGGGAATATTGTCGTAATCAATACATGTGGGTTTATAGGCAAGGCAAAAGAAGAATCAGTGAATACCATATTGTACTATGCGGAAAAAAAAATGGCAGGTGATGTGGACAAAGTTTTTGTGACAGGTTGTTTGAGTGAGCGTTACAAGCCAGATCTTGAAAAAGAAATACCGGATGTAGACGCGTATTTTGGAACGCATGATTTGCCAAACTTATTGAAAGTCTTGGAAGCAGATTACAAGCACGAGCTGATCGGAGAGCGTTTGACGACGACTCCAAAGCATTACGCTTATTTGAAAATTGCAGAAGGTTGTGATCGTCCGTGTTCTTTTTGTGCAATCCCTTTGATGCGAGGAAAGCACGTTTCTACACCTGTTGAAGAATTGGTGATAGAAGCCACGAAATTGGCAGAAAAAGGAATCAAAGAATTGATTTTAATTGCACAAGATTTGACTTATTACGGGTTGGATATCTATAAAAAACGTGCCTTAGCTGATTTGTTAAAAGAGTTGGTGAAAGTAGAAGGAATTGAATGGATTCGATTGCATTATGCTTTTCCTGCTGGTTTTCCTGTAGATGTTTTAGAGGTGATGCGCACCGAACCAAAAGTGTGTCATTATTTGGACATTCCGTTGCAACATATCAATACGGAAATTTTACAATCGATGCGCAGAGGTACGACGCATGAAAAAACGGTGAGTTTGATTGAAAAATTCAGAGAAGAAGTTCCACAAATGGCAATTCGTACTACTTTGATTGTAGGGTATCCTGGAGAAACAGAGGAAATATTCGAGGAATTGAAACAATGGGTTATCGACTCTCGTTTTGATCGTTTGGGGGCATTCGCATATTCTCATGAAGAAAACACCCATGCAGGAACTTTGAATGACGATGTGCCAGAAGAGGTGAAGGAGGCACGTGTTGCTGAAATTATGGAGATTCAAGCACAAATTTCTTTCGAGTTGAATCAAGAAAAAGTAGGGAAAACGATTAAATGTCTGTTTGATAGAAAGGATGGAAATTATTTTATCGGGCGTACAGAGTTTGACTCTCCAGATGTGGACAATGAAGTGATGATTGATGCCACTAAGCATTATGTGCAAGTTGGACAGTTTGTGAATGTGAAAATTATAGAGGCAGGTGATTTTGACTTGTACGGAGAACCTGTTTGATAAACTTGATTTTGCGAGAGAAAAGAATTATGAGGGTACGAGGTAAAGTATCGTCCTGAATACAATCTGTTGTCATGTGGGATCACAGAACAAAAGCTGCTATATCACTTTATAGATCGAACTACGAGGTATACAAATTATGAAAAAATCCTATTTTAACTGGAGTACAGGAAAAGATTCTGCATTGGCTTTGTACAAAATCCTTCAACAAAAAGAATTTACTGTTGAAAAACTTTTAACCAATGTGAATAGTGATTTTGGAAGGGTTTCGATGCACGGGTTGCGTGAGGAGTTATTGGATTTACAAGTTCAAAACCTAGGTTTTCCCTTGCAAAAAATACATTTCCCTGGCGATGTAAGTATGTCTTTGTATGACAAAATCATGAAGGAAAACATGCAAAAGATTCAACAAGAAAAGTTGGAATATGCAGTTTTTGGTGATATTTTTTTGGAAGACTTGAAAGCCTATCGTGATACAAAACTAGCAGAAGTAGGTTTGCAAGGAGTGTATCCTTTGTGGAAGCAAGATACAAAAGTATTGCTAAGTGAATTTTTGGATTTGGGATTCAAAGCGATAACCGTTTGTGTCAATGCAAAATTGTTGGACAAAAGTTTTGTAGGAAGAGTGTTAGACGAACAGTTCATAGCAGATTTGCCTAAAGATGTAGATGTCTGTGGTGAAAATGGAGAATTTCATACGTTTGTTTTTGACGGTCCTATTTTTAAAAAACCCGTGACTTTTGAGCTAGGAGAAAAGGTGTTGCGTACCTATAGCTCCAATACAGAAGGAACGGATGACAATTGTTCTAGTTATTTGGATCAAAAAAACGAGGACTGTTATCGAGATAAAACAGAAGAAAAATCTTGGGATACAGGCTTTTGGTATTGTGATCTGATTCCTGAAAAAGTAATTTGAAAATAACCGGCAGCGCTTTGCTGATAGAAGCGTAAAGTATAGAAGTCTTGAAGTGAGCTGTTAAAAAGTAAGATGATACAAATTATGCTCGAAAAAAGATTAGTTGTTCTTTATTCTTCGCACATTGATCTCTTGAAAAGTGGCTGAGGAGTCGCATCTTTTTACAAGCATTGCAATTTCTATTTCTTGCAATTCCCCATTTATTTTATAGGTTTGACAAGGTTGATTTCTGTTCGTGTCACTTTCAGAAAAATCAACATCACTTTCGTTCAACAAATAGGCCAATCGAATAGAGTCAATTTCGTATTCTTCAAGTGCCTGTTGAGCTTGCTCTGAAAAAAAATAATCTTTTTTTACGCGAATACTTTTCAAAGTTCTGGCATCGGGACCGTAAGGGAACTGAACATCTTTCTTCTCAGCGATAAATAGAACACCAATGATTCCAAGAGACAATCCAATGATAAAATAAAAACTTCTTTGTGCCAAGTTCATAGTGTTCGTTTTAGACCCAACAAAAATACATTTATTTGGTCAATTTGAAAGGAAATATAGGAATTCCGTTAGATATTTATAGCAGCAACAAGTTGATGTCACGATAGGGAAGGTCAAACCATTCTGCAACTGCCCTGTTGGTAACAATGCCACGGTAAAAATACATCCCGCTTCTCAAGACACGCTCGCTTTTAAAAGCTTGTTCAAAACCTCCTTCTTCAGCAATATGCAATAAAAATGGCGTTATAATATTACTAATAGATACGGTGGCTGTTCTTGCGTAGCGTGAAGGAATGTTAGGAACACAATAGTGTGTGATTCCATGCTTGGTAAAAGTAGGTGTCTGATGCGTGGTAACTTCGGAAGTTTCAAAGCATCCACCTCTGTCTATACTTACATCTACAATAACAGCTCCCGGTTTCATTCTTTGAATCATTTCCTTAGTAACTACCACAGGTGCTCGAGAAGTGCCTCGCAAAGCTCCAATAACCACATCACAACGCATCAGTGCTTTTTGCAAGGTTCTGGGTTGCAGTGTCGATGTATAAATAGATCTATGAATGTTGTTTTGCAAACTTCTCAATTTGAAAATAGAATTGTCGAAAACTTTTACCGAAGCACCAATTCCTAAAGCAGATTTTGCTGCGAATTCTCCTACGGTTCCAGCTCCTAAAATAACTACTTCACAAGGAGGAACTCCGCTGATATTACCGAGTAGGACTCCATTTCCATTGGATTGATTGCTCATCAATTCTGCAGCGATAAGTACAGAGGCAGTTCCGGCAATTTCACTCAGTGATTTTAAAACTGGAAACATTCCTTTTTCATCTTTGATGAAGTCAAAAGCAATGGCTGTAATTTTTTTTTGAGCTAGGGATTCAAAATATTTTTTTGATTGGGTTTTGAGCTGCAAAGCGGATACCAAAATGCTTTGCGGTTTGATCAATTTTATTTCGTCAAGTGTTGGGGGCTCAATTTTTAAAATAACATGACACTCAAAGACTTGTTTGGCGTCGTAGGAAATCTCAGCTCCTGCATCTGAATAATTTTGATCGGTAAAGCTAGCGCATTTTCCAGCTTGGCTTTCTACAATAATTTTATGTCCGTGTTGACTCAGAGCAGCTACTGCATCTGGGGTTAAACAAATTCTTTTTTCTTCGAAATGGGTCTCCTTTGGTAGTCCGATGACAAGCTTCCCTTTTTGCTTTTTTACCTCCAATTTCTCTTCTTGAGGAATCAACTCATGTATGCTAAATGGGGAATAGTGCTTGCTCATGTTTTAATGTTTTAGATAGGTGATTTTTCAAGCATTTTCAATGCGAATTTTTCGTGTATTGTCCTTGTTTCGCTCGATGAAAATTTTTACACTTTTTAAAGGTACTAAATTTTCTATACAAGAAGGCCATTCAATAAAAGACCATGACTTGTCATCAAAATATTCTTCAAGTCCAATATCATACGCTTCTTCTTCATTTTTAATACGGTAAAAATCGAAATGGTAAATACGCTCTCCTTTTTCTGAATGGTACTCGTTTACAAGTGAAAAAGTAGGAGAGCTTGTGAGGTCAGTCACGCCGAGTTGTTTTGCCAGTTCTTTTATGAGTGTGGTTTTTCCCATACCCATTTCTGCATAGAAAAGAAACGTTTTGGCATTGGCTTTGATAAGAATTTTTTTAGCGATTTGAGGCAGCTCCTCAAGAGCGTAATTGTAATTCATGAGTGTTTTTTTGCAAAAATATAAAAAATAAGGAAATCATTGTGGTCACATTTGTCTTTGACTATAAAAGAACTGAAGGTACATGTTTGTAGGCTTAGAAAGTTTTTAATCTCGCATACAGAAAAATTTATTTCGGATCGAAAAAAGCACAAGGAAGAATCATTTCTTCGAGAGAAATACCTCCATGTTGGTAGGTGTTTTTGAAATAATTTACATAGTGATTGAAGTTGTTTGGATAAGCAAAGAATAGGTCTTCTTTTGCAAAAATAAAAGAGCTGTTTATGTTTTGAGAAGGTAAAAAGATCTCTTTTGGGTTTTTTACAACATACACGTCTTTTTCTTCATATGTCAAACTTTTTCCTGTTTTATAACGCAAGTTTTCGCTGATATCTTTGAAACCAATAACTTTACTTGGTTTTTTTGTATTGATGGTGCCGTGATCTGTAGTAATGATTAATTTCATTCCTGCCTTTTGTGCTTTTTGTAAGGTGCTAAAGATCGGAGAGTTCTTGAACCAACTCAGTGTCAAAGATCGGTATGCCTTGTCATCTCCTGCTAATTCCTTGATGATATTCATCTCTGTTTTAGAGTGTGAAAGCATATCTACGAAATTATAGACAACAGCCGTAAGATTGTTTTCTTTGATGCTATTGAAGTTTGTGTCAAACTCTTTGGCGGATTTAGCTGTTGTGATTTTATAGTAATCGTGTTTGAGATCAAGTTGAAGTCGTTGCATTTGAGCAGTTAAAAATTCTTTTTCATACAAATTCTTTCCACCTTCATCATTGTCATTTTTCCAATAGTTAGGATACTTTTTTTCCATATCAAGTGGTGTCAAGCCTGAAAAAATAGCATTTCTAGCGTATTGAGTGGCTGTGGGAAGAATACTGTAATAGGAAGTTTCTTTTGTTTTTTTGTAAAAAGGAGCGATGTGAGGCTCAATAATTTTCCATTGGTCGTACCGAAGGTTGTCAATTACAATGAGCAGTGTTCCTGTCTCTTGGTTCAGCTCGGGAGCGATTTGGTGCTTGAACAAAGAATGTGAAAATACGGGTCCATCCGGATTGTTTATGAGTTCTTGGTAGTTTTTTCTGATGAATTTAAAAAAAAGACTGTTGGCTTCTTGTTTTTGACTTTCTAAGATACCCAGCATTCCGACATCCTCTATATTTTCCAATTCAAGTTCCCAATGTGTCAATTTATGATACACTTCAACCCATGCTTGGTATGAGTTGATCATCGCCAAATCCATCGTTATTTTTTGAAATTCTTGCTGGTAATTAAAAGTGGTCTTTTGAGTAATCAACCTCGAATGATCCAAGTTTTTTTTCAAGCTTAACAGAATTTGTTTTGGGTTGACAGGTTTGATAAGGTAATCTGAAATTTTCGAACCAATAGCGTCCTCCATTACATACTCCTCCTCACTTTTAGTAATCATAATGACCGGCAAGCCGGATTTTATATTTTTTATTTCCATCAAGGTTTCTAACCCTGTAAGTCCAGGCATGTTTTCGTCTAAGAGTACGATGTCATAATTTTCTTCTTTGATGAAGTCGATAGCATCAGCTCCATTGGTTGCTTTTGAAATTTGGTAATTTTTTGATTCCAAAAATAAAATATGAGGTTTGAGTAAATCAATTTCATCATCTACCCATAAAATATGTATGTTTTTCATCTGTTTTGCAATTTGTTATTTGCGGTAAAAAAAATAGTTTAAAATGTGCTACCTACATTAGATTGTTATCTTTGTGAAATATAAAAACAAATCATTTGACGACAAAAAACACAAATAAGTTAAAAATATTAAACGATCCAATTTACGGTTTTATTACAATACCCAATGCATTAATATTTGATTTAATTGAACATCCTTATTTCCAGCGGCTCAGAAGGATTTCGCAGATGGGGTTGTCTTATTTGGTGTATCCAGGAGCACATCATACACGTTTTCATCATGCCATTGGCTGTATGCATTTGATGCAGAAGTCCATAGCAACACTTCGTTCTAAAGGGGTGGAGATCTCTATGCAAGAGGAAACAGCTCTAAATTGTGCAATTTTATTGCACGACATTGGGCACGGGCCTTTTTCTCATGCTTTAGAGCATAGTATAGTAGAAGGGATTGGACATGAAGAGGTGTCTTTATTTTACATGAAAGAATTGAACAAGCAATTTGAAGGAGCTCTTTCTTTGGCAATAGAAATATTTGAAGGGAAATACCCCCGAAAATTTATGCTGCAATTGGTTTCAAGTCAATTGGATATGGATCGTTTGGATTATTTGAAAAGAGACAGTTTTTATACAGGTGTTGCGGAAGGAAATATCAATTCTGAGCGATTGATTGCCATGTTAAACGTTGTGGATGACGAGTTGGTTGTTGATGAAAAAGGAGTGTATTCGGCAGAAAAGTTTATCGTGGGAAGGCGTTTGATGTACTGGCAAGTGTATTTGCATAAAACAGGTGTGGTTGCTGAAAAAATGTTAGTCAATTTATTGAAGAGAGCAAACGAACTTTCTTTGAGAGGTATAGAATTGCCAGCGAGTAAATCTTTTACCTATTTTTTAAAGAATCAAATAACAGAAAATAATTTCAATAGCAATACGCTTGAAACCTTTGCCCGCTTAGATGATTACGATGTGCTTTCAGCAATCAAAGACTGGATCAGTCATTCTGATAAAGTTTTGTCATTATTGGCTAAAATGATTATCAATAGGGACTTGTTGCGCATCGAATTTCAAAAAGAAGAAATGACAAAGAAGGAATTTCAGGATTTTTTTGAAATGAAGAAAAAGGAAAGTTCTTTTACAAGGGAAGAATTGTCTTATTTTATTTTCAAAGATTCTGTTCAGAATCAAGCGTATAGTTCGGGTAAGAGTAAGATCAATATTCATTTTAAAAATGGAAGCATTGTTGATTTAGGTCAAGCCTCGGATCAGTTAAACATTCAAGCTTTGACCAATCCGGTTGTCAAACATTTCGTTTGTTACCCAAAGAAAATCGTTTAGTAGGATACAGTTTATTTTTATACTTTTGCAGATAATGAAATTTACAGCAACTCAAATAGCCGAAATTCTTCAAGGAGAGGTTGACGGTAATCCAAATGAGGAAGTATCAAAGCTCTCAAAGATAGAGGACGGAGAGTCGGGTTCTTTGACTTTTTTGTCGAACGAAAAATACACACGTTATATATATACTACATCGGCATCTCTTGTGATTGTAAATAAAAATTTTCTTCCGGAGAAAAAAATTTCTGCCACTTTGATTCGTGTTGACGATGCCTACAAGGCATTTTCTACTTTGTTGTCTTTTTACAATGAAGTGAAAAACAACAAAATAGGTATAGAGAATCCACATTTTATGAGCGATTCGGTTTCTTTGGGAGCCAATGCCTATATCGGTGCTTTTTCCTATATCGGAGACAACGTCGTTATTGGCGACGATGTCAAGATTTATCCAAATTGTTTTGTGGGTGATAATGTTCGAATTGGAGACGGAACAGTTTTGTTTTCAGGAGTAAAATTGTACTCTGAAACAGAAATAGGAAAACATTGTAAAATTCATGCTGGAGCCGTTTTAGGATCCGATGGATTTGGTTTTGCTCCAGATGAAAACGGGGAATATTCAGCCATTCCTCAAATAGGAAATGTGGTTGTTGAAGACAATGTAGATATTGGTTCGAATACAGCTATTGATAGAGCGACCTTAGGGTCTACGTATATTCGAAAAGGAGTTAAATTAGACAATTTTGTTCAGATTGCACACAATGTAGAAGTAGGTAGTAACACGGTCATAGCAGCAATTACAGGAGTTGCGGGATCGGCCAAGATAGGTTCCAATTGCATGATTGGAGGCCAAGTGGGTATAGCAGGGCATATTGAGATTGGTAATGGCGTGAAAATACAAGGTAATACGGGTGTTACAGCGAGTATTAAAGACAATGCAGTTGTCAAAGGTACGCCTGCATACGAAGCAAGTCAATACAACAGGTCTTATGTGCATTTTAAACGTTTGCCAGATTATGTTCAGAAAATAAATCAATTAGAAAAAGAAATCAAAGCGCTAAAAGAGTTGTGAAATGGTAGAAAATCAAAAGACAATAAAAAATGAGGTTACTTTATCTGGTATTGGGCTTCATACAGGAAAAGAAGTTACTTTAACCTTCAAACCTGCGCCCATAAATCACGGGTATGCTTTTGTCCGAGTTGACCTTGAGGGAGCTCCTACAATTCAGCCCAAGGCTGAGTATGTTGTAGATACACAAAGAGGAACAAATCTTGAAAAGAATGGAGTCTCGATTCATACATCTGAACACGTTTTAGCAGCAGCTGTTGGTTTGGGGGTAACCAACCTACTGATCGAATTGAATGCAGCAGAGCCACCGATCATGGATGGCTCTTCAAAATATTTTGTAGAAGCTCTGGAAAAAGCACAAATTATAGAGCAAGAGGCACCGGTTGCACCCTATGTTGTCAAAGAAGTGATTTCGTATAAAGAAGAAGCTACTGGAAGTGAAATTATGATCATGCCTTCCGAGGAATATGAAGTAACTACGATGGTCGATTTTGGAACGCAAATATTGGGGACTCAAAATGCAACAATCAACTCTATGTCAGAGTTCAAAGAGGAAATTTCAAAAGCACGAACTTTTAGCTTTTTACACGAGCTTGAGATGTTGTTAGACAACAATCTTATCAAAGGTGGAGATTTAAACAATGCCATTGTTTATGTAGACAAAGAGATTTCTGAGGATACAATGAACAAACTTAAAAAAGCCTTTGACAAAGAAGATATTTCAGTGAAAGCCAATGGAATTTTAGACAATCTTACGTTGCATTGGGCCAATGAAGCGGCACGTCATAAGTTGCTAGATGTCATCGGTGATTTGGCCTTGATAGGGACACCAATTCAAGGGAAAGTAATTGCAAACAAGCCAGGGCATTCTATCAATACAAAATTTGCAAAGAAATTAGCAAACATCATCAAGCAAGAAAAAAGAAACAAAGTTCCTCAATACGATTTGAGTCAGCCTCCTTTGATGGATATTTATAAAATTATGGAAATACTTCCACATAGACCTCCATTTTTATTAATTGATAGAATTCTTGAATTGTCTGATACTCATGTTGTAGGTGTGAAAAATGTGTCTATGAATGAACCTTTTTTTGTAGGTCATTTCCCTGAGGCCCCAGTAATGCCGGGTGTACTTCAAATTGAAGCCATGGCACAATGTGGTGGAGTATTGGTATTGAATACTGTGCCAGATCCAGAGAATTATTTGACCTATTTTATGAAAATGGACAATGTAAAATTCAAACAAAAAGTGTTGCCTGGAGATACATTGATTTTTAAGGCAGAATTGATTACCCCCATACGAAGAGGAATATGCCACATGCAAGCGTACGGGTATGCCAACAACAAGTTGGTTGTAGAAGCAGCATTGATGGCACAAATAGCAAAAAAGTAAGAAAATATGAATCAACCTTTAGCATATGTGCATCCTGAAGCAAAGATTGCACGCAACGTCGTTATTGAACCTTTTACAACCATACATAAAAATGTGACTATTGGCTCAGGAACATGGATCGGCTCTAACGTTACCATCATGGAAGGTGCGCAAATTGGAGAAAATTGTAGGATTTTTCCAGGTGCTGTGATTTCTGCGATACCACAGGATTTGAAATTTGAAGGAGAGGATTCTTTGACGGTGATTGGTAATAATACCACTATCAGGGAATGTGTTACAATTAATAGAGGAACAAGCGCTTCTGGAAGAACACAAATCGGAGACAATTGTTTGATTATGGCTGCGGCCCACATTGCACATGATTGTGTTGTTGGGAACAATGCTATTATTGTCAATGGTGTGTTGTTAGGAGGGCATGTTATTGTTGGTGATTTCGCCGTTTTAGGAGGCTTGGCTGCCATACATCAATTCATTCATATAGGTAGTCATGCAATGATTTCAGGGGGGTCCTTGGTGCGAAAAGATGTACCACCTTACACCAAAGCAGCTAAAGAACCTTTGTCTTACGTCGGAATCAATTCTATTGGATTGAGAAGAAGAGGTTTTAATTCAGAAAAAATCACAGAAATTCAAAATATTTACAGAATTCTTTATCAGAAAAATTACAACAATACACAAGCTGTTGAAAAAATTGAGGGAGAAATGGAGGCCACTCCGGAAAGAGACGAAATCATCTTGTTCATAAAAAATTCTCAGCGAGGAATCATGAGAGGTTATTCAGGTAATCAATAGAATAAGAGTAAAAATAGGTTTTTGTACAAGAGCGATTCAATTTTATGAATTATTTTAGTACGTCATATAGAAATGTGTAATCATACAGGAAATTAACAACACTAAACATAACTACTAGATTATGGCATCAACATCAGATATAAGAAATGGATTGTGTATCAAATACAACAGTGATACTTTCAAGATAATTGAATTTCAACATGTAAAACCAGGAAAAGGACCTGCTTTTGTGAGAACTAAATTGAAAAGTTTGACTTCGGGGAAGGTAATTGACAATACGTTTTCAGCAGGACATAAGATTGAAGAGGTTCGTGTGGAGACTAGAAAATATCAGTATCTGTATGCGGATGGAACGATGTATAATTTCATGAATACGTTAGATTACAATCAAATTACTTTGGAAAAATCGATTTTAGATGCGCCTGATTTGATGAAAGAAGGAGAGGTTGTGACTGTAGTAGTTCGTTCTGAGGATGAAATGCCTTTGGCTGTTGAAATGCCTGCGAGTGTAATCTTGGAGGTCACATATACGGAGCCAGGCGTCAAAGGAAATACAGCAACCAATGCTACAAAGCCTGCTACTGTAGAAACTGGAGCGACCATTAATGTGCCTTTATTTATAAATGAAGGTGATAAAGTAAAGGTAGAAACAACCAAAGGAACGTACCAAGAGCGTATCAAGGAGTAATTGGATTTTCTGAGTTTTGTAAAACACGTTTTATCGTATGGAGTTCTTTGTAATTTACTTTGCAAATATTTGTTGTAATTCTTCAGCCAAGATAAAATCGTTTAGATTTGTGAAATTCTAACAAAGTTTCGAAACAAAAGTTTTTTTTGAGAGCAAAAGAAGCACAATTAAAATATTTCAAAGTGTACGTATGAAGATAGGGATTGTTTGCTATCCTACTTTTGGAGGGAGTGGTGTCGTTGCGACAGAATTAGGAATGGCCTTGGCTAATAAAGGGCATGAAGTTCATTTTATTACCTACAACCAGCCTGTGCGATTAGACTTTATTTCTTCAGGCTTGCACTTCCATCAAGTTCAGATTGAAGAATATCCTTTATTTCATTACCAGCCTTATGAGTTGGCGTTGTCTTCAAAAATGGTAGACATTGTTTCTCGTTTCAATCTTGAAATTCTACACGTACATTATGCGATACCACATGCGTATGCCGCGTATATGGCAAAACAAATGCTAAAAGAAAAGGGTATTGATGTAAAGGTGGTCACAACACTTCATGGTACAGACATTACCTTGGTAGGAAGTCATCCGAGTTACAAGTCCGCAGTAGAATTTAGTATCAATAATTCTGATGCAGTAACTGCTGTTTCCAACAATCTTAAAAAACAAACGATGGAATCTTTTGGGATTCGAAAAGAGATTGAAGTTATTTACAACTTTATTGAATTAGAGAAATACCCTGAGTTGCTGCATGAAGAGTGTCAGCGCATTTCGATTGCTGCACCTGAAGAACGAATTTTGACCCATATTAGTAATTTTCGACCGGTAAAGCGTACGCAAGATGTGATTGAAATTTTTAGCGAAGTGCATAAGAAAATCCCATCGAAACTTTTGTTAGTAGGAGATGGACCCGACTTGTCAATAGCAAAAAAGAAAGCAAAAGATTTAGGGGTTTATGAAAAAGTGCTTTTTCTAGGAAACAGTGTAGAGTTGGAAAAAATATTGTGCTACACGGATTTGTTTTTATTGCCTTCTGAAACGGAAAGCTTTGGGTTGGCAGCTTTGGAGGCCATGGCGGCGAAAAGTGCTGTTGTTTCAACCAATTCTGGGGGATTGCCTGAAGTGAATGTCCATGGAGTAACCGGTTTTTTGAGTGATGTTGGAGATGTGGAAGACATGTCAAAAAATGCTCTTTTTATTTTAAAGAATTCGGAAAGATTGCAACAATTCAAAGAAGCCGCTTATGAGCATGCTCGTAGATTCTCTCTTCAAGAAATCTTGCCTTACTACGAAAAGATTTACAAAGATTTAGACGCCATTCGGGACAAATAATGTCAATATCCGACGCAAAATATTAGAAGCTCCGTTGCAGATAAAAAAGATTATATTTCTTCTTTTTCTAAAATAGCCAGTCCAAAACGAATCACTTCGTAGGGAAGCTGCTCTTCAAAAAAACGATAGTATGCTTTCAAACTTTTGTTGTTGTTCATCTTCGTTTTCGCTTGTTTGATTTGCATTACCTCTTTCTTAGTTACAAATTCGGATAACTCAATTTTTTCACCTTCTTGGTATAATTTTAGGAAATGGCCTTTGATAGTTGCCAAACTCAAACGTCTTTCCATGGCAATCGTTTCTGAGGAATAGCCTTGTTGGATGAGTTCTAAGGTCTTTTTTAAAGTGTTTCTTTTTGTTTTTTTCTGAGGACGCTTGTCTTTTTTTTCAAATCTTAAAATTTCTTTTATAAAAAGCGTTCCATATTCGTATAGTTTCTTTTGACCAACTCCTTCGATTGCAAGAAATGAAGTCTCGTCTAAAGGGGCCTCACTTGCCATTTGTGTCAAGCTATGGTCGTTAAAGATAAGGTAAGGAGGGATTCCTTTTTCTCTTGAAATTTTGAGACGTAGCAATCTCAGTATTTCAAACAAATCATGGGGTGCTTTTTGAATCTTTTTCGGAATCGTTTTTTGTTGGGATAAAGGTTTTTTGATCATTTTTGAAAGACGAACTTTTTCGCCTTCAAAGAGTACTTTTTTTGAGAAATCGGTCAATTTCAAACGATTGTTTTCATGGAAAGCGATTTCACAATACCCTTGATTGAGAAGTTGTACGGTGTAGGCTTGTAAATCTCTCCATGAATGTTCTTTTGCGACACCATAGGTTTTTAAATGGTGGTATCCTTTGTCATAGATTGCAGCGTTCTGTGAGCCTCTTAAAAAATCAACAACGGTACCGAGTGCCTCTTTTTCTTGTAATCTGTAAATTCCAGAAAGAATTTTTTGAGCCAAAATAGTTCCATCAAAAAAAGTAGGAGGATTTTTACAGACATCACAATTACCACAATCTTTTTCTACAAGTTCCCCAAAATAACTCAACAGTATCTTTCGACGACAGCTTAAGGCTTCTGTATATTGTTGGATTCGTTCTAACTTGGAGAGTTGAACTTCTTTGTTTCCAGAATTTTCTGCAAATTTTTTCAATTGAATGACATCTCCATAGCTATAAAATAAAAGCGTCTCTGCTGGAAGTCCATCTCTTCCTGATCGTCCAATTTCTTGGTAATAACCCTCCATGTTTTTAGGGAGGTTGTAATGAATGACCCATCGGATATTTGATTTGTCTATCCCCATTCCAAAGGCGATGGTTGCACAAATAATTTGAGTACGGTCGGTTATAAAACCCTCTTGAATTTGTGAACGTTCCTCATGGGGAATACCAGCATGGTATGCACTTGCTGCAATTCCTTGTTTGGAAAGTCGGTTGGCAACTTGTTCCGTTGATTTTCGACTCAAGCAGTAAATGATTCCCGATGCATTCGGTTTTGATTCTATAAATTTTAGAATCTGAGAAATTCGGTCTTGGGCGGTTCTGACTTCTAACGAAAGATTGGGTCTGTCAAAAGATGCGATGTGTTTTTTTGGACTTCTCAAATTTAATTGTTTAGAGATGTCCTCTCTAGTAGCTTTGTCGGCTGTTGCTGTCAATGCAATCATCGGGCAACTAGGGAGCTCTTTTTTTAGGAAACCTAATTGTGTATAGGCAGGTCTGAAATCGTGTCCCCAAGAGGAAATGCAATGGGCTTCATCAATGGCAATCAAATCTATTTTGTTTTCCTTGATAATGTCGCTTATCAAGGAAATACTTTCAGGAGCTAGGTATACTAATTTGATACTTTTTTGTTGAATTTTGTTCAAAATTGATTGAACTTCAATATCGGACTGACTGCTGTTCAAATAAGCGGCAGAGATTCCATTGGCATTGAGACCATCTACTTGGTCTTTCATCAAAGCAATTAGGGGGGAAATCACCAAAGTCAATCCTTTCAATAATAATGCAGGAAGTTGGTAACAAATCGACTTTCCACCTCCGGTAGGCATAATTACCAAATTGTCATTCCCTTCCAATACAGAAGTAACGATCTCCTCTTGTAAGGATCGAAAATTTTCGTAGCCAAAAAAATCTTTTAAGACGGTTTTTATTTTGGTTTTTGTATGCATGTAATACGTGCAATTTTTTTCAAAGATATTCAAAAGTAGGCATTAAATTTAACTTCAAATATGTGGTAGCAGTTCTGAATCCAGTTGTCTAAAATTATTTCAAATTAGCATGTATTTGGGCAAAGCTAAAATGTAAATGGAAGATGTGTTTTGTTCCAAAATAGATTTTGTAAATTACAGCCATAAATACCCAAAAAATGTCAGTCATACCCGAAGATGTGTTTACTTTTCTAAATCGTTTAAAAAATAACAATGATCGTGATTGGTTTGATGCTCATAAATCAGAATTCAAAATAATAGATGGAGTATTGAAAGAATTTTATACATCTGTTTTAGAGGATTTGAATACCTCAGATACAGTTGATAAGATGAAAATTTATAGAATTTACAGAGATGTTCGTTTTTCAAAAGATAAAACGCCTTACAAAACACATCGAAGTGTGAGTTTCTCCAGGGTTTCCGCAAGTTTGAGAGGTGGTTATTATTTGAAAATTTCGCCAGGAGAAAGTAGGATGTTAGGCGGTTTTTTTCAACCCAATCCAGCGGATTTGAAAAGGATCCGAAAAGAATTTGAAACAGATGATCAAGAGATCAGAGAAATTATAAATGATTCGAGGTTCTTGAAAATGTTCAATTCGCTCGAAGGAGAAGAAGTGAAAACAGCCCCTAGGGGATTTGATATAGGACATCCAGCCATTGATCTGATTCGTAAAAAATCGTTTTTGGCAGTTCGAAGATTTACAGATGAACAAGTACTATCTGCAAATTTTAGACAGGAATTGAAAGAAAGTTATTTGGCATTGCGTCCTTTCTTTGATTATATGAGTGATGTTTTGACAACTGATTTGAACGGGGTTTCTTTACTAAAAGACGCTTAGTTTACATAATGAGATGTAAATGTGCAATGATTGCAACATTTTTTAAAGTACAATAGCAAATAAGGATAATACTTAAATAAAATACGAGATGGATTCAGAAAAACAGTTGCATGGTCAAACCAACTCTTTTATAGAAAAGTTCCAAGACTATTTAGGAGAATTTGTCTACGGAGGTATTGATGGAAGCATTACTACCTTTGCCGTGGTTGCGGGGGCAGTAGGTGCTGGATTAGATTCTTCAGTAATAATTATTTTAGGATTTGCCAATTTGTTTGCCGACGGTTTTGCAATGTCTATAGGAGCCTATTTGGCAGCCAAATCAGAAAAAGAAAATTACGATAAACATAAAAAGATAGAATATTGGGAGGTAGACAATCTTCCAGAAAAAGAAAAAGAAGAAATTCGTGATATTTACAAAGAAAAAGGATTTACAGGTGATTTGTTAGAGCAAGTGGTAGAGGTGATTACCTCAGATAAAGACCGATGGGTGGCTGTAATGATGAAGGAAGAATTGGAAATGATTGAAGAAAAGAAATCGCCTTTTAAAATTGGGGGAATTACATTTGTGTCTTTTGTAGTTCTTGGATTTATTCCTTTGATTGTTTATGTGGTTGATTTCTTTAGCGAGTTAACAATTGATTTGATGCTGGCTTCCTCTACGTTGACGATTCTTTCATTTGCCTTGATAGGGTATTTAAAAGGGGTTGTGAATCATACAAATAAATTTTACAGTATAGTATCAACAGTTATGATGGGTGTTTCCGCAGCGTTGGTGGCTTTTTATGTGGGAGATTTTTTAGAAAGAATGATAAGTTCTTAATTCTTGAGCTAAGATTTTTTTATTTTATTAAGCAATTCATTGAGGATCAACGCTTCTTTCCTGTCTAAGTTTTTGTTGATACTCAAGGTGTGTTCCTGTATGTGCAAATCAATTTTTTCGAGCAATTGAATCCCATTCTTAGAGATAGAGATTTCAACTTTTCTTTTGTTCGTTGTGCTTTTTCTTCTATCCACACAGTCTTTTTCAATCAGCTTATCCACCAAGCGAGAGGTGTTGCTCATTTTGTAAATCATTCGATTGTGTAGCTCTGATAAGCTGATAACATCGCCATTTTGATTTCGCAAAACGCGGAGTACATTGTATTGCTGAGTAGACAAATCATATTGTTTGAAAAAAGTATCGTTTTTTTTACCAACCCAGTACCCTATAAAAACGAGATTAGACAACGTTTTAAGCGCGATGTCTAGTGAAATTGTGGAATGTTCATTTTTCAAAACTTATATATTTACGGATTGTACTGAATGAAAATAGGGGAGGGATAAGAAACTATCGTAACAGTGTAGACGAAGTTTAAAGATTTTAGAATGTTTTGGACTCTTCTCAAAATAGGTGTAAAAAAGTGTTTTATAAAAAAGGCATGAGATTTTCTTTTCTTTCGATAGATTTCAATCTCCTCCTTGAGATTTATGTTCATGTTTACTATAAAAAAATATATACAACATTTGAATATAAACTAAGCCTTAAAATTACTATAGTTTTTTTATATCTCAACTCAAATTTCATTGTGTATACAATTATACTCTGTATTTTATACGTGTCATAATTACATATAAATTACTCATTGTGAATGTTTTAATAAATTAAAATTTAAGTTCTTGATTTTGTTAGTCTATTTTATATATATTTGTAGTATAAACAAAATTAGTATATACAAATGTCAATTGAGCAGGAAATAAAATCTACAGTAAAACTATCTCTAAATCAAAAGATAGTGATCAATTTGTTGATGACAGGAAGTTGGATAAATGAGCGATCCGCTGAGTTTTTCAAACAATATGATTTGTCTACTCAGCAATACAATGTACTGCGCATTCTGAGAGGGCAAAAAGGAGAGAGTGCAAATTTGTCTGACGTGCAAGAGCGAATGATTTCTCCGATGAGTAATACAACAAGGCTGATAGAAAAATTAAGATTGAAAGGATTGTTGACTCGAGTGTTGTGTAAAAACAATAGGAGAAAGATTGAAATAAACATTACGAAAAGAGGTTTGGATCTACTCACAAAAATCGATTCCGAGATTGATGCACATCAAAATAACATCACGAAAAATTTAACAATGAAAGAACTAGAATTGTTGAACGACTTATTAAATAAACTAAGAATTAATAAATAAAAACAAGCATTATGAAACAAACAATGAAATTCGGAATTTTGGCAGTACTTACATTTGCAATTTTCTCATTTGCAATGGTAACAAGTGAGAACAAACAAATTGATATTTCCGTGAGTACTATTGAATGGATTGGAAAAAAAATTACCGGTCAGCATACTGGAACTATCGATTTTGAAAGTGGGTATTTGACTTTTGAAGCGGAGGAATTGGTAGGAGGTTCTTTTGTCGTAAATATGAATTCTATAAATGTGACCGATCTTGATGGGAAAGGCAAATTAAATTTGGAAGGACATTTGAAATCGAAAGACTTTTTTGGTGTAGCAGAAAATCCAACCTCGCAATTGGTTTTCACCGAAGTGAAAGGAAGTGCAGGTAAATATCAAATAACAGCAGATTTGACAATCAAACAAATCATAGCACCTGTTCAATTTGAATTGAATTTGACTCAGAATACTGGAAGTGCTTTACTTGTAATAGATCGTACTAAATACGATATCAAATATGGATCCGCTAGTTTCTTTGACAATTTAAAGAACAAAGCTATTGACAACGAATTTGAGTTGGCTGTTTCTTTAAAGTTCTAAAGAAACACAATTTTAAATCATTTAAAAAACCTTGTAGTCACAAGGTTTTTTTGTGCGTTTTAATTTTTTAAAAATTTACGATCTACGTAAAAAGTACCAAATGGTATCACCGAAGCGGCTATAATGATTGTAAGGTCTGAAAAAGACCATTTTTGTTGCTTTGTGAGGAAAAGAGCAAATAAAATATAACCTATAAAAAGAACGCCATGAAGCATTCCTACGATTTCAACAAGTATTGGTTCGTTGAAAAGGTATTTCATTGGCATGGCGACTGCCAACAAAAGCAATAACGAAACTCCTTCGAAAATACTGACATAACGGAACAAAACTAGAAACTTCATAAGGATTAATTTAAGCAACAAAGATAAGCGAAGTATTGCACATTTTTTACAATAAACAGCGCCTAATATATGCGAATTTAGCAAAGGGAAACTGTTATTTATGCTGTGGAATGCTTATATTTGCCGCCTACATTAAGAATTTTACTACTTACAGATGAAGATATCATACAATTGGTTGAAACAATTTTTAAAAATTGATTGGGAAGCAGAAAAAACGGGTGAATTGTTGACAGATCTCGGGCTAGAGGTGGAAGGTATTGTGCAGAAAGAATCTGTAAAAGGAAGCCTTTCAGGAGTTGTCGTAGGAGAGGTTTTAACCTGTGAAAAACATCCTAATGCAGATAAGTTGAGTCTTACAACTGTGAACATCGGTGAAGAAGAGCCACTTCAAATTGTTTGCGGAGCAACCAATATTAGACAAGGACAAAAGGTAGCAGTTGCAACAGTAGGGACCATATTATACGACGCGAACGAAGAGCCCTTCAAAATTAAAAAAGGTAAAATTAGAGGCGAGCTTAGTTTTGGTATGATTTGCGCCGAGGATGAATTAGGCTTAGGCAAAGGACATGATGGAATTATGATTTTGGATGATTCTTTGAAACCGGGTACGCCGGCAGCAGTTGTTTTTGATATAAGTATAGATCAGGTTTTTGAAATTGGATTGACTCCAAACAGAGCTGATGCGATGAGCCATTTTGGAACTGCGCGTGATTTGAGGGCAGGACTTTTGCAACAAGGAGTGAATTTAGAGTTTATCACGCCATCAGTTAGTAATTTTCATGTCGATGAACGGGTGTTGAAATTTGATGTGTCTGTAGAAGACAAGGATTTGACTCCTCGCTATTGTAGTGTTACTTTGTCAGGTGTCACTGTAGCAGCATCTCCAGATTGGATTCAAAGCAAGTTGAAAGCGATTGGATTGGTCCCAGTGAACAATATCGTTGACATCACGAATTATGTATTGCATGAGTTAGGACAGCCATTGCATGCATTTGATGCGGATAAAATTAAAGGAAGAAAAATTCAAGTGAAAACCTTGGCTCAAGGCACAAATTTTACCACATTGGATGGAGTGGAACGTGAGTTGCATGCAGAAGATTTGATGATCTGTGACGGTGATTCAAACCCACTTTGTCTCGCGGGCGTTTTTGGAGGAGAAGATTCAGCAGTTTCTCAGTATACAACATCTATATTTTTAGAAAGTGCTTATTTCAACCCTGTGTCAGTTCGAAAGTCTGCAAAAAGACATGCACTGAATACAGATGCTTCTTTTCGATTTGAAAGAGGTGTAGATCCTAATTTTACCAAATATGCTTTGAAAAGAGCCGCTTTGTTAATTTCGGAGATTGCAGGAGGAAAAATTACTTCAGACATCATTGATATATATCCTGAAAAGATTGAAGATTTTGAATTGTTACTGTCTTATGGAAATGTGTTTCGATTGATTGGTGAGGAATTGCCAAAGGAAACCATAAAGAATATTTTGGCTTCTCTTGAAATAAAAATTAACAGCGAGACTGAGGGTGGGCTAGGACTTACTGTTCCTTCTTATCGAGTAGATGTACAACGAGAAGCAGATCTTATTGAGGAAATATTAAGAGTGTATGGGTACAACAATATTCAATTTTCACACAAACTGAATACTTCCATTTCTTTCTCAGATTACAAAGGAGTAAAAGTTGAAAACATCGCAGCAACACAGTTGAACTCCTTAGGGTTTCATGAAATAATGTCAAATTCTTTGACCAAATCAGCTTATGTTTCTTTGTCTGAAAATTTAGATGCATCGAATAATGTAGAGATGTTGAACCCTTTGAGTAGTGACTTAGGAGTCATGAGGCAGTCGTTATTGTTTAGTGGTCTCGAGTCTGTGGCTTACAATATCAATCGAAAGAACACTGCGTTGCAATTTTTTGAATTTGGAAAAACATACCATAAGTATGAAGAAAAATACGAAGAGTTCAAGCATCTAGCTCTGTTTGTTTCAGGTCAAAGAACAAAGGATTCATGGCTACGTGATGGAAAATCAACAGATTTCTTTTATGTTAAAGGGGTAGTGAGTTCACTATTGGAGCGTCTCGGAACGTCAAAATTAAAAACAGCTCCTACAAAGAGTGACGTTTTCTCAGAAGGTATCTCTTTAAGTTTGGGTAAAATGAAATTAGTGGACCTCGGAATTGTAAGTAATAGGATTCTGAAAAAATTTGGAATCAAACAAGAGGTGATTTACGTAGATTTTAATTGGGACATAATTTTACAGATTGCAAAAGACAAATCATTCAAAGTCAATTCACTTCCAAAATTTCCAGCTGTAAAAAGAGATTTGGCCTTGTTGTTGGATTGTCAAGTTTCTTTTCGTGAAATTTATAATTTGGCGTTTCAATCAGAAAGAAAATTATTGAAAGAAGTAGATTTATTTGATGTGTATCAAGGAGACAAACTTCCGGAAAATAAAAAATCGTATGCAGTTAGTTTTGTGATTCAAGATGAAGAAAAGACTTTAAACGACAAGCAGATTGAGAAAATCATGCAGAAGCTGCAAAATGCTTTTGAAAAGAATTTAGGAGCTACACTAAGATAAATCTAAGGGTTCAGAAAAGTTTAGACTGCTTTTTTGACAATTGTTTATTGATAATTAACAGAGCCTTTTTGCAAGGCTTTGTAATTTTCATGACAACTGAGAATTGCTTCCACTACTTGCAAGTCACTTGCTGTACGTATAAAGTAGTCTGAGTAATTGCAATCATCGAGCAATTCATTCAATTGTTTTGTTGTCATCTGCAGATATTCTTGCATCACCTCTCGATTGAACTTCGAACCTAAAATATTTCTTAGATTCTCTTGTTCCTTCATTTTTTTTAATTTCCTCAAGGCCTTCGGTTTTTTGCCAAACATGTTGTACATAAAATCAATGGGTTGGAAAACCGCGGCTCCTATGCTCGTCATGCTTTTGGGGTTTGCTTTGCCTACTTCATAGGTCTGCGGCATGCCATTGATGTGAATGCGGGCGAATTTATCTTTGGGAACTTGTTTGATATCTATTTCCAATACGCCAATCAATTGATGTGTTTTTACAGTCACTTCTTTGATCTCATTTCTCTTTTCATGCAATGTAATTGAAAGCTCGTTTCCCTTCAACAAATCGTTCGTGATTTTTAATTTTATGGATTGATAGCCTATGTAAGATATCATCAACGTATCATTTACTTTGGTAAGGATTTCAAATTTTCCATCAAAGTCTGTCGTAGCACCAATGACCGTATTGAGATTGACAATATGAGATCCCATCAAAGGTTTTTTAGAATTCCCTTCTATAATTTGGCCTTTTAGGAAAATAGGCGCGCTTTTTTTTTGCGCTTGTATAGAAAACAAAGCGAGCATAAAAAAAAGTGAAAAGTACGCTGTTTTTTGCATACCACAAGTATAACGATAAAAGAGGAAAACGCTGTTAAAAATATCAAAAAAGAACCAGCCTAGCTGTGTCTATGTATATGATACTTCGGAAGCGCTCGTGGAAAAAAATTAGTTGCGCTTGCGCTATAAATTTGTGTTTAAAAAAAGCAGGATGTCTTTTGCTTGGAGAAGAGGAACAGTGTTCTTAAAAAAAGGATATTTGTTTGAGATCATAGTGCACACAACAGGACTTGAACCTGCACGTCCTTTCGGACACGAGCCCCTCAAGCCCGCGCGTCTACCAATTCCGCCATGTGTGCTAATATGTCAAAAAAAAACCTCTCGTTAGAGAGGTTTTTGTGACCGGGCTGGGGCTCGAACCCAGGACCCTCTCCTTAAAAGGGAGATGCTCTACCAACTGAGCTACCAGGTCATACAATCTCTGATTGCGAGTGCAAATATAACGCCATATTTTAAGTTGGCAAATTTTTTATTGTAATTTTTTAAGAGAGAATGGAATCTTTATTTGACTAGAGAAAAAAGCTTTTTTTGAATTGCATAAATAAGAAAAAAAGAGAGAAAATCACCAGTTATTGAAATACCCTTGTTCTGTAAAATTACCTTTAGGATAAAAAGGCAATGGCACTAGTTTCAGAGAATTTCACTTGAATGTGTTCTTTTATAGAAGTGGAAAGAGACAGTCCTTTGAAATCTGCTTTTACAGGAAATTTCTTATGATTTCTATTTAACAAAACAGCTGTTTTGAAACGTTTTAGTGGAACCTCTAAAAAATGTTTGACACCATAAATGAGAGTTGTTCCTGAGGACAAAACATCGTCCACCAAAATAATGGATTTATTTTGATATTCAATAGCTTTGATGGAAGTTTCGATTTTGTCTAAAGGATTTTTTTTGTTCATTCTTACTTCGCAAAGAACTACCTGGATATCTGAAATTGTTTCAAGTACATTCTTTAAACGAGCGGCAAAAACATAACCATTTCCAGAAATACCCGCCAAAACAACCTCCGTTTCTTGACTATTGCTTTCTAATATTTGATAGGCAATACGCCTTGTTTTGTGAATTATTTGTTCATTTGTAAGGATGGTAGTGTCTGTCATGAAAATTGTTTTTAAAACCCATTCAAATATAAAAAAACATCTCGAGAATTCTAAAGAGAAACCATCGGATTATTTGAGACGTATTGATTAGGGGGATTCTTCTGTAGCATTGTAATCATCAATATCACGACGGTCTTTTTTTGTAGGCCGTCCAGATCCTTTCTTACGGTAATAATCTTTGGAGTACTTTAAAAGCTCGGCTGCTTCAAATTGTTCTTTCGGAGTTGTGTCTTTTCTGTACAAATCGACCAATTTTGCACCGACGCGACTTTTGGGGAGGCCAATGACTTCCAATTCGTAGTTGATTTGGTTTTTACGAACGATTAGTTTCTCTCCAGTAAAAACCTCTTTTGCAGGTTTGACATTGGAGCCATTCAATTTCACCTGTCCTTTTTTACATGCATCTGTTGCTAAAGAACGGGTTTTGTAATATCGCACGGCCCATAGGTATTTGTCAATTCTCATATGAAAAGTTAAATTATGAAGAAACTCTTTTCACAAAGATAGGAAAATTGTACATTGCACTACTTAAAAAAAACAACAAGGAAAGGTCTAATATCACTGCCTTGAACGCTAATTATTTATTGAAAATATATGAATTTTTTAAAAAGTGTGCTGATAATTTTGGTCGTATTAACCTCTCTTTTTGCATGTGAGGAACAAAATCAAATGTCTGTTACAGACAACTTCGATCACGAAGGACAGATTGCTATTGATTTTGATTCTCTGAAACAATATTTGCAAACGCACTATTACAATCCAAACGACGGTGCTATTTGGACAATTGGAAATGAGGAAGAAGGTGCATTGCCATCAGGCCAAGAAGTTGCTCTTTTTGAAGATCCAAATTTGGAAACCATGACGGATATTGAGGCCAATGATACAGACACCAACTACACCATGTATTTCTATAATGTAGAGGAAGGTGATGATGGTTTGAATAGTCCTCTCTTAAAAACACCGAGTGTTTTGGATCAAGTTTATGTAGAATATACAGGAATGTTATTAGATAGTACAGTTTTTGACAAAACGAAGAACTATCCTATATGGTTGAGTCTAAGAAAAACAGTGTTAGGTTTTTCTTACGGAATGACAAAGTTAGAAGGTGGAACATTGCAGACAAATCCTGATTTGACCTACGAATACACCAATGTGGGTGAAGGATATGTTTTTTTTCCTTCCGGTTTGGGTTATAAAAACAATGCACAAGGATCTTTAATTGGTTCGAATTCACCACTTATTTTTAAGTTAGAATTGCATGATATTTCATTTGACGATCAGGACAACGACGGAATTCCTTCTCGTTATGAAACGACGACAAATGCAAATGGTACATTGAATTTGATAGACACAGATGGCGACGGTTACAATGACTATCGAGATCTCGATGATGACGGGAATGGTACGAAGACCAAAGAGCAAGCAGATACAGATGAAGACCAAGAAGTTTCAAGTGCGGAATTACAAAATTATTTGATGAACACTTATCCAGATCAATATTGATCTACATAAATATTGTATTTAAAAGGACTGCACGACAGCGGTCCTTTTTTTAATTCCTTCGAATTGGGAGCCAAAGTTTACTCTTTCAGTAATTTCTCTTTTTTCTTATCAAATAAGGAGCTTTTTGCTTTTGGCCATAGGTTGTTGGACGTATCAACATCTGCAGTTTCTAAATCTGGATCGATTACAATGTTCTTGATTTCGATATCCGACGTTATTATTTTCTTTACTTCTCGATCGTTTTTACGCCATATTTTAGCGGGGTATTTTTTTCTTTCTTTCGAACCATCTGCATAGGTGTATTCTACGAGGATAGGCATTACCAATCCACCAGGCTTGTCAAAGGTAACTTCGTAGAAATAGGTAGGAAGTTTTGCCTCCTCTTTGCTTTTGTAGTTGGCTTCTATAAAGTCATCCAATAATTTTACTTGCAAGGCTTTTTCGGGTTCTCCTTCAGTAATTTCCTCTGTAGAAAGGTAGATAAAAGGTCTTAGTTGTTCAGGTGTTGTAATTCCATAGGGCTTGACAAGTTGCATCATTTTTTCAGTTGGCTTGTCAGTAACTCTGTATTGCTGTACAGATTTGATGCCAATGTCGGTAACATCTGTAGTGTAAAACCAACCTCTCCAAAACCAATCGAGATCTACCGCTGAAGCGTCTTCCATAGTCCTGAAAAAGTCCTCAGGTGTCGGGTGTTTGAACATCCATCTTTTTGCATAGGTTTGAAAAGCATGATCAAATAATTTTCCCCCTAGAATTGTTTTACGAAGCATGTAAAGCCCTGCTGCTGGTTTGGTGTAGGCATTTGGACCAAACTGATGTACGTTATTTCCTTGCGTCATGATAGGAGAAATACCACTCTGATCTCCTTCCATGTAGGCAACAATGTCTCTTGGTAAATTTCCAGTTTCAAAATTTGAGTCAAACGAAAGCTCCGTCAATGTTTCTACAAAAGAGTTCAAACCTTCATCCATCCATGTCCATTGTCGTTCGTCAGAATTGACGATCATTGGAAAAAAGTTGTGTCCTATTTCATGGGTAATTACTCCAATCATCGCATCTCTTGTGCGATCTGAATAAGTGCCATCAGGTCTTGGACGACCATAATTCCAACAGATTTGTGGGTATTCCATTCCTTGATTTTTGGAATGTACGGAAATCGCTTTGTGATACGGATAATTGAAGGTGTATTTCGAGTATTCTTTCAGGGTATGAGCCACTACTTTGGTAGAATATTCTTCCCACAATGGGTTGCCTTCTTTAGGATACAACGAGTAGGCCATTACTGATTTTCCAGCAATGTTGACAGCCATTCCGTCCCATATAAATTTTCGAGAGGATGCAAATGCAAAATCTCGCACGTTTTTAGCATCAAACGTCCAAGTTTTGATTTCTTTACTTTTCTTTGTTTCAGCGAGCTCTGCCTCTGCTTGTGTAACAATGAGTACTGGTTTTTCAAACGATGTTTGTGCTTTTTTGAATCGTTTTAGCTGTATTTTTGTCAATACTTCTTTCGGGTTTTTTAATACTCCAGTGGCATTTAAGATATGGTCTTTTGGAGTTGTGATGTTTACCTTAAAGTCTCCAAATTCCAATGCAAACTCACTTCTTCCCCAAAATTGCATGTTTTGCCACCCTTCGACATTGTTATACACAGCAAGGCGCGGATAAAACTGGGCAATCACATACAAATTATTTCCATCTGTTGGAAAATGCTCATAGCCCGAACGGTCTCTTCGAGGAACATGGTTGTTGATATTGTACCACCATTTGATATTGAATTTGAACTTTTTGCCAGAAGCCAATGGCTTGGGCAAATCGATGCGCATCATGGTTCGGTTGATATGATAAGACAGCGGATTCCCTTTACTGTTGTTTACATGTACAATATGGAACCCACCTTCAAACGGTTTGTCTATAAAATGGCTTGCAAATTTTTCAGGAGTGTAATAAGTTTCTGCTCCATCCCCTTCGATATCAGGAGTTTTAGAATCCTTGGCTCTTTTGTTTTGATCCAACTGTACCCATAAGTACTCCAAAGTATCTTCTGAGTTGTTGTGATACGTGATGTTTTCTTCACCGTAAATTTTTTGGTTGGCATCGTCCAAAACAATGTCCATACGATAATCTACTTTTTGTTGTGTGTAGTTTGCACCCGGTGCTCCAGAGGCAGTATGCTGACTATTCGGTGTATTAAATTCATCCTTTAGTTGTTTGAATTTATTGGTGTTTGTATGTCCTTTTTGGGTGGTTTTATTTTCTTCTACTTGAGCTCTTAAAGCAGAGCTTATCGCAAGGAAAAGGAGCATGGTGGTAAAATAGATTCTTTTCATACAAAGTAATTTGTTTGTTAATGAGTTTTTATTTTTTGGTGGATACAAAAGCGTTGGAATTGTTTCTTGTGAGAATAAAACTTTTGTGCTTGTCATAGATGGATGTTTTTACAATATTTTCCTGTTCTTGAAATGAATTGTTGAGCACTGTATTTTGAATTCCCAATGATTGTATGGAGTCAATTTCAGCAACTTCTAAGTAAAAAAATACTTGATCATTTTTGTATTCGTTCCCAATATATTGAAACGGTTTGGGGTGTTTGTCAATATAGAAATGAAGATGGGAGTTCAAATAGCTTTTATAAATACGATCGATATTCAAAGGCTCTCTTTCGGTTCCCAATTCAATTTTGTCTTGAGATAACGTATTTATTTCGGTTTCTAAATCGTCGATAAAAACACGCACAATTATTTGTAGTGTTTGTTGTTCTTCCGAATAGTTGATTTGTGTCAAACTCATGAAAAATTTATGAGAAATCATAGCGGTACACAAACAAAAAAAAAGAAGAAAAAGAATATTTCGTTTCATGGCCGTTTTTTGGGTGGAATAAAGATGCTTAATTATTTAGAAATTTACAAACCGTACATTTCAAAAATACAAGTTTAAATCTTAAAAAGAAGTTAAATACATTGTTAATAATTGCCTACTTTTAAGACGACAAATCTTTGTCAATAGAATAAATTTCAGGTATGAATAATATGATATTAGCGAGTTCATCAAGTGTTCATGGAAGTGGATACTTGGTTTACTTACACGAGGCTTTGAAAGAGCTTTTTTCGGGTTCCAAGCAGGTGCTATTTATCCCTTATGCTAGGCCAGGAGGTGTGTCATATGACACCTACACTTCTAGAGTTGTTAAAGGATTGCAGTTTTTAAATGTAGAGGTAAGAGGTTTGCATCAATTTTCAAATCCTGTGAAAGCACTGGAAGAGGCGGAGTCTGTTTTTGTGGGAGGAGGAAATACATTTGTGTTGGTGGATGCTTTGCACAAACAAGGCTTGTTTCCTGTTTTAAAAAGTAAAATAGAGGCAGGGATGCCTTATTTAGGAACGAGCGCAGGGAGCAATATTTGTGGTGTTACGATGCAAACAACGAATGACATGCCGATTGTAAAGCCACAATCATTTGAAACGCTCCAATGTCTCCCGTTCAATATCAACGCGCATTTTATTCCAACAGATTCTCAGTCGACACATCAAGGAGAAACTCGAGAAACTCGGATTAAAGAATACCATGTTTTTCATGACACGCCAGTTTGTGGACTGCAGGAGGGGAGTTGGTTGCGTCTGAAAAATAAAGAAATTGTCTTGAAAGGGGATTTACCAGCTTACGTATTTGAGGCCAAGTCACCGGTATCTCAATGGAAGCCAGAGACAGTATTCCAATCAAATGAAGGTGTCTAAATGTTTCTGTGTCTTATTAGTAAGAGATGCGTTCAACAATTTTTAAGCCATAACCAATCATGCCGACACGTTTTTTTAAAACCTCTGAGTTCGAAATCAATTTTAAATTGTGAATGTCTAAATCGTGTAATATTTGAGCACCAATACCGAAGTCCTTTTCATCCATAGAGTTCGGATTGATAGGAGCACTGTTTATCTTTAGGTTTTGCAATCGCTGCTTCAAGTTAAAGGATTGTTTTTCTTGATTGATAAAAACAATCGCACCTTTTTCTTCTTGGTTGACAAGGTTGAAAATTCGGTGCAGTTTGTCGTCAATATTGTGTTGAAGGGTTCCTAGTATATCATTTCCAAATGAGTTGGGAGTTACTTTGACCAATACATTTTCATTTTTTTTCCAATTTCCTTTGGTCAACGCAATATGAATTTGATCATTGGTTGTTTGGTTGTATGCTCTGAGTCGAAATTCTCCAAATCTAGTTTGAACGTCAAAGTCTTCAATTTTCTCAATCAATGAATCGTGTTCCATTCTGTAAGACACTAAGTCTTCAATAGAAATGAGTTTTAAATCAAATTTTTTGGCAACACTTTTCAATTCTGGCAAGCGAGCCATTGTTCCGTCTTCATTTAAAATTTCAACTAAAATTCCTGAGGGGTCTAGGCCGGCTAATCGTGCAAGATCCACAGCAGCTTCGGTATGTCCAGTACGTCGTAAAACACCTCCTTTTTTTGCTTTTAGAGGGAAAATATGTCCGGGTCTTCCTAGGTCAATTGGTCGTGTGTCTTTTTTGGTAAGTGCAGCAATGGTTTTGGATCGATCGTGTGCTGAAATCCCTGTGGTACAGCCGTTCCCAATTAGATCTACAGAAACTGTAAATTGTGTGTTGTGCAACACAGTGTTGTCATTTACCATCATATTCAATCCCAATTCTTCACAGCGTTCTTCAATCAATGGAGCACAAATTAAACCACGACCGTGAGTGGCCATAAAATTGATCATTTCAGGTGTTACCTTTTCGGCAGCAGCAATAAAATCCCCTTCATTTTCTCTGTCTTCGTCATCTACAACAATCACTACTTTTCCTGCTCTGATATCAGCGATAGCTTCTTGAATGGTATTCAATTTTAATTCTTCGGTTTGTGTTGCTTTATTTGTCATTACCTAGTCGGTTGTTTTTTTTTGAAACGATGTAAAAAATGTTGGATAGGAAGTGTAAATCGATCAAAATTTACCAAACCTATTCCTTTTGTAGCTCTTTTTGTTAGAAGGAAAGCAAAGGGCAATAATATCATGCTTGCAAACCATCCACCAAAGGTAGCTGAAATTGAACTTTCTTCTGCGATATTCCTTCCCAATGAATTTACAAAGAAATAGACAACAAAAATAAGGATTGCTAAAACCATAGGCAAGCCAAATCCTCCTTTTCGGATCAAAGACCCAAGAGGAGCGCCAATAAAAAACAGCAACAAGCAAGAGAGTGAAAAAGCCAAGCGGTAATGGAATTCAAAATCGTATAAATTCAATATTTTTCGTTTTGTTTTGTAGCTGTCTTTGTAGACTTGAATACTTCTAATTGGTTTTTTAATTTTTGCCAGCGCTTTTTTTGTAATGCTTATCTGTGATTTGAGATTGAAGTTTTCTAGAATATCTTTCTTTATTTTTGATGGGAGTAGGCTGTCTGGTTTTTTGTACAATTCCTTGGCGTTGTTTCTTATGTAAAAGTTGGAAGCTTTGTTTTTGAGATAAGAATCGTAGTTTGCTTTTAAAGTGTCAGATTGATGCGCTAGTTGTTTTACGCTCAGCATCATATAATGTGTTTTGTACTTTTCAAGATCTAGGTTGTTGTCGTTGAAAGATGAGATATCAATATTTACTTTGTAAGAGTCAAATTTCGCCGCTGAGGCTGGCATATTTTCTTTTTTATTTCTAGATTTTTGAGACGCTGTATGATCTTCGTAATAATGACCATCTGTTAGATTAAGTGTCATGTATTTGCTACCTTCTTGCGTGGTAATTTGACCTTTTTTAGCAGTGATACAAATGTCATTTTTTTTTCCGCCTCTCAGGTCGTAAATCTTTACATTTTGTAAAAGATTGTTTTTTTC
This sequence comes from uncultured Flavobacteriaceae bacterium, assembly GCA_905479475.1. Lineage (GTDB taxonomy): Bacteria > Bacteroidota > Bacteroidia > Flavobacteriales > Flavobacteriaceae > Flavicella. Next base: position 66,413 of record CAJQMT010000015.1, read on the forward strand.
TCCGTATTTTTTATCAAAGTAAATGCTATATCCAGGGATTTCTGTGTTAAAGGTACCTTCAATAAGTGCCAAAGAGGGTTTTTGTTTTTTCATATTGAACAAAAGATTTCTTTGTTTTAGAGAGGCATAGGGATAAATGTTGTTTAAAAACAAAAAATTGATGGCACTGATGAATAAGGTAAGGAAAATTAGTGGACGCATAAACCTTTTCAAAGAAATTCCGGCGGACTTTACAGCGGCCATTTCATATTTTTCGGAAAGGTTTCCGAGTGCCATAATGGAAGATAGCAAAACACCAATGGGTAATGCTGTAGGAGTGACTTGGAGACAGGTGTATGCTAAAAACTTAAGTATGTAAAAGATATCAATTCCTTTTCCTGCAATGTCATCAAACGCAAACCATAAAAACTGCATGACCAATACAAACAGCACAATAAAGAAGGCTGCAAAAAAAGGTGCTAAGAAACTTTTTAAGATGTACTTGTCTAAAATTCTCAAGAGGAATTGATTTACTCGTTAATAGTGTAATTAGTATACTTGCTTTTGTCAAAGGAGAACAAACGATCCGAAAGCTCTAGGTTTGTTTTAAATTCATTGATAGAAATGATGGTTTCTGTTCCATTATTACCAATATTTGCAATCGAGTGAATGTTTTTAGAATCTAAATCAATACTGAGTAAAAAATATGCGGACTCTGAATTGCTGTCTATTGGAACAAGTTTTATGTGTTGAAGCTGCTTTCCATTTCTTTTTTCTTTCGCTACAAGTTGATAGCTATAACCTTCCTTGTAGAAATTGAAAAGATTTGTAGGTGTTAACAAATCTTCCTCTGAACTTCCATTGATGATGTTAACTTCTTCGTCTTCTTCTAAAATAATATAGGTTTTGGCACCATCATAAATGAAAATATTTCCCATAAAGTTTAGGTTGTATTTTTCTCCATATGTATAAGCAACTCCTTCATCTTCTTGTTTGATGTCAACTTCTTTATTCTCAAGACTGTACTTGAATTTTATGAACATATTTTGATAGGTAGACATTTTGCTAGAAACCTCGTTCAGTAGCTCTGTGGCTTTTTCTGATTGCTGTGCGTGCAGGAAACACTGACTGCTAAATAATATCAAAATTAGGGAAGTGAAAATAAGTTTGTTCATGCGTTCTGTTTTTGAAAATTGTGGGTAAATAGAAAAAGAAAGAATTAGTTGTTTTTTTCGTTTTCTAATAATTGAGTCAAAGCCATGTCGTCTGGCAGGAGTACTTGTCGCGCTTTGCTGCCTTCAAATGGGCCCACAATTCCAGCAGCTTCTAGCTGATCAATGAGTCTTCCTGCTCGATTGTATCCGAGTTTTAATTTACGTTGCAATAAGGATGCCGAACCTTGTTGTGCAATGATAATAACGCGTGCTGCTTCCTCAAAAAGTTTGTCGCGGTCTGAAATATCTATATCCAAATCACTGCCGCCTTCTTCACCCACGTATTCGGGCAATAGATGGGCTTCTGGATAGGCTCGTTGCGCGCCAATAAAATCAGTAATTTTTTCAATTTCAGGAGTGTCAACAAAGGCACATTGTATTCGAATTACTTCACTTCCTCCTGAATATAATAAATCTCCTTTTCCAATTAATTGATCGGCTCCTGAAGCGTCTAAAATAGTTCGTGAATCAATTTTTGAAGTAACTCGAAAAGCAATTCTAGAAGGGAAGTTTGCTTTTATGATTCCCGTAATTACATTTACTGAAGGTCGTTGTGTGGCTACAATTAGATGAATGCCAATCGCTCTGGCTAACTGAGCCAAACGTGCAATGGGTGTTTCTACTTCCTTGCCCGCGGTCATGATTAAATCTGCGAATTCATCGATAACCAATACGATATAGGGTAAAAACTTATGTCCGTTTTCAGGATTTAATTTTCGCGCCTTAAACTTAGCGTTGTATTCTTTGATATTGCGTACCATAGCTGTTTTTAACAAATCGTACCGTTGGTCCATTTCAATACAAAGCGAATTCAGTGTGTGTACTACTTTGGTCGTATCTGTGATAATAGCATCTTCTGTATCGGGAAGTTTGGCTAAATAATGGCGTTCTATTTTATTGAACAAAGTCAATTCTACTTTCTTTGGGTCTACCAATACAAATTTGACTTCCGCGGGGTGTTTTTTGTATAGTAAAGAAGTTAATACGGCATTCAATCCAACAGATTTACCTTGTCCAGTAGCTCCGGCCATGAGTAGGTGGGGCATTTTGGCAAGGTCTACCACAAAGGTCTCGTTGGAAATGTTTTTACCCAATGCAATCGGCAATTCCATTTTTGATTCTTGGAATTTTGTAGAAGCAATTACAGAACGCATCGAAACAATAGATGCCTTGTTGTTCGGAACTTCTATTCCAATGGTTCCTTTCCCAGGTATAGGAGCGATGATACGAATTCCCAAAGCAGATAAGGAAAGTGCTATGTCGTCTTCTAAGTTTTTTATTTTTGAAATACGAACGCCCGCATCGGGAACAATTTCATATAGGGTAACAGTAGGTCCAACAGTTGCTTTGATTTGTGCAATGCCTATTTTGTAATTTTTTAAGGTATCGACAATTCGATTTTTGTTTTGTTCTAATTCTTCGCCGTCTACTGCAATACTTTCGTTGTATTCTTTGAGGAGATTCAAGGTTGGGAATTTGTAGTTTCCGAGTTCCAATTTGGGGTCAAATTTACCAAATTTCTCGACCAAATTATCGGCTAAATTTTCAACAACTTTTTCTTCATCTCTAGTTTGCTCAATGGCAATTTCTACCTCTTCGCTTGGTTTTTCTTTTTCTTTGTTCTTTTCTTCAGAGATTTCGAGCGCAACTTCATTTTCTTTGCTCTCTACTTCATTTTTTGGGAGTGCTACATCCTTTTCTTTTTTCTCAATAGATGAAAAGTTTTTTATAGTAGGTTGTTGGTTTTCAATAGAAAGTTCGAATTCTGATTTTTCTTTAGTAGCTGAAATTAATGCCCCCTCTTGGGTGTCGTTGTCTAGGTTGACTTCAGATGTTAGTACTCTTTTTTTCCTGTCGGGAAACCAATTTTTAATTTTTTCTGGTGTGATTTTGAATCGAATAATTGCATAGGTCAAATATCCGAAAATAAGCACAATCGTAAGGCCCGTTTTTCCAAGGTAAACAGAAAGGAATGTGTTCAGTTCTACTCCAATAATACCTGAAAGTAACGCATACTTCTTGTCTAAAAAACCAAAAGTGGTGGCAATCCAAATCATGCCTAATATGCCCCAATTTAAGGATTTAAAAGCTTTTTTGAGTTTGATGAGTAAAAGCAAATAGATTCCTGTCAACATAAGCAACAATGGAATCATAAAAGAAGCGATTCCAAAACCTTTGTAGATAAAGAAATAACTTAGAGAAGCACCTGTTTTTCCTAATAGATTTTGAGCTTGTTCTTGTTTGTTGAAAAATTCAGTTAATAGACTTTGATCCTCTTTCCAAGAAAAGAAAAATGAAACAAACGAAATGGCGAGAAAAATACCTAATAAAAAGATGAATACACCACTTACGGTTTGTACTTGGCGATTGCTCAAAAAGCTTTTAAACTTCTTGAAATTTTCCTTTTCTTCTATAGATTCAGATGTTTTTTTTGTCTTTTGCATTCAAAGTGCTGATAAATTAGCAAGGAGTAAATATAGAAAATTCAAATTTGAATCATACTATAAATTTGGGGGTTTAGAATAGCCATAGCTTTTTGCATTTGTAGAGCCTGCAGCTATGGTTATATCTTTTATGACTTCTGTTTTTTATCAAATGAGCTTCTAGATTTTTTATAAGTTCAAAGCGTGTAAAGCTGCCTCGTAATCAGGTTCGTCTACAATTTCAGATACTTGCTCCGTATGACGCACAATGCCATTCTCATCCAATACGATGACTACTCTTGAGGACAATCCTTCTAGAGGACCATCTGTAATTGTTAACTTGTAATTTTTTGAAAAGGCTCCCGAAATATCGGAAACAGTGTGCACATTTTCAATTCCTTCAGCAGCACAAAAACGCGCATGTGCGAAAGGCAGATCTTTTGAGATACAAATAACTTTGGTGTTTTCTAAATCAGTGACTTTTTTATTAAAAGTTCTTACGGAATTGGCACAGGTTCCGGTGTCAATACTTGGAAAAATATTCAACACTATTTTGGAGCCCTGTAACTCTTCTAATGTAAGATTGGATAGATCTGTTTTACGCAATGAAAAAGAGATTGCTTTCGATCCAATTTCCGGTAAATTGCCCAATGTGTGGAACGTATTTCCTTTTAATGTAATTGTCGCCATTTTTTTTAGTTTATTGATTATGTTTCAAAAATACATTAAAAAGAAAAACTCTCGAAATAATTCGAGAGTTTTATCTTAATTTAAAAATAGAAAATTTCCTAGTTTTCCGCCAAGTAACTTGCCACTCCTTCATGTGTCGTTGCAAGACCTTTTTTGTCAGAATTCCAGTTTGCTGGACAAGCTTCTCCATGCTCTTCGTTGAATTGCAAAGCATCTACCATACGAATAGCTTCGTCTACATTTCTTCCTAATGGCAAGTCATTTACCAATTGATGACGAACGATTCCTTCTTTGTCAATCAAAAACAATCCTCTATAAGCAATTAATTCTCCGTCTGCTTGCAACTGATCGTTGTCGTCGTAGAAATAATCTCCTGCCAATACGTCGTAATTTTTAGAAATTGTTTTGTTCGTGTCTGCAAGGATAGGGTAAGTAACTCCCTTGATACCTCCGTCAGATTTTTCCATTTGCAACCATCCCCAGTGAGATTGCTCTGTATCTGTAGAAACTGCAATTACCTGTACGTTTCTTTTTTCAAATGCGTCTAATTTTTCTTGGAAAGCGTGTAATTCTGTTGGACAAACAAAAGTGAAATCTTTTGGGTAAAAGAACAAGACAACATATTTGTTTCCTGCAAATTGCTCAAGTGTATAGTTTTCAACAAATTCGTTTCCGTTTACAACTGCTTGCACATCAAATCCGGGTGCTTTTTTTCCTACTAATACTGCCATTTTTTTAATTTTTTTATAATTATAAGTGCTACAAATATACTCAATTGTTTGGGTAATTTTTCGGAACTGAATTTTAATAATCGATTTTTGAATAGATTTTTCCTATGGTATGTTTTTATTCAAAGAACCTTCTTTTCGCCTGATAAATGTCGGCTATTGGATTGTGTACATTGTCGTAAAGGTGTTTTTAGGTTTTTATTATAATTTGTTGTGCTGTTTTAAAGTGATGAAAAAAAAGCACCTTGTTCTCGAACAAGATGCTTTGTGTCATTTTTTAACCAAAAGTCTATAATTCCAAAACGCTGTTTTCTGCATTTGCATAATCATTCCATTTGAATGCATCTGCGCTGTCTTCGTTTACATAGTTTCCGTCAATGATGTATTTGAATTCGTAAGTATTTCCTTTTTCAAAAGGAAGCACACCTTTAAATTTTCCGTTTTTTAGTTTTTTTAATGGAGTCGATTCCCCATTCCATTTGTTAAAATCTCCAACAACAGATACGTTGGTTGCTTCTTTTGCTGCAACTTCAAAAGTTACTTTGCACACTGGTTTGCTCTTTAAATACTGTTTTTTTATAGCCATGATTTATTGTATTTGTTCGGTTACAAATTTAACAATGAAATGTGAGCATGCAAAATTATTGACAGTCCTTAAATTATTTATAACATATTGTGAATGAATGCTTAACAATAAGGAGATACTGATTAAAAAACTTCTATTTTTTTATCATATGTACAATATTTACAGCATTCTTTTTTCAGTGTCATATTGAATAATTTAAATGACGGTCTAAGAAACTGCGCTTTTATAGTTTCAAAGCTTTGGGAGCACAGGTTTATTCAAATTCACTCGTGAAATGTAACCGAACAGAAGGGTATTTGTCTTGAGTCATTTGTATGGTAAAGGCAGAGTCGGCTAAAAAAACCAATTGTCCCTGTTTGTCTTTTGCTAAATACCGTTGCTTTACTCTTTTGAACTCTTTGAATTCTTCGTTGTTCTCTGCTGGTTGTACCCAGCAAACTTTGTGCATTGGTAAGTTTTCATACGTACACTTCGCGCCGTATTCATGTTCCAATCTGTATTGAATTACTTCGTATTGCAGTGCTCCTACAGTTCCGATAACTTTTCGTCCATTGAGTTCTAGCGTAAAAAGTTGTGCAACTCCTTCGTCCATCAATTGGTCCAGACCTTTGTATAGTTGTTTTGATTTCAAAGGGTCGGCGTTGTTCACATAACGGAAATGTTCTGGAGAAAAACTAGGAACTCCTTTGAAATTGAGTTTTTCCCCCTCTGTAAGCGTATCACCGATTTTAAAATTCCCTGTGTCATGCAAACCCACAATATCCCCAGGAAATGATTCGTCTACAATTTCTTTTTTTTCTGCAAAAAAGGCATTCGGGCTAGAAAACTTTACTTTCTTATTGTTTCTAACATGTAAATAAGGAACATTTCTTTTAAAAGTGCCCGATACAATTTTTACAAAAGCCAAGCGGTCTCTATGTTTTGGATCCATGTTAGCGTGTATTTTAAATACAAAACCGGTAAGTTTGTCCTCTTTTGAGTCAATAAGTCTTGTATCGCTCATTTTTGGTTGTGGAGTAGGGGCTATTTCGACAAAACAATCTAGCAATTCTTTGACGCCAAAATTGTTCAAGGCAGATCCAAAAAAAACGGGCTGCAGGTCTCCATTCAAATATTCATCTTTATTGAAAGTAGGGTATATTCCTTCTACCATTTCCAATTCCTCTCGAAGTGTTTCGGCTGCAGTTTCTCCAATTTTTTCATCCAATTCAGGGGTATTGATGTCACTAAATTCGATTCCATCAGAGACGGTTTGTTTATTCTCTCCCGAGAAAAGGTTGATCTTTTTTTCCCACAAGTTGTAGATTCCTTGAAAATCGTATCCCATTCCAATAGGAAAGCTCATAGGAGTTACTCTCAGGCCTAATTTTTGTTCCACTTCGTCAAGTAAATCAAAGGCGTCTTTTCCTTCACGATCTAACTTGTTGATAAAAACAATCATTGGAATTTTGCGCATTCGACAGACTTGTACAAGTTTTTCCGTTTGTTCCTCTACACCTTTTGCAACGTCAATAACGACAATAACGCTGTCTACAGCTGTTAGTGTTCTAAACGTGTCTTCTGCAAAATCTTTGTGTCCGGGAGTATCAAGTATGTTTATTTTTTTATTTTCGTAAAGAAAGGCCAATACAGAAGTGGCTACAGAAATTCCACGTTGGCGCTCAATTTCCATGAAATCAGAAGTTGCTCCTTTTTTTATTTTGTTGTTTTTTACAGCACCTGCTTCTTGAATGGCTCCACCAAAAAGCAAAAGTTTTTCGGTGAGTGTCGTTTTTCCTGCATCAGGGTGTGAGATAATACCAAAAGTACGTCTGCGTTCAATTTCTTCTAAAAATGCCATCTTTCTGAGTTCTGCTGTTTGCCATTCAGCGTTTTTGCTGAAAGCACTAATTCCTTTTTTAAGATTGCAAAGATACAGCATCCATTCGCATACTTACAAATCTCTGTAAATAAAATCTTCTAGGATAGGGTTTGTATAAAAGCAAATAAAATTCTTGTTAGAGCATGCTTTAAAAATTCCATGTAGCAATTCATTCCTATTTTTGCTAGGCACCTGTTAAGCTATTAATGCGATTCCAATACCAATCAAAATCGAGATAAATTTGGAGTAGTTGAATTTATGATTTTCAGTGCTTTCAAAAAGAATGATAGTAGAAACATGTAACAAAACCCCGATAGTGATGGCTGTAATTTCTTTATGGTAATCGATAAAAAACGTCAATTTTTGAGACAGCAAAGCACCAAAAGGACTCATGAGTGCAAAAAGAATCACAAATAAATAGCCGTTTCTTTTCTTTAAATTTGAATTTAACAAAAAAGTAGCCAGAACAATTCCAATAGGAACCTTATGGATGCAAATGGCCCATAACAAATTAGATTCTTGTTCATAACTCAGAGGAATTCCTTCTGAAAATGCATGAATGCTCAAGCTAACAAACAGTAGCCAGGGAAAATCCTCAGAATGAGAATGCAGATGGATGTGTCCATGCTCGGCTCCTTTCGAAAAAGATTCTAAAATAGATTGAAGGAGGATTCCAGCCAAAATAAAGGCTCCAATGTATTGTCCGTCAGAGTTTAGAGAACAGCTTTGGTAGACTTCCGGTAGCAAGTGGGTTATGGTGGTTGCTAGCAGATAAGCACCACTAAAAGACAATAACAACCGAACCATTTGTTTCTTGGGTTGAAAGAAAGAAACAATTAAAGTCCCTAAAAGAACAGAAGCAATGAGTAATAAATAAGAAATCATCATTCAAAAATAAGTATTAATCGATTCGATTTTTCTTCGTCGAAAGGATGTAAGTTGTAATCCCCAAAACAATGTTTGAGATGCAATCCTACTTTTAGTAAATAACTTTTAAAGCATTCTAAGTCCAAACATTTTACACGTTCAAAATAATTGTGGTACGATCCATCTTCTGCTCTGAATTCAATTTTCTTGATTATAAAACCATTTTTAATTTCTCTTGTGATATGAAATTCAATCCCGTCCAAGATAACCGTTTCGCTGGGGATCAAACTTGCAATAGTTTTGTTTACGTTGAGGTAGTCGATCACGCCAACCCCATTTGTATTCAAGCAATTTTTGATATTCTCTAAGACTCGGATATCGTCTGCATCCTCTGCAAAATATCCAAAGCTCGTGAACAGATTGAATACTGCGTCTTTTTGAAAAGAAAATGGCAGGCGCATGTCTTGCACTATGAAATCGAGCGTTTCGTTTTTTGACAAACTCGCCTCCTTGATACTGTTTATTGATAAATCGGCTCCAGTTACTTCATATCCTAATTTGTTGAGGTACATAGAATGACGTCCTTTTCCACAAGCCAAGTCCAGAATATCACTTCCTTTGGGAATATTTAGAAACGAAGTTAGATTTTTCATAAAAACTTGCGCTTCATGTTCATCTCTGTGTTGGTATAGTATGTGGTAATATTTGGTGTTGAACCAATCGGTAAACCAATCTTTTTTTGAGGACATTTTGTGTGTTTGAACGGCAAAAATAGGGATTTAAATAGGAATATGAAATAGATATATTTATCACAATAGAAACAAGATTAAATTTGTAAATTGCAGATGCTAAGACATAAAATTTACCCCACAAATGAAAAGATTTTTTCCGTTTTTATTCATGCTTTTTTTTGCAAAATGGTACGCTTTTTCGCAATACATAGTGACGTCGGAAGGACTGGAACCACAAGAATTGATAGAGCGTAATTTTATAAACGGTTGTGCAGAAGTTTCAAATGCTAGTTCTCTAGTAAATGGCGAAATTTTGGGGATTGCTAGTTTTGGGAGTTTCCAAAAAGGAACCTCTAATTTTCCATTGGAAAGCGGAATTGTGCTTTCTACGGGAAGTGCGAGCGATTCGGGGAATACGGTTGTTTCATCTGTCTTAGGAAAAGGAGATGCTTTTTGGGGTAGTGATTTGGATTTGGAAACGTCATTAGGGGCAGGCGGTTTTTTGAATGCAACTTCCATGGAATTTGATTTTGTTGCAGCGACGAATACAATCTCTTTTCGCTATGTTTTTGCATCTGAAGAATACCAAGATGAAAACGCATGTAATTCCAGTTTTGACAGCTTTGTTATTTTGATAAAAGAACTGGGAACGAGTGAGCCTTATCGCAATATTGCTTTGGTGTCAAACTCAAATGATTTTGTAGGTACAGGAAATATAAGACCAGAATCACCAGGACTTTGTCCCTCTCAAAACGGATCTTATTTTGAGGGTTTTGATGATGGAGCAACAAATTTTTATGGGAGAACAAAGACACTCACGGCTACTACTGCGATTGTTCCCAATCAATCCTATCACATAAAGCTTGTGATTGCCGATCAAGGAGATCAATTTTATGATTCAGCGGTGTTCATTGAAGGAAATACTTTTGACATAGCTGTAGATCTTGGAGCTGATGTTGAAAGTTGTTCGAATGAGGTACTACTTTCTGCAAGTTTAGAAAATCCTTCAGCTACTTTTGGATGGTTTTACAATGGTGCTAAAATCGATGAAATCAATACCAATCAATATTTAGCTAAAGATACCGGCACTTATACGGTTAGAAGTGAAATCCCTGTTGGTGATGAAATTTGTGTTATGGAAGACACAATTGATGTGCTTTTAAACAAAGAACAGGCAATAGAAAATATTTTAGATTTTACACTTTGTGATACGAACAATTCAGGAGACCGAGTGGAAGTGTTTGATTTGACTTTGAAAAATACAGAAATTTCAGACAAGCTCTCCAGCTCAAATTATACAATAAGTTACTATTTTTCAGAAGAGGATTCAAAATCCAAATTCAATCAGATCACAGCACCTTTCGAGAACACTTCAACACGCGAGAAAATATTTGTTCGAGCGGAGAATGCTTCGAACGGCTGTTTAGCCTTTGGTTCTTTTTTTATTCAAGTAAACGATGTTGTTTTCTTTATGGCGCCTGAACCTTTAGAGGTTTGTTCTTCTGGAAATAATTCATTTAGTAGTTTGGTAAATTTTAACCAGTCGACAGAAACTGTTCAAAATGGAAATACCGAGCTTAGTGTTACGTATTATGAAAGTCGTTCAAATGCTTTGTCAGGAACAAATTCTTTATCCTTGCCATACGAAGTGACGGGCCCTTTCCAAAGGATTTATTTCAGAGTAGAAAATTCTTTGACGGGTTGTTTTGCAGTTTCGAGTGTGGATGTTGCTGTTTTGAGCAAGCCAAATATTGTTTCGGGAGATTATTTTATTGACGGTTGCGAATTGACGAACGACGGAAGTGAGGTGTTTGATGTCACAGTTCATGAAAATGAAATACTCGGAGGTCTTAACAATGTGACCACTAGTTATCACAATACCCTGCAGGACGCAATTTCTATGGATAATACAATCGTAAACACTGAAAACTATCCTGTAGATAATTATGAAGAAACTGTTTTTATTCGAGTAGAGGATAACAGTTCGGGGTGCTTTAGCATTGAAGAAATTGAACTGAATACCGATGCGCTTCTCACACGGACAAATATTGGTGATGTTTCTGTATGCGATGATTCAAGTAATGATGGTATACAAACGTTTGATTTGGATGTTATTGAAACGTCATTTCTAAACAACTTCGGGAACGCTTCGGTTGATTTTTTTGAAAATGAAGCACAACGGGATGCCAATACTGGAGCATTGGACAAAACAATTCCATATGTAAATACGAATCCAGGGATACAACCATTGTATATTCGAATCAATTCTGCAACTTGTGATGAGGTAGCAGAATTTAACCTTGTGGTAGCTCCTTACTTTGAATTAGAACCTTTAGAGGTTCAAGAAGTTTGCGACGAGGATGAAGACTTGCAAATGGTTTTAGATTTGGGTGCTTACGATGATTATGTGTCTAATGGTATTTCGGGAACAACAGTGAATTATTACTTGAATGAATACACAGCCAGCAACGAATTAGGAAATCCTATTTCAAAAAGTTACAGGAATACAACAAATCCTCAAGTGGTGTATGCCAGAGTAGAGAATCAAAATGGTTGCGTTGCCGTAAATCGTTTGGAAATAAAAATTTTACCTGGTCCCATAGTAGGAGTGCCTTCTGATATTTACATCTGTGATGACGATGAAGATAGCCAAGATGGATTTTACCGTGCAGGTTTGGATTTGGAGTATAGGATTCAAGAGATAACAGCAGCAAACACGCAAGAAGTTTCAGTTGTTTTTTATACCAGTCAGCTTGAGGCTGAAACAGAGACCAATCCAATTTTAGATCCTGGTAATTTTGAAACAAGTTCCCGTGATATTTATGCCAGAATAACAAATACTATTTCAAATTGTTTTGAAATTACATCTTTCAAGATCATTATTTCTAGTTTACCCATTACACAAGATATAGAACCCTATCAGATTTGTGCAAACGAGGGAGTCGTGGATCAATTCTTATTAGCATCCAAAGACAATGAAATTCTTTTAGGGCAAACAGGAAAAGAAGTTTTGTATTTTGAATCTGAAGAAAATGCAGACACGAGAAGTAATCCGATTGATAAGCAGCTTTTTTATTCGAATATTTCGAATCCACAGAGGATATATGTACGAATTGAGAATACAAATAATACATCTTGTTATACTTTGAACTCTTTTGAAGTCGAAGTAAAACCGGCGCCAATTTTCAATTTGCCAATCGATGAGAATTTATGTAGCAGTGCATTTGAAAACAATGAGTTTACCATTGATTTTACAAAGAAAATAAATGAAATAACCGCTGAATCTTCTCAAAACTTAGAGCTGACGTTTTACAATAGCCAAACGGACGCAAACAACAAAAGGAGTGCTTTGCCTCTGGAGTATACAAGTACCAAATCGCAAACAATTTATGTGCGCATAGAAACGGAGCGAAATTGTTCTGAAATTGTAGATTTTAGAATCAATGTATTCGTAGCACCTCTGATCGGAGAAGAAGCAACATATGCGATCTGTGATGAAGATTATGACAGTAAAACTTCTGTTGACTTGACAGGATTAGACTTGCCAATTTTAGATCCAAGGGTGTCTAATTATACCACACAATTTTTTGCAACAGAAAGTGATTTGCTAAACAACGTTTCGATATCCGATTCTTCCAATTACCCAGTGGATACTAGTGCACGGATTTATGTGAAAGTTACCAATAATATTACTGGATGTTCTTCTGAGATACCATTGGATGTCACTATAGAAACACCTCCTGTTTACACACCTGTTTCGAGCTATGAATTCTGTGAGACGCCTGACAATTTTGTAGATTTGAGTGAAATCACTCCCTTGTTTGAGCTTCCGGCATCCGCAACAGTGGTTTATTATAAGAGCAGAATAGATGCAGAATTGCAAAGAAATGGAACGGTCAATCGTTACCAGTACCTGTCAACAAATGAAACGATTTTTGTTCGATTTGAAGGAGCGAATGGCTGTTCTTACATCGATTCTCTCGATGTACAGATCAATCCGAACCCTGTATTTGTTACTCCACAAGATTTAGAAGCCTGTGATGATAATGGAAACGCTTCCGCGTTGTATAATTTCTCAGCAATACAGGATACGACCATTTTGAATGGCGCCGATGCAGCTGATTTTACAATTACCTATCACAAATCTGAGCAGAATGCTTCCAATGGAACAGAAGTGCTTTCTGAAAATTACCGCGCGTTTGATGGCGAACAGATATGGTTTCGTGTAGAAAACAACCAAACCAATTGTTGGAGTGTGGGCAGTTTTAGTACCGTTGTCAATTCTTTGCCAGAAGTAAGCTTCCCATCCCTTGAAACTCCGGGAGAATACAAGGTTTGTGACAAAGATTATGATGGAAAGACTTTTGTTGACTTGACAGCATTGGACGTGCAAGTCTTAGACTCCTCAAATCATACCACACAATTTTTTGCAACAGAAAGTGATTTGCTAAACAACGTTTCGATATCCGATTCTTCCAATTACCCAGTGGATACTAGTGCACGGATTTATGTGAAAGTTACCAATAATATTACTGGATGTTCTTCTGAGATACCATTGGATGTCACTATAGAAACACCTCCTGTTTACACACCTGTTTCGAGCTATGAATTCTGTGAGACGCCTGACAATTTTGTAGATTTGAGTGAAATCACTCCCTTGTTTGAGCTTCCGGCATCCGCAACAGTGGTTTATTATAAGAGCAGAATAGATGCAGAATTGCAAAGAAATGGAACGGTCAATCGTTACCAGTACCTGTCAACAAATGAAACGATTTTTGTTCGATTTGAAGGAGCGAATGGCTGTTCTTACATCGATTCTCTCGATGTACAGATCAATCCGAACCCTGTATTTGTTACTCCACAAGATTTAGAAGCCTGTGATGATAATGGAAACGCTTCCGCGTTGTATAATTTCTCAGCAATACAGGATACGACCATTTTGAATGGCGCCGATGCAGCTGATTTTACAATTACCTATCACAAATCTGAGCAGAATGCTTCCAATGGAACAGAAGTGCTTTCTGAAAATTACCGCGCGTTTGATGGCGAACAGATATGGTTTCGTGTAGAAAACAACCAAACCAATTGTTGGAGTGTGGGCAGTTTTAGTACCGTTGTCAATCCCTCGCCCGTAATTGATGTCATTGACAATCCTACTTTGTGTTTGGATGGAAATCCTCTTGTTTTAATGGCAAATAATAGTCCAACAGATACATATGAGTGGTCTACAGGTGAAAGTTCTCAAAGTATTGAAATTACCGAAGCAGGGCTATATTTTGTCAAAGTAACAAATGAGTACGGTTGTGATTTGTTGAAAGAATTTACAGTCAATGCAGCAGTGCTTTTGGGAATAGGTGTTTTCCATTTCCAACAGCCCTCCAAAGTGAGTGTTGAAATTTCAGGCGAGGGTATCTATGAATATCAATTGGATGATGGTTTCACACAAACTTCCAACGTTTTTGACGATGTTTCTGTAGGTGAGCATCGTGTTACAATATACGACACCAATGGCTGTGGCCCTGTTAGTCGAAATATTTTTGTCTTGAACCATCCATTGTACTTTACCCCAGAAGGGACATTGCCTTATTGGCAAATACTAGGGATCGAAAACATTACTGGAATGACAGCGACAAAAGTGCTTATTTATGATAGGAATGGTAGACTCGTTGGAATCTTAAGTGAAAATTCTCAAGGTTGGGATGGAAGAGATTTGAATGGAACTCCACTGCCAGCGACAGATTATTGGTTTAGTGCCGATGTAATGGTCGACGGAAATCACATTATTGCTACAGGTAATTTTAGTTTGTTACGTTAGTCTTGCAAAGCGTTTAATTCCGTATTTTTGCCACCTCAAAGAAAATATATGGAACAGAATTTTAAAATGGTTGCCACCACTTTGTTTGGTTTGGAAGAAGTTCTTGCAAAGGAATTAAGAGATTTGGGTGCCCAAGAGGTAGTGGTTGGAGTTCGAAGCGTTTCTTTTAAAGGAGACAAAGGCTTTCTTTACAAGACAAATATTTCTTTAAGAACGGCAGTTCGAATTTTAAAACCGATCCGAAAATTCAAAGTGAGATCGGAAAAAGATTTATATGAAAGTTTGCAAAAGATTCGATGGGAACAGTTTCTCGCAGTTGACGGAACTTTCGCCATTGGTGCGGTTGTCAATTCTTCTTTTTTTACGACCAATTCTCATTACATCTCATTGAAATCCAAGGATGCTATAGCAGATTATTACCGTCATAAATACAGTAAGCGTCCGAATGTTGACTTGAAATATCCAGACTTGAAAATCCACGTGCATATCAAAGATGATTTTTGCACCGTATCCTTAGATAGTTCCGGAGATTCCCTCCATAAGAGGGGATATAGAAGTTCGACCAATATAGCACCTATAAACGAAGTACTCGCAGCAGGTTTGGTGTTGCTTTCCGGTTATACGGGAGAAGGAAATTTCATTGACCCCATGTGTGGTTCTGGAACAATTTTGATTGAAGCAGCAATGATTGCTTGTAGAATACCAGCAAACATAAACAGGAAACATTTTGCTTTCGAAAATTGGCCAGACTATGACGAAGATTTGTATTTCTTAATTCAAGATTCTTTGTTGAATAAAATCAGCAGTCCACATTATAAAATTATGGGCTTTGATAAGGCGCCTTCTGCAGTTCAAAAAGCCAAAGAAAATATTGAGAATGCCAATTTGTCAGATTTTATTGGGGTACATCATGTGAATTTTTTCAATTCTCGGAAAGAAGTGTTTGGAGATACAACAATACTTTTCAATCCACCGTACGGAGAACGCTTGGAATTAGCAGATTTAGAGGGTTTTTATAAAAACATTGGGGATACCCTAAAAAGTGGTTATCCCGATTCCACCGTATGGTTTATAACTTCTGACTTGCAGGCTTTGAAGCATGTTGGATTGCGAACTTCCAAAAGAATTCCTTTGAGAAATGGAGATTTGGAATGTCGTTTTGTGCGCTATGACATGTATGAGGGGTCTCGAAAGCAAAAAAAAACAGCTTGGGGAACAACCGAAGAATAGGAAGCGTTTTTCGAATACTGTAACGACAGCTTATTTCGATCGAGGATGAAATTTTTCAACGACGCCTTTTAAATGTGTGGTATCTAAATGCATATAAATTTCAGTAGTTGTAATGCTTTCATGTCCCAACATTTGTTGAATAGCTCTCAAATCAGCACCCCGTTCCAATAAATGTGTAGCAAAGGAGTGCCGGAAGGTGTGAGGACTGATTTTTTTGCCAATATTTGCTTCGGCTGCTAGTTTCTTGAGGATACTAAAAATCATGACACGTGATAGTTTTTTACCTCTTCTGTTTAAAAATAAAATATCTTGGTGTCCTTCTTGAATTGGGTCATGGCAGCGTATGTATTGGATATAGTGCTGCATGAGTTTTTGTGTATCGTAACTGATGGGCACAAAACGATGTTTGTCGCCTTTTCCTAAAACGCGAACAAATCCTTCGTCAAAAAATAAATCTGAAAGTTGCAAGGAAACGAGCTCGCTTACACGGAGTCCACAGCTATACAAAGTTTCTAAAATAGTTCTATTTCTTTCTCCTTGTGGATGACTGAGGTCTATCGTAGAAATAAGAAAATCGATTTCTTCTAAAGAGAGGGTGTCTGGAAGCTTTCTTCCAATCTTGGGAGTTTCTATGGTGTCTGTGGGATTGTCATTTCTGTATTTTTCAAAAACGAGGTAGTCAAAAAAACTACGCAAGCCTGAAATAAGCCGGGCTTGTGATTTGGCTTTGTTTTTTTTGGACGTTTCATATATAAAAGTCAATAAGATGTTTTTATCAATCTCAATTGGGGAAATAACAATTTTTTTTTCTTCTAAGAAAGAGATTAATTTTTTTACATCTCGGTTGTAATTTTCTACAGTGTTTTTAGAAAAACCTCTTTCGATGTTGAGGTAATGTTTGTAGTCGTTTGATGCCTCACTCCATTTCATGGTATAAAGATATGTAAAATATAAAACCTCTGGTGATTTTCAAAAAAGAAGAGAATAAAAAAACCTTAAAAAACGAAGATTGCTTTTTTATTTAAAGAACATTCTTATTTTTGTAGGGCAACCAAAATAAAAAGTATGAAATTATTGATTATCAATGGCCCTAATTTGAATTTGATAGGAAAAAGAGAGCCTTCAATATACGGAAATGCAACCTTTGAAGATTATTACAAAGAGTTGGTTTCAAAACACGATCGTGTTTCTTTGGAATATTTTCAATCGAATCATGAGGGAGAATTGGTGGACAAATTGCACGAAGTAGGTTTTTCTTACGACGGTATTATTATCAACGCAGGAGCTTATACTCATACTTCAGTTGCCCTTGCAGATGCAATCAAAGGAATTGAATCGCCTGTGATAGAAGTACATATATCAAACGTACACGCCCGAGAAGATTTTCGACACAAATCCTATCTGTCGCCGGTTTGTAAAGGCGTTGTTTTAGGTTTTGGTCTTCAGAGTTATGAATTGGCCATTCAAAGTTTTGTGTCCTAACGATGAGGAAATTTGAAGATATTTATAAATTAGTAAATACAAATATGAAAGCATGGTGAAACTTATTTCTAGTTGGATTTATCACACGCTTTTGGGTTGGAAAATCAAAGGTGCGTTTCCAGAGGAAATAAGAAAATATGTAATCATTGTTTACCCGCATACGAGTTGGCGCGATTTTACAATGGGTTTGTTGATCAAATACATGACGGGAATTCAAGCTTTTTATATTGGTAAAAAGAGTTTGTTTAAAGGAGGTTTTGGATGGTTCTTTAAATATTTTGGAGGAATTCCGGTAGATAGATCCAAGAATGATAAAGTTGTGGGACAAATCGTTTCCAAATTCAATTCAAAAGAAGATTTTATTTTTGCCTTGTCGCCAGAAGGGACCCGTAAAAAAGTAAAAAATTGGAAAACGGGTTTTTACTATATTGCTAAAGAAGCGAACGTTCCCATTGTAAGAGTCGCTTTGGATTATGGAGTGAAAGAAGTTAGGATTTCAACTCCTTATTTCACCAATGGTTCTTTTGAAGACGATATGGAGAATTTACAAGCAAATTTCAAAGGAGCGAAAGGCTATCATCCTGATTGTAGCTAGAAATTTTGTTGGGAATCAACGTTGTGTTTTCAACGAAATGAATAAATCTTACGGTATATGAAGAAATTAGCCCTGCATTCAAAAATTTTAATTGGAATGCTCTTTGGAGTGTTGCTCGGTTTTTTAATGCTCCAGTTCTCATGGGGAAAACCATTTGTTCAAGATTGGATAGAGCCTATTGGTGCAATTTTTGTACGGATGTTAAAATTGATAGCAGTGCCTTTGATCATTGCATCTCTCGTCAAAGGAATCTCAGACTTGAAAGATATTTCTAAATTCAAATCCATGGGATTGAAGACAATTTTGTTGTACATCACAACAACTGTTTTTGCCATTAGCATTGGTCTTACCGCAGTGAATGTTTTCAAACCTGGTGAAGGAATTTCTACAGAAACGGTGGTGCATCTAAAAAAAACGTATGCTTCAAATGACCAAATAAAAGCGCGCATTGAAGAGGCCAACAAGCAAAAAGAAACCAAGCCTTTGCAATTTGTTGTAGACATGGTCCCTGAGAATGCTTTCAAAGCAATGAGCAATAATAAATTGATGTTGCAAGTTATCTTCTTTACCATATTTTTGGGTATCAGTCTTTTGTTAGTCCCGGAAAAGCAAGCGAAGCCATTGAAAATTTTTTTCGACTCCCTAAATGCAGTCGTTTTAAAAATGGTAGACTTGATCATGTTGATGGCACCTATCGCCGTTTTGTCACTGCTCGCGACTGTAATCGTAACTACCAATGATATAAATATATTGCTTGCCTTGTTGCGTTATGCTGCTGTGGTCGTGTTTGGTTTGCTATTAATCGTGGGTGTTTATTTGATCCTAATATCTGTATATACAAAGAAATCACCTATTTGGTTTTTGAAACAAATCGCACCGGCTCAATTGTTGGCTTTTTCTACCAGTTCAAGTGCTGCAACCTTACCTGTTACCATGGAGCGAGTAGAAGAACATTTAGGGGTGGATAAAGAAGTTTCTAGTTTCGTATTGCCAGTGGGGGCTACGATAAATATGGATGGTACAAGCTTGTATCAAGCTGTTGCATCTGTATTTATCATGCAAGTTCTATGGCCTGAAGGGTTGGTTTTTAGCAATCAATTGGTCATTGTGCTGACTGCATTGATGGCTTCTATTGGCTCTGCAGCGGTACCCGGAGCAGGAATGGTGATGTTGGTGATTGTCTTAGATGCAATCGGTTTTCCAAAAGAATTGTTACCGATAGGATTGGCGCTCATCTTTGCGGTAGACAGGCCTTTGGACATGTTGCGAACGACAATCAATGTGACAGGAGATGCGACTGTTTCCATGCTGATAGCGAAGTCAGAAGGGAAGTTAGGGGAGCCCCATGTGCAAAATTGGGACGACGACTATCCTAAGAAATAAAAAGTTCTTTCTCATTCTCTGAAGGAGTTCTACAAAAGGTTTGTTTTCCAAACCACTTGTATCGATTGCGAGCAATCCGATGGTACAAGAAATCTCGGAAAGAAACAGGGAAAATAATAAATACATACAATAACGGCCATAGTCCGTCTAATTCTCTTACTATTTTTAGAGCGGCAGTTGACTTCACACATACACTTGCTTGTGTAACCAATACCACACTATCTGTTTGGGAAAGATCACAATCTTTTAAAAAAACAGAAGCCAGTTCTGACTGTAGAGGACAAAAAAGGAATTTAGAATGTCGATCTCTATTCATGATAAAGGTAACAGTAGCATTGCACAAATTACATACCCCATCAAACAAAATAATTTTTTTGAATTGTCTCAGGTTCTGTATGTTTTTATTGGACTTCAATTGTGAAAAATAAATAAATTTTTGTTTTTCGGCTTCTTCTAATATTCGCAAATGAATTTCCCCTGAATAACTTGCTCCTAGTATATCTATATTTTATTGTTAGTATATCTGTATTTAGCTTCTAGTGGAGTATTCGAATTGTGAAAGAGAATGCAATGTTTTTAATCGGATAACTTTTCAGTAAAAATAGAGATCTTTGCCGATTAATTCCTAATTTTAGCCAAGCAAATTCAATTCGTTCGTGAAAGACACATTCAAGCATCAAGGCCTCAGGAATCAGTTAGCAACTCTACTTTCTGAAAAAGGGATTACCAATAAAGTAGTATTAACAGCCATTGCTAAAATTCCGAGACACTTATTTTTAGATTCAAGTTTTGAGGATTTTGCATACAAAGATCAAGCATTTCCTATAGTTGCAGAACAAACGATATCACAGCCTTATACCGTAGCTTTTCAGACAGAGTTGTTGGATATTCAGCCGAACGAGAAAGTTTTGGAAATAGGAACAGGATCTGGATACCAAACAGCAATGCTTCTCGAATTGAGAGCAGAAGTCTATACGATTGAACGTCAAAACGAACTCTTCAAGAAAACCAAACTTTTTTTACCTAAATTAGGTTATCGCCCTAAATTGATGTTATTTGGTGACGGGTACAAAGGTTTGAAGGAGCATGCGCCCTATGACAAAATACTAGTTACGGCGGGTGCGCCATTTGTTCCCAAAGCGCTATTGGGACAATTGAAAATAGGAGGAAAGCTCGTGATACCAGTTGGCGAAGAAACGCAATTTATGCATGTGTATATTCGTACTGATGTAAAAAAATTTCAAAAACAAGAATTGGGTGAATGTAAATTTGTTCCGATGTTAAAAAAGAAAAATTAAATGTCGTATTTAAAAAATAGTTTCAAAGGAAAAACAGATTGGTGGAGGTATCCTACTACCATTGTATTTGTGTTGATTGGCACGTTTTTATTTTCACTGCCACTTTCTTTTGCAATTGGAGCTAAGGTAAAGTCAGGAGAAGCAGATCCATTAAAAATAAAAGATGTCGAATATGTGTTGACAATCTTTGAGTCAAACACAAGTCTTGTCTTAATGTTGTTGCCTTTTCTTGGAGCGTTTATTGCTCTCTTGGTTTGTGTTAAAGAATTCCATTCTCAAAAGTTGAAAGACTTTGTCACTAGCCGTGTTGCCATAGATTGGAGTCGGTTTTTATTTGCATTTTGTGTATGGGGAGGATTGGTGGTGGTTGCTGTTGGTGTTCAATATATTTTCAATCCAGATTTGTTAGTTTTCAATTTTAGACCAATTCCCTTTTTAGGGATGCTCATTTTAGGATTGATTTTCATCCCGCTTCAAACAAGTGCGGAAGAATTCTTATTTCGAGGCTATTTGCTACAGGGTTTGTCTGTTTTATTTCGTAATAAATGGTTGCCACTTCTTTTAACGTCATTCTTTTTTGGAATGATGCATTACGACAATCCAGAAATTGACAAACTGGGAAAAATATTGTTGGTTTATTATTGTATGACCGGTTTGTTTTTAGGAGTAATTGTATTGATGGATGATGGTCTAGAGTTGAGCTTGGGGTTTCATGCAGCAAACAATTTGGTAACCGCAATTTTGGTGACCGCAGATTGGACTGCCTTTCAAACCAATTCCATATTTATAGACATATCAGAACCCACTTTGTTATCGGCATTTTTACCTCCATTACTACTTTACCCGTTGCTGTTGGTTATCTTTTCGAAAAAATACCAATGGCATCATTGGAGAAAAAAATTGTTAGGAAATATTTCGTTTTCCACTGAATCAAATTCTCATGAAATTTCATAAAGCTTTTCAATTAAATGGTCAACTCTTTCGGAATTCGGAAGAATTGCTTGCGTATTCTTGTCAAGGGTCAGAAGAGTTGCATTCCTTTCTTCAACAATGGCTTAATGATAGCATTGAATTGAAGGTAATGACTTCAGGTTCCACAGGAGTGCCCAAAGAAATTAGTTTGCGAAAGGAGCACATGAAAAATTCTGCAAAAGCCACCGGAGTTTTTTTAAAATTAGGAGTAAAAACGAAGGCACTATTGTGCTTATCACCCAACTATATTGCAGGTAAAATGATGTTGGTAAGGGCTTTGGAACTGGGATGGGATTTAGATGTCGTCAAAGAATCCAGTTCACCTCTTGAGCAATTGGATAAAGTTTATGATTTTGTTGCGAT
This sequence comes from uncultured Flavobacteriaceae bacterium, assembly GCA_905479475.1. Taxonomy (GTDB): domain Bacteria; phylum Bacteroidota; class Bacteroidia; order Flavobacteriales; family Flavobacteriaceae; genus Flavicella. Next base: position 88,630 of record CAJQMT010000015.1, read on the forward strand.
GGTGCCTTTGCAATTGTCAAATTCATTGCAATTTTTACATCGTGTAAAAACTTTGATTGTTGGAGGTGCTTCAGTGTCTCCAAGATTATGTCAATCTCTGCAAGGTGCATCTTGTGTGGTTTACGCAACTTATGGAATGACAGAGACAACAAGTCATATTGCTCTTAAAAGACTGAACCATGGTCAAAGTGAAAAAGAATCACAAATCTATCGTGTTTTACCAGAAGTAAGTATTTCTGTGGATCATAGAGGTTGTTTGGTGATTGATGCAAATAAGGTTTCCTCTGAAAGAATTACTACCAATGATTTGGTGAAGATTGTTGGGAAGGATGCATTTCACTGGTTGGGACGCCATGATACAGTTGTCAACAGTGGCGGTATTAAATTGATTCCTGAACAGATTGAAATCAAACTTGTAGAAATCATTTCACAGCGGTTCTTTTTAGCAGGTTTGCCAGATGAGACATTGGGAGAAAAACTGGTATTGCTTATCGAGGATAGTAGGAAATCAGTATTGAATGGAAAAGAAGTGAAGAACTTTTTGAAAAAAGCAAATTTGTCGAAATTTGAATATCCTAAAGAAATTCATTTTGTGAAGAAGTTTGAAGAGACGCAAACAAAGAAAATAAAGCGTAAGTCTACGTTAGAGATGATTTAATGTTTCGAATCCAGTATTGATGAAATCCATTTTAAAAATCGTAGTGCAGTTTATTAGGAGGTCAATAAGGTACAAAAAAAAAGCTTGTTAAAAATAACAAGCTTTAAGATCTTAAAAATATCGTTGTAGAATTAAATTACTTTAACGTCTACTGCATTCATACCTTTTCTACCTTCTTTCAAGTCAAACTCTACTGAGTCACCTTCTCTGATTTCATCTACTATTCCAGAGATGTGTACGAAGAATTCTTCGTTTGTTTCTGATTCGATAATAAATCCAAAACCTTTAGATTCATTAAAGAACTTTACTGTACCATTTTTCATTATAATATATGTTTTAAAATGCAAATGTAGTGTTAATAAATAAGATACTGTGCTTTTCTGAGAAAAAAATAATAAATAAGAGTATTTTAAAAAAATTCTGGGAGGAATGGGTTTCTTCTTAGCTTTCTTTTAGTTCAGAAATTGTTTGGAGTAAAATGGCACATCCTTCTTTTATTTCATCGTCCGTGATAGTTAATGGAGGAGTGATTCGGATTGCTTTTTCTTCAAAAAGTAGCCAGAATAAAATCAACCCTTTTTCCAAACATTTTAAAATAATTTTCGAGGCAGTAGCTGGACTTTTTACAAGGATGGCAAGCATCAATCCAATACCTCGAATTTCCTTAATTTCGGGATGCGTTAGTAAGGATCGAATTAGTTTTTCTTTGCGCAAAGCTTCGGGCATCAAGTTTCCTTCTGTAATTTCTTGTAAGGTAGCCAATGCGGCAGCTGCTATCACAGGATGTCCACCAAAAGTAGTGATATGACCTAGTGTTGGCGCCTCTTTTAGTACCGCCATTTTTTCTTTGGAACTGATAAAGGCACCAATAGGCATTCCGCCTCCGAGCCCCTTTCCAGTAATAAGCACATCAGGAGTGCAACGGTAATTTTCGAAACCAAATAATTTTCCGGTACGACCGAAACCTGTTTGTATTTCATCTAAAATGAACAAGGCCCCCACTTCGTCACAACGTTTGCGAACTTTGACAAGGTAATCGTTTTGAGGGGCAATAAAACCAGCGCCACCTTGAATGGTTTCTAGGACGATGGCGGCTGTTTTTTCTGTAATTTTTTGCAGGTCATTTTCGTTATTGAACTCAATAAATCGAATGCCAGGTATGAGCGGGCGAAAGGCTCTATTTTGCTGTTCTGCTCCGCTAACACTCATAGCACCTTGGGTATTACCATGATACCCATTTTTACAAGCGATCAATTCGCTTCGACCTGTCCATTTTTTGGCAAGTTTCATAGCTCCTTCAGTGGCTTCGGTACCAGAATTGGTCAGGTAAGTAGTAGAAAGTGATTCAGGGAGGTGCTTTGCGAGTAACTTGCAAAGTTCGAGCGACGGTTTTTGAATGAATTCACCGTACACCATGACATGCATGTATTTGGTAAGTTGGTTTTGAATGGCTTGGATGACTCTAGGGGGATTGTGTCCGAGGCTATTGGCAGAAACTCCGGCCACAAAGTCTAGGTATTTTTTTTCATGACTATCATAAATATAGACTCCTTCAGCACGAGAAATTTCTATGGCTAGCGGGTGAGGAGTGGTTTGTGCTTGAAAATTATAAAAATCTTCTTTCATGATAATTCGTTCTTCTATAAAATACTACGGGTTTTTAATTTCCGTATTCAAATCGTCTTTGTTTTCATTTTTGATGAAAATATCTTCTTTGGTTATTGGTTTTTCGTTCTCGCGCCATACAAAACCTTTTAATTTATTTTCGGTCTCAGGAAATTGAGAAGGAGGATATGTTTTGCCATCCGGTGTTTTTAAAAACTTGATACGTTGCACTGAATTGTTTTCGAGTTCAAATATGATATTACTACAACTCATTTTCATCACAGCAATTAATTTTTTTCCTTCATCACGTGCATAATTGATTACCTCGCCATTTCCCTTAGATAATAAGGATTGTAATTTATTTCCCTTAAATTTACCAAACATATTTTTCCCTTTAATTTGGTTGAAACCGATAGAGTCTTTTTGATTGATAAAGGCATTTTTTTTGATAAACAATGAGTCTAATTTGTTTGTTTTTGTGTTGGATAGAAGTTCGATGGTGTCTCCCGTAATTTGATTGCCACCTGACCAAATAATAGGCTTTTTGAACATTTTTGTCAAACCAATTTTTTGAGAGGTATGAAGCGAATCGCATTTCCCGCTCAGATCAGTTTTGAAAAATTTGACATGATGAAAAGCACGTATGATTCTGTTATCAGGCGCACCGGTAATTAAGAGTGTATCTCCATGAATAAAAAGAGAATCTTTCTCTGCTATGGAAATGGCAAGGGCTTTTTTGATGACAAATACGGAGTCTTGCATTCGATGAAATTCTGCATAACCGCCTTTGACAATCATGTTGTTCAATGTATCTGTAATCACAGTATTTCCTGTAGAAGATGCAAATCCTCTTTCTTTATGGTTGTAGATGCTATCTCCTTCGATAACTCGGTTGTCGTATTTAATCTTCGAATGATGTACTAAATTGGAGATGCCCAAACGCGTGTCGTAAAAGCCTTTTTCAGCATAGGCAATGCTTTCTTTGGTATTGATAGTAGTAGGACCATAAAAATAAACATGCCCATTATCAGTGTAATAATTTAAATGATTTGATTTTAGCGTGTTGTCAGGGTTTTGGACGATGACGTTAGTCGTAGCTTTGAATTTTTTTTGTTCTAAATAGTAGGTGCCGTTTTTGCTTATCAGTCTACTTTCACCGTTTGTAATTGTGCCATGGCAATTGTAGTATAATTCTTGTTTTTTTCTGTCGAAATGTAAAGTGTCTGTTGTCAACTCCATATTAGGGTCATTTAGTTGGACATTTCCCCAAGAAACAGATTTTTTTAAAGCCCCATTATAACTGGTGTACTCTGATTTTTGATATAAAGTGTCCCCTTGATTGATACGCACGTCTCCGTAGGCATGCAATAAGTTTTGAGATGAATAGAGGAGGGCTTTGTTACAGGTTAGAATAGCCCCATCATGACTTACTTTTACACGACCATTCAAAACAACGGCACCTGGATATTTTGCTTCGTTTTTATAGGTCTGCTCGGAATTTAAAATTTTGATTTTCTTGTTTTGAGTATTCCCCAAAAAAGAAATTGCAAAGACAAGTAAATAGAGTAATCGTTTCAATGTGTTTTCTTTGAGATGCAAAAATAAGCAAAAAGAGGGGAGAATAATTTTGAAAAGGTTAAAATATAGCATAATGGTTGGAATCCTGTCTGCTAAAATTTCAAAAAAAACGAACGCCTACTGGACGTTCGTTTTTTTGTGGATTTCTTTATTGTGATTATCTCACAATGGTTTGTTTTCTATCCGGTCCTACAGAAACGATAGAAATACGAATACCGGTTTCTTTTTCTATAAAATCGATATATGTTGAAAGCTCTTTTGGAAATTCAGCTTCTGAAGTAATTTCAGTGATGTCTTCACTCCATCCTTTGAATTCTGTATAGATAGGTTTTACATTTTCAGGTTCTATGTTGTAAGGGAAATGTTCAATGGTTTCTCCTTTGTATTCGTAAGCAGTACATACTTTTAAAGTTTCAAATCCAGAAAGCACATCTCCTTTCATCATGTTTAATTGCGTCACTCCATTTACTTGGCAAGCATATTTTAATGCTACAAGATCTAGCCAGCCGCATCTTCTTGCACGTCCTGTAGTCGCTCCGAATTCATGACCAACTTTTGCCATTCTAGCTCCGTCTTCGTCAAACAATTCTGTAGGGAAGGGGCCCGAACCGACACGTGTTGTATAGGCTTTGAAAATACCATAAACTTCTCCAATGGTATTGGGTGCTATTCCCAAACCTGTACAAGCTCCTGCTGCGGTTGTGTTTGAAGAAGTAACAAAAGGATAGGTTCCAAAGTCTACATCTAACAAAGAACCTTGTGCTCCTTCCGCTAAAATAGTTTTGTTCGCTTTGATAGCTTGGTGCAAATATTCTTCACTATCAATAAATGTCATTTCTTTCAATCGAGCTACCGCTGCAAAGAATTCTTCTTTGAGTGCTTCAAGATTGTACTCCAATTCAAGGTCAAAGAAACTTAACATTTTTAAATGCTTGTCTGTCAGCGTTTGAAAAATTTCTTTCCAGTTGTCCATTTCCAAATCTCCAACACGCATTCCATTACGTCCAGTTTTGTCCATATATGTTGGTCCAATACCTTTCAGAGTAGAACCAATTTTTGCCTTTCCCTTAGAAATTTCAGATGCCTGATCTAACAAGCGGTGCGTTGGTAAAATCAAATGTGCTTTTCTGGAAAGCAATATTTTGGCATTCAAGTCCAAATTGAATTTTCCTAAGTTTTCCAATTCTTTTTTAAAGATGACAGGATCTATGACTACTCCATTTCCAACGACATTCAAGGCTTCATCGTGAAATATTCCAGAAGGAATCGTATGTAATACGTGTTTGTGTCCATCAAAAATTAAAGTGTGTCCAGCGTTAGGTCCACCTTGGAAACGAGAAATTAAGTTGTAATTTTTTGTAAGTACATCTACAATTTTACCTTTTCCTTCGTCTCCCCATTGCAAGCCTAGTAATAAATCTACAGCCATTGTATTAAAAAATTATTTAGTGTTGTTTTTGTTTTTCTTTTTTCCGTAAAAGTAAAGTGAATGGTTTTCGATTTCAATATCAAAAAATTCTTCAATAGATTTTTTGATGTTTTGAATCCTTGGATCGCAAAACTCAATAACCTCCCCGTCATCTAAAATGACATGGTCGTGTTGTTTGTTGAAGAAACTCTTTTCGTAATGTGCCTGGTTTTGACCAAATTGGTGTTTTCTGACCAAGCCGCTATCTAGAAGTAATTCAATGGTATTGTAGAGTGTTGCTCTACTGACCCTGTAATTTTTGTTTTTCATACTGATATAAAGAGACTCTATATCAAAATGTTCTTCTAAGTCATATATTTCTTGAAGAATAGCAAAGCGCTCAGGAGTTTTTCGGTGACTGTTTTTTTCTAAAAACTTCACAAAAACACCTTTCGCAGTTTCTTGATGATTAATTTTATTTTCCATTCGATGCTAATATTAAAATAGCAAAACGCAAATTTAGTGTTATTTTTGATTTTGTAAGGAGGTTTTGAGATTTTTATTTGAAAGTATTTATTCCCCTTTCTAAAATATTTTATGTTTAAAAAATAGCTTATTTTAGTGAGAATCACGAACATAAAAAGAATGTAGCTAAAAATTTAGAAGAGGAGATATGAAAATAGTCGTATTAGATGGCCATACATTGAACCCTGGAGATTTGACTTGGAATGGAATAGGTGCTCTTGGCGAGCTAGTTGTGTATGATAGAACTCAGAACACTACAGAATCGATAGTACAGGCTATTGATGATGCGGCTGTAGTTTTTACAAATAAGACGCCTTTGTCCGCTGAAGTTCTCAGAAAAACGCTTGCGTTAAAATATATTGGTGTTTTAGCAACCGGTTACAACGTAGTGGATTTGTCTTCTGCAAGAGAACAAGGAATTGTGGTGACCAATATACCCAGTTATGGTACTGCTGCTGTAGCTCAGTTTACGATGGGCATGATACTTCAGCTTTGTCATCGGATAGGAGAGCATTCTTCAGCGGTTCATTTAGGTGCATGGAGTCTTTGTCCCGATTTTTGTTTTTGGGATTTTCCGCTCATAGAATTGGCAGGAAAGACCATAGGTCTTGTTGGTTATGGAAAAATAGGAAGAAAAATGGCGCAAATATCGAAAGCCTTTGGATTGAATGTCTTGGTACATAGTAGAACAAAACCCAGTAAACAAGATCTTGGGAAGTATGTTTCGTTTGAAAAGCTCTTGCAAAAATCGGATATCATTAGTCTTCACTGTCCATTGACGAACGAAACAAAGGATTTGATCAATAAAGAGACAATTCAAAAAATGAAAACAGGAGTTTTGCTTGTAAATACGGCAAGAGGCGCTTTGGTGGTAGAAGAAGACCTGAAGGAAGCCTTACTCAGTGGCAAAATTGCCGCTGCAGCTTTGGATGTTGTTTCCGTAGAACCCATGCAAAAAGACAATCCTCTGTTGGGTGTTGCGAACTGTATTATCACACCCCATATTGCTTGGGCGACCAAAGAGGCTCGCATGCGTCTAATGGCTACAGCAACAGAAAATTTAAAAGCCTTTTTAAATGGGAAACCGGTAAATGTAGTTGCCTAAAAAAACTTAGTCCACACGACTGACTTTGTTTACGCCGTCTACTTTTAAAATATTTTCAATCAACTTTTTCAATTGGGTTTTATTTTTTACATCCAGTGTAATGCTACCATTGAATATAGAACCTCGGGTATTCGAGTTGATGTTGTAAATATTCATATTGCTATTGCCCGCAATAATTTGTGTTATTTTATGTAAGATACCGTGTTTGTCTTCTCCACTAATTTTCAATGTGACTTTGTAATTTTGTTTTGAAGAGTCAATCCATTTGGCAAGCATGATACGGTATGCATAATTTGATTGCATACTAATCGCGTTGGGACAGTTTTTTTTATGAACTTTGATACCGTCTTTGATTGTTAAAAAACCAAATACAGGATCACCTGGTATAGGATTACAACATTTGGATAGCTTGTATTCTAATTTTTCTTCATCTTTTCCAAACACGAGAAGGTCGAAATTACTACTCAATTCTTCAATGTCTTCCTTGGAATTGATAGAAGTTTTTCGTTGAATCTTTTTCTTGAAATAATTATAAAGGGCATTGCTTCGCTGATTGGCAAAACTTTTCAACTCTGAATTTTCAATGGTGGAAGCTCCTACTCGGTAAAACAAATCAAAACTTGTTCTAAGCTTAAAATAATTTACCAACTCATTGGTGACTTTTTCGTCTAAGATGATTTTTAGTTGTTTTAATTTCCGAGCAAGTAAAACTTTTCCATCCTCAGCAATCAGTTTCTCTTCTTCCTTGAGAGCTGTTCTTATTCTAGCCTTTGCTCTGGCTGTAACCACAAACTCTAACCATCTTGGATTTGGCTTTTGCAATCTTGTAGTCAGTACTTCTACTTGGTCTCCACTGGCTAAAATGGTGTCCAATGGTGTAAGTTTCCCGTTTACTTTGGCTCCGCGACATTTCAATCCAATATCAGTATGAATAGCGAAAGCAAAATCAAGTGCTGAGGATCCTCTTGGAAGAGACTTTAGGTCTCCATTCGGTGTGAAAACAAAAATTTCTTCTGCGTACAAGTTCAATTTAAAATCTTCTACAAAGTCAACAGCATTTAGATTTCCATTTTCCAAGGTGTCTTTCAACCGGTTTAACCAAACTTCTAATCCGCTTTCATTGACAGTACCTTGTTTGTATTTAAAATGCGCTGCATACCCTTTTTCCGCAATTTCATCCATTCGTTTGGATCGAATCTGAACTTCCACCCAATTTCCTTCAGGCCCCATAACAGTGATATGTAAAGATTCATAGCCTGTGGTTTTTGGATTCGTAATCCAATCCCGAAGTCTTATAGGATTTGGGTTGTAGTGATCGGTAACAATGGAATAAATTTTCCACGCATCAAATTTTTCGTTTTTATCATTAGAGTCATAAATAATTCGAATCGCAAATTTGTCGTAAATTTCTTCAAAACTCACATTTTGCACTTGCATTTTTCTACGAATAGAATAAATGGATTTCGTACGCCCTTTGATTTCGTAGGAGAACTTCTCTTTGGAAAGGGTTTTTTCCAATTTGTCTGAAAAGCGCTTGATGTAAAAGTCTTGTTCTTCTTTACTTGCTTTAATTTTACTCAAAATATCTTGAAATACCTCTGGCTCGGTATATTTTAAACCGAGGTCCTCTAATTCTGTTTTGATGTTGTATAAACCCAATCGATGTGCAAGTGGGGCATAAATATAAAGCGTTTCAGAAGCAATTTTAACTTGCTTGTAATTCGGCATGGAATCCATGGTTTGCATGTTGTGCAAACGGTCTGCAATTTTTATTAGAATTACCCGAACATCGTCGTTCAAGGTGAGCAGCATTTTTCGAAAATTCTCTGCTTGAATCGAAACATCGTGTTCTTTGTTGAGTCGCGAAATCTTTGTGAGACCATTGACTACTTTGGCAATGCTTTCTCCAAAAAGCTGTTCGATATCAGTAATGGTGTATGGGGTGTCTTCTACGACATCATGCAACAGTGCAGCAGCAATTGAAGCCGCACCAAGACCAATTTCATAAGCGACTGTTTTGGCAACAGCAATTGGGTGAAATATATAAGGCTCTCCTGTTTTTCTTCTTTGTTCACTATGGGCGTCCAAAGCCAAGTCAAAAGCCTTTCGAATTAGTTTTTTATCAGCCGCGGAAAGTACCTGATACGTCCCTTTCAAGAGGTCTTTATATCGATTTGCAATTTCCTTATTTTCTTCTTCTATCGTCGCTGAATAATTCATGATGGGAATATATTATTTTTTTGATGGAATCTCTGAATTATTTATTCAAATTTTGAATGCGTTGCAATAGGGTAGGATGAGAATAATAGAGATAGACCAAAGATTTATGGGGGGTCAAGTTGCTCAAACTATTTTTGGATAGCTTTTTAAGAGCTTGGATCAAATCGTTGGCATTTGAATTTTCTTTTGCGTAGTTGTCCGCCTGGTATTCAAAAATCCTTGAAACAATGTTCAGGAGCATACCTGTGAACTCTGAAAGGGGAGTGTATAGTATGCTGAAAACAACGATGCCTACGTGGAAACTTGGAAATGAAATTCCTAAAGAATCTGCTAACAAAGGATTGTCTATCAATAGGGATAGGATGAAAAGTGTAAGCCCTGTTATTAGGGTTGACAGTACTATATTGTAAAAAACATGTTTTCTTTTGCTGTGCCCAATTTCATGTGCAAAAACGGCCACAATTTCATCTGTGCTCAAGTCATGTATCAAAGTGTCGTATAAAACAATCCTTTTTTTAGAACCAAATCCTGAAAAGTAAGCATTCGCTTTCGAGGAGCGTTTGGATCCGTCAATCACAAAAATTTTGTCGAGTTGGAACCCTACTTTGAGAGCAAAATTTTCCAACTTGGTTTTTAGTATTCCTTCTTCCAAAGGACTTTGCTTATTGAACAAAGGCACTAATAGGGAAGAATAGAACAAATTCATGAAAAGTGAAAACAAAGACACCACGATCCAAGTATAAACCCAAAATAGGTTTCCTGTTTTTAAATAAAGCCAAGTGATGAAAGATATCAAGAGACCACCTAAAAAAAGCATGAGCAACCAGCTTTTGATTTTGTCAATAAAAAATAATTTTTTGGTGGTTTTGTTAAATCCAAACTTTTCTTCAATTACAAATGTCTTGTAATAAGAAAATGGAGTGTAAATGAGATCATTCACAAAAAAGAGCCCCCCTAAAAAGTACAAGGTTATCAAAATTTCATTTGAGGTCAAATATCGAGCAATTGAATCCACATATAAAAATCCGTCTGCCCCAAAAAAAGCGAGTGTTATTGTCAAAGAAAAACCATTTCTAAAAAGTGAAAAAAGATGATTCTTTTTTTTGTATTCTTGTGATTTTTCATAGGCCTTTGAGTCATAGACGTCCGCAATCTCTTCTGACAACTTGTCCTTAAAATGTCGCGCATTTAATAGCGATAAGACAGTTTCTTTTGTGAAATTAAAAATAAGAATACCAATGAGAATATAAAAAAGAACTTCTGGATTCATAAAGTTACGTTGAGTCAATTAAAAAAATAAAGATACAAAGTACTCAAAAGCAAGCCAAGTAAAGAAGGCGTAAATCCTTTTGTTTTTAAAATAATATCAAACTTGATTTTGTGTTTGAAAGTCCCGCTGTCTTGTTGCTTCAAAAAGCAAAATAGAAGCTGCAACAGATACATTCATAGAGTCTATTTTTCCTCTCATCGGAATGATGATTTTTTGCCGCGCATTTTCTAACCAATTATTTGTCAATCCTGTGGCTTCCGTTCCAACTGCGATGGCTGTAGGTTTTGTGAAATCTTGTTTGTAATAGGGAGTGGCATTTTTATGCAGTGCAGCTGCGTAAATAGAAATGTTGTTCTTTTTCAAATAGGCCAATATTTCTTCAGTGCTACCGGTGCCAATTTGGGTAGTAAATACACAGCCTACACTACTTCGGATGGTGTTAGGGTTGTACAAATCAGATTTAGGGTTGGCGATCAAAATAGCATCTACGTTGGCTGCATCGGCAGTTCTTAATAAAGCACCAATATTTCCTGGTTTTTCAGGAGATTCAGCAACTAATAACAAGGGGGTGCTTCTTTTGAGAACAAGAGAGTCTAGAGTGTGTGTTTTTGACTGGACGACAGCAATGATACCTTCGGTTGTCTCACGGTAAGCTAATTTTTTATAAACCTCTGTAGAAACCGCTAAAATTTGATGTGGAGTCTCTTGTATTTCCTGCAATGCCTCGAGGCTACAAATATCTTTACAGATGACAAGCTGTTCAATAACATAATCACCTTTAATAGCCAATTGAATTTCACGAACTCCTTCTAGCAAAAAAACACCTTTTTTTCTTCGGTTTCGAGATTTTTCTTTCAAAAGCACCAATTCTTTCACCAATGGGTTTTGCAAACTTGAGATGTATTTTTGCATGTTGTTTTTTTACAAAAATAGTTTTTTTCCTTCAAGGATTTTTTTTTAATTCATTGTAAATGACGAACTGTTCCTTTTTCAAGAAGAATTCCTCTGTTAAGAAACGATTGGCCTGTATTTTACAGGTCTCTTAATAGCATTGTTTTGGGAGTGTTATAGGGTGACAAATGTTGTAAAATAGCAGTGTGAAAAAGACCAAATATGACAGTCTGTCATTTTAAAATTAAGAAAACTGCCAATAATAGGGGCTCCTTTTCTTGGCACAAAGATTGCCTAATGTTTTTTGTAAAAATGAAATAACAATATTAAATATAAATATTATGAGTAAGATTATTGGAATTGATTTAGGAACAACGAACTCGTGTGTTTCTGTAATGGAAGGAAATGAGCCTGTTGTAATCCCGAATGCAGAAGGAAAAAGAACAACACCATCTATAGTTGCTTTCGTAGAAGAGGGAGAAAGAAAAGTAGGAGATCCTGCAAAACGTCAAGCCGTGACAAACCCAACAAAAACAATTGCTTCGGTAAAACGTTTTATGGGAAATAAATTTTCAGAATGTTCTGAGGAGGTAGGACGAGTTCCTTACAAAGTATTGAAAGGAGACAACGATACACCTCGAGTAGACATTGATGGACGTTTGTATACGCCACAAGAGATTTCTGCAATGACGCTTCAAAAAATGAAGAAAACAGCAGAAGATTATTTAGGACAAGACGTTTCTGAAGCGGTAATTACAGTGCCTGCTTATTTTAACGATGCACAACGTCAGGCGACGAAAGAAGCTGGAGAAATTGCAGGTTTAAAAGTGCAACGTATCATCAACGAGCCTACTGCAGCTGCATTGGCATACGGAATTGATAAAAAAGGAACAGATCAAAAAATTGCCGTTTATGATTTGGGAGGTGGAACATTTGATATTTCTATTTTGGAAATAGGAGAAGGTGTTTTTGAAGTATTGTCTACCAACGGAGATACACATTTAGGAGGAGATGACTTTGATGAAGTGATTATTGATTGGTTAGCAGATGGATTCAACAAGGAAGAACAAGTTGATTTGCGTTTGGACCCAATGGCCTTGCAACGTTTGAAAGAAGCAGCAGAAAAAGCCAAAGTAGAATTGTCATCTTCAGCACAAACAGAAATCAATTTACCATATGTAACAGCAACAGCTTCAGGACCAAAACACCTTGTGAAAACTTTGACGAGAGCGAAGTTTGAGCAGTTGGCTGCTGAATTGGTAGTTCGTTCAATGGAACCTGTGAAAAAAGCATTGCAAGATGCAGACTTATCTACATCTGAGATTGACGAAGTAATTTTAGTAGGAGGATCTACACGTATTCCTGTGATTCAAGAACAAGTAAAGAAATTTTTCGGGAAAGAGCCTAACAAAGGAGTGAACCCTGATGAAGTTGTGGCGATTGGAGCTGCTATCCAAGGAGGAGTATTGGCAGGTGATGTAAAAGACGTATTGTTGTTAGACGTGACACCATTGTCTTTAGGAATTGAAACAATGGGGAATGTATTTACAAAATTGATCGAAGCGAATACAACGATTCCTACAAAGAAGTCTCAAGTATTTTCTACCGCAGTAGACAATCAGCCTTCAGTAGATATTCATGTATTGCAAGGAGAAAGAGCCATGGCTGCAGACAACAAAACAATTGGTCGTTTTCAGTTGACAGACATTCCACCTGCACAGAGAGGAACGCCGCAAATTGAAGTGACTTTTGACATTGATGCCAATGGAATTATCAAGGTCTCTGCGGTAGACAAAGCAACGAACAAATCTCAAGAAATTAAGATTGAGGCTTCCTCTGGTTTGTCTGAAGAAGAAATTGCAAAAATGAAAGCAGATGCAGAAGCAAATGCAGAAGCAGATGCTACCGCCAAAGAAACTGCTGAGAAGTTGAATACTGCAGATCAAATGATTTTTCAAACAGAAAAACAGTTGAAAGAAGTAGAAGGAAAACTTCCAGAAGATAAAAAAGCACCGATAGATGCTGCACTAGCTGAATTGAAAAAAGCACATGAATCGAAAGATATTGCTGCGATTGATACAGCTACGGAAGCTTTGAATACTGCTTTGCAAGGAGCTGCTGCTGAATTTCAAGCTGCTGCGCAACAGCAAGCACAAGGAGGTGCAGAGGCACAACCAGAAGCAGAGGCGCAAGAAGATAGCGTAGAAGACGTAGACTTCGAAGAAGTAAAGTAGTCTTTTGATAAAAAGTATCGCATTTGAGAAGCAAAAAATACTTTTCAATGTTTTACAACCAGAAAAGCCATTTTGGGAAACCAAAGTGGCTTTTTTATGAGTGAATGGATGCAGTGCTCTGTTTGCTTTTTGAGGTAACAAGAGCAAGTTTCACTATAGAGAAAACGAATTTATCGTGGTTAACTCGAAGTATTTTTTTTTACGTAGGCTGTCAGGACTGTTTTTCTACCGATTGTTTTCGTTATGGTGTCTTTGTCTAAATTCCAACCACGTGCAGGAGAGTATTCTCTTCCGTAAAATATAATTTGCAAGTGCAACTTGTTCCAAGTTTCTTTTGGAAACAAACGTTTCGCATCTCTTTCTGTTTGGACCACACTTTTTCCATTTGTCAACCCCCATCGGTACATCAAACGATGAATGTGCGTGTCTACTGCAAATGCAGGAATATCAAAAGCTTGGCTCATGACAACACTCGCGGTTTTGTGCCCAACAGCTGGTAGCGCTTCTAAATCTTCAAAGCTAGCAGGAACTTTGCCATCGTGTTTCTCAATCAATATTTTTGACAAACCATGAATTCCTTTTGATTTCATAGGAGAGAGGCCTACAGGTTTGATAATCTCACGAATTTCTTCCACGGATAATTTTACCATTTCATAAGGGTTGTCCGCTCTTTTAAAGAGTAAAGGAGTAATCGTGTTCACCCGAGCATCCGTACTTTGTGCTGACATCAAAACAGCAATGAGTAAGGTGTAAGGATCTTTGTGATCTAAAGGAATTGGAGTTTCAGGATATAGTTTTTCAAGTGTGTCAAGTACAAATTGAACTTTTTCTTGTTTGTTCATGCGAAAAGTGGAAAAATTTAAAAAATAAAAGTACAAAGTTTTTTCACATTAAAGCGTGAAAAAATTTTACATTTGAGAGAAACCTTGTTAACTTTCAACTTTCAAATCGTAGCACATCAAATTATGACAACATTACAAAAAGGAGACAATGCTCCTCAATTTTCAGCATTGGACGAAAAAGGAAATATCATTCAATTGAAAGATTATAGTGGAAAAAAATTGGTATTGTTCTTTTACCCAAAGGCAAGTACACCCGGTTGTACAGTGGAAGCTTGCGATCTCAGAGACAATTACAATTTATTCTTAGAAAAAGGATATGACGTGTTGGGAGTGAGTGCGGACTCTGCAAAACGCCAACAAAATTTTATCACAAAAAACAGCCTGCCTTTTCCGTTACTCGCCGATGAAGACAAATCCGTTATTGAGGCTTTTGGTGTTTGGGGACCAAAAAAGTTTATGGGTAGAGAATACGAAGGGATTCACAGAACTACTTTTGTCATTGATGAAAATGGGCTTATCGAAGAAGTCATTCAAAAAGTGAAGACCAAAGAACACAGCGCGCAGATAATAGAACTCTAATTTTAAAGATGTTTCTGCTTTAGGTCTTTGTTTCAATCTTCATAGAGTGCTTGTAGACTCTATAAATGGAGTAAAGAATCTTTATTGCTGTCTAAAAACACTCTTCAAATCCTTAACATTGCTGTATTATTGAATTTTAATCAAATATTTTTAGAAAAATTGTTACCGACTACCGATGTGTATTTTATAGATGTCATTTTACCTCTTCCTTTACAGAGGTTGTTTACCTATCGTATCACGGAGGCGGAGGCTGTATTTTTAAAACCAGGAGTACGCGTGGCAGTTCCGTTTGGAAAATCAAAAATTTATACAGGGCTGGTTGCTGAGGTACACCAAAACGCTCCTGAAGCCTATGAAGCCAAAGCCATACACCAAATTTTAGATCAAAACCCCATTGTAAATGAGCTGCAATTGAAACTTTGGAATTGGATTTCTAGTTATTACATGTGCTCTTTAGGTGATGTTTATAGGGCTGCATTCCCTTCCGCTTTTTTATTAGAAAGTGAAACCGTAGTTCTCAGAAACAACTCCTTTACAGATCAAACACAGCTGACGGATGTTGAATTTTTAATTTTTGAAGCCTTGCAGCAACAGACGCAATTGTCTGCCATCGAAATAAGTGGAATCGTGAATAAAAAAAACGTCCTTCCTTTTTTAAAATCGATGTTAGAAAAAGGAGCAATTGTAGTGCGAGAAGAAATTTATGAGCAATACAAACCCAAATTGGTCAATTACATACGCTTGACTGAAAAATACAAGGGCCAAGATGCCTTGCAGGAAACATTGCAACTTGTTTCGAGAGCAAAAAAACAGTACCAAGCTTTGATGACTTATTTTTCTTTGGAAGGGGAAACTAGGAAGCCTATCAAAGTGAAAGAATTGCAAGAAAAAGCAGCGGTTTCATCGGCCGTTGTGAAAAGTTTGGTCGATAAAAAGGTGTTTGAGGTGTATCAGATACAAGTCGATCGGATACATTTTCGAGAAGCTGAAAGCAGTTTGAAAGAGCTGAGTAAGCACCAACAAAAAGCTTTTGAAGAGATTAAAAATAGTTTTGAAACAAAAGCTGTGACTTTGTTGCATGGTGTGACTAGTAGCGGAAAAACAGAGGTATATTCAAAGCTCATTCAAGAAGTCCTGGATGAAGGAAAGCAAGTGTTATTTTTATTACCAGAAATTGCACTGACGACCCAGTTGATCAATCGTTTGAAAAAAATATTTGGAGGTAAAATTTCAGTGTATCATTCGAAATATTCGATGAATGAAAGAGTAGAGGTTTGGAACAATGTCTTACAGTCCAAGTCAAAAGCTCAAATTGTGCTTGGAGCCCGTTCTTCTTTGTTTCTGCCCTTTGACAATTTGGGATTGATCATCGTAGATGAAGAACACGAGGTGTCTTACAAACAGTTTGATCCTGCGCCGAGGTATCATGCGAGAGATACAGCGATTTTATTAGGACATCTCCATGGAGCAAAAACCTTATTGGGTTCTGCAACGCCGAGTATAGAGAGTTTTTTCAATGGAAATAAAGAAAAGTACGGTTTGGTGCATTTGAAAAAACGTTATGGAGACGTGCAAATGCCAGAAGTTCAGTTGGTAGATATCAAAGAAAAGCATCGAAAGAAAAGAATGTCCGGGCATTTTTCGGATGTGTTGCTGCAACAGATTCAAGAAGCTTTGGATGCCAAAGAACAAGTTATTTTATTTCAAAACAGACGAGGTTTTTCTCCAGTGATGGAATGTGAAACATGTGCTGTTTCTCCGCAATGTCCCAACTGTGATGTCAGTTTGACCTATCATAAATTCAGAAAAGAATTGCGATGTCATTATTGCAATTACAGACAAGCTGTTCCTATGGCTTGTGGTGCTTGTGGCTCAGAAAAGTTGACAACCTTAGGTTTTGGAACGGAGCAAATAGAATTGGAACTCAAAGAGTTGTTACCTGCTTACAACATAGGGAGAATGGACTTGGATACGACACGTGGAAAATACGGATATCAAAAAATTATTGGTGCATTTCAGGCACAAGAAATCGATATTTTGGTCGGAACTCAAATGCTGTCAAAAGGTCTTGATTTTGGAAATGTAAGTTTGGTTGGAGTATTGAACGCGGATAACTTACTCAATTTTCCGGATTTTAGAGCGCATGAGCGTACTTTTCAAATGTTAGTACAAGTGGCTGGTAGATCTGGACGTTCCTCTAAAAGAGGGAGAGTGTTGATACAGACCTTCAATCCGTACCATCAAATCTTACAACAAGTATCCTCAAATTCCTATGAGGAAATGTATCAAGAGCAATTGCAAGACCGTTGGCAATTTCATTATCCACCTTATTATCGTGTCATGCGAATTACGTTGAAACACAGAGATTTGATTCGAGTAGACGAAGCTTCGGAGTGGCTGGGGAAGTCGCTACAAAACGCTTTCCGCGAAAATGTTTTGGGGCCCACGGCACCTGCTGTTTCAAGAGTTCGAAATTTATATATCAAACATATCGTAGTTAAAATTCCGCCTAAGCAGTCTCTCAAAGGAACGAAAGATCATATTGAGAAGATAAAAAAAACCTTTCAAGCGATCCCTAATTTTCGTGCGATTCGCCTAGGTATCGATGTAGATAGTTATTGAGGATTTTTTATGGTATTGAATTTAGAAATATTTTTTTCGTGGGGCGAGTCATGATTGTGAAAGACGAAAGAGGTTCTTGATCTATTATATGGAAGTACGGAACTTTTAAGTTACCATTCGAAATTCCATTTTTTGTTAGAACAATACCAAAGGAATCCTTTTTCCACATGAAGAGGGCTGTCAAAATTATTAGTAAAGAGACTTCCCGTTCCCAATCCTTGCGGAATGCTTGTTTTTAAATGTGCGGTCCACTGGGCAATGGCATTCAAACCAATGTTTGACTCTAGGGCAGAGGTAATCCACCATCCAATGTCTTGTTTTTTAGCAATGTTTATCCAGTCCATACTTCCTTGCATGCCTCCTACCAGACTTGGTTTCAAAATAATGTATTGCGGCTGAATGGTAGCAATAAGTTCTTCTTTTTTATCGATGTCTGTGATACCAATCAGTTCTTCATCCAGGGCGATGGGTAGTGGTGTTCTACTGCACAAATTTGCCATATCTTGGATTTGTCCCTGTCGTATGGGTTGTTCGATAGAATGCAGCTCAAACTCAGACAAGCGTTTTAATTTTTCCAAGGCATTTTCAGGTGTAAAAGCACCGTTGGCATCGACACGAAGTTCTATTTTTTCAGCAGAAAATCGCTTCCGGATTACTTGTAATAACTCGCATTCCTTTTCAAAATCGATGGCGCCAATTTTTAATTTGATGGTGCTAAAACCGGCGGCTAGTTTGTCTTCGATTTGTTTTTGCATAAAATCTGGTTTGCCCATCCAAATAAGTCCATTGATCGATATCGGCTGTTTTTTCGTTACAAAATCGGAGGGAAATAATTCAAAAGGGTGATGACTTTGGAAGGATAAAAACGCCTGTTCAAGACCAAATTGAATAGAGGGAAATGCTTTTAATTCCGAGATTAAAAAGTCTTTTCCGTGTCCAATATGATCACAAGCCCATTGTAATTTTTCTTCGTAATCAGGTCTGTCATCGACACTCAGACCTCTAAAAAGACCACATTCTCCATAACCTTGCTTGTTACTATCAAATATTTTAAGAAGATAAGTTTCTTTTGTTTTTAAAACTCCACGTGAAGTGCCGCTGGCCTGTTTGAAATGAAGAAGGTGTTTTTTATAAGTAGCTTGAAGCATTTGAAATTACAATGAAGGGTTGAAAAATTGTTTTCTTACGAATTTATCCGATGATTTTTAGTTTGGAGAATTTTAAAATGAGTTTCTTGACTCCCTGTTTTTCAAATCGAATTTCAGCCTTGACATCACCTCCCGTACCTTCCATTTTTAAAACTTCTCCTTTTCCAAAGCGTTGGTGTTCTACAAAGTTACCGACCGTAATTTTGGAGTCGAACAAATTACCTGATGTATTTGTTTCACTTACTTTCTTAAAATTACTTGGTGGTTTGATCAATGATTTTTTGACGGTTTCTGAAGGTTGTTTGCGGACACTAGTTTTTGATCTCGATACTGGCTTTCTGTAACGAATGCGATCTTTTGGGATGTCGTCTTCAAACAAATTGCTGTCAACAAAATTGTTGGTCCTCGGTGCCAATCTTTTGGGTGTTAGGTATTCCAAATAACTCGCATCAATTTCTTCTAAAAAGCGACTGGGTTCTGCGTCTGTTAATTTTCCCCACCGATATCTTGTATTTGCATAACTGAGATATGCCTGTTGTTCAGCTCTTGTAAGTGCTACATAAAACAAACGACGTTCCTCTTCCAATTCACTTCGCGTATTCATGCTCATTGCGGAAGGGAATAAGGATTCTTCCATACCCACAATATAGACATAGGGATATTCCAGTCCTTTTGCCAAATGAATCGTCATTAAAGAAACCACAGGTTCGTCATCAGGTTTGTCGCTATCTAGATCGGTTTTTAGGGCAACATCTTCTAAAAATACCGCCAACGAATCTTCTTGTCCCTTTTCTTTGGTATCGTCGATAAAATATTTGATTCCGTTCAAAAGTTCCTGCACATTTTCCACTTTGCTGATCCCCTCCGGAGTGCCATCTGCTTCTAAATCTTTTACAATTTTTACACGTTTTACAATGCTGTCAGCAATTTCAAAGGCATTCATTTTAAGCGATTCTATACCAAAAGCCTTGATCATTTCAGAAAAATCGCGGAGCTTATTTTTCGTCCCAGTATTTATTTTTAAATCAACTTTGTCAATATTGTTTACAATATCAATCATTGGACGTTTGTAGTGATTGGCAGCCAGTATCAATTTGTCAACCGTAGTTTGGCCAATGCCTCGGGCTGGATAATTGATAATGCGTTTCAAAGCTTCTTCGTCATTTGGATTGATCAAAATACGCAAATAGGAGAGGATGTCCTTGATTTCTTTCCGTTGATAAAAAGAAGTCCCACCATAAATTTTATAGGCAATCCTCTTTTTTCTCAAAGCATCTTCCATAGCTCTGGACTGTGCATTGGTTCTGTAAAGAATGCAAAACTTATCATTGGTGAGTTGGTGGTTCATTTTATTTTCAAAAATAGAATTTGCCACCCAACGACCTTCTTCTCCGTCAGAAAGGGTTCGCATGATTTTTACTTTTTCACCTTCATTGTTAGCAGTCCATATTTCTTTGTCCAGTTTGGTTTTGTTGTTTTCAATCAGACTGTTTGCAGCTTCGACGATGTTTTTTGAAGAGCGATAATTTTGTTCGAGTTTGAATGTTTTAACGTCTTCATAGTGTTTTTGAAAATTTAAAATGTTGTTGATATTCGCTCCTCGGAAAGCATAAATACTTTGAGAGTCGTCTCCGACAACGCAAATGTTTTGAAAACGATCTGCCAACGCACGAACAATCAAATACTGAGAATGATTGGTGTCTTGGTACTCATCTACCATCACATAGCGAAAACGGTCTTGGTATTTTGCCAAGACATCTGGAAAACGCGCGAGCAATTCATTGGTTCGAAGCAATAAGTCATCAAAATCCATAGCTCCTGATTTAAAGCAACGGTCGACGTATTCTTTGTAAATAGTCCCCATTTTTGGGCGGCTTGCCATGGTATCTGCCTCTTGTAATTCTGAATTATTTTGGTAGGCTTTTACCGTAATAAGGCTGTTTTTGAATTGAGAAATTCGACTGAGAACTTGTTTGGCCTTGTATCTCTCTTTGTCCAAGCCTTGTTCTTTGATGATGGATCCGATTAGCTTTACAGAATCTTGTGTGTCGTAGATGGTAAAATTTGATGGAAAACCTAGTTTGTCTGCCTCGGAACGAAGAATTCTTGCAAAAACAGAATGGAAGGTTCCCATCCATAAATTTTTTGCCTCGCTCGCACCGACAACAGATGCAATACGCTCTTTCATTTCGCGAGCGGCTTTGTTGGTAAACGTTAGGATCAAAATATTAAAAGCATCGACGCCCTGTTGCATCAAGTGCGCAATGCGATAGGTGAGTACCCTCGTTTTTCCCGAACCAGCTCCTGCAATGATAATCATCGGACCTTCTTTCTGGAGTACTGCTTCTTTTTGTGAGGGATTCAATTGATCTAAATAATTTGCCAAAATAATTTTTGTTTTTCAAATGAGTATTCGCAGGTCCTTTTCCTGAAAAAAACTTGTTCTGCTTATCTTTTCCAAAAATAAGTTTTCGTATGCTTTTCTACAATAAAAGTTATCGACATGTTTTTGAAATGTCTATGTTGTTTTGGGAGATATAATTTATAGAATGGTGGATAGAAAGAGACAAAAAACTCCCAATCTTTGCGAAAGGGAGTTTTAGGAAGAATATCGAAAATGATACCTTTTTAACAGTTTTTTGAGACTTAAAAATTTAATCTTAGCCCTAGGTTGTAATTTCTACCCAAAGTTGTAAATCCAATTATTTCCTCAAATTCTGTGTCAAAAATGTTTGTTACTGAAGCAAATAATTTTAAATTTTCGTTTAGTTGGTGATTTGACGAAAAGTCAATTATTGAAAAGGCATTTAACGTAACATTTTCTGTTGAAAAGTCAGGCTTGAAATAAGTATCTCCTCTGCTGTCGTTAAAACGATAGCTTACCAAAAAGTTTGTTTTTTCTTTCAAGCGGTAAGTGAAATTCGCATTAACTTTATTTTTAGGAATGCGAATAGCGTTGTTGTTGTGGTCTGTATATGTATAGTTTGCATCAAATGAAAAGTTGTTTTGGAAATTGTATTTTACACCAATTTCCACACCGTTAATTTTAGCTTTTCCCTGGTTGATAATTTTGGATAGGGTAGTGCTGTATCCAATGATATTTTCCACTTCTCTTTTAAAATAGGTAAAATTGAATAAAAATTCATTTATTTTAGATTCAATACCCGCTTCGTATGTCAAGCTTTCTTGAGGTTCCAAGTCAACATTCCCCCAGCTGGCATAAAGGTCTTGTAGGGAAGGTGCTACAAAAGCAGTGCTGTAAGAGGTAAATATTTTTGAATAATTTGTTTCCTTGTGTTTGAATGTAAAAGAAGGATTGATATTGTAAACGAAATGATTTCCGTATTTGTTGTGCGAATTTAAACGTCCTCCTGTGTTGATATTTAGTCCATATGAAGAGATATAAACAATATTTACATAGGGGTCTGAAATAGTTGTTTTGGCTTCTTCCGTATAGATGTTTTTTTGAAGCATTGAAGATCCCCATGGTGTACTATAAGTTTCAATGGTATTGTTTTGGTAGTTGTAACCGAGTATCGCAAATAATTCTGGGGAGAATTTATGCTTTACAAAGGCGTCAATCACACGGCTTTTCCCTTCGTTTTTTGTTGGGGATGTTGTTTTCTCTCCATTTGAATTATACTGGTTGTAACTTGCATTTATTTGGATGATTCCTTTTTCGTACGTGTAAGTAGGACTAAGTCCAATTCTATAATTTTCATTGACTGCCTCGTTTGAAGCGTCTATAAACGAACCTCCATCGTAATTATAGGTAAAGGTATTGTAGTTTGAAAAAGCGGATAAGTTAAAAGATTCGAACACTTTATAATTCATGTTTAGTCCTAGGTTGAGCCTCGAAAAAGGGTCTTCTTTAAATTCTGACATATCACTAGTGGCTGGCTTTGCTGCTGATACTCCTTTTGATTCTTGATTTCCAATAACTAGAGAATAGTCGAATTTATTTAGGCTTCCACTTAGGTTCGCATTACTGGTAGAAATAAAACCGCTATTTGAAATATTTTGCGTTTTTCGAGTCCCAAGGGTGGTATTTATGACTGTATGAACTTTTTCTTTGCTTGGTCTTTTGAGTTGGATATTTATTACTGCCGTAGCTGCACCTGATCCGTATAATGTACTTGCTGCACCTTTGATGATTTCTATCGATTCCACCATATCTAAGTTTAGTAGACGTAAATCGTAATTGTTTTGAAGTGGGTCTACAACTTGCATACCATCAATCAATATCGCTACTTCATTACTTCGTCCCCCTCGGATATAGTAGCCAAGGTTTTGACCCGCATTTCCTCTACTTCCACCAATTTCAATACCTGCAACGGAGTTTAGTAAATCAACGATGCTTTTGCCTTGATTTTGTTCAATTTGTTCCACTGTAATTTGATGAACTACCTTTCCAGAATTTTCTTTTTTGATTTCGAAGCGAGAGTCGGTGATTACGACTTCTTCCAATACTTCTACTTCTTGTTTTTTTTCTGTTTCTTTTTTTTCTTGAGCAGAAACGGAGCTAATAGCACATAATAATGCCAAGGCACTTAAATGAAATACTTGTTTTTTCATTTTTAAATGATTTTTTGATTAAAAAATAATCAGGAAAATTATAAGCATAGAAAATCTATACTCAAACTTTTCTCCCGAAAGTTTGAACTTTGTTGAAAAAGGCAGGTCTCCTGGCTTGCGTCTTGTTGCTACCTTCCCATGAGAATCACAGTGGTGTAAAGAGTACAACAAGCATCAAAATAATTTTGACTAAGCTTACAGTTGCGGGGACAGCTCTCGTTTTGAACGAGATTCCCTTTTAATCTCATTTCGATAACCTGAAATGAGAACCAAATTCGATGCGAAATTAGGAACTATATTTGGACTGACAATTTTTTTAAGTGAAAAATGGAACAAATTTTGATTTCAATCTATTTGAAACGTTGCAAATGGTTGGATGAAAAAGATGTGCCAACACTTCAATTCCATCGACTAGTGTGCTTGCCGAGGATTGCGTGAAGAGATCAAAGTCAGCGATAAAAATCTGTTTGTTTTGAACTGCTCGCAACGAAGCCCATTCTTTTTTTTCTTGCAAGAATTTCATGTCCTTTAATGTGCGTTTGATGGAGTATCCGCAAGGAGCAATGACTAAAACTTCGGGGTCGTATTTTACAATTTTTGCCCAATCAATCACAATGCTGTCGCCAGAAGGGTGTGACAATAAATCAATGCCACCAGCATAGCCTATTTGGTGAGGAATCCAGTGACCGCAGTTGAACAACGGGTCAATCCACTCTAGCAATAGTACGCTCTTCGCTTGTACTTGAGCGGCACGTTGCTTGTCTATGATCGCTGTAATTCGCGCATGCAAATTGTCGATATAGCTTTTTCCAATACTTTCTTTTTTCAAAGCTTTGGCAATGGTCATGGCATTGTCAAAAACGTCCGCCAAGGAATTGGGTGTAATGGAAATCAATTCGGGTGTTTTTTCTAGTCTGTGTAAAGAAGCCTCCACACAATGGGTATCGATTTGACAAACATCACACACATCTTGTGTGAAAATAATATCTGGCGCAATGCTCTCTAAAACAGGTTCATTTACAAAATACAAGCTTTCTCCCGTGGCTTTGCTTTGAGAAAAAATTCGGTTGATTTCATCGCTTGTATAGTCTTTGTCTTCCAATACACAGTTTACGGCTACTTGCTTTTCTTTCAAGGCAATTTGTGGACATTCGAAAGTAATGCCGTCCAAATATTTTTGAAGATTCATGTCGTAAATCATTTGCGTAACCGCAGGCATAAAGGAAGAGACTTTCATTGCATAAGGAATTAAATGTTATGTCAAAAATAAGAGGAATTGAAAGATATTGCTTTCTTTTTTTAGAAAATTAAAAAAATGGTTCAATCTTTGCACAACTGTGATATTTTGTAATTTTCTTAAATCTTGAAAGATGAAAAAATTAATGGCACTTCTTTTGTTGACTTTTCTTCTGGCATGTGTGCCAACACAAGAAAAAAAAATCCAAATTTCGGGCAATACCTATGCAAGAGGTTTTTCGATTACAATGCATCAAGGTTATAAAAAAATAGTTATTTACAATACATTCACAGCAAAAGGACAGGAGTTTTTATTGGTTCCTAAGACAGAAATAAAAAAAATTGATACAGATTTGACGATTTTGCGAACACCGCTGGAGAGCATCGTCCTGACTTCTTCCTCTCATGTTCCTTATTTAGAATTGTTGGATGAAGAAAGCGCTTTGGTGGGCTTTCCGAATACAGATTTCATATCCTCTCCCAAAACAAGAAAGTTGATTGATTCAAATAAAATACGAGATTTGGGAACTTCTGAGAATTTGAATACTGAAATTTTGTTGTCTTTGAAACCAGATTTGTTGATGGGGTTTGCTGTTGGTAAAATTAGTAAATCTCTTGAATTAGTGGGAAAAAATGGAATTCCCGTACTTGTGAACAACGATTGGCAAGAAGAAACTCCTTTGGGAAGAGTGGAGTGGCTGCGTTTGTTCGGGGCTTTGTTTGCAAAAGAAGCAATTGCGAATCGTATTTTCAAAGAAATTGAAAATGAATATTTGAGTGCTCAAGCCATTGCTAAAAAGGCAGCTAAAAGACCAACTGTATTATCGGGTTCTATTTTCCAAGATGTTTGGTATTTGCCGGCGGGACAAAGTTTTATGGCAACTTATTTCAAAGATGCAAACACAGATTATATGTGGGCAGATTCGAAAGGAACTGGTAGTTTGTCCTTGAATTTTGAAAATGTATTGGAGAAAGCACAGCACGCAGAATTGTGGATTGGTTGCAGTTTGCACGAGCACAAAGGGCAGCTGCTCGAAGAAAACGAACATTATCAAAAATTCAGGCCTTATCAACAAAGTTCAATTTACACCTATGGCAAATTGAGAGGTGAGAAAGGAGGATTGTTCTTTTTTGAATTGGGACCTATTCAGCCACATGTCGTTTTAAAAGATATTATCAAAATTGCGCATCCTGAACTATTGCCAAATTATAGCCCTTATTTTTTTAAAGAATTGGATTAAGTATTCTGGATTTGTTCTTGTGAGTTGATTTGGTCATTTCAAAAGGTTGTTTCTATAAAAACATGTATTTGCACATCCTTAGAATATGACTATCTTTGCGGCTCTAAAAACAACAAAAATGAACAACGGATTATACGCTAAGTTTCATACTAGCAAAGGGTCTATTTTGGTAGACTTGACTTTTGAAAAAACACCAGGAACAGTAGGGAACTTTGTTGCCTTGGCAGAAGGAAATATGGAAAATGAGGTCAAGCCTCAAGGAAAGCCCTATTACGACGGGTTGAAATTTCATAGAGTAATTGCAGATTTTATGATTCAAGGAGGATGTCCTCAAGGAACAGGAACTGGAAATCCGGGGTATAGTTTTGACGATGAGTTTCATCCTGAATTAAAACACGACAAACCAGGCGTATTGTCTATGGCAAACTCTGGTCCTGCAACAAATGGAAGCCAGTTCTTTATCACACATGTTGCAACACCGTGGTTGGACAATAAACATACAGTGTTTGGTTTTGTGGTGGACGGCCAAGAAATCGTGGATGCGATTGCGCAAGACGATTTGATTGAGCGTCTTGAAATTGTAAGAATAGGAGAGGCAGCAGAGGCTTTCAATGCTATCGAAGCATTTCGTGTGTTTGAAGGATCGAGAGAAAAAAGAGTTGCAGAAGCAAAAGCAGCTCAAAAAGCAAAATTGGACGAAGTAGCTGCAGGTTACGATGAAACTCCAAGTGGATTGCGTTATAAGATTTTACAAAAAGGAGACGGTCAGCAAGCGACAAAAGGTGCGGGTGTGTCTGTGCATTACAAAGGGCAGTTGCTCGATGGAACGGTGTTTGACTCTTCTTACAAAAGAAAACAACCGATAGACTTCAATGTTGGGGTTGGACAAGTAATCAAAGGTTGGGACGAAGGAATTCAATTGCTCAAAGTAGGCGATAAGGCTCGTATGGTCATTCCTTCTGATTTGGCTTACGGCTCGGCAGGCGCTGGTGGCGTTATTCCCCCGGATGCTACTTTGATTTTCGATGTAGAATTGGTGTCTGTAAACTAAATTTTAATAAAGAGTGGTTTTAGATTTATGAGAGTTCACTCTTTGAAATTTAAAACTTTTGACGGTGATGGTATCCAAGGATTTTTATTTTTTAAAAAAAGTGATTTCAACTTTTTCGGAACCAAATACTTACAGAAAAGAAGGTGTGTTCTTTCAAAAAACACCTTCTTTTTCTTGTAAGAACAAAGAAAGAAAGTATCTTTGTAGTGCAATACCAATGCGAAAGTAGCTCAGTTGGTAGAGCGTCAGCCTTCCAAGCTGAATGTCGCCGGTTCGAACCCGGTCTTTCGCTCTAAAACTCCTTACAGAATTGTGTAAGGAGTTTTTTTATATCCTTACGATACGTTGCCTGTTTTTGCAGTTTCATTTTTAATGAATTTTAATTGATACTTTGTTAAAAATGAACTCGGTTTATTTTTCAGGTTGACATAGAAGAGATATCTAGATAGTAGGTATAAAAAAAGCCTTCTTAAGAAGGCTTTTTGGTGACCGGGCTGGGGCTCGAACCCAGGACCCTCTCCTTAAAAGGGAGATGCTCTACCAACTGAGCTACCAGGTCGTTTGCAAAAAAAAAAGGAAATTTGTGGTGAGAGTAGGATTCGAACCTACGAAGCTTGCGCAGCAGATTTACAGTCTGCCCTCGTTGGCCACTTGAGTATCTCACCAAAATTTCAATAAAAGGACGTTTTGTTTTAAAAACTTGTGACCGGGCTGGGGCTCGAACCCAGGACCCTCTCCTTAAAAGGGAGATGCTCTACCAACTGAGCTACCAGGTCGTTTATTTCCTCCTTTTTTGCGGGTGCAAATATAGGGGGATATATGAATAAAACAAACAATTTTAGGAATTACTTTCGTTTAAATAAGACTGCCGAACTTTCTTGAACAAGTTGGAACTATAAACGAAATTTACAACAGATTCATTATCAGTTTTAAAGATCTCTTTGTGACTTCCTTCCCATGCTTTTAAACCGTCTTGTAAGAAGATTATTTTTTCTCCGATTTCCATTACCGAATTCATGTCATGTGTGTTGATAACGGTTGTTATCTGGTATTCACTGGTAATTTCTTGAATCAAATTATCGATGACAATCGCGGTTTTTGGATCGAGTCCTGAATTTGGTTCGTCACAGAATAAATATTTTGGATTCATAACAATAGCTCTAGCGATTGCAACGCGTTTTTGCATCCCTCCAGAAAGTTCTGCGGGGAACTTTTGATGTGCATCGGGGAGGTTGACTCTTTTTAAGACTGTATGTACCCGATCTCTCATTTCTGAGGCTGGTTGATTGGTAAACATTTTTACAGGAAACATGATGTTTTCTTCCACAGTGAGCGAATCAAACAAAGCACTTCCTTGAAATACCATCCCAATTTCTTGTCTCAATTGTCTTTTTTGGTCAACATTCATCTCTTTGCTGATGTTACCATCGAATGAAATAATCCCTTGTTCGGGAGAATGTAGCCCTAAAAGGCTTTTTAAGAAAACTGTTTTACCAGAACCACTTTGACCAATGATGAGACTTGTTTTTCCTCTTTCAAATGTGGCATCAATTCCTTTTAATATATGAGCATCTCCAAAGCTTTTGTGTAAATCTTTTACTTGTATCATTTATCCGAGCAGCATTTGAGTTAAAAAGTAATTCAATAAGATAATCACGACACTGGTCCATACCACGGCTTGAGTACTTGCTCTACCGACTTCCAATGAACCTCCTTTGACATAATATCCATGGTAAGATGGAATGGTAGCAATGACAAATGCAAATACAATTGCTTTGATCGTGGCATATTGAAGCAGGAAAGGGTCAAAATCTAGTTGAATGCCATCGATATAATCGACAGAATGGAAAAGGCCGGTCAAAAGACCCGCAAGCCATCCTCCAAAAATGCCCAAAAACATAGCCAAAATGACCAATAGAGGGTAAAAGAAAACAGCGGCTATAATTTTAGGAAAGACCAAATAATTCAAAGAATTGATTCCCATGACTTCCAATGCATCTATTTGTTCAGTAACACGCATGGTGCCAATACTTGAAGTGATAAAAGATCCTACTTTCCCCGCAAGAATAATAGAAGCAAAGGTTGGTGCGAATTCTAAAATCATGGCTCGTTTTGTCGCAAAACCAATGAGGTATTTTGGAATGATAGGACTTTCAAGGTTCAAAGCTGTTTGGATAGCAATTACTCCGCCGACGAAAAAGGCAATAAAAGCAACAATTCCCAATGATTTTAAGCCCAAGTCTTCAATTTCTCGAAACAAAGCATCTTTGAAAACACTCAATTTTTGAGGACGTTTAAAAACCTGTCCGAGCATTAAAAAATATTTTCCAACATGTTCGATGTAATTCATGTAATCTTTTTTGCTAAAATATTAAATTTATTTTTAGGTCTTTTCTTAAACTTGAAGCGCTAGGATGTGAACTCTCTTGAAGGATTGAGATCAATCGTATTTTGCGTAAAATTTCCCCTTCCAGTTGCCTTGAACGCGCATTATTTGCTCAATTACATCACGAACACAGCCTTCGCCTCCTTTTTTTGGTGAAATGTATTTGGAAATTTCTTTTATCTCTGGAGCTGCATCTTGAGGAGCGCAGGGAAAGCCCACAAGTTCCATGACAGGGTAGTCAGGAACGTCGTCTCCCATGTATAAAATGTTTTCTGGAAGTAAATTGTATTTGTCAACCAATTGATAGTACTGTTTTATTTTGTCATGAGCTCCTAAGTAGATTTCTGTAATTCCCAAACCTTGCAACCTTTTTCGAACAGCTTCATTGCTTCCGCCGGAGATGATGCAAATTCTATAACCAGCATCAATTGCCGTTTTTAATGCATAGCCGTCTTTGATATTCATTTGACGGACCAGTTCGCCGTTCGGAAAAACAGCAACCATTCCGTTGGTCAGAACACCATCTACATCTAGAATAAAAGTGGTTATATGAGGCATTAATTGTTTGTAACTAATTTCCATGTGATTTTGATTTTATAATGGCGTCGGTCAATACCGTATAAATTGTTTCGATTTCCTCTGAGCACTCAGATTTGTGAATTTCAATTGTCTTATAATCTTTTCTTCTAGCGGGGCCTGTTTGCGCCTCGAAAGGCGCTAATGTATTCATTTTTTTGGCTGTTTCTTCTATCAAAGGCTGTAATATTTCAAAAGGAATGTTGTTTGTGTCACAAATATCTTTTCCAATGGAGTAGAGGTGATTCACAAAATTATTGACAAATACTGCCGCTAGATGTATTTTTTTTCTTTGAAGAGAATTGATGTTGTACACTTTTTTGGAGAGAAGTGTTGCTAATGAATGTAAGATTTCAAGGTCTTTGGGTCGCGCTGCTTCGATACAAATAGGAATATTGTCGAACGAAAGGTTTTTCTCTTTTGAAAAAGTTTGTAAGGGGTAAAAAACCCCTTTTCTGAGGTTGTTTTGCAAGACCTCCATTGCGAGTGCTCCAGAGGTGTGAACGATCAATCCTTCTTTGTGTGCAATTTTTGCCGAAACTTCTTTAATAGCAATGTCCTTTATGCACAGGATGTAGATATCGGTATCTCTTAAATCGTCGAGATTATTGGTGATTTTTGTCTGCTTCTCGAAATGTCGAATTTTTTCGATGCTACGATTGTAAATTTGCGAAAGGTCACAGCCATTTGAATTCAGCAAAACATTCGTCAAATGATTTGCCAAATTCCCCCCACCAAGCAAAGTAATTGTCATCATAAGGCGAAGATACAAACTATCTTATTTTAGAGGAGTCTTTTTAAAAGAGAATTTGTAATTTTGAGATGAACAAAAAAACGGTATATATGAGAATTGTCATTTTTAGTCTAATAACACTTTTATTGGGAAGTTTTCATTTTTTGAAGGAAGCGCCAAAAGAAGTTGCTCAGGAAGAACTGGAGATTTATGATTTCAAAGTAACAGATTTGAAAGGAGAGATTTTTGATTTTGCTACGCTTAAAGGGAAAAAAATAATGATTGTAAATACAGCCTCAAAATGTGGGTTGACTCCACAGTACAAAGGGTTGCAAACATTGTATGAAACGTATCAAAACAATGATTTTGTAATTGTGGGGTTTCCTTCCAATGATTTTTTATTTCAAGAACCAGGAACGTCACAAGAAATAGCTTCTTTTTGCAAAACAAATTATGGGGTATCTTTTCCAATGATGGAAAAAATAAAAGTGAGAGGAAGAAAAAAACATCCCGTATATAAGTACTTGACAGAGGAAGAAAAAAATGGATGGAAGAGTTCAAAGGTAAAATGGAATTTTCAAAAATATTTGATCAGTACAACGGGTAAATTGGAAAAAATATGTTCGCCTTCCACAAAACCCAACAGTCCAGAAATTATTGCTTGGATAGAAGAATAGAGAAAGATTCAATTTATTAGCACGATACGAAATGAAGTTAGATATATTGGCCATAGGTGCACACCCAGATGATGTAGAGTTGGGTTGTGGAGCAACACTGGCAAAAGAAATTGCCTCAGGAAAGAAAGTAGGGATATTGGATTTGACCAGGGGTGAGTTGGGAACAAGGGGTTCTGCAGAGATAAGAGACAAAGAAGCTCTGAAGGCGTCTGAAATACTAGGCGCTGTTTTTCGAGAAAATTTGGCATTTTCAGACGGTTTTTTTTCGAATGATAAAAGGCATCAGTTAGAAGTGGTGAAAATTCTGCGGAAATACCAGCCTGAAATAGTTTTGTGCAATGCCGTAGAGGATCGACATATGGACCATCCGAAAGGAAGTAAATTGGTTTCCGATGCTTGCTTTTTATCAGGTTTGAGAAAAGTAGAAACGGAGTATGAGGGCAATCCACAAAAATCTTGGAGGCCGAAACAGGTATACCATTACATTCAGTGGAAATCTATAGAACCAGATTTTGTTGTGGATGTTACAGGTTTTATGGAAACAAAAGTAGCAGCTGTTAAAGCGTATAGTTCTCAATTTTATGATCCAAACAGCAAAGAACCGATTTCACCTATAACTAGTAAAAATTTCCTTGACAGTGTACAATATCGTGCACGAGATTTGGGAAGACTAATAGGCGCGGAGTGCGCAGAAGGCTTTACTTCAGAGCGTTATATAGCAGTCGAAAAATTAGACGATTTAATTTAGAAAAAGTTTGCAAGTTTGTTGAAATAATGTAAATTTGCACCCGTTAAATATGGTGGTTGTAGCTCAGTTGGTTAGAGTATCGGTTTGTGGTACCGAGTGTCGCGGGTTCGAGTCCCGTCTTCCACCCCATTTTCAAAGAGATTGTCGAAAGATAATCTCTTTTTTTTTGCATGTTATTTTGATATAGAAAAAATAGTTATATTTCAAGTATGTCCAAGAAAGGAAAAGAAAAGAATACAAAAAACAAGGCCAAGCATAGCAAACTTATGGCTCGTAAGTTGAATAAAAAACGTGCTGAAAAAACAGCACATGCTGCACGTATTAAAGCGCTCTTGAAAAAGCACCACGCCCAACAAAAACCGCTGGAAGAAAATAATGAGGAAGATTAAAAATTGTTTCTGTGGTCGATTAAAACCTTTTGAGGAGTGTTGTGGTCTTATTTTGAAGGGGGACAAAGAAGCAAGCACAGCCGAAGAATTGATGCGTTCAAGATACAGCGCTTTTGTAAAGGCAGATGTGGACTATTTGATGAAGAGTTACCACAGTACAACGCGTCCTTTGTCTGAAAAAAAAGAAATCAAAGTTTGGGTGGATTCAGTGATTTGGCTGCATTTGCAAATTTTAAGCACTAACAAAGGTGGGGTTTCTGATATTGAGGGAACAGTAGTCTTCAAAGCTTCTTTCTTAGAGGAAGGTGATGTAAAAGTAATTTCTGAAAACTCTATTTTTGAGAAAGAAAAAGGAAAATGGAGGTATTTGAAAGAATATGAACCAAACGAGTAAGAAAATTATGTACACTTTTCGAAAATTCTAATGAATTAAACTTTATATTTGTGGTTCTAATTAAAAGAAAGCAATTCCACTAAATGGCAAGATCAGAACAAAGTTTTAGCAAAAAAGAAAAAGAAAAAAAACGTTTGAAAAAACGTGAATTGAAAATGAAGAAGAAGGAGGAGCGCAAAGCAAATTCTAAAGGAGGAGGCTTGGAAAATATGATTGCCTACGTGGATGCTTATGGGAATTTAACAGATACGCCGCCAGATCCGGCTGAAAGAGAAGTTATTGATGCGGACAGTATCGAAATTGGAATTCCTAAAAAAGTAGAAGAAGAATACGACCCAGTACACAATGGAACTGTCGCTTTTTTCAATTCTTCAAAAGGTTTTGGTTTTATCAACGATTCGAACTCAAGTGAAAAGTATTTTGTGCACACCAGCGGTTTGATTGATTCGATTGCAGAAAATGACAAAGTGAGTTTTGAATTAGAAAAAGGAATGAAAGGGATGAATGCAGTGAAGGTTAAAAAAATCTAATACAGGCATTTTTTAGATACAAAAGCTTCCTTTTTTTTGGAAGCTTTTTTTATGCAATCTATTCAAAAGACATTCACAATGGACTTCGAAACCAATCCTTTTTTGTAATTTTGCGATAGCTTACAAACCAAGATATTTACATGTATAAATCAATCATACGCTCCATACTTTTTCAATTCGATCCAGAAAAAGTACATTATTTCACTTTCTCGGCGATTAAATTAATTTCTAAAATACCAGGATTTCCTGTATTGATTCGTTTTATTTTTCAAGTAAATAGTCCTAAACTAGAAAGGGAGCTTTTTGGCTTGAAATTTAAGAATCCCGTAGGATTGGCAGCAGGTTTTGATAAAAACGCGGTGCTTTACAACGAACTTGCCGATTTTGGTTTTGGTTTTATTGAAATTGGAACCGTAACTCCGAAAGGGCAGGCTGGAAACCCTAAAAAACGTTTGTTTCGGTTGAAAGACGATCAAGGAATCATCAACCGCATGGGTTTCAACAACGATGGGGTTTCAGCTGTTATAGAAAATTTAAAAAAGAACCAAGGTAAAATAATTATTGGCGGAAATATAGGAAAGAATACAGCTACTACTCCTGAACAATATACAGAGGATTATTGTGATGTATTCAAAGAATTGTACCCTTATGTTGACTATTTCGTTTTGAATGTCAGTTGTCCGAATGTCGGAAGTCATGCAAAACTGCAAGACAAGGACTATTTGTTAGAGTTGATTGCTGCGGTACAAAAACTCAACAATCAGGAAAGTGTGCAAAAACCAATACTACTAAAAATTGCTCCAGATTTAAATGCACAACAATTGGATGAAATTGTAGCCTTGGTTGCCGAAACAACTATAGACGGAGTAATTGCGTCCAATACTTCGGTTGATAGAAAAGGACTTAGAGCCTCAGAAGTGCAATTAGAACAAATTGGAAACGGAGGCTTGAGTGGAAGACCAATTCGTAAAAAAAGTACCGCTACGATCAAATATTTAGCAGAGAAATCGAACAAATCTTTTCCTATTATTGGTGTGGGAGGAATTCATTCGGCAGCCGATGCATTGGAAAAAATTGCTGCGGGAGCTGACTTGGTGCAGATTTATACAGGCTTTGTCTATGAAGGACCTTCTTTAATTAAAAAAATCAACAAGGCACTTTTAAAGAAATAGTATCTTAGCATTGAGTCCTAGCAATTGTTGTTTGTTTTAATGATTGTGAATCCTAGCTAAATCTTTAAAATCAATGAAATCAGCAGTTAAAATCATTGAATGTCCTCGAGATGCTTTGCAAGGCATCAAAACTTTTGTGCCTACAGAGGCAAAAGCATCTTATATAAATGCCTTGTTAAGAGTTGGATTTGACACGATTGACTTCGGTAGTTTTGTAGCGCCCAAAGCGATTCCACAAATGAGAGATACAGCAGCGGTGTTGTCCTTATTGGACTTGTCTGAAACAAATAGCAAATTGTTAGCGATTGTAGCCAATGAACGAGGAGCGAGAGAGGCGTGTGAATTTGAAGAAATCAATTGTCTGGGTTTTCCTTTTTCTATTTCTGAAAATTTTCAAATGCGAAACACTCATAAAACCATTGCACAATCTGTAAAAGTGCTCGATGCAATTCTAAATATGGGGGTTCAAAAGAATAAAGAAGTAGTCACCTATATGTCTATGGGCTTTGGAAATCCTTACGGAAACCCGTGGAATGTTGATATTGTGGGGGAGTGGACCGAACGACTTTCTAAAATGGGTGTAAAAACACTTTCTTTGTCGGATACCATAGGTTGTGCTACTCCAGAATCCATTCAATTCCTGTTTTCAAATTTAATTCCTCAATATTCACACATTGAATTTGGTGCTCATTTACACACAACGTATGCTACGGCAATTTCAAAAATTGAGGCAGCATTCATTGCGGGTTGTAGACGTTTTGATGGCGCTATCAAAGGATTTGGTGGCTGTCCAATGGCTAAAGATGAATTGACAGGAAACATGCCTACCGAAAAATTACTGTCGTATTTTACGACAAAACGTATTCAAAACAACACAAAAGCAATGTCTTTTGAGAGTGCTTACAATTCTGCTCTTCAGGTGTTTGACGCCTTGTAATAAAGACACACCTCTTTTATTTAAAATTATTCTAAATAAGTTTGTTCAAGTTAATATGTTGCGTATCTTTGCAGCGTAAAATTAAGTTATTTTTAAACAATCTAAATAAGAATAAAATATTATGAAAAGAAATGTGAGAAACACCAGTTTGTTATTTGCTATAGTAACAACCCTTTTGTCTTGTAGTGAGGATGACAAAATAACGAATGCTTTTGTGGATTCTGTAAACGATATAGATGTTGCGTTTCAAGTGCCTTCTACTTACGTATATGAGAGAAACGATGTGTCTACAGTAAGTTATGCACGTCAAACAACACGTCTTTCAATGGCCAAAGAAATTTTAGGATTCCTTTCCGTAGATTCAGATAAATCTGTCGAGGAAATAGAGGCTGCTTTTGCTCATGTGGCAGGAGCCGATGATTTTTCTACCAATGAGCTCAATGAGTCCTCTAAAAGTGTGAAAAGTAAAGTGGCAGCTTCGGATGATTTGTTTGGGAGCGATGCGCTCGCAAAGGAAGCAAAACAAAAAGAGCTGTCTGATTTTTTGAAAAAGCAGGTGACAGAAGTCGTTCCAAATGGTGAAATAGAAGCAGCGGCTGGAGTTGCAGGTTTTATAGGTTCAAGGTATGTAAGTGCAAAGGGATTAGAATACAATCAGGCTTTCAATAAGGGGTTGATAGGTGCGCTGATTGTAGATCAAGTATTGAATAACTATTTAGGGAATAACAGGATTTCAAACGAAGCTTATATTGCAGACAATACATCGGAGACATTGGTTTCTGGAAAATCATACACAACCTACGAACATCATTTTGACGAAGCCTACGGTTATGTGTATGGAGATGCAAGCGTGAATGGAGAAAGTCCAGTTACAA
Source organism: uncultured Flavobacteriaceae bacterium (assembly GCA_905479475.1). Taxonomy (GTDB): domain Bacteria; phylum Bacteroidota; class Bacteroidia; order Flavobacteriales; family Flavobacteriaceae; genus Flavicella. The sequence continues at coordinate 124,835 of CAJQMT010000015.1, forward strand.
CAGAAGAGGATAAGTTTTTGTTCAAATACATTGCTAAAGTGAATGGAGATTCTGATTTTTCAGGAATTCAAGATCAAATTTTTAAAGCGTTTAAACTCGGTCGAGCGGCCGTAGTTGCCAAAGAGTACGATGTTTTGAGTGATGCTATTGAAGTTTTGCAATATCAAATTTCCAAAGTTATCGGCGTTCGAGCAGTCCACTACCTTCAAGCAGGGAAAAGAGATTTAGCGGGAGAAGCATACGCATCTGGATTCCACGGATTGTCAGAAGGTTATGGGTTTATCTACAGTTTACAATTTACTCGAAATCCAGAGACAGATGCGCCGTATTTTACGTTTTCAGAAGTAAATGCAATGATTGCCAAATTAGAGAATGGAGATGGATTTTGGGGTCTTACAGACGGAGTGGTATTAGACGAAATTTCGGATGAGATTTCTGCTAAATTTGATTTCACAACAGCGCAAGCAGCGGAATAAAAAATAAACATAAAAGTATTTGAGTAGATTGAATTTTACTCAGATACTTTTGATTAATTTTGCCAACTATTATAATACATATCATCATGATAAAAAACAGCTTTTTGATCTTCTTATTTTCTTTGTGGTTCGCTTCTTGTGCTACTGATACTGAAGATCAGTGTACAACAGATGATTTTGACAGAGGTGCTATGTTAACCAATTGGGCGGAGAATATTATTATTCCTGCTTATGAGAATTATGTGGACAAATTGGAAGATTTAAAATCGGATCTTACTGCATTTTCAGACGCTCCAAATCAAACAAATTTAAACCAGGCCAGAACTTCATGGCTGGGTGCTTACGTTGCATGGCAAAAAGTAGCACTTTTTCAAATAGGAAAGGCGGAAACTGAAAGATTGAGAGATTACTCCAATACCTATCCTTTGGACGCAGTGGGATTGGAAAATAATATAGAGACTGGTTCCTATGATTTGTCATTGTCTACACAACTAGACAAGCAAGGATTTCCTGCATTGGACTATTTGTTAAATGGGGTAGAAAATACAGACCTTGAAATTTTGAATGTTTACAACAGTACTACCTCTTATACGAATTATTTACTTGCTGTAAGTACTAGACTTGAGGAGATGGCTTTGTCCGTTTTACAAGATTGGAACACTTCCTACAAATCGACATTTATAGCCGATGAATGTTCTTCTGCAACTGCTTCGGTAGATAAACTAACAAACGATTTTATTTTCAATTTTGAAAAACATATCCGGGTAGCTAAAATAGGTAATCCAATTGGTTATTTCACCAATATCCCTATTCCTGAGGCTGTGGAAGCTTTTTACAAAAAAGATGTCTCTAAAGATTTATTTGTTGTTGCTATTCAGTCTTCCAAAGATTTTTTTAGCGGGAAACATTTCAATACAAACACAGAAGGAATCAGTTTGAAAAGCTATTTGATAGATTTGAATATTGAAGCCGGAGGAAGAAGTTTGAGTACTGTTATTCTTGAGAAAATGGACAAGGCACTTGCTACGGCAAATGGGCTTGAATCTAATTTTTACAATCAAATTATTGCCGATAGAAGCGCATTTGTAACCATGCGTTCTGATCTGCATTCTGTTGTGGAAGTTTTAAAAACCAATATGATAGCTGCTTTAAAAATCAAAGCAGATTTTAACGATACAGATGGTGACTAACCGTATTTTAAATAGCAAATAAAAGAGGAGCTCATGGTTTTTTGACGATGGGCTTTTTCCGTAAATATATAATACCTCATGCACATAAAGCAATACTTGTTTTCCTTTTTTATACTTGTTTCTTTTCAAATGCTTTCTCAAGAAGAAGTGAATGTTGATTTTTTCGTAGTCGATGATACAACTGAAAATGTAGTTTCCACTGCGCAAATTTATTTAAAATCAGGAAAATATATAGGTACAACATCGGAAGAGGGAAAAGTTACTTTTCGAGGTCCTGAAAACAAATCCTTCCAAATTATCGTATTTTCATATGAATACCAGATCTATGAACAGGTTGTCAATATGACAAATGATACTGCAAGTTTTACCATACGCTTGAAAAAACTGTCAGAGGAACTATCAGAAGTTTTTATTGAAAACTATCAAAAAAAGGTATTCAATTTAAAGCGTTTCAAAGATGTAGAAGGTACAGCGATTTATGCGGGTAAGAAAACAGAAGTGGTGTTGGTCGATCAGATTGTTGGAAATTTGGCCTCTAACAACGCCCGTCAAGTGATGTCACAAGTCGTAGGATTGAATATTTATGATGTGGGCGATGGTGGTTTGCAATTGTCTGTGGGAGGCAGGGGATTGGATCCGAATCGAACAGCCAACTTCAATACGAGGCAAAACGGTTATGATATCAGTGCAGATGTTTTGGGGTATCCTGAAAGTTATTACACACCAACAGCAGAAGCACTTGCTGAAATTCAAGTCATTAGAGGAGCGGCTTCCTTGCAATATGGTACCCAATTTGGAGGTTTGATAAATTTCAAATTAAAAGAGCCAGTAAAGAATAAAGAAATTGAATTTGTCACTAGAAATACGGTCGGCTCTTTCGGATTAAAGACCAACTTTAGTAGTTTGAGTGGGACAAAGGGTAAATTTAGCTATTATACCTTTTTCAATTATAAAGAGGGAGATGGTTACAGGGCGAATTCAAATTTTGATTCAAAAAATTTTTACGGTTATATTGCGTATGATTTTTCCAAAAAAACCAAATTAAGCTTTGAGGCAACCTACTTGAACTATTTGGCAAAACAATCTGGTGGACTTTCAGATGTGCAATTTCTAGAAGATCCAAGCCAAAGTAACAGAACAAGAAACTGGTTTGAAGTAAATTGGAAATTATTGGCACTGAAATTCAAGCATAAAATCAGTGAAAAAACCGATTTTAGTTTGAATCTATTTGCCTTAGATGCTCATAGGAAGTCTCTTGGTTTTAGAGTCAATCAAAGGTTTTCAGAACCCAATCCCTTTGATACAGATGAACAAGATCAAAACGGGAATTTTTTACAAGAAAGAGATTTATTGGTCGGGGTATTTCGAAATTGGGGTGCTGAAACGAGGTGGTTGACTCGATACAAAGCTTTTTCAAAAGATGCGGTATTGTTGGTCGGTTCAAAGATCTACAACGCCAATAACACATCTCAGCAAGGGCCAGGAAGTAAAGGAAGTGATGCAGATTTTGATTTTTACTCATCAGAGTTTCCGCAATATAGAAATCAGTCAGAATTTAAGTATCCGAATTTCAATGCGTCTGTTTTTGCAGAAAATATTTTTAAATTTTCAGACTATTTTTCATTGACACCAGGAGTCCGTTACGAGTACATAAAGACAATTTCGGAAGGAACTTATTCTCCAGAGCTGATTGAAGACAACAATCGTTTTGAAAGAAACATACTTTTAGTTGGCTTAGGTGCGAGTTACAAGCCTACGAACTACTTTGAAAGCTATGCGAACATATCTCAGAATTACCGTTCTGTAACTTTCAGTGATATTCGAGTGACAAGTCCTTCTTTCACAGTTGCAGAAGATATTACAGATGAAAAGGGATATACGGCAGACATTGGAGTACGAGGGAAATACCGAAAATTTGTATCTTATGATGCAAATTTATTTGGCTTGTTGTATGAAGGAAAAATAGGAACCAATTTTGAAGATCGAGTGGGTTGGGTACGCGATAATATTGGAACGGCAGTCGTTTATGGATTGGAATCTCTGATTGACTGGAACCTACAAGAAACTTTTTGGAAGAACAGCAATTACAAACTAAATATTTTTATAAACGGCGCCATTACAGATTCAAAATACACGAAATCAAGATTCAATGGGGTGGCTGGTAAAAAAGTAGAATTTATTCCACTTGTAAATATCAAATCAGGTCTTGGATTTGGATATAAAAATTTGATTGGTAGTTTGCAGTACACGTATTTGTCGGAACAATTTACAGATGTCACAAATGCACCCTACAAATCAGATAATGAAACGACTGTTGCAGGAGCTATTCCTTCTTATGATATTTTGGATTTGTCTTTTGCATACACGTATAAAATGTTTAAATTCGAAACAGGAATTAACAATTTACTGAATCGAGCGTATTTTACAAGAAGAGCAACGGGGTATCCAGGGCCAGGTATCATTACCTCAGATCCTCGTGCCTACTACTTTACGATGCAATTGAAATTTTAACTATTTTATTATGAAAAAAATTGCAAGAAAATTCATTTTAATTTTTGTCGGGATTTTGATTGTTTTACAATTTGTAAAAAGTGAAAGAATCTACCAAGAGGTCAATCCTCAAACAGATTTCTTATTGGTTTTAAAAGCACCTAAGGAGGTGGGTCGTATTGTCAAAGCAAATTGTTACGATTGTCATTCGCTTCAAGTAGAATATCCATGGTATGCCTCAGTAGCCCCTATTTCTTTTATGATTGAGCATCATGTGGAAGAAGGAATTGAGCATTTGGATTTTTCAGATTGGACCAAATACGCGCCAAAAAAAGCAGCACACAAATTAGAGGAGATCCTAGAGGAAGTAGAAGAGGGGAAAATGCCTTTAAAATCGTACGCACTTTTACACGGTGAATTATCAGAGGAGGATGAAAAAATATTCCTAAATTGGGTACAGACCTTACGATGATTATTTGTACCCTAGCATATTTTTAAAAGGGTTTAGTAGGTTTTGCAGAAAAGAAGCATAGTTTTGATTGTCTTTTTTACCCAACCCGAAATGCAATCTTTTTACTTCTTTAGATCGGATTAAAGTACCGAAAATCCAATCCCAAACAGCAAATTTAGAGCCGAGATTTTTATCATAATGCTCAGGTTTGTCACTGTGGTGAATTTGATGTTGTACAGGACTTATAAAAATGTATTCTAAAAAATTGTAAAATTTAAATTGGACGTGCGAGTGCCTTAAGTTGGCTCCCCAGAAATTGAACATCAAGGTGAATACATTGACCCCTGCAAAAGTCCATTTGCTAATTTGAGAAGCGGACAAATAATCAAAAACTCCTGTCATCAATCCAAAGGTTAAAATGGCGCCCAAATTGTTAATAATCAATTCGACCGGGTGTATTCTGTATTGGGTAAATGGGTTCATAGTAGTTGCGGAGTGATGGGTTTTGTGAAATTCCCACAAGAACGGAACTTTGTGCATTGCTAAATGAATCAGATAGGTGACAAAATCTCCAAAAATACTGAGCCCGATGGTGTAGGCTATCATAGTACTAAACATTGAAAGTTGAATTTGCTCGTATCCAAACCATCTGTTCATGTATTCTGTGGTATGGAAAGCCAATTTGAATCCAAAAATAAATAAGGGAGCAATGAGTAAAATTTTCACAATGCTGTTGAATGCAATGAAATAATAGTCGACAAATGCAGATTTTCCCAACCAAACTTTTTTGGGCAAAAGGAATTTTAGGAAGGATTGTTTTTTTTGTTTCTTGTAAATAAAGTAGACAATCGGTAAGGATGTCAGCATGTATAAGAAATAGGTTCTCTTAGAAGGGGTTGCAATCAAATCAAAACAAACCTGGTAGCAGGACTCTAAAAATGTGAAGATGGTATCAATTGACATTCTTTTTATTTCAGACATTTACCTTGCAAAGATACGTAAAATTCTTATTTAGAATAAATAAAAATAAAGTTATTGTATTACATCTATAAGATTTTAATTTTTATAAAAAATCACAATACATCGTAACGAACGTTTAAAGGTGGATAAAAATGAGGTATTGAAAAAAATCAAATGAATTTTTACGAAAATTCAATACATAGTTTTTGCAACAATCGCATGCATTTATCTAGTTCACTTTTTTCAATAAACTCATTCGCCCGGTGGGCTTGCTCAATAGAACCTGGACCGCAAACAATACTCTCATAACCAGCTTGAGAAAACTGACCTGCTTCTGCGGCATAAGACACCGCTCCTAAGTGTTGATTGGGATTTGTTTTTTGCATCAGTTGTACAATCTCCATTTCCTTTTTGGTATTCAATGGTGGCACAGGCGCATGTTGTTCTTTGGTTTCAATGCAAAACTTAGGGAAAATTATTTTTACTTCTTCTGTTCGTTGTGCGCAATGAGCTCTAAAATCAGATAAAATATCTTCTAAGTTATCCGTTGGGATGACACGAGCATCCCAAGAAAATGTTGCTTTGTCTGCAATTACATTGGCAGCAACACCACCTTGAATGGTTCCTGCATGTAAAGAGGTATGAGGAGGGGTAAAACGATTGTCAATGCTGCCAGAGGTAACCAAAGTTTTCATCTTGTCTTCCAGCCATAGAATCAAACGTGCCGCTTCATGAACGGCGCTCACCTCTTTTAAAATGCCGCTACTGTGTCCTGCAGATCCGTTTACAGTTGTGTCAAATAAGCAAATTCCTTTGTGTGCCACAATCGGTTCCATGAGTGAGGGTTCGCCAATCCATGCATATTTTGGTATTTCTGTGTAGTGTTTTTGCAAATGAGCAATCAATGCAGGTGCCCCCAAGCAGCCAATTTCTTCATCATAAGAAAAGGCAAAATAAATTGGTTTTTTCAAGTCTGCTTTGACAAATTTAGGAAGCATCGCTAAACAGCATGCTAAAAAACCTTTCATATCACAACTACCACGACCGTATAGTTTTCCATCTTGTTTATCGGTCAATACAAAAGGGTTACTTTTCCAATACTGACCTGCAACGGGCACCACATCTGTATGTCCCGATAATACCAGGCCTCCATCAACTGCAGGACCAATTCGGCAATGCAATGATGCCTTGTCTCCCTTTTTGTTTGGAACTAAAATCGTGTCAACACCTATATCTTCTATATAAGCTTGAATCCAATGAATGATGGACAAGTTACTTTCTCCACCTAATACTGGAAATGAAATCAGTTTTGCTAAAATTTGTACTGCAGTCATTCTGAATAGTTTTTTATCTATTGATTTTAGGTTGTTCTGTTAATATTTATTTGGCAAATGCGATTTTGGCTTTTTTATTCTTGATTTTTAAATTTCTAGAAACAGCTAGCAAGCGTTTACTTTTGTTTCTTTTGATAGCAATGTAGGCAGAGAAATCTTTGACTTCAATCAGCCCCAAATCTGTCTTCGAGACAAAATCGAATTGCAAGAAAAAACCAACCAAGTCCATTTTGTTTACTTTGTCTTTTTTTCCTTTTCCTACATAAAAAGTAATCCATTCTGGATCCTCTATGGCATCATAGGTTTTGAGGCTTAACAAAGCAGGGGTTTCCTTCAGATAACTAGGGAGCGCATCGTTTTCAGTACGGATAAGAATACTTCTCCCAGAGGATTTCATGCGGGCTGTTCTTCCATTTCGATGCACAAAAGTACTTTCTATATTGGGCATTTGATAATGGACGACTGCATCCAATTCAGGAATGTCGATACCTCTTGCAGCAATGTCTGTAGCAATTAAAATTCGGGAGCTGCCATTTCTAAATTTAAGCAATTCCAATTCTCTTTGTGGTTGTTCCAATCCGCCGTGAAAAATTGAATAGACAACTTCATGCTCGTCTAAGTAATCACAAATACGATCACAGGCGTCTCGGTGATTGGAAAAAACAATGGCATTTTTGTTTGTTCCAAAAGATTTGAGAAGTTGCAAAAGACCTTCCGTTTTTTCATCGATCAATGTTGTAATTTGTTGGCTTTTAATAGTGCCTTTTTCTTCTTCTGAGAAATCAACGGTGTGAATTGTATTGAGTTGAAGGTATTCCGGGATTTCAGTAGCTTGTGTAGCTGATACGAGCAGTTTTCCTTTGCAATTTGGAATTTCTTTGAGAATGGCTTCCATTTGTTTCGAAAAACCAAATTCCAAAGCTTTGTCAAATTCATCAAAAACAATCCTAGAGATTGTTTTGGGATTAAAAGTTCCTCTTCGAATATGATCTTCAATCCTTCCGGGCGTACCTATTAATATAGTTGGAGGTGATGTGAAGTTTTGACGTTCAATGCTAAATTTATGTCCTCCATAGCACGCATTCACTTTCCACGGCAGCTTCATCCGTTTCAAGACATTTTCAATTTGAAGTACCAGTTCTCTTGTTGGAGCCAGTAGGAGCGCTTGTACACCTGGTTTGTTATCTATGTTAGACAAAATACTTAATAAATACGCGAGTGTCTTTCCACTACCTGTAGGAGCTAAGAGAAGTATATTTGGATTTTTTGACGAAGCTGAGAGCATGGCTTCTTGCATTGGTTTCAAGGTTTGAAAACCTAGATTCTTTAAGAGTGTAGGGATATTTGTTTTTATAAAAGTCATATTGCAAATGTAAATGAAGTATCTTTAGCGCTTCTAAAAAAAGGAATATTATTTGAAATTAACCTATGGAACAACAACCTAACAATCCGATTCATGGTAAAAAACTTGATGAAATTTTAAAAGAATTGGTGGCTTATTACGGATGGGAACACTTGGGGCACAAAATTCAAATTGGCTGTTTTCGAAACAATCCTTCAATCGGGTCTAGTCTCACTTTTTTGAGAAGAACCAATTGGGCAAAGAGTGAGGTAGAAGCTTTGTATATTGACATGCATAAGAAAAACCAATAAGTTTTTTTTTATCTTTTTGAAAGATAGCTTTTTGGAGTCTTATAGAGAAACCTTCGATATTCATTATTTATTCGTTTCTATAACGAATAAAAGCCTTATATTTGCATGCAATTAAATGTTAAATTTATTGCATATGGCTTTATCAAAAATCATAAATGAAGGATTGACGTACGACGACGTGTTGTTGGTTCCCGGGTATTCTGAAGTACTACCGAATACCGTAGATATTAGATCTAAATTTTCAAGAAATATAACGTTGAATACACCGATTATATCCGCAGCGATGGATACGGTTACTGAGGCTTCTATGGCAATTTCCATGGCACGTGAAGGAGGAATAGGTGTTTTACATAAAAATATGTCTATCGCCGAGCAAGCTTTGGAGGTTAAAAAAGTAAAGCGATCAGAAGCAGGAATGATCTTGGAGCCTGTAACCATTCAGCCCGAGGCCACAGTATTGGATGCGAATAATTTGATGGCAGAATATAAAATTGGTGGAATTCCTGTGACAAATACTAGTGGATTATTGGTAGGAATTGTAACGAACCGAGATTTGCGTTTTGAAAAAAACAACCAACGAAAAATTTCTGAAATCATGACGTCAGAGGATTTGATTACTGTTGGTGAAGGAACTTCTTTGAAAGAAGCCGAAGTAATTTTACAAGATAACAAAGTTGAAAAATTACCGGTAGTAAATAAGGACAATAAGTTGGTCGGGCTAATTACTTTTAGAGACATTATCAAAGTACGAGAAAATCCTGATGCAAATAAAGATCAATACGGTCGATTGCGTGTTGCAGCAGCGATTGGTGTTACAGCTGATTGTCTTGAAAGAGTGGACGCATTGGTAGAGGAAGGAGTAGATGCAGTAGTGTTGGATTCTGCACACGGACATTCGATCAATATTTTAAACAAACTGAAAGAAGTAAAAGCAGTACATCCGAATTTGGATGTAATCGCAGGAAATATTGTCACTGCAGAAGCAGCCAAAGATTTAGTTGCTGCGGGTGCGGATGGTGTGAAAGTGGGTATTGGTCCAGGTTCTATATGTACGACTCGTGTCGTGGCTGGAGTAGGATATCCTCAGTTGTCCGCTGTGATGAATGTGGCAGAGGCCTTAGATGGTACCGGTGTTCCCGTGATTGCAGATGGAGGTGTGCGCTACACAGGAGACATTCCCAAAGCCATTGCAGCAGGGGCGGATTCAGTGATGTTAGGGTCTTTGTTGGCAGGAACAAAAGAAGCTCCTGGTGAAGTTATTATTTTCAATGGAAGAAGGTTCAAATCTTATAGAGGAATGGGGTCTGTTGAAGCAATGAAAAAAGGTTCTAAAGACAGGTATTTCCAAGGAAAAGAAGAAGATAATTTGAAATTGGTTCCAGAGGGGATTGAAGGACGTGTGCCATACAAAGGAGAGTTGTTTGCCACGATGCATCAATTTATTGGAGGTTTGAGAGCAGGAATGGGGTATTGTGGAGCAGCAACTATAGATGCTCAAAAAAGAAATTCAAGCTTTGTGAAGATTACGGCTTCTGGAATAGCGGAGAGTCACCCGCATGATGTGACGATCACAAAAGAAGCACCGAATTACTCGCGATAAGAAATTACAGTACATTTAATTAAGGTCGCCCGAATTCATTTTGGGCGACCTTTTTTTTAAAATAGACCAAGTATAAGTAAAGGATAACAAAAGAGAAAGAGCACCTTCGCTTCCTTCAAATAACCCTATCTTTGCATTTTAAAACATACTATTTTGACAACGTTTTCAAGTTTGGGAGTTTCGAAAGACTTTCACAATGCCTTAAAAGAGAATCAGCTATTGGTTCCTACAGAAATTCAAGAAAAAACAATTCCATTGCTTTTAAAACAAGAAACTGATTTCATCGGTTTGGCGCAAACAGGTACAGGAAAAACAGCAGCTTTTGGATTGCCTATACTGCAAAAAATAGATCCTTCTTCTGATAAGGTGCAAGCGTTGATTTTGGCACCAACAAGAGAACTTGTACAGCAAATAAAAAAACAATTGTTCAAGCTTACCAAATACGCTCCTGAAAAAATATTTTCAGAGGGTATTTATGGAGGGATGAAAATTGACATTCAAATCAAGAACTTACAAAGACCAACGCATTTTATCATAGCAACACCAGGGAGGTTGGTCGATTTGATCGAACGAGGTGCTTTGGATTTGACCGAGATTGGAACTTTGGTATTGGATGAAGCAGACGAAATGTTAAGCATGGGTTTCAAGCAAGATTTGAACAGAATTTTGAAGTATACAAATGGAACGCGTAAGACATGGTTGTTCTCCGCAACAATGCCTGAAGAAATTCAACGTATTGTTAAAACCTACATGTCACCTGATGCGATTCGTGTGACGGTCAATCCGAGATCTTTGGTAAATAAAAATATCAAGCACCAATATACATTGGTCAATGGGAAGGAGAAATACAATGCTTTGGTATCTTTCTTAGAGCAAAATGAAGCGGGAAGAGGTATTGTTTTTTGTAAAACAAAGGCTGGTGTTCAAAACTTGGTAACTTATTTAAAAGAAGATGATTTTTCAGTGGGAGCCTTGGAAGGAGATATGGGTCAAAGAGATCGAGACAAGGTGATGCGCTCTTTTAAAAGCGAACAAACAAAAATTTTAGTAGCAACTGATGTGGCTGCAAGAGGAATTGATGTAAAAGACTTGGCCTTTGTAGGTCACTACCAACTTCCAGAGCAATTAGAGTATTATACACATCGAAGCGGAAGGACTGCTCGGGCAGGAAAAAAAGGAGTTTCTTTGGCTTTTGTTACAGCAAAAGAGCTGGGTAGACTAAGAGAAATAGAAGATGATTTACAAATCAAAGCAGAGCAAATAAATATTTTATAAAACGGCTACTCCGTTCGACAGCGATATAATAGAAATTGTTTATTACTGTTTAAGAAGAACTTTTTAAGGGCGTTTTGAAAAAATTAAAACGCTTCATAAAGTCTATAAAAAAACCCAAAAAGAACTTTCTTTTTGGGTTTTTTTGTAGTTTTATTTGGTCGGCTCTTAAATATCTTCAAAATTAACATCCGTAAAGCTATTCGCTTCTGCTTCAGTGCTCTCTTCAGTTATTTCATTTTCTTTTTTAAAATCCTTTTGGTGGCGCTCACTAATAACCTCTGTTCCTTTTTCATTTAAAATAAAATCAGTCGCAGCTGAGAGCATTTCGTTAAATTCAGCAAAATCTTCCTTATAGATATAAATTTTGTGTTTTTGGTAATGAAAAGATCCGTCGTCATGCGTGAATTTCTTGCTTTCTGTAACCGTTAAATAGTAATCCCCTGCTTTGGTAGCTCTTACGTCAAAAAAGTAAGTTCTTCTACCAGCTCTTAATATTTGCGAAAATATTTCTTCTTGTTCCACGTGATCTTTCATAATAATTGTTAATTGGTGTTCATTTCATTTTTACTAGCCCTACAAATCTAAAAAAATAAATTACTTTTCGCTCAATTAATTAATTTTCTTTTTCTAAAAGTTGTTGTTTATACAACTCTTTGTAATATCCTTTTTGATGCAACAATTCAATGTGTGTTCCTTGTTGTATGATACGTCCTTCTTCAAGTATGATGATTTTGTCAGCATTCTTTGCGGAAGACACTCGATGACTCACAATAAAGGTTGTTTTGTCTTTGGAGATTTTTTTTAAATTTTTTAATATTTGTTCTTCTGTTTCTGTATCTACCGCGGACAAACAGTCGTCAAAGATTAAGATATCAGGATTTTTAATAATAGCTCTAGCAATAGAGATGCGTTGTTTTTGACCTCCAGAAACAGTAATTCCTCGTTCTCCTAACACGGTTTGATAACCATGATTAAATTCGGAAATATTATCGTGAATTACGGCATCTTTTGCAGCCGTTTTGATTTCCTCTTCTGTTGCGTTTTCTGCTCCAAATTTGATATTGTTTTCAATGCTGTCAGAGAATAAAAACGGATCTTGAGGGACAAAACCGATGATATTCCTCAAATTCGAAAGTTCATATTGTTTGATGTTTTTATCATTCATAAAAACATTTCCTTCTGAGGTGTCATACAAGCGAGAAACTAGATTTAAGATAGATGATTTACCGCTACCTGTTTTTCCTAGGATGGCAATGGTTTCTCCTTTTTGAACTGTGAAATTGATGTTTTTAAGAGCAATGATATGAGTGTCGTCATAGGTCAAGCTTACGTTTTTAAATTCGATAGAATTTTGTAGGTCTTGAATCGGTTGGTTTCCATCAGAGATTTCAGGAGTTTGTTCTAAAAATTCATTGATTCTTTTCTGTGAAGCTTCTGCTTGTTGAATGGTTGACGTAACCCAACCTACAATGGCTACTGGCCATGTAAGCATGTTCACATACATAATAAACTCAGCGATGGTCCCAATAGTAATGAAACCGTTGATGTATTGCATACCACCGATGTATAAAACAATCAAATTGCTAATACCAATTAATAAAATCATCATGGGGAAAAAGAGGGCTTGTGCTTTGTACAGATGAATGTTTTTTTCTTTGCTTTGGTTTGACAATTCCTCAAAGTCTTGTGCAATTTGAAATTCTGTATTGTAGGATTTGATTACGTTGATTCCGGAAAATACTTCTTGTCCTGCGGTCGTAAGTTTGGAAAGGTATTCTTGAACTATGGTACTTCTTTTGTGAATTATTTTGCTCAAGATAAAAATAGACAAGGATAGCAATGGAAATGGAAGCAATGTGTACAGTGTCAATTTGATGTCAATCTGTACCATTTTAAAAACAGCCACACTAAATAAAACCAGCATATTTATCGTGTACATAACAGCAGGTCCAAAATACATGCGAACTTTACCTACATCTTCACTTATGCGGTTCATCAAATCGCCGGTTCTGTTTTTTTTGTAAAAATTTAAGGACAAGCGCTCGTATTGTAAAAAGATTTCATTCTTAAGATCAAATTCAATCAAACGAGAAGTTACAATAATGGTCTGTCTCATTAAAAAGGTGAAAAACCCTGAAAGAATTGCTAGTCCTAAAATGAGCGCAATATTTTGCAGCAACTCACTCTTCACTATCGAAGTATCGGTAATGATTCCATTTCTAAAGTCATCTGCAATATTGATGGAGTTTTTTACGATTTCAGGAACCTTCACTGCTAGGTACCTAGAAAGTATAGAAATAATGACACCAGCAATCAAACGATACCGATATTTGTAAAAGTATTTATTTAGAAATTGTAGTGCCTTCATTCAAAAATAGATTGTGGTTTCTAGAGACCTCCATAAAGAACACGAAGATACAGGTTTCTATGAAAAGGAAAGGATATTATGCGTGCGTTTTTTTATCCCTGGAGATGTCTGTTTTGTGATGAAAATTTGTAGTTGAAAACAAATTAAAAAAGTAACGAATTATTCAAACGTCAAGAAAAATAATAGTATTTTTGCGTTCTATCATAATTATATAAGTTCTTTAAAATGATTAACAGAAGACACATTCGTACAAAAGTAATGCAATCTGTATACGCAATACTTACTTCGAAAAGTGACAACCTCACCAAAGAAGAGAAGTTTTTAACGAGTAGTATTGATAAAATGTTCGATCTCTATGTGTTGATGTTGGATGTGCTCCCAAGAGTCAAAGCAATTGCGAAAGAAACTTTAGAAATTTCAAAGAAAAAGCACTTCGCTACTTCTGAAGATTTGAATCCAAACACAAAGTTTATTGAGAACAAAGCGATTGCTGTTTTGGAAGAAAGCGTCTCTTTTCAAACCTACAAGCAAGAGAATCAGTTGGACAATTGGCATGTAGAAGAAAAGTTCATGCGTACTATTTTTGAGAATTTAAAAAATAGCGAATTGTACAGTTCGTATATGAATTCTTCGGAACAGTCATTTAAAGAAGATGCAAGGTTTGTTGTGGATTTCTTCACGCAATTTATTGCGCCGAATGAGACGTTGGCCAATTATTTTGAAGACATGAATATTAGTTGGGTGGATGACATTCCTTTTGTCAATACTTGGGCAGTTCGTTCCTTAGAAAAATTAAAAAAGGACAAGCCTTTTGTGCTGAATGAAATATACAAAGACAAGGAGGATCGTGAATTTGTAAATGATTTGTTTCGAAAAGTAGTTTTGAATCATACCACGTTTGAAAAAGAAATCGAAAACAAAACACCGAATTGGGAAACGGACAGGATCGCAGATTTGGATATGATTATGATCAAGATGGGCATCTGTGAATTTCTTCATTTTTCCACTATACCTGTCAAAGCAACCATGAACGAGTATATAGAAATAGCAAAAGATTATTCCACACAGAAAAGTAGCTTCTTTATCAATGGTGTCCTCGACAAAGTATGGCGTGAACTCGACAAAACGGGTAGGCTGAATAAAATAGGGAGAGGAAGATTGTGATTTCTTTTAATTTATTACATTTACTATAAAAAATTACACAAATGAAAAACTTATTTCTAATCTTGCTAGTGGCTACATGTTTTATGGCTTGTAAAAAGAATGCTGCTTCGAAGGTGAAAGAAGAGAACGTAGTAAAGGCAAAACAGAGAGATTATAAAAGTAGTTTGTTGCCCATCGCTAGTTTTGATAAAGAAGTGCATGATTATGGAATGATTACCGAAGGAGATGTTGTGGTAACGAGTTTTGTTGTAACAAATACAGGAAAATCAGATTTGATCATTAGCAATGCCAAAGCAACTTGTGGTTGCACAATTCCTGTTTGGCCAAAAAAACCAATCGCTCCAGGGGCTTCGGAAAAAATAGAAGTGAAATTCAATTCTCGTGGAAAAAAGAACAAACAATCGAAAACTATTACATTGACAACAAATACTGTCAACGGAAAAGAGACTTTGGTAATCAAAGGACAAATAATACCGAATAAACAATAAAAACAATAAAAACAATTAAGATGAGTATATTACCATTACAAGCAGCAGCAGGAGGATTTGATATTAAGAGTTTGATGCCTTTTGCATTGATGTTCATTGTGTTGTATCTTTTTATGATACGTCCACAAGTTAAAAAACAAAAAAACGAGAAAAAATTCCAAGCAGGAATCGGAAAAGGAAGTAAAGTTATCACAACGAGTGGGATTCACGGCAAAGTTGTAGATATCCATGAAGATACTGTTGTTGTGGAAACGGGTGCTGGGAAAATAAAGTTTGAGAAATCATCTTTGTCGATGGAATTGAGCAAGAAATATGCTCCAAAAACCAAATAAACGAACAACATGTATTTCTAAGCATATCAAAAGTGAGCATCTGCTCACTTTTTTTGTACCTTTAACCTACAATTTTAAGAAGCCAATCGTCTAGTTGAAATGAACATTTCTAATAAAAATAAAAATCCAATTCCTAAAAAAAGCAAAAAGCGACATGTGCTACTTTTGTTTTTAGGAATTGCTACTTTTTTTTGGTTTTTAACCAAATTATCGAAAGAATACACTTCGGTAGTCGAGTACAATGTTCGTTATAAAAATCTTCCAGAAGCAAAAATCTTTCAGAGGGAGCCTGAAAAAAAAATTGCTTTGCATATCAGAGGTTCAGGGTTCAAATTACTAGGACAAAACCTTTACCAACGAACATTAGTGTTGGATATAGCTAATCCTATTCACAAGAACAAATACCACTACTACATTTTAACAAATGCAAAAAAACCAGCGGTTCAAAGTCAGTTAGAAACAGGACTATGGCTAGAATACTTTGAAAGAGATTCGCTTTTTTTCGATCTAGGGATTCAAAAGTTCAAAACAGTTCCTGTGGTTGCGTCTATGGATATGGAATACAAATTAGGATACAGTATGTCTGGTCAGATAAAGATCCTTCCTGATTCGGTTAAAATTCTCGGACCTGAAGCTCAAGTAGATAAGATTCAATTGTTGAAGACGGAGTCTATGGCTTTAAAGGGTGTTTCCGAAAATGTATACCAAGAAGTTTCGTTGGAGAAACCTAAAAATTCGGAAAAAGTAAAATTCTACAAAGAGAAAGTTGCGGTGGTTATAAAAGTAGAGAAGTTCACTGAAGATAGTTTTGAGGTTCCATTTACGATAAAAAACCTGCCTAAAAACGCAAAGATTACGACGTATCCTAAAACTGTAAGAGTCACCTTTAAAGTGGGGCTTTCTGACTATAACAAAATTTCTCCAAACAGTTTTAAGGTGGTCTGTGATTATTCAAAAACACTTGCAAGAAATCTTGATTATCTGGTGCCAGATTTATCAGAAAATCCCGATTGGGTTACTGCGGTAAAATTAGCTCCAGGTCAAATTGAATTTTTAATACAAAAAGAATGATTGTTGGATTGACAGGGGGCATTGGATCCGGGAAAACATTGGTATTGAGGATGTTTGAATCCTTGGGTGCTGCGGTATACGTTTCTGACATAGAAGCGAAAAAATTAATGGTCTCCTCCTCGAAATTAAAAAGTGAAATCAAAGCATTGCTCGGTGAAGAAGCGTATGTGAATAACACACTGAATACTGCTTTCATTGGACAAATTGTTTTTGGAGATAAACAAAAATTATATTCTTTGAATGCGTTGGTTCACCCGATAGTAGCACTGCATTTTGAAAACTTTGCAAAAGAACATCAGAAAGCACCTTATATTATCTATGAAAGTGCAATTCTTTTTGAACAAAACAAACGAGCCCATTTTGATGCAGTATTGTTGGTTACTGCTTCCGAAGAATTAAGGCTTCAACGTGTTGTTGTTCGTGATAAGATAAAAGAAGCAGACGCTCGTAAAAGAATTCAAAATCAATGGCCAGATGAAAAGAAAATTCCCTTGGCCGATTATATTATTGAGAACACAGACCTAGAAGAGACCCAGAATAAAGTTCGAGAGCTTCACAAGATTTTTGTAAATAGCGACAAAGACGGATTGAAATGTTAAAATTTTAAATTTAACTTTAAATTTTAACAGAAACTGAGAACTTCCTTGTTGTTTTCTTAACATTTCGTTAAAAATGTTGAGAATGTTAAAATGAAAGCTTTTTTTTTAGCGAGACTCTAAGGAATAAACTATTTTTGAGAGATGGGTAAAAAAATGTTTGTTTTTATAATTTTCTTGATGACGATTTCGCTCATCGGAATTATTACCGTACAAATTTTTTGGATCAGCAATGCCATTGAGATTCGTAAAAATCAATTTACGAACGATGTAAATTTCGCTTTGGCAAAAACGAGTGATAGAATTTATAAAAAGGATTTTATAGATTTCACTGCTCAGTATATGGATTTTTTTGACACGAAGGAATTTGCCAAAAAAGTAGATTTTTCAAAGTTTGTATACGAGCAAATAAACACCACAACAAATGAAACTTTTCGCTTTTCTTCTAGTAATGTAATGGAGAACATGTATTACAAAGGCTTGGATGATTTTCATAAAAATGACTCGTTGCTAGTTGAGGCTGTAACAAGTAGAATAGATGTTTACAAAGTAAAAAATTATACAAACGATTACGAATTAGACAAGGTAAGCGATGTAGAAAAAATAACATTTTACAATAGCTTGACTGAGATTGATAAGCTGAACATAGAAGACACCTATCACAACAAGAGTGAACCAATAAACAATCGTTTGAGTAAGGAATTAGTTGCCGGTATCTTAGACGAAGAACTCAAAAAGAGAGGTGTGGATGTACAATACCAATACGGAATTGTGAGTCAAGGAAAGCTGACGAGCATAAAATCGAACTATTTCAAAATTCAAAATAACAAAAGCTACAAGAGAAAATTGTTTCCAAAAGACAAAAATGCTATGGGGCATGAACTTTATGTAACCTTTCCAAATAAAGAAAATTATATCTTGTCTGATATCGGAGGGATGCTTTTATTGTCCGCATTTTTTACAGTTATTATTATGTTGGCCTTTGCGAGTTCTCTCTATCAATTGGTGAAGCAAAAAAAAATATCCACCATAAAAACGGACTTTATCAATAATATGACACATGAGTTTAAAACACCTATCGCTACAATTAATTTGGCCTTAGATGCAATAAAGAATCCTAAAGTTATCAAAGATGCCACCCGTGTAAATCGTTATGTTTCAATGATCAAAGAAGAAAACATACGGATGCATACCCAGGTTGAAAATGTACTTCGAATTTCGAAATTAGATAAAAATCAATTAGACCTACTCAAGGAGCCAATTGACTTTTACGAATTGTTAGAAGAGGCGGTTAGTATTGTAGATTTGTTATTGGAATCCAAAGGAGGGGTGATCAATATCTACAATGAACACAAAACATCTGATGGGTTGGGGAATTCTTTTCACCTCACCAATGTGTTTGTAAATATTTTGGAAAATGCAATTAAATATTCTCTGAAAGCACCTGTGATAGATGTTTTCACTGAAAGTTCAGAGAAGTACTTGACTATTAAAATAAAAGACCAAGGAATAGGAATGAATAAATCCGCTCAAAAACAAGCTTTTGATAAGTTTTACAGAGAGCAGAAAGGAAATGTGCACGACGTAAAAGGGCATGGATTGGGACTTTCTTACGTAAAAGAAATCGTATCACAACACCAAGGAACAGTAAACGTAGAAAGTACGAAAGGAAAGGGAAGTACCTTTATCGTGAAATTACCATTGGCGTAGCTAAAAAAAAAAGATGAGCAACAAAAAAATATTATTGGTAGAAGACGATCCAAATTTTGGAATTGTTTTAAAAGATTATTTGACCTTGAGCAACTTTGATGTTGTCCACGCGAAAGATGGTATTGAGGGCTTGATTATGTTTAAAAATCAAGACTATGATTTGTGTATACTTGACGTTATGATGCCTCGTAAAGACGGTTTTTCATTAGCAGAGGACATTCGGAAAAATAACAAAGAAATTCCGATCATATTTTTGACGGCAAAGACAATGAAAGAAGATATTCTAAAAGGGTATCAAGTAGGAGCTGATGATTACTTGAACAAGCCTTTTGATTCCGAAGTGCTTCTTTATAAAATAAATGCAATTTTGCAACGAAAAGGAGGTGATAAAGAAGAGAAAGAAGACTTGTTTGAATTTGAGATAGGCGATTTTTTCTTGAATTCAAAATTAAGACATTTGTCATACAAAACTGAAGAGCCCATAAAATTGTCACCCAAAGAAAGTAAACTTTTAAAAATGTTAGCCGTTCATAAGAATGATTTGATGTCTCGTGAATTGGCATTAACGAAAATATGGAGAGACGACAATTATTTCACTTCCAGGAGTATGGATGTTTACATTGCCAAACTTCGTAAATATTTAAAGGCAGATTTAAATGTTGAAATTATCAATATTCATGGTGAAGGTTTTCGTTTGGTAGTAAATAGTTGATAAGAGCGTTTATTTCATTGTAGAGTTTTTTTATATTTGTTCATTTAAAACAAAAGAATGATTGAAGAACAAGTAATTTTAGTGGATAAAAATGATCATAAAATTGGTTTGATGCCTAAAATGGAAGCCCATCAAAAGGCAGTTTTACACCGTGCTTTTTCTGTATTTGTGATGAATGATAAAGGTCAGCTGCTGCTACAGCAAAGAGCGGCTTCAAAATACCACTCTCCTTTACTTTGGGCCAATACATGTTGCAGTCACCAAAGAGATGGTGAATCCAACCTCGATGCTGGTAAAAGAAGACTACAAGAAGAAATGGGGTTTGTTACCGAATTAAAAGAAGTGTTTTCTTTTATTTACAAAGCTCCTTTTGAGAACGGACTTACAGAACACGAATTAGACCATGTGATGCTTGGAGCCTACAATGCCGCCCCAATCATAAACAAAGAGGAAGTAGAGAGTTTTAAATGGATGAAACCGGAAGACGTGAAGCAAGACATGTCGGAGAAACCAGAAATTTATACAGCTTGGTTTAAAATTATTTTTGAAAAATTTTACGAACACATCAAATAATTTTTTTTGAAAAAAATAATATACAAAGTATTTATTGGCGTGATTTTTGGCTTCTTCGGAACATTGTCTAAATTTCTCTTCACGAATGATCAAACACCCTTAGAAGATTTATTTGTTTCAAAAAGTTTTTGGGCAAATGCATTGATCGTCTTTTTAATAGGATATGTCTTTTTGGGAAATTTACTATGGGCAACAGCGTATAAAAACAAGAAAATTAGGAAGCCATGAAAGTTACCGTACATAGAAAAGCACATTTTAATGCAGCCCATCGATTGTTCAATCCGAAATGGGATGATGCTAAGAATTATGAAATTTTTGGAAAATGTAGCAATCCTTTTTACCACGGACATAACTACGAATTGATTGTCGCAGTAACGGGAGACATTGATCCGGAAACAGGTTTTGTAATGGACTTAAAAGTGCTGAGAAAACTTATAGAAAGTGAAGTTTTAAAAAATTTTGATCACAAGAACTTAAATGAAGAAGTCGCTGTTTTTGCAACCCTAAATCCTACAGCAGAAAACATAGCAGTGGTTATTTGGAACAAGTTGAGAAAAACTATCAACAAAGGACTTGAGTTGTCAGTGACGTTGTACGAGACACCACGTAATTATGTAACCTATACAGGAGACTAGTTTTAGCGGTGATCTTTTAAAATTTTGACGACTACTTTTCTCAAACTTTGAGGGCACTCTATTTGAATCATGGTTTGGTGCATGTCGTCTGGATAGAAAATTGCGAAATGACCCGTTTTCAGACTTATTTTTGACAAATTATTCACATTATAAAATGTGAAATCACCTTCCTTGTTATAAGGATTTAGTGGTGTTTGATCCTCTAGTGTAGCAACTCCAATAAATTCTTCCCCAGCTATCATGTATTGTAAGTCGATGTATTTTTTATGAGTTTCGACTTTACAGTGAACTGCTTCTTGCGTATCGTATTCCATCACAATCGCAAACAATGCGTCTCCTTCAATGAGGTGTTTGCCCAATGCTATATTTTCCAAATCTGTTGTGCTTAGGAAATCAAATGCTTTTTGAAATAAAGGGTGTGTGCTGTCGTACAAATGGTTATTTCTAATTTTGTCAAGAATCATGTATGATTTTTATGGAGTTTAGAAGTACAAATTGCTTTGTTATCAACGAAGGTCTATAAGATTGAGTTTACTTTTAAAAAGCAGCTATTCGACCAACATGGAGTGATAAACATTTTGAACATCGTCATCCTCTTCCAACTTTTCCAATAGTTTTTCGACTTCTAATTGTTGAGCTGCGTTCAAAGTTTTGGTAGTGGATGGGATTCTTTCAAATCCAGAAGATAATATTTCCAGGTTCTGTGTTTCCAAATAGGATTGGATCGCACCAAATTGCTCAAAGGGACCATAGACAAGTATTCCATCTTCATCTTGGAAAACTTCTTCTACATCATAATCCATCAATTCCAACTCCAACTCTTCCAAATCAATGCTCACACCCTCAGATTTTATTCTAAAGTTACAAGTATGGTCAAACATAAAAATAACCGATCCCGATGTACCAAAAGTACCATTACATTTGTTGAATGCAGCTCTTACATTTGCAACAGTTCTATTGTTGTTGTCTGTAGCTGTTTCGCAAAGGATCGCAATTCCATGCGGAGCGTAACCTTCAAACAAAACTTCCTTATAATTGGCCGTGTCTTTGTCTGTTGCTTTTTTAATCGCACGCTCTACATTGTCTTTCGGCATGTTGGCAGCTTTCGCATTTTGCATTACTGCACGCAAACGAGCGTTCGATTCAGGGTTGGGCCCTCCTTCCTTTACTGCCATCACAATGTCTTTGCCAATGCGAGTAAAAGTTTTAGCCATTGCTGACCAACGTTTCATTTTTCTTGCTTTTCGAAATTCAAATGCTCTACCCATGTCGAATTGTGTTTTTTTGAATGAAAAGCAAATGTAAAAATTACAAAGTGCTTTTACAATTTTTTTACAGACCTATTTTGGTGAATGTCTTATGATTTTTTGGGAATTCAAACCGCTTAATATTCTGCATTTAATAGCGCGTAGGATTGTTGTGCAATTTCAATTTCTTCATTGGTTGGTATCACTAAAATTTTAACTTTGGAATCCTCCGCTTGAATTTCGCGTATCCCCTTGGATCGAATTGAATTTTTGTCTAGGTCCAATACAATTCCCAAAGCGTCCATGTTTTCACAAGACATTCTACGCATCAAATTTGAATTCTCACCAATACCCGCTGTAAATATAATGGCATCAACTCCATTTAAAAGAGCAGTATAAGATCCGATGTATTTTTTGATTCGATAACTCGCCAAAACCAATGCATTTTTGCAATTTTCATCTCCCTGATCTGCTCCAGCTTGAATTTCTCTCAAATCAGAATAACCAGTCAATCCTTTCATGCCAGATTCTCTCTGTAAAAGTTCATTGATTTCATCCATACTTTTTCCGAGTTTATTTTTAAGATAAAAAATCACAGATTGATCAATGTCTCCAGAACGTGTTCCCATGATCAAACCATTCATAGGACCAAATCCCAGAGAGTTTTCAATACTTTTCCCGTCTTTGATGGCTGACATACTACATCCATTTCCTAAATGAATGGTAATCATGCGACTGGCTTGGTTTTTTAAATATTCAAATGCGATTTCCGAGACATATTTATGACTTGTGCCATGAAATCCATAAGCTCTTATTTTATGTTTCTCTAAATATTCGTTGGGAATCGCATATTGATAAGCTTCCCTCGGCATGGTTTGATGAAATGCCGTGTCAAAAACTGCAATTTGACGAGCCAACGGGAAAACAGTTTCCGAGACTTCGATACCCGTTAAGTTAGCTGGATTGTGCAAAGGAGCCAAATCAAACAAATCACGAATGCTGTTTTTTACCTGTTCATTAATCAACACCGTTTCAGTGAATTCATTGCCTCCATGGACGACGCGATGACCAACAGCAGTTATTTCATTTACCGTGCTGATGACTCCCTGTTGCCTATCTAACAGCGTTTTTTCAATCAGTTGTAAGCCATGTTTGTGGTTTTTAATGGCCAAAGTTTTTTTGTATTCTACATCGTTTTTTTTGTGGGAAAAAATTGCATCTTCCATACCAATACGTTCGATATTTCCGACACATTGCACTATGCGAGTTGGCATCTCTATCAGCTGATATTTTAAAGAGGAAGATCCGGCATTTAAAACTAGTATGTTCATTTTAATTTTGATGTGCTTGTATTGCTGTTAATAAAACGGTATTGAAGATATCATCGACAGTACAACCACGGCTCAAGTCATTGACAGGCTTGTTCAGCCCTTGAAGCATAGGTCCAATTGCCAAAGCTCCTGTTTCCCTTTGAATCGCTTTGTAGGTGTTATTTCCTGTATTTAAATCAGGAAATATCAATACCGTAGCTTGTCCAGCGACTTTGGAAGAGGGCAACTTTGTACGTGCGACACCTCTGTCAACAGCAGCATCGTATTGTATGGGACCTTCTACTTGCAGAGAAGAATTTTTTGCTATGAGCAATTCTGTTGCCTTTCTTACCTTTTCAACCTCTTCACCTTTACCTGAATTTCCTGAAGAATAGGACAGCATTGCAATTTTGGCTTCGATTCCAAAAGCCTCTGCAGATTGCGCTGAAGAAAGTGCAATTTCTGCAAGTTGTGCTGCGTTCGGATTCGGATTGACTGCGCAATCCCCCATTACAGAAACGCGGTCTGCCAAACACATGAAGAAAACAGACGATACTACCGATACACCTGGTTTCGTTTTGATTAGCTGCAATGCAGGTTTGATGGTGTGTTGTGTCGTGTTGACTGCACCAGAGACCATGCCATCCGCAAGACCATTTAAAATCATCAAGGTTCCGTAGTACGAAACGTCTGTAACCAAATCTTTGGCTATAGTTTCGGTCATACCTTTGTGTTTTCTCAATTCAATTAGCTTTTGAGTAAAACTCTCATCGTAAATCGAATCCTGAGGATTTAAGATGTTGATTTTCTCCAAATCAATTTGTAGTCCAATTTGATTGCATTTCAATTCGATACTGTTTCTGTCTCCAAGTAAAGTCAAATCAACAATATCCAGAAGTTGCAATCGACCAGCTGCTCTGATGATTCTTTCATCAGTCCCTTCAGGAAGTACAATATGCTTTCTGTTTTCTTTCGCTTTCTGTAACATGTTGTACTGAAACATGTTAGGTGTTATTTTGTCGGAATTGTATGAGGTGAGTTTACTTGTAATGCCCTCAGCATTGACATACGTGTCAAAAGTATTTAAGGATAGTAATATTTTTTTAGTGTTGGAAGCATAAATTTTGGGTTTGACAGAGCCAATTTTATTTGTGCTTACAAAGGTGCCTTGTTGCACTGAAATAATAGGAACGGTGGATTGTACTCCTTCAATAAGTCTTAAAATAGAATCTTCTGGCAATATAGCACCTGTTAAAATAATTCCAGCAATTTTAGGATAATTACTAGAGGCGTTGGCTTGAAGTGCCCCAAGAATAATGTCAGCTCTGTCTCCAGGAGTAACCACCAAGGCATTTTCATGGATGCGCGTCAAGTAATTACGAAGTTGCATAGACCCTGAATTATAACTTCCTATGGCATTGTCTAAAAATTGCTTCCCAAACAATACTTTTCCGTCCAGTTCTTGAACGACCTCTCGAACCGTAGGGTTTTTTAGGAGATCAATCGTTGGGATAATGTCGATTTGAATGTTTTTAGGAATATGGCTGTTCAATTCTTTAGCGAGAAAAGAAACTTCTGTAGAATTTATTTTGTTGGCAATGATTCCAATGACATCAACTTCCTTTTTTCGAAATGATTTGTAAGATAGTTGCAGAGAATGTACAATTTCATCGGTCTTTTTTCCATTTCCAGAGCCCACAACTAGTGCAGGGATATTTAAGTTTTTTGCAAACATAAGATTGACGTCCAATTCGGTAAAAACACCAACACTAGAGAAATCACTTCCCTCAACAAGGACGTAATCAAAACGCTTCTCTAGCTGTTTGTATTTTTCGATAACAGTTTGAATGACCGTGTCAATTTTTCCTTCACTTAAAAGTTGCACAACTTCTCCTTGTTTAAATGCATAGCAATCTTTGTAGTCAAGATTTAATTTAAAAAAGTTGAGCGCAGTATTGGTTTCTTCGTCAAAACTGCTCTTGCTATTTTCATTAAGAATAGGTTTGAAATACCCTACTTTTGAAGACTTGGTCAACATCATTCTCAAGAGACCCAAAGAAACCAAAGATTTGCCGCTATCAGGCTCAGTTGCCGCGATGTAAATTGCTTTGCTCATACGATTAAATTTATGATGCAAAAATACAATATCTTATAGAAATAAAAGACTCTCGAGTTCTTTATCTTAAAAGGCTTCGAGAGATTATTCACATGTGTATTTGTAATTTTTTATGTTTGAATGATCCCTAAATTGAAAGGCTTTTCGATAGGGGCATGGTTGGCGGCCTCAATTCCAGTGCTAATCCACTTTCTTGTGTCTAAAGGATTGATAACGGCATCCGTCCATAAGTGAGCAGCCGCATAATACGGAGAGGTTTGTTTGTCGTATTTTTCTTTGATGGATTCAAGAATTTCAGCTTCTCTCTCTGGTGTAATGATTTCTCCTTTTTTCTTCAAAGCAGAAGTTTCAATTTGCAACAATACTTTGGCTGCTTGCATACCTCCCATAACTGCCAAGCGAGCACTTGGCCATGCACAAATCAATCTCGGATCATATGCTTTTCCACACATGGCATAATTTCCTGCTCCATAAGAGTTGCCAATAATGACAGTAAACTTGGGGACAACGGAATTACTTACTGCGTTGACCATTTTTGCCCCATCTTTTATAATTCCGCCATGTTCCGATTTGCTACCTACCATAAAACCTGTAACATCTTGTAAGAAAACCAATGGAATTTTTTTCTGATTACAATTGGCAATAAACCTTGTCGCTTTGTCTGCACTGTCGGAATAAATTACACCACCAAACTGCATTTCTTTCTTCGCTGTTTTTACAACTTTTCTCTGATTTGCCACAATCCCAACTGCCCAACCGTCAATCCTTGCGTAGCCACAAATGATGGATTTTCCATAATTTTCTTTGTATTCTTCAAAATTGGAATCATCTATCAAGCGCTTGATGATTTCATTCATGTCGTATTGATCAGTTCTTAACTTCGGTAAAATTCCAAAAATATCTTCAGGATTTTCTTTCGGTGTTTTTGGAGAAATTCTATTGTATCCAGCTTTTTCAAAATCTCCAATTTTACTGACAATATTTTTTATAGTATCCAAGGCATCCTTATCGTCTTTAGATTTGTAATCCGTTACACCAGAAATTTCACAATGCGTCGAAGCGCCTCCCAAAGTCTCATTGTCAATACTTTCACCAATGGCTGCCTTCACTAAATAACTTCCCGCTAAAAAGATACTTCCTGTTTTGTCGACAATCAAAGCTTCGTCGCTCATAATAGGTAAATAAGCACCTCCAGCAACACAGCTACCCATCACAGCAGAAATTTGAGTAATTCCCATGCTGCTCATTAGGGCATTGTTTCTGAAAATTCTACCAAAATGTTCTTTATCTGGGAAAATTTCGTCCTGCATAGGTAAATAAACGCCAGCGCTGTCTACCAAATAAATAACAGGTATTTTATTCTCCATGGCAATCTCTTGCGCACGCAAATTCTTTTTAGCCGTAATTGGAAACCAAGCACCCGCCTTTACAGAAGCATCATTTGCAACAACGATACATTGCTTGCCTTGAACATGACCTATTTTCACTACAACTCCTCCAGATGGACATCCGCCATGCTCTTGATACATGTCATCACCAACAAGTGCTCCAATTTCGATAGCTTTCTTATCATCATCTAGTAAGTAAGCAACGCGTTCTCTCGCTGTTAATTTTCCTTTGGAACGAATTTTTTCCAAACGTTTCTCTCCACCACCTTTATAAACCTTTAGGAGTTTTTTCTTCAAAGCACTCGTTAAAAGCCTATTATAATCCTCATTTGTATTGAAATTGATATCCATTGAGACCGTCTTGTTTTTATGGCGCTAATGTACAAAATAACTGGAAGAAAAAGAGTTTAAATACAACGTCTGTTTGTGGAATTGAATAATTAAAAATAGTTTGATTAATTTCGTTTTTAGAACCAAAGACTCGCGTAATAAAAATAAGTGAAATTAAAGGATAACATTTTATATGTTGCTTTCAACTGTGTGAGAGAATAATTGATAATAGAAATGTATGAAAACACGAAGCGTGTATAAAAGGAGCAAAAGTAATTTTGTCAATATGGGTTCCATTCGATTGCGCCAACCGATTCCAAGTTTTGGGATAAACGATGTCGATCCATTTATTTTATTGCACCATTACGGTCCTTATGAAATCAATTCAAAAAGCAACCCGTTTGATTTAGGCCCTCATCCACATCGAGGTTTTGAACCCATTACTTTTTTGATTCAAGGGAATCAGTTGCATAGAGATTCTCTAGGAAATGAAAGTTTAGTGAAAGCTGGAGACGTGCAATGGACAACCGCAGGAAATGGAGTTGTTCATGCGGAGGGACCGTGCAAAGAATTTGTCCAAAAAGGAGGTAAGTTAGAAGGTATTCAGCTTTGGTTAAACCTTCCCGCCAAACATAAAATGATGAATCCTGCCTATCAACACATTAAAAATAATGATTTTTCAAAGATAACATCAGAAGATGCTAGCTTGACTTTGAAAGTTGTGGCAGGAAATTATGAAGAAAAAAAAGGAATGATTGTAACGCAAACAGAGGTAAATGTTTTGTGGGGGAATGTAGTTCCTGGGAATAGTTCTTTTATAAAAGTGCCCGAAAAGCATGATGGCTTGATTTATTTGATTAAAGGAAGTCTCGTGATAAATGATAGCGAATTTCTCTCAGAAGAAGGGGATAGGATGTTTATTTTAGGCAATGACGGAAATGGTTTCGCTCTCAAAGCAACTGCTGAAAGTGAATTTCTTGTGCTTTCGGGTGTTCCAATAAAAGAACCGATTGTTTCGCATGGTCCTTTTGTCATGAATACTGCGGAAGAAATCAAACAGGCAATTCATGATTTTCAAAAAGGAAAGATGGGGTATCTTTCCGAATGAAATGGTGAGCTGTTTTGAAAAAGATTTTTCAATCTTGTTTGTCTATGTACCCAGTTGTTTTACTTTTATTTCATAAAGTAGAAACATTAATAAAGATGAGATGCTTTTTTGTAGTGGGGAAATTATGCTGCTGAAAAAAAGTTTTTGGCCTTAGTTTTCTAAAAGGAATAAATCAAGAGGATGAAAAAATTATTTTTTAAAAGTTAATTAGTTGTATCTTAGTAGTTCCCATTTTTTTTAAAAAATAATTTTGATTTTGTATTGTCAGAATAAAAAGAGGTTCTATATTTGCACCCGCTAAAGGGAATAAAATTGATTTAGTTTTTTTAGTGAGTTTGATTAATCAAACGTACGATCATTGAGAATATTGAAATTGACAGCGTAAA
>CAJQMT010000016.1 GCA_905479475.1 uncultured Flavobacteriaceae bacterium
AAAAGAGGCAAGATTAGCTCTTCACCGTAAAATTCTAATCTGTAAATAAAAAGTATAAAATTCAGGAAAGCAGGAATAAATATATAAACACAAACAACGAGTAACAAAGAGGAAAAAAAAACGGAGATTATCTTTTTTTTACTTTTAATTTCAAAAAAACTTGCTACTTTTTTTAAACTGCGCCTACGATTCAAAATAAAAATCAATAATAGTCCTAAGGAATCATAACTATTTTTCAAAAAATCATTCAAGTACGTATTTTCATTCAAAAATGAAACTTCTGAATCGAAATTTACATTGGTGAATTGAATGTATATAACAATAAGAATTGTAAATAAAAATGCTTTTTTAAATGACATTGTAAAACCAAAGTTAATTAAAAGATAAGCCGTTTGACATAAACTCAACTAAAACAAAAATATTTAATAGCCGTCTTTTGTAGAGTAGTGTTGTCCACTTGAACCTACTTTAATAGAATCATTTAGATCCCTGAATCCACCGCCTTTTATACTTGTATGATTAAGCATAAACGACCATTTGGTAACGGGTCCTGTGAATACGTCTAGATTACTTGCATCAATGACCACAGTAGTATCATCATAAGATACTTCTGGACTTGAACCAAAGTTTCTTGCAAACCATGATTTAATAGAGCCAACTATACCTTCTCCAACACCAGCGACTGGATTGTATGGATTAGCAGAACTCGATCCTCCAGCGCCTCCTCCGGGTGCATCCCACCATGATTCCGGACCACTGTAATATCCATAAGGACTGCCATACCCTCCTCGCGTCATCAACATTTGGTCTGTAGAAGCAGCCACAAAACTCCCCAACCCAAAACGTTGTTTGGACTTTTTACGAAATGACAAGCCCTCATTCGATCTTGCTACTAAACTTTTTAATGTACTCATAATTCTATTGATTTTTTACACCTCTAAAAAAGTGTGTTCGACAAAATATTGTGTGCTTCGGAAAACCTAAAAAAACACACACAATGATAAAACTATTTTCTGACACAACTATTTGATTTTCAGTTCTAAATAGAGACGTTAAAGTTCTAATTTAGAACTTTTACGACAGGTGGGGTGAAATAATTCTCAATTTACAATTTGTTGTACACAAAATTTGAAAAGACAAAAATCCTTTGTATATTTCATACGTTTACTACCTATCCCTTAAAAAAGTGCAAAAAATATTAGGAGATATGGAAAAGAACATGGGTCTCAAAATTCGAAAAATCAGGGAAATCAAAGGCTTCTCTCAGGATTATATGGCAAAAAAACTCGCTATTTCTCAACGGGCATATAGCAAGTTAGAAAATCAACAAACTCGATTGACTTGGGAACGTATCCATGCCATCGCAGGAATTTTACAAGTAGATCGCTTGGATCTCATCTCTTTCAACGTAGCGGAAATTTTGGAAAAACAAACAACGTCAAATAACAATCTTTCCGTCCCTATCCCAACTGATTTGGAAAAATATCTGAACAGCTGTGCGGATAGGATTTTAGTTCTTGAAAAAGAAATTTTATTTTTAAAAAGGCGTTTGACTAAAAACCTTTGACTAAAAACCTTTGCCCTGAAATCTCACAAAATCCGATGCAATTTTTCAAACAATTTCTTTTTAAGCTCTGTGTAATTGACGACCATTTCCAGCGCAGATTCGCGCGTTTCAGCAATAGAAACCTCCTGTACCAATTCTTTGATTTTCAATTCAATCAGCACCCTTCTTAAATTCCATATGGCATCCAACACCAATTTAGATAATTTCTCAACTTTGCTGGTTACATAGATTTCTTTGGATTCCCAATTGCTCAACACATACTTTTCATCGTCCATCAAAATATCTGTGACAATCTGCGCAATTTCAGGATCTTTGTGACTTGTCAGTTCTTCCATAGAAATTGGTTTTTCTTGATTGAGTTGCGTTACAATTTCCAGATAAACCTTTTTAAAAACAGGATTGGCAAATTCAATTTCATCGTCTTGCAATTGCAAATACAATTCCTGAGAAACGAGGTTGGAATACTCATCCTTGATCATTTTCACTTGCCCCAAGTCGTTCACCTCTTCGATCCAATCCACAAAATCTACTTGCTCATTTCCATACAACAAGAGTATTTTTATAATCTCCTGTTCGAGGAGATCTAGGGTATTGACAGCTTTTGGCTTGCCACTTTGAGCTGCTCCTTGTTGCTCCGCAATCATCATTTGGAAATACGCTTCCTCGTCCGCTTTGGAGGAAGTGTTTTGATGGGAATTCGTTCCGGATGGAGATCGTTGTTGCGCTCTTTCTTGCTGTTTGCGTGCCTGCTGAGACTTTTGATAGGCTTCCCGTTCGTTTTTTTTGCTTATTTGTGCCAGCTCGTTGAACAATACAGACTCCGAAATTTCTAAAATACGAGAACATTCCTGCACATACACTTCGCGTTGAATATTGTCTGGGATTTTAGAAATACTCGTTACAATATCACGAATCAGTCCTGCTTTTTTAACTGGGTCATTTTTCGCCTCGCCCATGAGCAAGGACACCTTAAAATTGATGAAATCTTGTGCGTTGTTTGCCAAATAATCTTTGAGTTCTGAGGTTGCCACTTTTTTAGCAAAACTGTCGGGATCCTCTCCTTCTGGAAAAGTAAGCACTTTCACATTCATGCCTTGCTCCAAAATCAAATCAATTCCGCGAATGGATGCACGAATTCCTGCCGCATCACCGTCAAACAATACTGTGATGTTGGGTGTCAAACGTCGCACCAAACGAATTTGATCGGGTGTCAATGCGGTTCCAGAAGAAGCAACGACATTTTGAACACCGGCTTGGTACATGGAAATGACATCGGTATATCCTTCTACCAAAAAACAATTGTCTTCTTTCGAAATGGCTTGTTTGGCTTGGTAAATCCCATAAAGCACTTTGCTCTTATGGTAAATATCACTCTCGGGGGAATTCAGGTATTTCGCCGCTTTTTTGTCATTCGTTAAAATTCTTCCTCCAAAACCAAGAATTCTTCCACTCATGCTTTGAATCGGAAACAACACGCGCCCCTTAAAACGGTCAAATTGTTTGTTGTTTTCCTTGACGATGGTCAAACCGGTTTTCTCTAAATACTGAAGATCGTAGCCTTTTCGAATGGCAGTATCCGTAAAAGCCGTCCATTCGTCCAAATTGTAACCGAGCTTGAATTTTTCGATAATTTCATCGGTAAAACCACGCTCTTTGAAATACGATAGTCCAACGGCTTTTCCCTTGGGATTGTTTTTTAGGACATCGTGGTAGTAATCACTGGCAAATTTGGACACCAAGTACATACTTTCTCTTTCGTCTTCCGCTTCTTTCTGCGCATCTGTCCTTTCTTCTTCTTCAATTTCAATAGTGTACTTTTTGGCCAAATACCGAATGGCCTCTGGATACGAAAAATGCTCATGCTCCATCAAAAAAGTCACGGCATTCCCTCCTTTGCCTGTACTAAAATCTTTCCAAATTTGTTTGACAGGCGACACCATAAAAGACGGTGTTTTTTCATCTGTAAAAGGACTCAAGCCCTTGAAATTACTCCCTGCTTTTTTCAAAGTAACAAATTCACCGATGACCTCCTCTACACGGGCGGTTTCAAAAACTCGGTCTATGGTACTTCTTAAAATCATTTACTTTGGATCAATAGAATCTATTCAAAAGCAGAAAACTGCAAAAAATGTTCTTTTAAAGTTGTTAGGATGCTGCTCTTAGTTTTTTGAGAGTTGATTTTGTCAATTTTCCCTCTGCGTATTTTTTATCTACATGAAATTCTTTCTGTTCGGATGTCGGCAGTTCAAACATGGCATCGGTCAAAATAGCTTCACATAGCGAACGCAAACCACGCGCCCCTAATTTGTATTCCAAGGCTTTGCCCACAATATAATCCAAGGCCTTGTCGTCAATAGTAAAAGCAACCTCATCCATTTCAAACAATTTGGTGTACTGTTTGATCAACGAATTTTTCGGTTCTGTCAATATAGAACGTAGCGTTTTGGCGTCTAATGGATTCATATAACTCAAGACAGGCAAACGCCCTATGATTTCTGGGATCAAACCAAAAGACTTCAGATCACTTGGGATGACATATTGCAACAAGTTTTCTTCGTCAATTTTATCCTCAGAAAGTGCTGCGGAATACCCAACAGCTTGACGGTTCAAACGTTTGCTAATATGTCTTTCAATTCCAGCAAAAGCACCTCCAGCCACAAACAAAATGTCTTTGGTATTGACTTCGACAAATTTTTGATCTGGATGTTTTCTACCTCCTTTCGGAGCGACGTTTACCACAGTTCCTTCCAACAATTTAAGCAGGGCTTGCTGCACGCCTTCTCCAGAAACATCTCTGGTAATGGAGGGGTTGTCTCCTTTTCGAGCGATCTTATCAATTTCGTCGATAAAAACAATACCTCGTTCGGCTTTTTCCACGTCGTAATCTGCGGCTTGCAACAAACGACTCAAAATACTTTCCACATCTTCTCCAACATATCCTGCCTGCGTCAACACGGTAGCATCTACAATGGCAAACGGTACGTTTAACATACGAGCGATGGTTTTGGCAATCAAGGTTTTTCCTGTTCCGGTAGCCCCTACCAAAATCATATTGCTCTTTTCAATCTCTACTTCCTCTTGAGCTGATTTTGGTTGTGTCAATCTTTTGTAATGATTGTAAACAGCTACTGCCATGGTCTTTTTTGTCTGATCTTGGCCTATGATGTATTCTTCAAGAAACGATTTGATTTCCAAAGGTTTTTTCACCTCTAAATCCGCTGGATTTGCTACATCCTCTTTCTCTAAAATTTCTTCCAAGACAATTCCATGTGCTTGTTCAATACATTTGTCGCAGATATGGGCGTCGATTCCTGCAATCAGCAAATCGGTTTCTACCTTTTTTCGTCCACAAAACGAACACTCTAAATTTTCTTCTTTCGACATTTTTTCAATGTTTTGTAGGTGCCTTCAAAACTTTATAAGTTTTGTCTTGACAGCACAACTTTATTTGTTTCGTGTTAAAATTTCGTCCACCATTCCGTAGGCTTTTGCCTCGTCAGCCTTCATCCAATAATCACGGTCAGAATCGTTGTGAACTTTTTCTACAGATTGTCCTGAATGTTTTGCTATAATTTGATACAATTCGTCTTTCAATTTTAAGATCTCACGCGCGGTGATTTCAATATCACTGGCTTGTCCTTGCGCACCGCCCAATGGTTGGTGAATCATCACTCTGGAATGTGGCAATGCGGAACGTTTTCCTTTTTCTCCTGCGCACATCAAAACAGCCCCCATAGAAGCAGCCATACCTGTACAAATAGTAGCGACGTCAGGTTTTATAAATTGCATGGTATCGTAAATACCCAAACCAGCATAGACTCCTCCCCCTGGAGAATTGATGTAGATAGAAATATCTTTGTTGGCATCTACACTTTCTAGAAACAACAATTGTGCTTGTATAATATTGGCTACTTGATCATTGATCCCTGTACCTAAAAAGATAATTCGATCCATCATCAATCTTGAAAAAACATCCATTTGGGTAATGTTCATTTGACGTTCTTCCATGATGTACGGAGTTACAGAACTTCTCAACTTATCATAGTGCATGCTATTAATTCCGTGATGCTTTGTCGCGTATTTTTCAAATTCTTTTCCGTAATCCATTTCCGTTGGTTTTTTAATTAGAGATTGTAAAGATAGCAAGATAATCGTGAATTCAACATGCATTCGGTCACAGAAAATTCCCATTCCTACTTGCCGAAAAATCCGAAACGAAACAGCACGCCAATTGCCCTGTCATAACACTTATTACAACAAAGTTTCCGCTCCTTTGTTTTCTGCTGCATAGCATCAGTAATTGGAATTATTTATTTAAATTTACGTGCGAAATTTCTGCCTTACATGTTTGAAACAATTACTTTATGAAAAATCTAATTGCCTTTTTGTTTATTTTTTCAATTGCCTTCGCTCCTAATGCTATTGGACAAAGAAAAAAACTAGAGAATCCTTTTGAGAAAGAAGGTACACTGGACAATCGTTTCAATTATTTGTACAAAACTTCCACCAACTACAAGGAATACAAAGTCATTTCAAAACGAGGTTTCACTACTTTGCAAAAAAATGTAACGGATTCAATGTCTCTTTTCAAAGCGACACTTGTTGACAAAAACAATTTGATTGCGTTGCAAAACACCAAAATAGATGCTTTCAAAACAGAGGCTGAACTTCAAAATGAGCAATTGAAATTGGCCGAAAAAAACAAAAACTCAATCCAAGCTTTCGGAAAAAAAGTCCACAAAACAACCTACCATCTTCTTGTCATGACAATCCTTCTTATTTTATTGGCAAGTACGGCGTATTTTCTTTTCCAATACAACAACAGCTTGACACAAACCAAAGCGTCAAAAAAAGCGCTGAATGATGTACAATTCGAATTGGAGGTTTTTCAGAAAAAGGCTTTGAACCAGCAACAAGTATTGAATCGAAAATTGCAAGACGAAATTTTAAAAAACCAAAAAAAATAGTCTTTTTTTTTAGAGTTTTGTACCGTCAAAATACGAGTAAGACAATCCAATCATGTCATTTATTAATCATTGCTTGAAAGAAACCTCTCTTTGAGAAAATTGCGTTGAGACGCCATAATTATTGTACCTTTGTGCTTCATTTTTACAGATCTTACATGCAGTTTTCTGAATTAAATTTAAACACCCCTTTGCTGAATGCGCTGGACGAACTCGGGTATGATTATGCTACTCCGATCCAAGAGCAAGCCTTTTCTCCCATCCTGTCTGGTAGAGATATGGTAGGGATTGCACAAACGGGTACAGGAAAAACCTATGCCTACTTGCTACCTCTTTTAAAACTTCTAAAATATTCAGAACAAAAACATCCACGTGTACTAATCATTGTACCCACACGTGAACTTGTACTGCAAGTAGTACAATCCTTAAAAGAATTGACCCCTTATATCAATACCCGTATTGGAGGGGTGTATGGAGGTGCCAATATCAACACTCAAAAACAGCTTATTTTTGAAGGCTTGGATATTTTGGTATCCACTCCCGGCAGACTGATTGATTTGGGTGCCAGCAAGGTCCTAAATCTTAAAAAAATTCAAAAATTAGTCTTGGACGAAGTAGATGAAATATTACACCTTGGTTTTCGTCACCAGCTAACGACAATTCTTGACATGCTTCCTCAGAGAAAACAAAGTGTTCTGTTCTCTGCAACCATGACAGAAGATGTGGAAAACATCATCGAAACTTTTTTCAAATCACCGGAATATATTGAAGTTGAGAAGTCAGGAACACCACTCGAAAAAATTGAGCAAACAATCTGTAAGGTCCCTAACTTTTATACCAAAATCAATTTATTGACACATTTGCTCAATGACAAAGACTCTTTTTACAAAGTATTGGTTTTTGTAAAAAACAAACGAATCGCAGACAAATTAATGACAGAAATCCAATCACAAACAGGAAGTCTAGATGGTTATGCAGTGATTCATTCGAACAAATCTCAAAATTACAGATTGCAAGCCATACAAGGTTTTCAAGAAGGAAATCACCGTATTTTAATTTCTACAGATGTACTGGCTCGAGGAATCCATATTGAAGGGATTAGCCATGTGATCAATTTTGACATTCCAAAAGACGCAGAAAACTACATTCACCGAATTGGAAGAACGGGTAGAGCTGAAAATGAAGGAAATGCTTTGACTTTTACAACAGAGCAAGACCAAGAAGTTTTGACATCTATTGAAACCTTAATGGACTTGAAAATCCCAGTATTGGATTTCCCTGAAGAGGTGCCTATTTCCTCAAAAATGACAGAGGAAGAAATCCCAATGGAAATCATCAAACCTTATCAGAAAAAACGTTCAAAAGAGCACGCGCCGGGTCCGGCTTTTCACGAAAAGAAAGATAAAAACAAAAAAACCAATCAAGGAGGTTCTTACCGCAGAAAACTTGCCGCGAAATACAAAAAACCCAAAACAAGAGGACAGAAAAGAAAATAATTTTTACATGAAATCGACTAAAATCACGTACAGAGTTGATAGTATAAAAAAAAACGCCTTTTGGAATTCCAAAAGGCGTTTTTATATTTCAAGAAATTCTTATTTCTTATACGCTTCTTTCACAAAAGCTTCGTACGTTACTTTTTTCTCTTTGAAAGTGATGTTATCTTTATAGAAAGTCAATAGTTTCTGACTTACCAATTGCTCTTGCAAACGCTTTGCTTCGTCTTGATTGCTCAATACACGGCCTGCAATTTCTTCCAATTCTTTCTCTTCTGGATTCAAGTTTCCGTATTGTGCCATTTGTGATTTGATAAATCCTTTGGCATAGTCTTTCAACTCCTCGTAATCCAATTTGATATCATTTGAAGACATGATTTTCCCTTCGATCAACTGGTAACGCAATCCTTTCTCTGATTTTTCAAACTCCTCAGCTGCTTGTTCTGCTGAAATAGGATTTTCTCCTGCAGTTGCCAACCATTTCTTTAAAAATTCAACAGGCAAATCAAATTTGGTGTTTTTAACCAAATATTCCGTCACGCTGTTCAACAACTGTTGCTCTGACTGCATCTTAAACTGCCCTTCAGCATCTTCTTTTATTTTCGCTCTCAACTCATCTGCAGTGGCCACTTTTCCTTCTCCAAAAATTTTATCGAATAATTCTTGGTCCAAATCTGCCAATTCTGTCAACGAAATTTCTTCAATCGTAAAGTTCAAGGATATATCCAATCCTTCAACCTCCTCTTTTGACAAGCCTAATGCTCCCATCAATTTATGCTCTTCGGAAAACAAACCTTTCGTCTTTAAAGAAACAACATCTCCAACTTTGGCTCCGATAAATTTTTTCAAATTCACCTTTCCTTTCAAGTCTGTAAGACTTACTGTAGCCTTGTTTTCAATTTCTTTTTCTTCGTTTGCGAAAGTACCTGCAACATTCATTCCTTCAGCAACTACTTCTTGAGGGATGATTTTACCAAAACGCGTTTGTAAATTTTCAACCTCTTTGTCAATCAAGCTATCTTCTGCTATTATATTGTACTGCGTGATTTTCTTTTTTGCACTCAAATCAACATCAAACTCAGGGGCCAATCCTAATTCAAACTCAAAAGAAAAATCTTCTGCATCCCATGTGAAATCTTCGTTTACTTTTGGAAGTGGATTCCCCAAAATATTCAAATCTTCATCGGTTAAAAACGTATTCAAAGACTCTTGCAACATTTTATTAATCTCATCAATCATAATGGATTTTCCATACTGTTTTTTGATCATCCCCATAGGAACATGACCTTTTCTAAAACCTGGAACGTCTGCTTTCTTACGGTAATCTTGCAAAATAGTGGTTACCTTTTCTTGATAATCCTCTGCTGTAATAGCAACTTTGACTACTGCATTTAACGAGTCTATGCTTTCTTTTGTAATATTCATCTTGATTCTTTTGAATTTAAAATCTTAAAATTGGCTGCAAAAATAACACTTTTTTCTTTACTGACCAATGATTCGTTCTTTCACATGCAACCCATTTACGGACCTTTCACCCAAGCAAAAAATCCAGAACCTCCTTTAAAAAATCCGACGGATTTTCAGCATGCAACCAATGTCCCGCATTTGGGATGGTTGTAATGTTAGAATTTGGGAAATGCGCCTCCATCAAAAAAGAATCTTCCAAAGAAATATAGTTCGAATTTGCTCCTTTTAAAAATAAGGTAGCCCCTTCATACTGCGAAAAGGCAGGCAAGGAAGCACCTATTTCAGGGTTGTTTTCTGTCAAACTTTGCAAGTTGAAGCGAAACGACAATTCATTTTTATTCTTTCTATATACGTTCTTTAACAAAAACTGACGTACACCTTCTTCCTCGATATAGTTTTTCAAAACTTCATCTACCTCTGTTCGCAGTGCTATTTTTGAAAAATCCACCGCATTCAATGCTGCCAATATTTGATCGTGATGTGGTGAGTAATATTTAGGTGCTATATCGGCCACCAACAAAGACTTTACTTTTTCTGGATATTCGACCGCAAAAAGCATCGCGGTTTTTCCACCCATCGAATGCCCAAGAATATGCGCCTCTTTCAAACTATGAAAATTCATGTAGTTTTCCAAGTCCACCACCATTAGCTCGTAATCAAAATCATCGGAATGAAAACTTCTTCCATGATTTCTTTGATCTATCAAGTGCACCTGAAAATTTTTTGCCAATTGATTGGCCTGTGACTTCCAATTATCGCCCATTCCAAAATAGCCGTGTAAAATTATTAACGGAGCCCCTGATCCAAGTATTTTTGAATGTACTAAATTCATTAGGATTTTTTCGTGTTGGCCAATCTGTCAATATACAGGTTTACCACATTTTCCATGCCCAAATACAAAGATTCGGAAATCAGCGCATGGCCAATAGAAACCTCCGCCAAATGTGGAATATTCTTTGCAAAAAATGAAATATTCTCTAAACTCAAATCATGTCCTGCATTGACACCCATTCCCAAATCGTGTGCCAATTCTGCTGCTGCTGCATAGGATTTCACAACGTCCATTTTTCCTTTGCCGTATTCCACCGCAAAATTCTCTGTATACAATTCAATCCTGTCCGTTCCAGTGGCTGCCGCTCCTTCAATCATTTCTTTTACAGGGTCGACAAAAATGGATGTTCGGATTCCTGCATGTTGAAATTCGGCAATGACTTCTTTTAAAAATTCTTGATTTTTAAGAGTGTCCCATCCGGCATCGGAAGTAATATTTTCATCACCATCAGGAACTAATGTTACCTGCGTCGGTTTGATCTGAAGCACCATTTCTTTGAAGGCAGGAATCGGATTTCCTTCAATATTGTATTCTGTCTGCACAACTTCCTTTAAATCATAGGCGTCCTGATACCGTATATGGCGCTCATCGGGCCTAGGATGTATCGTGATTCCTTGAGCCCCATAATTTTCAATATCCTGGGCTACCGTCAATAAATTCGGTGTATTACCCCCTCTCGAATTTCGTAGGGTCGCAATCTTGTTTATGTTCACACTTAGTTTGGTCATACTTCCATTAAATTTACAGTCCGATCAAGCTCGCGACTTTTAGAAGGCAAAAGTACATCATTTTACAAGATTTTTAAGTAATTTGCGGTAAATCCATACACAAATGAACATCTCGGATTACATCATAAAAGATTTTCAACCGTTCGATTCAAAAGAATTGCTGCGGAACATGAAAGAAAAATCTAAAAACCAGTCTTTTAGTCATTTCGCCATCATAGAAAAGAACGGCACCTTTTTAGGATGTATTTCTGAGCGCGACCTTGCTACTTTCGAAACAGAGAACAAGACGATTGAGGACTGCCAATATTTGATCCATTTTTTTTGTGCTCG
>CAJQMT010000017.1 GCA_905479475.1 uncultured Flavobacteriaceae bacterium
AAGCACAAATTGAAAATGGCATAAAGGGATTCACTCCGTGCATCCCCAAAAAGAAATCCAGTGCAAGCATAAAAACCCAAATTCTTAACAGAATTTTGTCTTTTTTGTTTTCCAAAAAAAGCACAAACAAGTTTGGTTTTCTTTGGAAAACAAAAAACCCACAACAAATGTTGTGGGTTTCTTTTTGCGGAGAAAGAGGGATTCGAACCCCCGGAGGTGTGACCCTCAACAGTTTTCAAGACTGCCGCATTCGACCACTCTGCCATTTCTCCTGAGTGCCTCATCAGGTATTCCCTGAATGCGGGTGCAAATATAGGAGGTTTTTACAATTGGGTCAACTTTTTTTTTAGTTTTTTTAAAAAAATAAAAACAATTCAAAAACGAAAGTGACTGCGGTTCGAATATGAGTATCTTTGCCGCAAAAAACGGTTCGAATGGAACTCAATTACATCCTTTTAATTTTTGTTGGTTTTTTAGCAGGTATTATCAACACCCTCGCTGGTGGTGGTTCTTTGATCACCTTGCCTATATTGATTTTCATGGGCTTGCCAGAGGCTATTGCCAATGGAACCAATCGAATTGCAATTTTATTGCAAACAGCTTCCGCAGTTTCAGGTTACAAAAGCAAAGGAGTGACTACTTTTCCTTTCAGCTTGTATATTGGACTTTCAGCACTGGTAGGGTCGGTTATAGGCGCTTCTATTGCGGTGGAGATCCATGGAGCAACCTTCAATAGAATTTTGGCAATTGTCATGGTCATTGTGGTACTGTTGATTGTTTTTGGCAAAAACAAAAAGCTACTTTCCAATACACCAGAAATTACCACGGGAAAAACACTCTTTACATCGTGTATTATTTTCTTTTTTATTGGGATTTATGGAGGTTTCTTAAATGCGGGTATTGGCGTTGTTATGCTCTTGGTACTCCCATATATCAACAAACTTTCTTTGGTAAAGGCGAATGCGACCAAAGTTACGGTTGCCTTTATCTACACTACGGCTGCTGTGGTCGTTTTTATCGTGAATGACAAGATCAATTGGACTTATGGCTTGATCATGGCCATAGGAAACGTGTCAGGAGCTTGGCTTGCCAGTCGCTATTCTGTAAAGAAAGGAGATCGCTTCATTCGGGTTGCCCTTTTGGTCATTGTCACAGGAATGGCAATCAAACTGTGGTTTTTTTAAAACATTTCTTTTCAAACAAACCTGTGAGAGCTTTTTTTTCGGGACATAAAAGCTTTAACTGACCGCTATTTTTGGCGGATACTAACAATCTTTTTTTTAACTTCGCAGAAAATATTTTTTTATGTCAAATTCTTTCGGAAAACTTTTTAAGATAACTACATTCGGAGAGTCTCACGGACCTGCAATTGGCGGTGTTATTGATGGATGCCCTCCAGGAATCACTTTGGATTTAGAGGCGATTCAAAATGAATTGAACAGAAGAAAACCTGGACAATCCAAAATCGTAACGCAACGCAAAGAACCGGATGAGGTTGCATTTTATTCTGGAATATTTGAAGGAAAAACAACAGGAACATCGATCGGTTTTGTAATCCAAAACACGAATCAAAAATCAAAAGATTATTCGCACATTGCAAAAACGTACCGTCCTTCTCATGCCGATTTTACGTATGACAAAAAATACAAAGGCTATAGAGACTACAGAGGGGGAGGAAGAACTTCTGCTCGTGAAACTGCCAATTGGGTTGTAGGTGGGGCGGTTGCCAAACAAGTTCTCAAAAATATTTCTATCAATGCTTACACTTCTGCGATTGGCGATATTCGTGTCGATACACCTTATCAACAATTGGATTTTTCTCAGATAGAAAACAATATAGCCCGCTGTCCAGATCCTCAAAAAGCAGCAGAGATGATTGAACTAGTTTCGACCATTAAAAAACAAGGAGACACCATTGGGGGCGTGGTTACCTGCGTTATACAAAATGTCCCAGTAGGGTTGGGAGCTCCTATTTTCAACAAACTCCATGCGGCCTTAGGGCACGCGATGCTTTCGATCAATGCTGTAAAAGGTTTTGAATACGGAAGTGGTTTCGAGGGAGCTCGCTTGAAAGGAAGTGAACACAACGACCTCTTTAATTCAGATGGCACCACGCAAACCAACAATTCAGGTGGGGTACAAGGAGGCATCAGTAATGGTATGGATATTTATTTCAAGGTTGCTTTCAAACCCGTCGCCACTCTTATTCAAAAACAAATGACCATTGACAGCGATGGAAATGAAGTTGAAATGATGGGAAAAGGACGTCACGACCCCTGTGTAGTTCCGAGAGCAATTCCTATTGTTGAAGCTATGACAGCCATGGTGTTGGTCGATTTCTTAATGCTTGATCAAGCCACAAACATCTCATGAAACAATAAAAAAGACGATCATATTTGATCGTCTTTTTTATTTTGCTTTGTTTTTTTTGTCCCCGTTTGCTTTTACAAAAGAGGCCCAGCCCGTATAATTTTTTCCTCCCACTACCACACCACTATTGTAAAAATGACATACTGCAGCAGCCAACCCATCGGTGGCGTCTAAGTTTTTTGGAAGTGTTTCTATTTTTAAAAGGCTCTGCAACATTCTTGCCACTTGTTCTTTGCTCGCATTTCCATTGCCTGTAATGGCCATTTTAATCTTCTTCGGCAAATACTCCGTAATTGGTATTTCACGCGACAATCCGGCTGCCATTGCCACACCTTGTGCGCGTCCTAATTTCAGCATGGATTGTACATTTTTTCCAAAAAATGGGGCTTCAATGGCGATTTCATCAGGATGATAAGTATCTATCAATTCAATAGTCCGTTCAAAAATCAATTTTAATTTGGTATAGGGGTCCTTGTATTTTTGCAAGAGTAATTCGTTCATTTGAACAAATTCCATTTTCTTTTTTACCACTTTGATAATGCCAAAACCCATGATCGTGGTTCCGGGGTCAATCCCTAATATAATGCGTTCTGAAC
Organism: uncultured Flavobacteriaceae bacterium; assembly: GCA_905479475.1. Taxonomy (GTDB): domain Bacteria; phylum Bacteroidota; class Bacteroidia; order Flavobacteriales; family Flavobacteriaceae; genus Flavicella. The sequence goes on from CAJQMT010000017.1 coordinate 2,967, forward strand.
TCAATTACTTTTTTAGTTTGAAGGAATGAATGATTCAAATTTAGAAAGACACATCAGGCAATCGAAAAAAAGTTTCTTATCAATGTCTCCATCTTTATCAGAAGAAACAACACAACCACTAATAATATGAGTAACAGAATGACTCTTTTGTTATTGGGGTTCTTGCGCTTTTTCAATCTGTTCATACTCTTATGATGCCATGTGTTGTTTTGTAAAAATAAGAATTAAAGTTGAATTTCTCTTGTCACCTTTTCGGAAAGATATTTTTAAACATAAAAAAAGTGCTCTTCTCAGAGCACTTTTTCAAACCTCTTATGAGAGATTATATTTTTTTCATTTGTTGCTTCATCATAGAAATCTGCTCTTTCAACATACCGTGTTTGTCCAATTTCTTGGCTTCATTCAACAAGTTAGTTGCTTCTCGCTTTCTTCTTTTGTGCATCGCAACTCCTGCCAAATTCAATTTTGCCATGGCGATATCATGTCCCATTGACAGGCCTAAACTCAAAGCTTTTTTGAATAATTTCTCTGCTTTGGTCATGCTCGTTTGTGTCACCATCAATCCTTGTAAGAAATAGTAATACGCTTCTTGTGATTTTCTCAAGGCATGGGTAGGTTTCTTAATGTAAGTCAGCCATTTTTGAGCGCCTGCAAAATTTTGTTTTCTGATCTGAAGAAAGGCCAATAATAAAAATTCATTTTTAAAATAAAAGAAAATAAAAATTCCTGATAGAAGCAAAATTGAAATTCCATTCATAATATTTTCTTCTATGAATTGAAATACGGCCCAAACAGCAATTGCGAAAGCAATTACCAATTTTATATACTTGTGAAACATAACGATGTGTTTTCCTTGGTTTGACTTTTTTTACAAAGTCACAAATTTACATTTTTTAAAAATATCGCTTTCATAAAAAGCTAGAAATATTTTGTTCGCTTTATTCTTATTTTTGATAGTACTTTTTGTATTTGAAATAAGCAAGCACTCCTAATACTGCTACAAATAATATGGAATAATAAACAAAACTTGGTGTGACTATCTTATCTCCACTGGCATAGGAGTGCAAGCCTGAAAGATAAAAATTCACTCCAAAATAGGTCATCATAATGGATGCAAAGGCGATTACAGACATCAGATTGTAGGTAAATCGACCTCGCAATCCTGGCACCAATCGCATGTGCAATACAAAAGCATAGGTCATGATGCTTATCAAAGCCCATGTTTCTTTTGGGTCCCAACCCCAATAGCGTCCCCAACTTTCGTTTGCCCACATACCCCCAAGAAAATTTCCAATGGTCAGCAAAATCAATCCTACTGTAATGGACATTTCGTTGATAGTGGTCAATTCTTTGATGGTATTGTTTAGTTTTTTCTTATTGCTACTTCTTGTCAAAATCATCAATACAAGAGCTAGAATCCCCAAAATCATACTCAAGGCAAATGGACCGTAACTTGCTACAATAATGGCGACGTGTATCATCAACCAATACGAATTCAATACGGGTACCAAATTGGCGATTTCAGGATCCATCCAATTCCAATGCGCAATCATTAAAATCATGGCTGTTAAAAAAGAGGTGGCTGCAATGGTTAAGGTTGATTTTTTTCCGAAGGCCAAACCAAAAAACATGGTTGCCCAACCCACATATATCATGGATTCGTAGGCATTACTCCAAGGCGCATGTCCACTGATGAACCATCGTGCTCCCAAACCAGCTGTATGCATTGCAAAAAACAATAGAATGACTCCTACATTGATTTTTATCAACACATTTACTAAAGATTTTTTGTTGAAAATTTGAAAAATAACCAGTACAAATAACAGCAAACCTGCCAACATATAGTAGCTGAACAATTTCTTGAATACATCGTATTTGTTGTACGCTATTTCAAATTTTATTTTGTCCGTCGAGGGATATACGGCTGCACCGTATTTCTTTTGAAAGTTTTGTACTCCTTCTATTATTTTTGCAGCTTCCTCATAGTCTCCAGTTTTCTTTGCTTGCTTTAGGGTATGCATGTAAACGGGTAAAATCTGCTTTACAAAAACAGAATCTTTGCCTGTAAATTTTGCAGTGGACAGTTCTGGCTGGGATACCCATTTGTTATTTGCATCGTTGGGGATTGGAAAAATTCTCAAAATAGCACCTCCAATAGCTGAATACAGCAATCCTACTCGTTTGTCTACATTGACCAAGTCTTTTTGAAATTTGCTTTTTACGGCGGTTTTTTGAGCTTGCTCGACCAATGCTTTTATTTTGTACTGCCCTTTTTCGTCAATGAAATCGATCAGTCTTCCGTATTTTTCTGTGGTGTCAATTCCTAAAATAGTTCTCAATTGGTCATTTCCTCTTTCTAGATATATGATTGGAACTCGGAACCAAAGTTGTGGGTTTTCAACAATAGACAAAAATACCTGATTGGCATCCAGGTTCTGAAAGGTTTCTTTTTTACTCACTTTTCGCAACAGCTGAGAGGCAAAAGTATGTGCCGGTTTCATCCTTCCTCCTGCATCTTGGATGACCAAGGCACTGAACTTTTCTGCGTGTGACTTGTCTACTGCATTGGCAATCAATAGAGAGTCTAGTTCTTCTACTTCCTTGGAAACATTTTCATGTGCATGTTTTTCACCTGGTGCATGGTTGTGCCCTGTATGATCTTCTTGAGAGAAAGCACTTGAGGAAAGAAAAACACCTACTGCAAGCGTCAGCAATTCTTTTTTTATTTTCAATTTTCGCAATTGGTTTCTCAAAGCGGAAAAACGGGTGTTTTTCACAAACATGATAAGCATCAACCCTGCATACAGCAAAAAATATCCAACATAGGTAATCCATGTACCCCAAAAATCGTGGTTTACAGACAATCGGGTTTCTTCATACTCGGGAGTTATGTCGTAACTGGACTGGAAAAACTTGTAGCCGTTGTAATCTAAAATATGGTTCATAAACACTCTAAAATCGAATGTTTCTTCTGGAGAGATTACTGTAATTTCACTCGCATAAGACATGGCACTTTCTGATCCTGGATATTTTTCCAATTGAAAGTCATTCAATTTGATCTGAAAAGGAAGTTTTAATTCTTTGGCTCCGTAACTCAATCTGAAATTCAATCCTGCCATTTGAAATTGGACTGGAGAATTGGTCGTGTATTGTCCTCCTTTTACTTCTATATTTTTTTCTTCACCTTTGGAAAATGCTTTGAAAACTAACAAATCTTCAGGGTGTTCTTCTTTCTTCCCTGAAACCCATGTCATCTCTCCTTCCAAGGGTGGCTTAGGAACCACAAAACTCATTCCTGCAATATTGTGCAGGGTTAAATATTTAAAGGTCTCTAGCGTATCTTTTTGGATGTTTCCTCGAAGTTGATCTGCCATACGTAAAAAGGTACCTTCAAAAATCGATTCCATTTTCAATTCCTCATCTACCCATTCAAAATTGACCAAGGCATCTTTTGCATGTCCAAAACCAACCAAAACCCCGTGTATATTTTCCAGTGTTCCTTTTTTGATGTAATGATCGTGACGACTTCCACTGCTTGATTCTACAAAATGTAAATAAGGAGTTCCATCCTCCTTTTCTTCAAATTGCTGAAACGCATAGGGGACGTAATTTTGAAGTTCCAATGCTACCTCTTGCCCTCTAAAATCTGTATCGAACACAAAATCATTTTTCCCGCGAGCTGAAAGCAATAGATCTTCACTCACCACACGTTGTTCTTTGTTATTATCAAGGGTAAGGGTCAAATAGGTTTTCTCTGAAAAAAACACATCGGTTGTCTCTCCTTCTTTGATCGGCATGACGCCTTCATAACTGATGTATCTGGTAACTCCTGCTCCTAGGATGACAAACACAAATGACAAATGAAAAAGCAATACAGAAAACTTTTCTTTTTTGTAAAGTCGGTATCTGAAAATATTGCCGAAAAAATTCACCACAAACAAAAGCATCATGGCTTCAAACCACCAACTGTTGTAAACTAGCGCTTTGGCTGTCTGTGTTCCAAAATCATTTTCAATAAAAGTTGCGATTCCCATAGCGATTCCAAAAGACAGAAACAAAAGTGCCATCAATTTGGTGCTAAACAAAAGTGCTATTACTTTTTTCATATCAGAATTTTTAGGGGTTCGTCTTTTTCTACAGAATTAAGCTACAAATTTAATCAATCTGTAACAAATCTACGCAGTAAAACAAGGCTTTCTTGCATAGAAAAAAGGAGCTCTTTTCGGAGCTCCTTTTCATTGTCATTCAAAATTGATTATTCCCAAGCCTTTTTTTAATTATCGGTTACGCTAGAGCGCTAAACTCTTAATCTTTTCGCTATAAAAACAGTAAGCTATTTGGAAATCTTTAATTTTTGCGCAAATTTTAAGGCTTTATCAAAAGGCATTTTCATCTTTTTGGAAAAACACCATGGTAATTGTTTTGGTAATAATTTTAAGATCCAACAGAAAACTCCAGTTTTCGATGTACCAAATATCAGCATTCGCTCTATTTTTCATATCGCTCACTTTTTTTGTTTCTCCTCGATACCCAATGATTTGTGCCCATCCGGTAAGACCGGGCTTTGCGAAGTGACGCACCATAAATTTATCGACTAATTTCCGATATTCTTCTGTGTGTTTTAACATGTGCGGTCGAGGTCCCACGACAGACATCTGATTGCACAACACATTGAAAAACTGTGGCATTTCGTCCAAACTAGTGCGGCGTAAAAAGGCGCCTACTCGCGTAACACGCGCATCGTTTTTTGTTGCCTGTAACACATCAGATTCGTTATTGACCTCCATACTTCTAAACTTTAAACATTTAAAAGAACGCCCATCTCTCCCTGTTCTCTTTTGTACAAAAAACACGGGACCTTTGCTGTTTAGTTTTATCATCAAACTTAGAATTGGAAACAGCCATGAAAAAATAAAAATCACCACCGCCAAAGAAAAAATCACATCAAAAGTTCTTTTTAGGACTCTGTTTGTAAAACTTTGCAGTGGTTCTCTGCGAAGTTTCATTATTGGGATGTTCTCAATATAATCTATCGTAAAAGCTTGGGACAGGTATTCTGAGAACTCAGGAATTATACGTACGCGAATCATATGATTGTCGGCATAACGGATCAATTGATTGATCAATTCACCCTGCGTGTAAGGCAATGAAATTACCATTTCATCTATCTTGTTTTTTTCTAAAAAGGAAATTGTTTCTGACAATACTCCTTTTTTGTATTGTTCTAGTTCCTTTGTGAGCAAAGCATCTGTAAACAAGGCCTTTATTTGGAAACCATAATTTGGATTCAAATACACCCGATCCACCAAATTGACAATGTTTTGATTGACGCCTACCAAGACTATTTTACTATCATTGAACCCTCTTCTTCTGTATTTTTTCAATAGATAAATGAATCCCATGCGCCACAATAGAATACTGATCGCAAAAACTAGTATAAACACACCAAAAAAGAAACGTGAAAACTTATAATCTGTTACAAAAAAAATCAGTCCTCCACTTAATAGCGTAAAGACAAATAAAACATATAAATTTTTAGAAATAATCTTGTGAAGGAATATAATTCTAGGCAGCTCGTACAAATTGAGCTTGAAACAAATTATTGTCCAAAGAAAAATACAGCCTACAACCAAACTATTGTAAAAAAAGACATCGGGAATCGATTCTTCAAACACCCAACTTTTGGCTATAAAGAACGACAACACCAATAAAAAAGCATCTACAAATGAAGAAAATAAAAATACTTTTTTTGTTTTTTGTACGAACATTGGATTCTTTACGAGTTTCAGAGACAAATATGCAACTTTTTTTGAATTAAAGTACATGCCTAAATGAACTCTGCAGTAACTATTTGTGATTAGAACGTTATTGAGCTTTTATTTTCGAAAACAAATCTATTTTTAAAAAAAATTAAGAAGAAGCTAAATAATGTTCGTACATCAATCGAATTCCTTCTGCCAAATCTATTTTATGTTTCCAACCCAATGCATTCAGTTTTGCAGGGTTTGTCAGTTTTCTCATGGTTCCGTCTGGCTTGGAGGTATCGAAAACTACATTGCCTTGAAAACCAATCTTTTTTTTAATCATCGCAGCCAGTTCTGCAATGGCAATTTCTTTTCCTGTACCTATATTGATGTGTGTATTTCTTATCTCAATACCGGCTGTTTTGACATCCTTGAAGTCTCTATTTTCCAGCAAAAATACACAGGCATCTGCCATATCCTCACTCCATAAAAACTCTCTCATAGGTTTTCCTGTTCCCCACAAGTTCAATGTTACTTTGTCCTTTTTAAAAATACCATATTTTTCTAAAATTTCAAGAATTTCATTTTTAGTACTCTTTCCATGAACGCCTTCAATTGGTCTTTTATTTAAATCTGTTTCGATGCCTTCCCAATTTTCATCTTCCAAACATTTTGAAAGGTGTATCTTACGCACCATCGCCGGGAGCACATGGGACGTTTCCAAATTGAAATTGTCATTAGGGCCGTACAAATTGGTAGGCATCACGGAGATAAAATTAGTGCCATATTGTAAATTATACGATTCACACATTTTAAGCCCTGCAATTTTTGCAATCGCATAAGGTTCATTGGTGTATTCCAATACGTCCGTTAACAAACAATCTTCCGACATAGGTTGCGGAGCGTTTTTAGGGTAAATACAGGTAGAACCCAAAAACAACAATTTTTTCACCCCGTGGACATAGGATTGATGAATTACATTGTTTTGAATTTGCATGTTTTCATAAATAAAAGCCCCTCTATAAGTATTATTGGCAACAATACCCCCCACTTTTGCTGCTGCTAAAATTACGTAGTCAGGTTTTTCCGTTTGAAAAAAAGAGGCAACCGCCATTTGATTTATCAAATCTAACTCTGTAGAGGTTCTGTAAATCAAATTGGAGTATCCTTTTGATTTTAAATTTTTAACAATCGCAGAACCCACAAGTCCCTTGTGTCCAGCTATATATATTTTATCAATTTTGTTCATGGTTTGTTTTAATTTTGATGACACCGTGGTGCGCTGATGCCGTGATACGGTCTGTTTCACTGATTCACTGTTTCACTGATTCACTGCTCCTCTACTCGGCCTGTTTTAAAATTTCATGACCTGCTTTCAACAAATCCACATCTTTTTTCATCAATTGAACATCACTAATCATCATGTCTTTTACCAAAGATGCTAAATCGTATTCTGGCACCCATCCCAATTGTTCTTTTGCTTTTGTGGGATCTCCTATCAACAAGTCTACTTCGGTGGGACGGAAATAGGTAGGGTCCACAGATAGAACTTCTTTCCCAATTTCAATTTGGTAAGCTTTATTCTTACAAGCCTTCACAAACGCTTTTTCGTCTACACCTTCCCCTTTGAATTCCAATTCTATTCCTACTTCACCGAAAGCCATTCGCACAAAATCTCGTACTGTGGTAGTGACTCCTGTGGCAATCACCCAGTCCTCCGGTTTTTCTGCTTGTAAAATCATCCACATCATACGAACGTAATCTTTGGCGTGCCCCCAGTCTCGTTTGGCTTCTAGATTTCCTAGGTAAATTTTCTCTTGAAGACCTAAGGCTATTTTGGCAACGGCACGGGTAATTTTTCGCGTCACAAAAGTTTCTCCTCTTCTCGGCGATTCATGGTTGAATAAAATACCATTACAGGCAAACATTTCATAGGCTTCACGATAATTTTTTGTGATCCAGAAACCATATATTTTGGCAACACCGTATGGTGAACGCGGATAAAAAGGTGAGTTCTCATCATAAAAACCTTTGGCGTTTTTATTTTCTGGCATTCCTCCATACAACTCAGAGGTAGAGGCTTGGTATATTTTGGTTTTCTTTTCCAATCCCAAAATTCTAACGGCTTCCAATATCCTCAAGGTTCCCAATCCATCCACATTACCCACGTACTCAGGAGTATCAAAAGAAACAGCGACATGAGACATCGCTCCTAAATTGTATATTTCATCGGGCTGTGCTTCTTGAATGATCCGTGTCAAGTTCATGGAATCTGTGAGATCTCCATAATGCAATTTCAATCGTTGGACTGGATCGTGAGGGTCTTGGTACAAATGGTCAATACGGTCTGTATTGAATAAAGAAGATCTTCTTTTGACACCATGTACAATATACCCCTTTTCTAATAATAATTCGGCCAAATAGGACCCGTCTTGTCCGGTTATTCCTGTGATTAATGCTACTTTAGTATTCATTATCTATTCCTGTTAGTTTGTAAATATTTTTCTCTCAAAATTTGTAAAACAAATATAGTATTTCCAATCAAATACCTTCTCCACATTCTTTTGGGTTCTTTTACCAGTCTGTAAAGCCATTCTAATCCTATTCTTATCATCCAATTGGGAGCTCTTGTCACAGTTCCTGCATAAAAATCAAATACGGCACCAATTGAACAAACGTGTCCTGCTTGTAAACTATTAAAATTGATATATGCCCATTTTTCCTGTTTTGGAGCCGTCATACCAACAAATAATACATCGGGTTTAAAAGCATTTATCTCTTTTATCATTTTGATATTATCCTCTTCTGAAAATTCAGGTTTATAGGGTGGTGAATAGGTTTGTAATTCCACATTTGGATACTCAATACTGGCTCTTTTTACTATTTTAGTTAATGTTTCATTGGTACTACCCAGAAAAAAACATTTGCCTTCAGTATTTTGCAAACGTTGCATTTCATAAAAAAACAAATCAGCTCCTGCAATTTTTTTTATTTTTTTTCCTGTTAACAAACGTACTGCCCAAACCACACCAATACCATCGGGTATCAAGACATCACTATTCTGTAATGCCTCTTTAAATAATTTATCTTTGAATGAAACATTATAGGAATATGCATTGATAGT
>CAJQMT010000018.1 GCA_905479475.1 uncultured Flavobacteriaceae bacterium
GGCAGGCGTTGCGTGCGTAATAGACGAGGTGGCGATGACACCTGTTTTTAGATTATTTCGAGAAGCGATTTCTACAAGGTTGCGAACAGATGTCGAATCGTCTGCGACCCCAATAGCCCCATTGTATGTTTTTACACCACTTGCAAAAGCGGTAGCACCCGCTCCAGAATCTGTTATTTTTTGACGGGAAGAGGATGTTTTTATCAAACCTATGTTTTGAAATCTTTGGTAATGTACGGGCGTATTTTTGTAATAAAATGCAGCAGAAATTTGCGACAAACCTGTTCCATCACTTATCAACAATATGATGTTTTTCGGCTGCTTCAACCCGAGGTTGTTTTTGCTTGTGCATGCATACAAAAGAAAAACACTGAACGAACAAATGATAATGGCTATTCTCATGGTATTTCGATTTAAATCCAAGCGCTAAAATAGTACTTCTCTCTTTTTGAAAAAAATATTTCGCTGCCAAAACAAAAACCTTGCACTCTACAAGAACCGAAAGATCTGTTTTTGCTGTTAGTAAGAATGAGCACGAATTTGTAACTTGCACTACAAACTAAACTACTTTGCAAAAAATTGTCGTATCCGTTACCAATGACCTAAGTACTGATCAGCGCGTACACAAAATTTGCACTGCGCTTTCGGAAGATGGTTTTGACATTCTAGTGATTGGCAGAAAATTAAAATCAAGTACTCCTCTGCATCGAAACTACCAGACACGTCGTATGCAACTTTTTTTCAACAACGGATTTTTATTTTATGCAGAATATAGTATTCGACTGTTTTTCCTGTTGCTATTTAAAAAGAAAGACATTTTGGTTGCCAATGATTTAGACACTTTACTCCCGAATTTTTTGATCAGTAAGCTGACAAAAAAAAAGTTGGTATACGACAGCCATGAACTGTTTACGGAAGTCCCTGAACTCATCCATAGACCACTGATACAAAAAACATGGCTCCTGATTGAAAAATCAATTTTTAAAAAATTAAAAAATGTTTATACAGTCAATGCCATCATTGCAGAAATCTATACAAAAAAATACAAGGTTCCTGTAAAAGTCATTCGAAATATTGCTTTTAAATTAACGGATATCGAATTGGATGAAGTCTTTGTTAAAAAGACAAAAAATGGACGAAAAATGCTCATTTTACAAGGTGCTGGCATCAATATTGATCGTGGGGGTGAGGAAGCTGTTGAAATGATGCAGTACTTGCCAAATTTTGTATTGTACGTTATTGGTAGTGGCGATGTATTTCCTCTATTGAAGAAAAAAGTTGCGGAACTCAAACTTGAAAAACGCGTTTTTCTAATTGGAAGAAAACCCTATGAAGAATTGATGCGGTATACGAAAGTCGCTGATTTGGGGCTGTCTTTGGACAAAAACACCAACTTGAATTACGAATACAGTTTGCCCAATAAAATTTTTGATTACATCCAAGCGAAAACCCCCATGCTGGTTTCTAACAGACAAATTATTGCCGATTTGGTCCAAAAAAATAATATTGGACTTGTCAGTCATACACATGACCCGGAAAAATTGGCAAATACAGTCTTAGAAATTTTTAGCAATCAAGAGCAATATGACACTTGGTGCACAAATATTGAAGAAGCTGCCAAGGTTTACAATTGGGAAAATGAACAAAAACATTTGAAAGAAATTTATCGCAACCTTCTATGATATTTATTTATAGTGAGTACAAAAGCAATCGATTGACCTATGCTTTGAAAGTTCTATTTCAAAAGGTTTTGCATGTTTCTTTCAAAGAAGTGAATTTGGAAGAATTCGTTTTGCTAGAAGGAGTGCCAAAAATAAATTACAGCTCAAAAAAAATTGCAGATAGTATTTCTATTTCTCCGCATCCACTGTTATTTGAACAAGACATTCGAATGCAAAAAATACTTGTTGAGTGGCAAAATAGCATTCCCTATTTTTTCAAAACCTCCAAAGATTCTAGCTTTCAATTTGATCTATTTGCGGCTGTATTTTTTATGGTAAGCCGTTACGAAGAATACCTCCCTTTGTCGTTAGACGAACACCAGCGGTATGCGGCTGAAAGCTCCGTTGCTTTTCAAAATAACTTTTTAGACATTCCTGTGGTTAATTTTTGGGCACACGAGTTGAAATCTGCGCTTCTCAAAACAATGCCCAACTATTATTTCCCTGCTCAAAAATACAATTACCTGAACTCTTTAGACATTGACATTGCATACGCCTATAAAGGAAAAGGACTCGGCCAATTCCTTGGAGGGGCTTTAAAATCTTTGGCTACAGGAAAATTTTCTCAACTCAAAAACAGACTCGTCTATCTATTATTTAAAAAAGATCCTTTCGACACGTATCAAACCATTGAACAACTACAGAAAAAATACAACACAAAAAATGCGTATTTTTTTCTTTTGGCAGATCGAGCCACTTTTGACAAAAGTCTTTCATACAAATCTAAGACTCTACAAAAATTGATTCAGAGGATCCATAAAAACAATCCCGTTGGCATACACCCCTCTTACGCATCCAATTCGAATACAAAAAAAATTGAAATCGAAAAAAAGCGTTTGGAGAAGATTGCAAATTTCAAAATTGAAAGGAGTCGACAACATTTTTTAAAAATGAGTCTTCCTCAAACCTACGAAAACTTGATTTCCAATGCTATTACAGAGGATTTCACGATGGGATTCGCTTCTCAAATTGGGTTTCGTGCAGGAATTTGCACTGCATATCCTTTTTTCAACCTTCAAAAAAACGAAGAACGTCCCTTGATAATTCATCCTTTTCAAGTAATGGACGGAACCTTAAATCAATATTTACAACTCTCCCCCAAACAAGCTATCTCAAAAATTGAGAAAATTGTTGCACATATAAAAGCAGTAAATGGGACTTTTGTATCTTTATGGCACAATTCGTCTTTAGCAGAGCAAGGAGAATGGAAAGGCTGGACGAAAGTCTATAAAAAATTAGTAAAAATTGCCCACAGATACTGAACAAAAAAAACTTCACATCGTTTCTTTCGATGTCCCTTATCCACCGAATTACGGGGGTGTCATCGATGTTTTCTATAAGTTAAAAAGCTTGTCCAAACTCGGTGTGATCATTACTTTACACACCTATGAATACGGTAGAGGCCAAGCGCTTGAATTGGAAAGATATTGCGCCAAAGTATATTACTACAAACGTAAAAAATCTTACAAAGACTTGGTTTCCAGAAAACCTTTTATCGTCAAAACAAGGAGCTCTAAAAAACTTATGAACCGTTTGCTTTTAGACAAAAATCCTATTTTATTTGAGGGTCTGCACACTACTTTTCCTTTGAATTTTACTTCTTTTCCGGAGAGAATTATCTTGGTAAGAACGCACAATATTGAGCACCGCTATTACGACGGCTTGGGGAAAAGTGAAACGAGCAAATACAAAAAAGCATTTTTCAAAACCGAATCTAAAAAATTAGAGAGATACGAAGTCGTGTTAGAAAAAGCAGATCACCTCTTAACTATTTCTCCTTATGAGCACGACTACTTCGCGCAAAAATACGGTGATAAAACAGTTTACATACCGGCGTTCTTCCAAAACAAAGCGCTGCCTTTCATAGAAGGTAAAGAAAAATTTGCCCTGTGGCATGGGGATTTGAGGGTTTCTGACAATCGCAAAGCACTGCACAAAACCATTGCTATTTTCAAAAAACTGAGGCACAAATTGGTTGTTGCCAGCAGTTCTAAAGACCCTGAAATTTTGGCAGCGATTGCAGGCCATGCGTCTATTTCTTTTGAGAGAATCGAATCAAATGAAGCGCTTGAAACACTGTTTCAAAAAGCTCACTTGCATATTTTGATTACGTTTCAAAAAGCGGGTATCAAATTGCGATTACTACATTGCTTGACAAAAGGAAAATTTGTGATTGCCAATACAAAAATGATTGAAGACACAGGGCTAGAATCGGCTTGTTTATTGGCGAATACGAACCACGAATTCATAGAAACAATTGAACGTTTGTTTGCTCAAGAATTTGACAATTCCCACATTGATTTGAGAAAAAAAATTCTTGAAAAATTCAATCCGATGCATGCTGCTCAAAGAATCAAAAAACTTCTTTAAACTCAAAAAAAACCGCACTTATCAGTTTTCAGCTCTGCAGGCTTGCTACCTTCTAAAACTTAGGAAGCTGTAGTTGTTTGTTGTTGTACTTCAAACAGCTCTCCTCCTTCGCATTTCAAGGTACGTTGTTGAAATTTTAAAATCAAGGCATAATCATGCGTCGCCATTAAGATGGATTTTCCACTTTTGTGAATTTCTCCTAACAACCCCATCACTTCTATAGAGGTTTTAGGATCTAAATTTCCCGTTGGCTCGTCGGCTAAAATCAGTTCTGGATCGTTCAGAAGGGCTCTGGCAATGGCGATTCTTTGCTGCTCACCTCCAGACAATTGAAAAGGCATTTTAAAATCTTTGGTCTGCATGTCTACTTTCTCCAATACTTCTTTTATTTTTTCTGCCATTTTTTTCTTGTCTTTCCAACCTGTTGCCTTTAAAACAAATTTTAAATTCTCAAAAATAGTTCTATCATTTAACAATTTAAAATCTTGAAATACAATACCAATTTTTCTTCGCAAAAAGGGAATCTCTTTTTCTTTTAATTTTGTCAAATCAAAACCTACAATTTCCCCTGTTCCTTGTTTCAAGTTCAAATCACCATACAAGGTTTTCATGAGACTGCTTTTACCGCTTCCTGTTTTACCTATAAGATAAAGAAATTCTCCTTTTTCAATCCGGAGATTCACATTAGAGAGCACCAAGTTTTTCTCTTGGTAAATATTCGCTTTATCTAATTTCAATATTGAACTTGCCATATCGCTATTTTTGAATTACAAACTTATCGATTTCAAAGGGAATGGGCAATTAAAAAAAAACAGAAGTTGTATGTTTCATTACTTCAAATAAAACGCAGTCAGAATCGTTCTATTCTGAGATAATTATTTATTTTTGAAAGACAAAATGCGATCTTGATGAAGTTTTTAAAATACATCTTTATTTTCCTTTTCCTCTCTGTATCCCTGTTTGGAAATGCTCAAAAATCCGCCCTCGTTGTTGCCAATGAACACCCGCTTGAAAGAGGTATTCAACATTACAACGCAGGTATGTACAAAGCTGCTCGTATTTCTCTTGAGGAAGCTTGGTCTATCATGGATTCCGATCAAAAGGAAACTTGTCACTATTACCTTGTGTTGAGCAGGGTGAAATTAAACAAAAAAAACACTGACAAGCTCGTCCAAGAATTTCTCAACGCTCACCCATCAAAGATTCGAAAGAATCAGCTTTACTTGGAGGTTGGAAACCATTACTACGATTCGAAAGAACCAACAAAAGCTCTCCAATGGTTTCTTCAAGTTTCTGTCGAATTCATGAGCCCCCAACAAAGGGAAGCCTATCGTTTTAGAATGGGCTATGCTTATTTCATCGATAAAAATTACCCGAAAGCAAAGGAATATTTACTCACCTTGACAACTTCGAAAAAATACCTCAACGATTCTCATTATTACGTTGGCTATATTGCTTACTTAGAAGAAAATTTTGAAGTGGCATTAAAGCATTTCGAGTCTCTGGAAAATGTAGACCGCTATCAAAAAGAGTTGGCTTACTATAAGGTAAATATCCAATTCAAACAAAAAAAGTACGAACAGGCCCAAAATGATGGAAAAAAACTTTTAAAAAACACTTCGAGTCGAGAAATTTCAGAAGTTTCTAAAATCATTGGAGAGAGCATGTTTTATTTAAAAAAATACAGCGAAGCTATTCCTTACCTAAAAAAATACCGCGGCAAGAAAAACCAACTTTCAACGAACGATCATTACTTTTTAGGGTATGCTTACTACAAAACAAAAGATTTTAAAAATGCCATTGGAACGTTTGCTAAAATTGTAAAAGGCAAAGACTTGGTTGCTCAAAATGCATACTACCACCTCGCGGATGCTTATCTAAAGTTGAACAAAAAAACAGCGGCACTCAATGCGTTTAAAAACTGTTCGGAACTAAATTTTGATCGGGATATCAAGGCAGATGCCTGGTACAATTATGCAAAATTAAGCTACGATATTGGAAATCCGTATACGAGTGTTTCTGAGGTTTTACTCAGTTATATCGACCGCTACCCAAAAAGCAAAAATGCACAAAGTATCCATGGACTCTTGCTGCAATCTTTTATCGGCTCAAAAGATTTCCAAGGAGCATTGAACCATTACAAAATTAAAGGGCTCGCAAAGGATGTGGTTTTTCAAAAGATTTCTTTAAACAGAGGAACGCAATTGTTTCAAAACGCCAAATACGAACAGGCTTCCCAATATTTCAAAAATGCCAGTCTTCAAACATTTGACAAACCAATGCAATCGAAAGCACTTTATTGGTTGGCCGAAAGTTTTTATCGCCTCCAGAAATACTCGCAAGCCTTGGAGTATTTTAAAACATTTTATAAATCCAAAGAAGCTGAGGATACTGAAGAACATAAAAACATCGAATATGCGCTTTCTTACAACTATTTCAAGCTACATGACTACGAAAGGTCCATCGTTCATTTTGAAAATTTTATCAAAACCAAATCAGTGGATGTTGTCAAAAAAAATGACAGTTATGTTCGATTGGGAGATTGTCATTTCATCTCTAAAAATTATTGGAATGCGTTGACGTCTTATCAAAAGGTCATTGAAAACAACAGTATTGATGCGGATTATGCGACCTATCAAAAGGCCATCAGCTACGGTTTCGTTGAAAGAGATCAAAGAAAAATTGAAAGCTTGATTTCATTTTCTAAAAAATACCCTGACTCTTCCTACAAAGACGATGCTCTCTTTGAATTGGCAAATGCATATCTAAAAACCAAACAAAACTTAATGGCGCTTGCTACTTTTCAACAATTGACAAGCGATCATAAAAAGAGTCTTTATCTTCCAAAAGCCCTCTTAAAAATCGGACTGATTTATTTCAACGAGAATCAAGCAAACAAAGCCATTGAACAATACAAATACATCGTAGAAAATTATCCGAATACTAAAGAGGTACAGCAAGCCATTGCCAACGCAAGAAGGGTATATATTGACATTGACAAAGTCGATGAATATGCCAAATGGGTTCAAAAGATAGCATACAGTAATGTCAACGATATGGATCTAGAAAATGCCATGTATGCCGCGGCTGAGAACAAGTATTTAAAAAACAAATGGACGCAATCCATTGCTAGCTTTGAAAAATATTTCAAGAACTTCCCAGACGGATTACATCGTCTGAAAGCTCATTTTTTCAGTGGTCAAGCCCATATCAATAGTAAAAACAATGAAAAAGCACGCGAGCATTATGCTTATATCATAGCGCAAAAGAACAATGAATATACGGAACCTTCTCTTCTGCAATTGGCCAAATTATCCTTACAAAAAAATGATTGGGTCCGTGCAATTCCACTTCTTAAAAGATTGGAAAATGAGGCCAACTTTCCGCAAAATATGTTGTTTTCGAAACTCAATTTAATGAAAGCGAGCTATGAGAAAAAAGACTACAAACTAAGTATTGTCTATGCTCAGAAAGTATTGGACACCAAAAAATCAGGCTTGCAAATTAAATCTGATGCACATTTGTACATCGCACGCTCTAGTATAAAAACACAGCAATTCGATAAAGCAAAAACTGCTTACGAAACACTCGAAAAAATAGCAAAAGGCGTTCTAAAAGCAGAGTCTTTGTATTACAAGGCTTATTTTAAGAACAAAAACAAAGCATATGAGAATTCTAACAAAGTCATTCAGGAATTGACAGCGGATTATGCCTCTTATAGAATTTGGGGAGTGAGAGGACTGATCTTAATGGCAAAAAATTACGACGCTCTAAAAGATGCTTTCCAAGCAACCTATATTTTAGAAAATATTATAAAAAATTACGAGCAATTTCCAGACTTGGTCGAGGAAGCACAAGTAATTCTTAAAAAAATAAATTCAAACAAAACAAACACACAAACTCAAGAATCCCAAACGGATTTCTAATCCTTGAAAAAACTTAATAAACCTTTTTGAAAGCAAGTTAGGAACCAATAGCGACTAAATCGTTCGAACAATTTTAAACATATGAGAAAAAAATTCTTTCTACTTCTATTCTTATTTACTTATATTCTATCTGCACAGCAAGAGAAAGAAAGCATCGCCACAGAAGTTATCAATGTAGTAAGTTCTTATACTCCAACTTTATCTGATGCCTTCAAACTGAAAGATGCACCAGAAATTGACACAAATAACAGTTCGAAAAAAAAGCAATTTTACCGTATCAACAGCAAAAGAATTCTTTCTCTTTTCCAACCCGATGCAGGTGCTTATCAAACACCTTTGGAAGAAAATCAATCATTTACATATCCAAACTATGTCAAAATTGGCTTTGGAAGTTATAACACTCCGCTTCTGGAAGCCTTTGTCACACAAAAAAAGAAGCAACATGATTTCAGTTTTTCTCTCTACAACAAAGCTTCACGGGGAGGAGTTCCTGAGGTTCTTTTAGACAACAATTACATCAATACAAAATTAGGTATTGGTTATAAAAACCAACAGGAGCGCCACACATGGTTGGCTAATTTGGACTTCCAAAGAGACCGTTACAATTGGTATGGCTTAGCTTCCAACATTGCTTTTGACCAAGCTGTACTGGAAAGTATTGAAGAAAAACAATCTTTTAGACATTTGGCTATGGGAGGAGCTTTGTTACTCGCAAATGGAAATTTGAAAAAAACCAATATTTCCTTCCGCTATTTTTCTGACAAGTTTGACAGTCAAGAAACGCAAGTTCATCTGCAATCAGTCTTTGAATTCCGCTTAGAAAAAAACACTCTTCTAACAAATTTTAACATCGATATTCTGAACGGCTCTTTTGACAACAATTTTATTGGAACCGAGGAGCTAAACTACGGTCAATTGACTTTTACAGCCAACGCTACTTATCCGATATCAAAAGATGAATTTGATTTTTCTATTGGAACTCAACTCGTACACAATTCTGATATGGAAAAAAACACTCAAAAATTTTATGTGTACCCAGACATTCAGATAGACTATTCATTTGATGAAAAATTATTGAGTATTTATGCAGGAATCAATGGTGGGCTGACGCAAAATTCCTACAGGGATTTTGTCACGAGCAACCCGTATGTCTCACCGTCACTGAACGCAAGTCCTACCAATAGAGTCTTCCATGTGTTTGCTGGGGCTAAAGGAATTATTTCCTCGAAAGTTTCCTATCATCTAAAAGCGAGTCTTCGAAAAGACAACAACAGGCCTTTGTTTCAATTGAACCCAAATTTATCGGACGGAACAAATGTCCTTACAAAAGGCTATCAATACGGGAATTCCTTCAACGTGGTATATGACGATCTCCGATCTTTTCAATTGTTTGGGGAGGTTCGTACAGAACTCATTGCCAACCTCTTTGTGGGAGCGAATATAAGTTTTCAACATTATAAAACAGATCTCCAGGAATCAGCTTGGAATTTACCAAACTTTGACTCCAAATTATTTGGCTCGTACCAGCATAAAAAATGGCATCACAAAGCAGAAATTCTTCTTGTAGGAAAGCGTAAAGATTTGGCGATACAATCGGACTTGAGTGCTATTTCAAAGGAATTAAAAGGTTTTGCGGACGTAAGTTTGAGTACGCAATACCAATTGCAGCACAAGTGGAGCGCTTCCCTTGAAATTCAAAATTTATTCAATCAAAACTACGCTCGTTTTGAGAATTTCAACGTGCAAGGGTTTCAATTGTTGGCAGGAGTGCGGTATCATTTCGATCTTAAAAAGTAGCTGTAAATTGTACTTTTAGAAATCTACACGCTCAAATATAGATTGGCTTTAAAAGTGTGATTTATTCAATAGTAAGAGTTCCTCTCAATTTGAAACTGATGAAATCTAACTCTTTTTGTTCTGATATACTTCAATTCGATGGCAAATATTTTGCGATAAATTAGACAAATAAGATAGTTGCTCCAAAACTAGCCTGGTTTCTTGAGCTGAATTGGAGGATGATTTCTGATCTTTGTTTCGATTGTAAACAACTCGATTGTCAAATTTTTCTTCCACATGCTTCTGAGCGTCCTCAAACTCTTTAGATACGATTTCATCTTCCAAGGGTTTAAATTTTAAAAGCGCTGTTGCTTGTTGCAATTTGATTTTTATACTTCTCCCCAACTCTTCTGTTTCCTCCAAAAAAGGAACATCTGTATGATTTCTCACATAGGTCCCCAAAGAAGCCAAAGAAGAGAGAAATGTGTTTCCTAGTACTACTATTTTGTACAATTCATTGAAATACTTTTGTCTAGATTTCGGTTCTTGTGTCATTCTTTGAAAGGCAGTATTGAGCTCTCCCATCGCCAAGAAGGCTTTTTTTCGAGACAATTTATAAGCAACGGTGGTAACTCCTTTGTCACGGTACTTTTCATAGATTTCTCGCAAATAAACCTGCTGTGTTTTGAGAGCCTCTAAAATCAAATCATCGACTGTCATGTACTCCCATGATGGAAACAAAAAGAAATTTGAAAAAGTTGCCAAAACTGCTCCCACCAAGGTATCAATAATTCGAAATTGAATTGCATGGATAACATCTGAACTATACAAGCTATATACGAATACAATATGAATGGTGATGAACACAGCAAAGGTTTTGTAATTCAATTGCACAAAAGACAAAGCTATGGCCAAAGAAACAACAGCGATAACTCCAAAAACAAACGTGTCTTGCGTCAGATAAACTATTCCTAATGAAAAAACCGCTCCAATCAAAGTCCCTAGAACACGTTGTTTTACTCTTTTTTTTGTCAATCCATAACTTGGACGCATGATTACCAAAAGGGTGATTAAAATCCAATAAGAGTTCTGAAAAGAAAGGAGCTCACCGATTAAAAAACCAATAACCATGACAATAGACAAACGCAAGGAATGTCTAAAAATAGACGACTGAAAAGTGAAATTCGATTTCAGTTTATGAACCCCGTAATCAGGTGCTGTTAAAAAAGGGGTATCCTTTCGGCTTTCCAAACCCAATGAATTTTTGAGAGACATGGTATTCAAAACTCGTTCAATTGATTTCAACTTTTCATTTTGTACCGCTTGATATTCTAACAAACTTGTCAACATAAAAACTCCCGCTTCATTCACATGCTTGTTGTTTGTATTGCTCAAAATTCGCACCGTCGTCTCAATTTCTTTTAAAAGTGTTGCTATTTTTGGATTTGGAACAACCTTTTCACTCCTTACGATGGCTTTTGAAATCTGCGAGAATTGTTCAGCTAATTCATGAATAAATGTTGCGAATGAAAGAATTTCTTTGGATTTTTTTTTGAAAACTCGATCCATTTCTTCGTAATCAACAGGAGTCGCAATTGCCAATTCTAACAAATCTACCAGTTCTATAAAAACGAGCAATTCTCTTCGCATTTTATTCGAAAATCCAGAATTTTTACGTCGCGTAAAAATAATATTCCGCAAGGTTTCATGCTTGGCTGTAAGCGCTGCTTGTAGCTCAAATAACTTCTGTGACAATGAGGACCTATTGTTTGATTCTGTCAAAAGTTTGCCTCGAATACCCAGGTATACTGACGTCAAATCCAGCGCTTCAGAAAGCAATTCTTCCACGTACATTTTTGGATTTATAAAATTAAAGAGGCTGGCAAGTACAGTATACCACAACCCGCCTAACCCCACCAAAGAAGCGTATTCTAAAACACTCAATTGCACATATTCGTTGGCAAAACTAATCACCAAAGCAAACATTCCAGACAAAGCAACCAAAGAGGCCCTGAAACCATAAACAGAAAGATAGGAGATGCTAAAAGTGAGTGCAGCTAATACAGGTAATAACAGCCACAAACTAAATGCAGCATAACCCATTGCAAGGGTTGCAAAAAAAGTCAGACCTACAGAAAACAACATTCCATAAGTACGGTGTTTTACACTCCCAGCGATATTTGTCAACGAGTTAAAAAAAACACCTAATGCCATCGAAAAACCAATCGCAGGGGTACCCCATAAATACTTTGAAAGTTGCACAGGAATCAACACCGCAACAATCAAAATCATGCTCTTGTAAAAATCCGTACTCTTGAAAAATTTGCGAAGCTTGTCTTTCATTTTTTATATCTATAAACAAGTTAACCTATACTCGTGATTCTACTTAAAACATAAAAAACGATATCTTGTAAGAGGATCAATCCAAAATACCTTTGGCAAATGCGGGGATTTGCCCCACTCCCTTATCCTTTAAAAAATTGATGAATGCAGAACCTATAATTGCACCATTCATGTATTCACAAGCTTTCTTGAAAGTAGATTTGTTTGAAATTCCAAAACCAACGATTAGGGTGCTTTTTAAACCCATAGCTTTGATACGCTCAAAATAAGCAATCTGTGCCTCTGATATTTCGCCCTTCGCTCCTGTAATAGAGGAAGAAGCTACCACATAGATAAACGCATCTGTCATTTGATCAATTTTACGAATTCTCTGATCAGATGTTTGGGGTGTAATTAAAAACACATTTGAAATACCATAGCTTGCAAACAAGGCTTTGTAGTGGTTTTCATATTCTATCATTGGCAAATCAGGAAGTATCACAGTCGCTATTCCACAGTCTTTGCACTTTTGACAAAACTCCTTTTCTCCATATTTCAATACTTGATTCAAGTACCCCATCAATACCAAGGGAGTGCTTATCTCTGATTTCACTTCATTGAGTTGTTCAAAAATCAAATCCAAATTGATCCCATTCTCTAGTGCTACAGCACTACTGTACTGAATGGTTGTTCCATCTGCCAAGGGATCCGAAAAAGGCATCCCGACCTCTATAAAATCTACATCATTAGCATCTAGACTTTTGAGGATAGCTTTTGTATCGTCTTTTTGTGGAAATCCTGCAGAAAAATAGACAGACAATAGATTTTTATTTTTTTTTTGAAATAGATTTGTTAATGAACTCATTTTATTTTTTGTTAAAATCGGGGTTTTTACCACTTGAATACTTCATAAATAAGGCTTCAGTATATTTTCTAAACAAGCGTCTCACTGAGAACGTTTTATTTTAAATGATCGATATAGGTTTCTAAATCTTTATCTCCTCTTCCTGATAAATTCAAAACAATTACTTGTCCTTCTTTGATCTCCATTTTATCTAAAGCAGCCAGTGCATGTGCTGTTTCCAACGCTGGAATAATTCCTTCGGTTCGAGACAATTCATAAGCGGCGTCTAACGCTTCTTGATCGGTTGCATTCAAAAATATTGCTCTTTTGCTTTCAAACAAATAAGCATGCAAAGGGCCTACCCCTGGATAATCCAATCCAGCAGAAATCGAATAGGGCTCAACGATTTGACCGTATTCATCTTGCATTAAAATTGTTTTACTTCCATGAATTACTCCTACTTCTCCCAGTTGAGAAGTTGCGGCACTCTCACCACTATTGACTCCTTTTCCAGCGGCTTCCACTGCAATCAGATCCACACTTTCATCTTCCAAATAATGGTAAAACGCTCCTGCAGCATTGGATCCTCCGCCAACACAAGCTACGACTGCATCTGGATTTTCACTTCCTGTTTGCTCCAACAATTGCGCTTTTATTTCTTCACTTATCACGGCTTGCAAACGAGCCACCATATCTGGATAAGGATGTGGACCTACCACAGAACCTATCAAATAATAGGTTTCTTCTGGGTTTCCAATCCAATCACGAATGGCTTCGTTCGTAGCATCCTTCAACGTTTTACTTCCACTTTGAGCAGACATCACAGTAGCTCCCAGCATTTTCATACGTGCCACATTTGGTGCTTGTCTCTTGATATCCTTTGCCCCCATAAAAACAATACACTCCAAATCCATCAAAGCGCATACAGTTGCAGTTGCAACTCCATGCTGTCCTGCGCCTGTCTCTGCAATGATTCGTTTTTTACCCAAATGCTTGGCTAATAAAATTTGACCAATGGTATTGTTTACTTTGTGTGCACCTGTATGACACAAATCTTCTCTTTTTAAATAAATAGAAGCATTGAATTTTTTAGACAAGCCTTTTGATAGATACAAAGGAGTGGGACGACCAACATATACATCTAACAAATATTTGTACTCTTTCTGAAACGCTTCCGAATAGATAATGTCTAAATAATTATCTTCCAGCTCCTTCACATTCGGATGCAATAATTCAGGGATAAATGCTCCTCCAAATTGTCCGTAATATCCTTCTTTTGTAGGTTGAAATTTTAGCTCCATAGGGTTTGTTATAAATTTGTTCCAAGTGAATCTGCTATTCGCTGTCCACGTTTATTGTGTTTAAAAATTCTTTCAGTTTTACTATATCCTTTACTGCAGGTTTTTTTTCAAACTTGCTATTCAAATCCAGGGCGTATATAGGGATCCCTGTTTTTATGATTTCTGCTACCGCCTTTACCTCATCCAAACCAATTCCTCCGCTTAATATAAAAGGAGTTCGCGAGGTGTAATTTTTCAAAACCTTCCAATCGAATGTCTCTCCATTCCCACCGGGGTGTTCGCCTTTGGTATCAAATAAAAAAGAATCTACGATTCCTTCGTATTCGTTTAATCGCATAAAGTCAAAATCGTATTTTACAGAAAAAACTTTGAAAACTTCAACGCCGAGTTCTTTTACTTTACGACAAAATTCCGAAGATTCTTTTCCATGCAATTGAACCGCCTGAAAGTCAAATTCTTCAATTTTCTCTTTTACAAACTCAAAACTTGCATCTACAAAAACACCTGTTTTTTTAATAGATGCATCGAGTATAGGAATATCACCTGTAAAATTTCGAGCCGATTTCTCAAAGAAAATAAAACCGAGGTAGTCAGGCTTTAATGCCGCAACTGCCCGGATATTTTCAGGAGCTCCCATTCCGCAAACTTTGATTTTCATATTTTCTATACTTTTAAGTCAAACGTGATTTCACGAGCCCAACTGATCTATAAATTGCTTACATGCCAATCCTGGATCTTCTGTTTTCATGAAGTTTTCTCCTATCAAAAACCCTTCAAATCCGTATTCTTTCAAACCTGTAATAATTCTCGGGTCGCTGATTCCACTCTCCGAAATTTTGATACAAGTGTCTGGGATTTCTGCTGCTAAGGTAATAGAATGCTCCAAATCTACTTTGAAAGTTTTCAAATTTCGATTGTTAATTCCAATAATTTTACCGTCAAGATCTGAAATTTTATCCAACTCTTCCCTTCCGTGCACTTCATACAATACGCTCAATCCAAGATCTTCTGCCAAATTTCCGTATTTCTTTAATTCTTCCGCTGTCAAACAAGCGGCGATCAATAAAACTGCATCCGCACCAATCGCTTTTGCTTCCACAATTTGAAAACCGTCCACCACAAAATCTTTTCTCAAAATTGGACGTATGTTGTTGACTTTTCTTGCATTCATCAAGTCAACCATGGTTCCTCCAAAATACTTGGTATCTGTCAAAACGGATTGCGCTGCTGCGTTGGCATCTAAGTACCCTTGCGTCACTTGTTCTATAGTAGCTGTAGCATTGATCACTCCTTTGGAAGGAGATTGTCTTTTAAATTCGGCAATAATACCGGAAGAACCTTTTTCTGTCAAAGCGGTTGCTAACGACAAAGGAACTCTTTTAAAAGCAGGACTTTTGACCAATTGCTCTAAAGAAACCTCTTTTTTTATCTGTGCAACTTCTTGCTTTTTAAATGCTACTATTTCTTCTAATATATTGTTCATCATAAAAGGATTCTAATTTCAATTCAAATGAGTTTTTCGAAACGAAAAATGATTGCAACTTTTCTTGCTTCTTATTTTACTCTATCTCGCCTTTGTTATTCTATTATCAACTCCAAACATTTTTTTGCTTTCAATCCCAATAAAGAAGATTCTGCATCTGCGAAAGCTGCTTCAAAACTCTTTTTTTGCTCTAAAGTTTTTAGAGCAAAGGCAGCATTTGTCAAAACCACGTTGTTTTGCGCTTCTGTTCCTTTCCCTTCAAGAATGTTTTTGAAAATTTTTGCAGCTTCTGGAACGGAATTTCCTCCAAAAATTTCAGATTGCTGTAAGGTCTTCAAGCCTAAATCTTCTGGAGATACTATTTTTTCTCCTTCTCTAGAAAAAAGTTTGAACGGACTTGTCAAAGATATTTCATCGTAACCGTCCAAGGAATGCAAGACTCCGTAATTCAAATCTGTCTCTTGTAATATATAATGGTAGGTTCGTGCTACTTCTAAATTAAAAACACCTACCAATTGATTTTGCGGCCTGCTTGGATTTACCAATGGCCCTAACATATTAAAAAAAGTTTTCAACCCCAATTCCCTGCGAACTGGTCCGACTGCCTTCATTGCAGGGTGAAACAAAGGTGCGTGTAAAAAACAAATATTGGCTTTGTCCAATTGTGATTTCAAGACGGATTCATCTTTTGTAAATTGATAGCCCATATATTCCAACATATTGGAAGAACCAGAAGCTGAAGACACAGAATAATTTCCATGCTTCGCTACTTTATTTCCTGTTCCTGCCACCACAAAAGAGGTCAATGTTGATATATTAAAGGTGTTTTTTTCATCTCCTCCTGTACCACACAAATCCATGGTATTGAAATCAGAAAGATCTACGTTCACGGCCAATTCTAACAAAGCCGCTCTAAAACCTGACAACTCTGAGACAGTTACGGGTCGCATCATGAATACAGTTAAAAAGGACGACAAATGTGCTTGACTGAATTTTTCCGCCGCAATTTCTGTCAAAACCTGTTTTGCCTCTTCAAAGCTCAACGTTTGATGTTCGAATAATTTGTTTAATATCTGTTTCATTTCTTGGAGTTTTCTTACTTCACCATTTGAAGTTCTTTCCACTTCTATTGTTATCTCTTCTTTTTTGAAGCTGCTTGCCTCTTCGTACTATTCTTTCAAATTTTCTATAAAATTCCGTACCATTTTTTCTCCTAGGGGGGTTAAAATAGACTCTGGATGGAACTGCACAGCACTCACGTTGTATTCTTTATGTGTCAAGGCCATAATCCCTCCTTCTTCATCAATTGCTGTAATTTTCAACGCTGCTGGAAAATCTTCTTTGGCAGCAATCCATGAATGGTACCTCGCTGCTTCAAATTTTTGAGGCAATCCTTGAAAAATCAATGCATCTCCGTCTATGACTTCCATTTCTGTTGCGACACCATGATACACTTTGTCCATGTTTATGATAGTCCCTCCAAAAACTTCTGTAATTGCTTGCAAACCCAAACAAACCGCAAAAATAGGTTTCGTAGCAGCATAGGTTGCAATGACTTCTTTTAAAATCCCCGCTTCGTCAGGGATTCCAGGTCCAGGCGACAACATGATAACATCGTAGGTTCCCACTTCCTCAATTGAAATTTTATCATTCCTGTAAACATCTGGAAAAACTCCTGTAATTTCTTCCACCATATGTACCAGGTTGTAAGTAAAGGAATCGTAATTATCTAGTATTAATATGTTCATTCTTTTGTCTTGTATTGTTAATTCTTAAACGGTGTTCTTTTCTAAAATTTCATTTGCCAAATCCACGAGAAATAGTACCATCCACTTATATTTCTTGTGCCAGTACCAATGCTTTTTTCAACGCCGCCAATTTGTTATTTACTTCTTGTAATTCTTTTTCTTCTTCTGAATCAATAACAATTCCTGCTCCTGCTTGTGAATAGAGAATATTATTCTTGCTCACAAAAGAACGTATGGCTATGGCCAAATTCACCGAACCATCTAATCCTATCACTCCTACTGCTCCGCCGTAAAAACCACGTGTTTGATTTTCATATTTATCGATCAATTGCATTGCTTTGTATTTTGGCGCACCACTCAAGGTTCCTGCTGGAAAAGTATCTCCCACAATTTCTATCGGATTTCCTTTAATTTCTCCTTCTACAGTGGATACTAAATGAATCACATGGCTAAAATACTGCACTTCTTTGAACACTTCTACACTGACATGATCTGCATGTTTGCTCAAATCATTTCTTGCCAAATCTACCAGCATGACATGTTCTGCATTCTCTTTTTTGTCTTCGGACAACTTTTTTCCGAGCTTGATATCTTCTGTCATATCTCCCGTTCGTCTGAATGTCCCTGCAATCGGATTGATAATTGCCTTTCCTTCCCCTACTTTAATTTGAGCTTCTGGTGAAGACCCCATCAACTTAAAACTTCCATAGTCAAAATAAAACAAGTACGGCGATGGGTTGATCGAACGCAACGCTCTGTAAACATTAAATTCATCTCCTTTGTAGGCTTGTTGAAACTGACGTGACAATACAATTTGAAAAACATCTCCTCGTTTGCAATGTTCTTTTCCTTTTGTTACATAGTTTTTGAAGTCTTCATCCGTACAATTGGAAGTTTCTTGTCCTACAAAAGAAAAATCTCTGGTTTGATAGGCTTTTGATTTTACAATCGTTTCTATCTCTCCAATTCTCGATATTTCATTTTCTTCTAAATTCTCGATGATCATCATCTCATCGTTGAAATGGTTGATCGCAATAACAAAACGAAAAAAGCTGTATTGCATCAACGGAATAGCAGAAGGCGCATCCTTTGAAGTAAATTCGATATTTTCAAAGTATTGAACCCCATCATAGGTAGTATAACCGTACAAACCGTTGAAACTTTTTATCGATGGATCACAATCCAAATCTACCATCCCTGTATATTCTTGAAAAACATCGTAAAAGTTTCCCTCTTCTAATTTCTTAGATGTCAATTGATGCCCTTTATAAGAAAAACTCAAATGATGATTCTCTGCTTTGATCGTTGCCACAGGTTCGATACAAATAAAAGAAAAACTCTCTTCTTTGCTGTGATAATCTGAACTTTCCAACAACAAGGTATTGGCAAACTTATCTCTCAGTTTCAGATACAAACCTACTGGAGTTACTGTATCCGCAATTCTCGTTTTGGTAATCGATTTAAACTTAATTTTTTTCATTTCTTTTTTCAACTTTTTTCAAAATTTATTGTGCATCATATGAATCTTCTCTATGCTCTTAGATTGAAGCTCTTCAATCAAAAAAGGCTTATCGTGAGATAAGCCTTTTTTGATTGTGTATATATACAAAACACAGGTTTCTACTCACTTAGGAATTAAGAGAGTTCCACCACCATGTATTTTTAATATTGTTTTTCATAAAATATAAATACAAAAATAAGATAGATTTTTGATTCGGCAAATTTTTAAACGATTTATTTTTTCAATATTCGCACATTCATTTCTTCTACTTTTTTATCGGATAATGGTGAAGGACTTCCGAATAACAAATCTTCAGAGGTTCCTGTCTTTGGAAAAGCCATCACCTCTCGAATCGATGCTTTTTTCTCTAGAATCATCATCAAACGATCTACTCCCCAAGCGATTCCTCCATGTGGCGGTGCTCCATAATGGAAAGCTTCGTACATCGTACCAACGCTCCTCATCATTTCTTCTTTGTTATAGCCCATGTTTTTGTAGGTTGCTTCTAGTATCTCAGGTTTGTGCGCACGCACAGAGCCTCCTCCAATTTCATAGCCATTCAAGATCAAGTCGTATTGTTGTGCAATGATATTTCCAATTTCGTCTTCCTTTCCATTCATATGCTTCTCCAAATCATAGATTGCTGGCATTGAGAAAGGATTGTGGGTAAAGGTCCATATCCCTTCGTCTGTTTTCTCAAACATCGGAAAATCAACTACCCAAGCAGGGTGTAATTCTTTTGGATTGATCAAATGTAACATGGCTCCTAGCTCTTGACGAACTGCATCCAAAGCCTTGTTAGCGGTTGTATAATCTGCTGCTGAGAAAAAGACAATATCTCCAATTTGTGCTTGTGTTTCAGAAATAATCCCCGCAGCGATTTCTTCGCCTAAAAATTTGATAATCGGCGATTGCAAATCGTTTTCATTCACAATTATATATGCCAAACCTCCCAAACCGTGATTTTGCGCGATGCTTGTCAATTTCTCTATCTGACCCTTCGACATACGTTTTCCTCCTTGTTCTTGAGCAGATACTTTGATGCATTTTACAATCCCTCCTTCGTCAATGGGTTTGCTAAAAACCTGGAATGTTGTATCCTTGACTATCTCTGTGATGTCTTGCATCTGCAATCCAAAACGAAGGTCAGGTCTGTCACAACCGTATTTGTCCATTGCTTCTTTATACGTAATCACCTCAAAAGGCTTTAAAATCCATTTTTTACCGTAGATTTTACGAACAATTTCATTGAACATCCCTGTGTTCAAATCAATAATTTGTTGCATACTGGCATAGGCCATTTCAATATCCAACTGCGTAAATTCTGGTTGACGATCTCCGCGAGAATCTTCGTCCCGGAAACAACGTGCTATTTGAAAGTATTTTTCAAAACCACCCACCATCAACATTTGCTTGAATTGTTGCGGCGCTTGTGGCAAGGTATAAAAGGAACCTGCTTGTTTTCTCGTAGGTACAATAAACTCTCTTGCTCCCTCGTCGGTTCCTGCAGTCAGAATAGGCGTTTCAATCTCTAAAAACGCTTGCTCGTCAAGCATGTCACGCATCAACTTGATAATTTTATGTCGATTGACAACAGCTCTTCTGACATCATCGTTTCTATGATCTAAAAATTTGTATTGAAAACGCACATTTTCATTTGACTTTGTCGCTCTTTTAATTTCAAAAGGCAAGGTTCGAGACAAGTTTAAAATCTCCAACTTAGAAGTTTCCAGTTCTATTTTTCCTGAACGCAAACCAGCATTGTAATCATCTTCTGCACGCTGTACAACAACACCTGTCACTGCAATTACCGATTCTGATTTCAATTTCACCAATTCATCTAAATTTGGAAATGTTTCACGACTCAAACGGACTTGTAAAATTTCATTACTCGCATCTCGTAAATCAATAAAAATCAATTCACCGTGATCACGGACACTAGAAACCCATCCAGCCAACGTTACTTCACTAGCAATAGTTGCTTCAGACAATTGTGAAACCACATGTGTTCTGTATTCTTCTTTGATAATCAAAGGAATTTCGGGCAACACTTCCTCTTGTGTTTTTAAAGCTTGCAGCTCATCACTCACACTCTTACTTTCCAAAGTTGAATCCTGAAACACTTCTTGATGGCTTGCACTCAATGAGTGTATGATACCTGTACGTATCACTTTTCCTGAAGCTCCTTTCCCGATAATGGCAATTACCTTTCCAACAAGAATTCCTGCTTTTCCTTGGTTTCCATTTTTAATATCATTGGCTACCGCTTCATTTTCAGCAATTACTTTTTGAATAGCAGCCTGTATCTGATCTTCAGAAATGGTATTGTCAGTAAAATATTTTTTGTAATCAAAACTTGCATCCGTCAACAAGGATTTGATTCCATTTTGAACCAAAACAACGGTTAGCTTTTCTTGTTTGAACATCGAAAAAATATCAATCAAATGCTCTATATTTTGAATCTTTGAATAATCTTCAGGCTTGATATTGTTCGACAAAGCCTTGGCAACAAATGAGGGATCTTTCACCACATCATTGATCGCTACAAATGTTTCAGAGCGGAGAGAATCTGCTGTGAAAAATTTTGCGTCTTGCGGCAAAACACCTCCTTCAATTAGAATGGCTTCTACGGCATAAGGCAAGACATTCGCGTCTACTGTTATAGCATCTACCACTTCTTTGATTGCTACAAACGGCAAATCAGGCTCAGAGATAAATCGGTAATCCGCTTCAAATTCCTTCTTACGCATGGTTTTGGTTTGCTTCAAATCAGCATCCCATAAAACTGTTGTTTGCTCTGGTCTAAATTCTTTATGCTCGTTGAAATAGTTCAATTGTTTTTCAACTTCTTCTTTCAAAGCTTCGACCATAAACTTGAATGAATTCAAATTTTTGATTTCCGTTCTAGGATTCAATTCCGTGGTTCCTTTTTTACGCAAAGAAACAGACACATCCGATTTGAACTCTCCTTTTTCCAAATTCGCCTCAGAGATTTTCAAGTTTTGAACAATTCGCTGAATGTATTGCGCATAAATGGAAGCATCTTCAATATTACGCAAACAAGGCTCCGTAACAATTTCAATCAAGGGAACACCGGCTTTGTTAAAATCAACTAAAGAAATCTTCTTCTCGTGTATCAATTTTGCAGCATCTTCTTCAATGTGAACTTGTGTCAATTCCACTGTATACTGCGATCCATCATTTCGGAAACAAGATACTTGTCCGTCAGGAATGATTGGATTGTGAAATTGTGTGATTTGAATATTTTTTGGGTTGTCTGGGTATTCGTAATGTTTACGATCCCAGGAGATTACCTCGTTAGAAAATGTAGAGTTTACTGCTTTCCCAAAATAAATTGCTTTTGTAATTGCTTCTTTATTTATTGCAGGCAAAACTCCCATTTGTCCTGTACACACAGCACAAATATTTTCGTTTGGTGTTTCAATTTCTTGATTTGGACAAGAACAAAACAACTTTGTTTTGGTGTTCAATCGGACATGTGTTTCTAGTCCGATTACCAATTCTAAATCGTGGGCTTCAATCGCCGCATTCAATTGCTCTAAATCCATTATACGATCTCTTTTAAGAAGTTAGCAAACTTCAAGACGGTTGCATCTTTGTTTTTGGCTGCTGAAATTTGCAAACCTGTTGCCGTTCCTTTCGGAACTGTCAGTGTTGGCAATTGTCCCAAACTAAAGCCAACAGTATAGGCATCTGACAAGTACATTGCCAAAGGATCTTTCAAACTATCACCAATTTTTGGAGGTGTACTTGGCGTTACTGGTGATAAAATTACGTCTACCTCTTCAAAATCTTTATTGAAATTTTCTAAAATTTGATCCCTCAAAGCCAATGCTTTCAGATAAATAGCATCTGAAAAACCTTGCGATAAAACTTGATTTCCTCCTACTATTCTTCTTTTCGACTCCTCCGAAAAATTCTCGGAACGAGTCACGGCATAAGTCTCTTTCAAACTGCCAGATTCAACTCGGTTTCCGTAGTTCGTCCCATCCAATCTTGACAGGTTTGAAGCCGTTTCTGCCATGGCCAAGGTATAATATGTTGACACCAAAGTATCTGATTTGAAAAAATCCAATTCTTTGACTTGAATTCCTTTTGATTTTATCTTTTCGATCATTGCCAAAAAGTCGGCTTTGACTTCCGCATCGATTGCTTTGCTTTCTATGAAATTTTTAAAATAACCAATGGTATTGATTCCTTTAGGTGTTCCAATCGCATCTTCGGAAATCTCTTCAGAAAAAACCGTTGTCTGATCTCTGACATCTTTACCACTCATGACATTTAAAACAATCCGAATATCTTCAATGGATTTTGCCAAAGGCCCTACACAATCGGTAGAAGAAGCATAAGCCATCAATCCGTAACGAGAAATACGACCATAAGTTGGCTTCAATCCGTAAATATGATTGTAACCTGCCGGTTGACGAACAGAACCTCCTGTATCACCCCCGATAGAAAATACGGTATACTCTTTTGCAACATTTACTGCAGAACCTCCACTAGAACCTCCGGCTACAAATTCTGGATTCACAGCATTTTTAACGGCTCCAAAAATGGTATTCTCTGAAGAAGAACCGTGGCCAAAACTGTCACAATTTTCTTTGACCAAAGGAATGGCTCCTGCATCTAACAATTTTTGAATGGCAGTGGCTGTATAAGCCGATTTGTATTGTTTCAACAAATCAGAACTTGCTGTTGTTACAGTCCCTTGGAGCATGTATACATCTTTGATGCCAAAAGGAATTCCCTCTAACAAACCAATTCTCTCTCCTCTCGAGATTTTAGCATCTACTTTTGCTGCCAAATCCAAAGCCATTTCACTTAATAAACAATTAACTGTATTGTACTTGTTCTGTTTTAGTAGTGCTATTTTTTCTTGTACCAAAGCTGTACAAGTCAGTTCTTTTGACACCAATTGCCGGTGTATCTTTTTTATTTGTGACTCCATCTTAATCTTCTATCACTTTAGTCACTACCAAATACCCTCCTTTTCCTTTGGGAAAATTGTCTTTGATAATTTGTTTTTCGGAAGCCGAACTTTCGACAACCTTATCTGCTCTCAGATCATTTAAAGACACTGCATTGTAATTGACAGTAGTAGAAGGATTGTTATTTGCTGGATGCGCGTTTTTAATCACTTCAAACAATTGACTTACCGCTTCTGACGGCTGTGCCCCTTTAATACTCGACAAAATGTCGACTGTCATTATTTTACTCATGTCTGTTTTATTTGTTTTGAATCAAACTTTTAAGCTTGCAAAAATACAAAAGTTTTATCGGAGTTGGAAAGAATAGGTTTGAAATTTGAACTGCTTGTCTTTCTTCTATTTTTTCAATCAAACTGAATTATACAAAGAGCCCTTTTGTACAAAATTTATTTACTCATTTTTACATGAGCTTGAATTTTACTTGTTGAAATTTTCGAAAAAACAGCAACAGCAACCGAAAAAAAACAATCTTTTGAAAGCAAAAGTTGTGTCAACATTCTTTCAACCTCCATTTTCTATATATTAAATGTACATTTGACATACCTCCTTTTTATAAAACCCACCCTTCATAAAAGCACCTTTGCAATTTGTAGAGGTGTTTTACTTTTGTAAAATGTAGTAATTTTATAACTTGTTAAAAATCCTTTTCACAAGCAAAATCACAATCCTTTCATTTTAGCTTAAAATATAAAATCAAAATAAGCAACGCTCATGGGTTTTTAAAAAATCGAGACTTGCAAAAAAAACAAAAAACCTATTTTTCTACGAGAATATTGTTTTTAAGCTTTTTAAGCCGTCTTTAGACTTGTCAACATTTTTGGAAGTTTTCAACAACACGCCTCAATAAAAGGATGTATTTTTTATCTTTGTTTGATCCAGTTTTCAAGGAACTGAATAACAATAATTAATATCTTTTATAGCAATGAGCGAAGAAAACAAACAACAGTATTCAGCAGATAGCATTCAAGCCCTAGAGGGTATGGAACATGTAAGAATGCGTCCTTCCATGTATATTGGAGACGTAGGTGTGCGAGGATTACACCACCTAGTCTACGAAGTAATTGACAATTCTATCGACGAGGCCTTGGCTGGACATTGTAACAATATCAGTGTTTTCATCAATGAAGACAATTCTATTACGGTGCAAGACGATGGACGTGGTATCCCTGTTGGCATGCACAAAAAAGAAGGTGTATCTGCACTGGAAGTGGTGATGACAAAAATTGGTGCTGGAGGGAAATTCGACAAAGACTCTTATAAAGTATCAGGTGGACTACACGGTGTGGGTGTTTCTTGTGTGAATGCTCTTTCTGATCATTTGAAAGCAACCGTTTTTCGAGATGGCAAAATATGGGAACAAGAATACGAAAAAGGAAAAGCTTCGTATCCTGTAAAACAAATTGGAACTTCAGAAAAAAGAGGTACTGAAGTTACTTTCACTCCAGACAAATCGATCTTTCAACAAACGACAGAATACAACTACGACACTTTGGCTGCGCGTCTTCGAGAACTGGCTTATCTAAACAAAGGAATCACAATTCACATTATAGACAAGAGAAACCAAGACGATGAAGGAAAAGACATCACTGAAACCTTCCATAGCACAGAAGGTTTGAGCGAATTTGTAAAATACCTCGACAGTACCCGAGAGCAGTTGACTGCTGGTGTGATTGCAATGGAGGGGGAAAAAAACGGTATTCCGGTAGAAGTCGCTATGGTTTACAATACTTCCTATGCTGAAAACCTGCATTCTTATGTAAACAATATCAACACCCATGAAGGAGGAACACATTTGTCTGGTTTTCGAAGAGGATTGACAGGAACGCTCAAAAAATACGCGGACAATTCGGGATTGCTAAAAAACCTAAAGTTTGATATCGCAGGAGATGATTTTCGAGAAGGTTTGACCGCGATTATATCTGTAAAAGTGCAAGAACCTCAATTTGAAGGACAAACCAAAACAAAACTAGGAAACCGAGAAGTTTCTGCTGCAGTATCGCAAGCAGTTTCTGAAATGCTTACAGATTACTTAGAAGAAAACCCAAATGATGCCAAAACCATCATACAAAAAGTAATTTTAGCAGCACAAGCCAGACACGCGGCACGCAAAGCTCGTGAAATGGTGCAACGAAAAACAGTGATGTCTATAGGTGGATTGCCTGGTAAATTATCAGACTGTTCCGAAACTGACCCTGAAGCTTGTGAAATATTTTTAGTCGAGGGAGATTCTGCAGGAGGAACTGCAAAACAAGGACGTGATAGAAATTTTCAAGCAATTTTACCTTTACGTGGAAAGATTTTAAATGTTGAAAAAGCAATGGTGCACAAAGTTTTTGAAAATGAAGAAATCAAAAACATGTTTACTGCATTGGGAGTAACTATTGGAACCGAGGAAGACAGCAAGGCTTTGAACCTTTCTAAATTGAGGTACCATAAAGTAGTCATCATGTGTGATGCCGATGTAGATGGTAGCCATATTGCTACCTTGATCCTGACATTTTTCTTTAGATACATGCGAGAAATGGTCGAACAAGGCTATGTTTACATTGCAACACCTCCATTGTACCTTGTAAAAAAAGGACAAAAAAGAGAATATGCCTGGGACGATGATCAACGCGACTTGATTGTACAAAAAATGGGTGGTTCAGCAAACATACAACGCTACAAAGGTTTGGGAGAAATGAATGCAGAACAATTATGGGATACCACCATGAACCCAGAATTCAGAACACTTAGACAAGTTGTTATTGACAGCGATGTGGAAGCCGACAGAGTTTTCTCTATGTTGATGGGAGACGAAGTACCTCCTCGTAGGGACTTCATTGAAAGAAATGCAAAATACGCAAATATCGACGCCTAAATCAAGCGACGTTTTATTCAAGAAGCACACCTCTCTAGGTGTGCTTTTTTTTGAACTTACCTATACACTCGAAAACAAACACTACGAAGGTAGCATGAAAGCAACTATTTTCATTGCTTCAAAAGACGCGACTCTTAAAAACCTTCTTTTTAAGCGCACTTCACATTTTAGAGTTATCAACCATTTTGAGTCGACAAACATCTAAATATCAACTGTACTTCTTTGAATGACTAAAAAAACAATTTCAGGAAAAACCAATACACAAAATACCTCTCAATATTCCCTCGAAAGAAAGTAACAACCAATTTTATGAAACTTGTAAAAATAGTTA
Organism: uncultured Flavobacteriaceae bacterium; assembly: GCA_905479475.1. Taxonomy (GTDB): domain Bacteria; phylum Bacteroidota; class Bacteroidia; order Flavobacteriales; family Flavobacteriaceae; genus Flavicella. Next base: position 27,193 of record CAJQMT010000018.1, read on the forward strand.
GCTAATAATTCCATATTCTCAGCTTTAGCTGGTTGATTTTAAATGTTTAAGAGATTTCTGTTTTATGAGAAATATCATCTTAAAAAAGACTTTTTTTCAGGTATTTATTAGTAATTTTGACCAAAATATTTCAAAACAAATTAAAATTTATATAAAATGAAAGTTACTGTTGTAGGAGCAGGTGCCGTAGGTGCGAGTTGTGCCGAGTACATTGCCATTAAAAATTTTGCAGCTGAAGTTGTAATTGTAGATATCAAGGAAAATTATGCAGAAGGGAAAGCAATGGATCTTATGCAGACCGCTTCTTTGAATGGGTTTGACACTAAAATCACAGGAAGTACAAACGACTACAGCAAAACAGCAAACAGTGATGTAGCAGTAATTACAAGTGGGATTCCTCGTAAGCCAGGCATGACTCGAGAAGAATTGATCGGAATCAATGCAGGGATTGTAAAAAGTGTTTCAGAAAACATCATCAAACATTCTCCAAATGTGGTCATCATCGTAGTTAGTAATCCTATGGACACTATGACCTACTTAGCTCACAAAGCGACAGGACTTCCAAAAAATAGAATTATCGGAATGGGAGGTGCCTTGGATAGTGCTCGTTTCAAGTACAGATTGAGCGAAGCATTAGGAGCTCCAGCTTCCGACGTTGACGGAATGGTGATTGGTGGCCACAGTGACACAGGAATGATTCCTTTGACGAGAATTGCTACTCGCAACTCCGTTCCTGTAAGTGAATTTTTATCCGACGAAAAATTAGAAGAAGTTGCCAAAGCAACGATGGTTGGAGGAGCAACGCTTACAGCAATGTTAGGAACTTCTGCATGGTATGCCCCAGGAGCTGCCGTATCTGCGATGGTGCAAGCTATTGCTTGTGATTCCAAAAAAATATTCCCTTGTTCTACATTTCTTGAGGGCGAATACGGACTCAACGATATCTGTATTGGCGTCCCAGTAGTCCTAGGAAAAAACGGAATCGAAAAGATTGTAAAAATCAACTTATCTGAAGCAGAACAGACCAAATTGGAAGCTAGTGCTGCAGCAGTTCACAAGACAAACGGACTCTTAGAAATCTAAGACCTTTCTTTTTAGACTAAAAAAGCCCTTTTTAACAATGTTTTCTCTTTAAGATTTCATTCGTTTTGAAGGGCTTTTTCTTGACAAAAAACACTTGACTACAAACAAAAAAAACACTATATTTCAACTGAAAATCCTCCAAAAAAAAGAGGCAATGTATTCGCTTACAAGTATTTGAATATATGCTCTTAAAAAATTGGCTTTTCCTGTTTGAAATACTATATTTGCACGTTTATAAAATTTAAGAAATAATAGAATGCAAAACAAAGGACTTATAAAACTATTCGCAATCCTTTTTGGAATGGTTAGTTTGTACCAACTTTCTTTTACTTGGTTGGCGGGTAGCGTTGAAACAAACGCAAAAGAATATGCAATAGCACATGCTGAAAAAAATGACGGAAGAGCGCTTGCTAAATTCGAAAGAGCCTACTTAGACTCAGTTGCCAATATTCCAGTTTTTGACAAGTTTGGAGTAGCTTTCAGTTACAACGATATCAAAGACAAAGAAATCAATCTTGGTCTAGATTTGAAAGGAGGCATCAACGCAACCTTGCAAGTATCTGTAAAAGACATCTTAATCGGGTTGTCTAACAAATCTAAAAACTCGGTATTCAATGATGCCTTGACTGCTGCTTCTGCTGCACAAAAAACAAGTACAGACCCGTATTTAGACCTTTTCTTTAGAGCTTTCGAAACCATTGGTGAAGGAAAAATAAAATTAAATGCTCCCGATATTTTTGGAAATAAATCTCTTCGAGAAAAAATCAATTTCCAAACTTCTGACGAAGACACGAAAACAGCCATTCGTGCTGAAATCAGTGGATCTATCAACACGGCTTTTGAAGTACTAAGAAGCAGAATTGACAAGTTTGGAGTTACACAACCCAACATCCAAAGAATCGGAAATTCTGGAAGGATTTTGATTGAATTGCCAGGAGCGAAAGATATTGAGCGTGTAAAAAAATTATTACAATCTACCGCGGAATTGCAATTCTGGGAAGCATACACCAACATTGAAGTTGGACAATACCTATATGACGTTGCTGAGAAAACAGCAGTTGTCACGAATAACGAGACAAATAAAGACAAAAACACTTCTGATATCGACGATTTATTGGGAGAGGTGCAAGATTCTTTACAAGCACCAAAAACGACAGTTCAGAGTTTACTGAACGTTTTTCAATTCAACCAGCCAAGAAATCAAAACGATGCGAGTTCTATTGTAGGATTTAGTAAAGTGATTGACACAGCAGCGGTCAATAAATACCTTGGGTCAAAAGAAGCCAAAGCACTCTTACCTGCATCATTGAAACACGCCAAATTCTTGTGGGATGCAAAAGCCGTTGATGAAGTTATTAAATTGTACGCAATCAAAGGAAACCGAAAAGACGAAGCTCCGATTCAAGGAGACGTCATTACGGATGCCAGAGATGACTTCGACCAACTAGGGAAGTCAGAGGTAAGCATGACCATGAACTCAAGAGGAACCAAGCTTTGGGCAAAAATGACTACTGAAAATGTAGGAAAGTTTGTAGCCGTTGTTTTGGATGACTATGTTTACACAGCGCCAAGCGTAAATACTGCCATTACGGGTGGAAGAACTTCTATCTCTGGAAATTTCACAGTAGTAGAAGCCAAAGATTTAGCAAATGTATTGAAAGCAGGGAAACTACCTGCCGCTGCGCATATCATTCAATCTGAAATAGTTGGACCGTCTTTAGGTCAAGAAGCTATAGAAAGTGGAATCGAATCGTTCGTCTTAGCTTTGATATTGGTATTAGTTTGGATGCTCTTTTACTATGGAAAAGCAGGAATCTTTTCTGACATTGCTTTGGCGGTAAATATTCTTTTTATTTTTGGAATATTGTCTGCATTTGGAGCCGTGTTAACTTTACCTGGAATTGCAGGTATTGTATTGACCATTGGTATGTCTGTAGATGCCAACGTACTTATTTTCGAAAGAATCAAAGAAGAATTGGCCCGTGGAAAAGCCTTGAAAGAAGGAATTAACGATGGTTTTAACAATGCATTGTCCTCTATTCTCGATGCCAACATCACCACCCTATTGACTGGTGTGATTTTATTCATATTTGGGACAGGGCCTGTAAAAGGTTTTGCATCTACTTTGATGATTGGTATCGCCACTTCTTTATTTACTGCAATTTTCATCACAAGACTTTTTATCGACAGCTATTCGGGAAAAGGACAAACATTGACCTTCAATACCGGATTGACAAAGCAGTGGTTTACCAATATCAATATCAACTTTCTCGCCAAGAGAAAAGCCATGTATGGTGTCTCCGCGATCATCATCTTTGTAGGACTGGGGTCATTATTTACAAACGGCTTGAATTATGGAGTTGATTTTGTTGGAGGACGTTCTTTCGAAGTTCGTTTTGACAAACCTGTTAGCTCTACCGAAATAGCCGATAGCTTGAAAGAAGTTTTTGGTAGTTCACCAGAGGTAAAAACATACGGATCTAACAATAGTTTAAAGATCACAACAAAATATAAAATCGAACAAGAAGGACAACGTATTGACGAAGAAGTTCAAACTGCTTTGTTCAACGGTGTAAAATCCTTTTTACCAGAAGGAACAACTTTGGAAGATTTCAACGGTGGTTTTGATGGACAAAGAGTAGGTGTTTTCAGTGCTATCAAAGTGGAACCAACCATTGCAGATGATATCAAGACAGCTGCACAATGGGCTATTATTGGGTCTTTATTGATTGTTTTTCTTTACATCTTATTAAGATTTAAGAAATGGCAATACAGTTTGGGAGCAGTTGCCGCAGTATTCCACGATGTATTGATTGTATTGTCTATCTTCTCGATTACTTACAAAATCATGCCTTTCGACATGGAAATTGGACAATCCTTTATCGCAGCGATATTAACCGTTGTAGGATATAGTTTGAATGATACAGTAGTGATTTTTGACAGAATTCGTGAATTTACCAAGTTACATGGAAAATGGGCTTACAACGATGTTGTCAACAAGGCATTGAGTAGTACTTTGGGAAGAACTATCAACACATCATTGACGACATTGATCGTATTGCTTGCCATTTTTACTTTTGGCGGGAATTCCATCAGAGGGTTTATGTTTGCTTTGATCGTGGGTGTCCTTGTAGGAACTTATTCCTCTTTGTTCATCGCATCACCAATTATGTACGACACCTCTGAAAAATCAGAAAATAACAAGAAATAATAAAACGCATGAATTTGCGTTCAAAACCGTCCCCAAAATATTTTGAGGACGGTTTTGTGTTCTTTTACACAAAGAAAAATAATGAGTAAAATTCGAATTCATGACCGGCAATTTGCCCCTTATTATAGCAAAGATAAGATTGCCGATGCGGTGTGTTTGTTAGCAAAAAAACTAAAGGCGAATTTAAAACATGAAATTCCTTTATTTTTACCCATACTCAACGGGTCATTTATTTTTGCTGCGGATTTTTTAAGGGCTTTTGACGGACCCTGTGATGTTAGCTTTGTAAAACTAGCCTCGTATCAAAACACAAAATCATCTGGGACTGTGCAGGAACTCATCGGTCTGAATGAGGATTTAGACGGAAGAACAGTTGTTATTTTAGAAGACATCATAGACACTGGAACAACAATCCAAAAAATATATGACTTACTCAAAGAGAAGCCTGTCAAAAAAATAAAGGTTGCTGCTCTTTTTTTTAAACCCGATGTTTTTAAGAAAGAATTACACCTCGATTATATCGGATTTCCGATTCCTGACGAATTTATTGTCGGGTATGGATTGGATTACAATGGATTGGGAAGAAATCTCTCCAGTATTTATAAATTAGTAAATTAGAAGAATGAAAAATATTGTATTATTTGGCCCTCCTGGCGCAGGAAAAGGAACCCAAGCAGAAGTACTTAAAGACGAATACAATTTGGTACATATTTCAACTGGAGACGTTTTTCGTTTCAATATGAAAAACGAAACTGAATTGGGATTACTCGCAAAATCGTACATCGATAATGGAAACTTGGTACCTGATGCAGTAACGATTGATATGTTGGAAGCAGAAGTTGACAAAAATCCTACAGCCCAAGGTTTTATCTTTGATGGATTTCCGAGAACAGAATCGCAAGCCGCGTCATTGGATGCATTTTTAGCAAAAAAAGGAGCGACCATCAATGCAATGATTGCTTTGGAAGTAGAAGAAGATGTTTTAGTAACACGTTTGCTAAAAAGAGGAAAAGTTTCGGGTCGTGCCGATGATCAAGACGAGTCGAAAATCAGAAATCGTTTCAATGAATACAATACAAAAACAGCGATTGTTAAAGACTATTACGAGCAACAAAACAAATATTACGGTATCAATGGAGTAGGTTCTATTTCAGACATCACAGCGCTTATCTCTGAGGTGGTTGATTCTTTGTAATAATTTGCCACGAAAAAACAACTCTAGCTACAACCTAGTTGTCTGCCAAAAGCAAGCCACATGACTGAAGGAAATTTTATTGACTATATCAAAATTTTCGCTTCCTCTGGAAAAGGAGGTGGCGGATCGACGCATTTGCACCGCGAAAAATTCATTACCAAAGGAGGACCTGACGGTGGTGATGGTGGCCGTGGAGGGCATGTCATCGTAAAAGGAGACAAGGGAATGTGGACCTTACATCATCTGCGATTCTTAAAGCACACGCGCGCAGAAGAAGGCGGACATGGGAGCAAAAGCCGAAGCACGGGTAAAGACGGAGAAGACAGATACATTCCTGTACCTTTGGGGACGATTGTCCGAGATGCGGACACACAAGAAATTCTTTTTGAAATTACCGAACACGAACAAGAAATCATCTTGGTGGAAGGAGGAAAAGGTGGATTGGGTAACTGGAATTTCAGATCCTCCACCAACCAAACGCCTCGTTATGCACAACCAGGAATGGACGGCATTGATGGATGGTTTCAAATGGAATTGAAAATTTTGGCAGATGTTGGTTTGGTCGGTTTCCCCAATGCTGGAAAATCAACGTTACTCGCATCTATCACGGCTGCAAAACCAAAAATTGCAGATTACGCTTTTACAACGCTCAAACCTAATTTAGGAATTGTAGAATACCGTAATCACCAAAGTTTTGTCATGGCAGATATTCCTGGAATCATTGAAGGCGCTTCTGAAGGAAAGGGACTCGGTCACCGATTTTTAAGACATATTGAACGAAATTCGGCTCTGCTTTTTTTAATTCCTGCTGACTCTGATGATATCAATTCTGAATACAATATCTTATTGAACGAATTGAGAAAACACAATCCAGAATTGCTAGACAAAGAACGTTATTTGGCAATTTCAAAGTGTGATATGTTAGACGACGAACTCAAAGATGAAATCGCAAAAGACTTGCCGAAAGGGATTCCAAGTATGTTTATTTCTTCTGTCGCTCAAGTTGGACTGACAGCATTGAAAGATGAAATCTGGAAACTGTTGCACTAAATAGGATACTTTGTTATTTCGTATTCATTTTCACAACAATGGGAATTTCATAAATAGTCGTTACCGGGATACCTCTTTTTAAGGCGGGAAAAACTGTCGGTAAACTCTCTACACTGCGAATTATCAAAGTGTCTAATTCTGGAAGTATTTCCTTCACAGCTTGAGATGAGACAACTCGGATCAATTCGGAGGCACCCTCCTTGTCTATTTTTAAATGAACTCGAACAACATCATCAATACTCTCGTTGACTGTAAAAGTATGCGCTAATAATGAGGAAGTTAAATGTGTATGCAGGTTATTTGTAAAACATTGGTTTTTAAGAGCAATCGCTATCAAAGTATCACATGCCTTAAAAGAAGGAAAAACATCTACATGGTTTAGGTCAATTACGGTATCCATCAATTGAGATACATTATCTACTTTCAAATTCTTTGAAATAAACTCACAAGAAGTGCTACCAAGCAACAAGACACAAAGATGAAAAACTCGAACCAACATAAGGAAAAATTGTACACAGTGAAAATACAATATTTATTGCAATAAGAAAACCGAAAAACAATTGGCCACAACATACAAAGTGATTGTCTTTCGAAGACAAAAAAATACTGTACATTGCAAATAAAAAATGGACTATCTACTCATCCTTTTCGGATTCTTTTTCATTATTTTGGGCATTATTGGTGCTTTCTTACCCATAGTTCCTGGTCCACCTTCAGGATGGCTAGGCTTGTTACTTCTACAATTGACAAACGACATCCCTACCGACTGGAATTTCTTATGGATTACACTCGCTATAGCCATCGCAGTTACCTTATTAGACTTCGTGATACCAATTCTAGGTGCAAAAAGTTTAGGGGGGTCGAAAAAAGGAATTTGGGGCGCCACCATTGGATTGTTTGTGGGGCTATTTTTTGGACCTCTTGGACTTCTATTTGGCCCATTTATCGGTGCTTTTTCTGGAGAATTGATGCACAACCCAACAAATAAAAAAATTGCTTTCAAAGCAGCATTTGGATCGTTCGTGGGTTTTTTGTTCTCAACAGGACTTAAATTCACCACAAGTCTCGTTTTTTTGCTGTATTTCATTCAAAATTTATGGCAACACAAAGACGCTTTCTTTTGAAAAAATCGCAAAAAAAAAGCAACCCATAAGGGAAGCTTTCCACTGGTTTCAACAAAAACCGTGACACTTTTGAAAAAAGCGCCAAAACAACACATTCTGCATGTTACATGCAAACTACAAATATACAGGATTTTTTAAAGACTCTTAAAAAAATCACTTTTTATTTTAAGTATGCCATTCATTAAGTATCTTTGCGCGCAAACTATTTCATCTTTAAAATACACCATCACATGCAATTATCAGAACAAGAAATTGTAAGAAGAGAATCTCTTCAAAAGTTACGTGAATTAGGGATCAACCCTTACCCTGCTGAAGAATTCAAAAAAACGGCCACTGTGAAAGAAATCCTAGAGAAATTTAAGGATTTTGAAGGAAAAAGCGTCGTGATTGCAGGCCGATTGATGAGTCGAAGATTGATGGGAAAAGCTTCGTTTTCTGAACTAAAAGACAGTTCAGGACGTATGCAAATTTACATCAATCGTGATGAAATAGCTCCTCATGAGGACAAAACACTTTACAATACTGTCTACAAAAAACTTTTAGACATCGGAGATATCATTGGTGTGGAAGGGGAAGTTTTTAAGACCCAAGTTGGTGAGCCTTCTATCCTCGTGAAAAAACTAACATTACTGACGAAGTCTTTGCGACCATTGCCGGTTGTGAAAACAGATGCAGATGGAAAAGTACACGATGCCTTTAGTGACCCTGAGCTGAGATACAGACAACGCTATGTTGATTTGATTGTGAACGACTCAGTAAAAGACACTTTTATCAAAAGAACCAAAATCACTAATTCAATCCGTCAGTTTTTCAACGAACGTGATTATTTAGAAGTAGAAACACCGGTATTGCAACCGATCCCAGGTGGAGCATCTGCAAGACCTTTCGCTACACATCACAATGCATTGGATATTCCTCTTTACTTGCGAATCGCCAATGAATTGTACCTAAAAAGACTGATTGTCGGAGGATTTGACGCCGTCTATGAGTTCGCCAAAGATTTTAGAAATGAGGGAATGGACAGAACGCATAATCCTGAATTTACGGTAATGGAATTGTACGTTGCATACAAAGATTATCATTGGATGATGGAGATGACAGAACAACTATTGGAAAAAGTTGCCATCGATTCAAACGGTGCTTCTGAAGTCATTGTTGGAGAAAATAAGATTGAATTCAAAGCACCTTACCCAAGAGTGCCAATTTTAGAGGCGATTAAAATTCATACTGGACACGATGTTGCAGGAATGGATGAAAATCAATTGAAAGACGTCTGTCGAAAAGTAGGAATTGAAGTAGACGATAGTATGGGAGTTGGAAAATTAATTGATGAATTGTTTGGTGAAAAATGTGAACATCATTACATACAACCTACATTTATTACGGACTACCCGAAGGAAATGAGCCCACTCACCAAAGAACACAGAACAAACAAGGCGTTGACGGAACGCTTTGAGCTGATGGTCAATGGAAAAGAGTTGGCCAATGCTTATTCTGAATTGAACGATCCTATCGACCAAAAGGAACGTTTCGAAGAGCAACTAAAACTGTCTGAAAAAGGAGATGACGAAGCCATGTTTATCGACCATGATTTCGTACGCTCGCTAGAATACGGAATGCCTCCAACTTCTGGAATTGGAATTGGAATTGACCGACTCGTAATGTTAATGACCAACAATAGTTCCATCCAAGAGGTTTTGTTCTTCCCACAAATGAGACCAGAGAAAAAAGCTCCTGCTATCGAATTGAATGAGGAAGAAAAAAACATCCTATCTCTTCTTCAAAAAGAGGAGACCATTGAATTGGCTGTACTAAAGTCTCTATCTGGACTCAGTAACAAAAAATGGGACAAAACTATCAAAACGTTGACCAAAAACAACCTGGCAAATGTTTCGAAAATTGATGACAAACTCATTGTTAAAATTACTTAACTTGTAAAGACATGAGATATTTCTAAAACAATTCTTAAAGAAAAGTGCTATTAATTAACATTTATTAATAAAAAACACATTAAGATAAAATAAATCACAAAATTCATTTTGAAACGTTTTTTTTGTTTAAATTTGAGGTAATTGGTGTTTCACACCAATTTCTTTTTCATAGCAATTTTCCCACTCTATTCGTAGAGTGGGTTTTTTTATGGGAAATATTAACGTACTTTTAGCAGTTCTCACTTTGATAACCGTTGGGATAGATTGTATTTTTGAATAGAAATTTACTGGCTTGAAAAAAATATTGAAACTCATTTTTTTTACCCTCTTTTGCATTCTTGTGCTTCTGATTGGTATTCCCATACTATTTAAAAAACAAATAACTGAAATTGTAACTACTGAAATTAATAAATCTGTAAATGCAACTGTCACATTTCAAGAGGCCAATATCAGTTTTCTGAAAAAATTCCCCAATGCAACCATTTCAATTTCTGATCTTTTAATTGTTTCGAATGGTTCTTTCGCTAATGACACCCTTTTAAATATCAAATCGATTGACTTGAAAACTGGTATTTTCGATGTGTTTCAAAAACACCCAAGCATAAAATCAATCGCCATTGAAAATGGTTTTGTCAATTTGTTTTCGAACCGAAAGGGACAAACAAATTACGCTATTGTTAAAAACAAAGAAAAATCAAACGAAGCAGACACAACTGTTGCTTCGAACTTTTCATTGCATGTCGATTCTTACCAATTGAAAGATATCAACCTCCAGTATGTCGACCAAAAAAGTAACTTACATTTAAAAGTAGAAAATATCAACCATGAAGGAGCTTTACAATTAAAAGGAGAACAGATTTACTTGCAAACAAAATCTTCTATTGACAGACTTTCTTTTTCCATGGCACATATCACCTATTTGAACAGTGTCTCTGCTGACTTAAAGGCTGGGCTAGAGCTCGATTTAAAAACGATGAAATTCACCTTCAAAGAAAACAATCTTAAAATAAATGATTTACACCTTGGCGCGGATGGTTTTGTTCAATTGAACGAAGAAAATATTGCAATGAATTTTAATTTTCGTTCCAATAATTCTGAATTTAAGGGACTACTATCCTTGATTCCTTCTGCTTATTCTTCCAGTTTTCAAGATATAAAGACAACGGGGAATCTCAACTTCAAAGGAAATATTCAGGGAGTTTACAACGATTTTGAAATTCCCAAATTCAATATAGACATTGACACAAAAAATGCTTCCTTCAAATATCCTGAACTTCCAAACACTGTTCAACATATTTTTATAGACACAAAAATCACAAATGCGACGGGAAAAATTGACGATACTGCCATTGCTATAAAACAACTTGGTTTTAAAATAGACCAAGATGCTTTTTCGGTAAGGGGCAAAATCACAAATCTCACAAGCAATCCAAAAATCCAAGCAACCCTTAAAGGAACTATTGATTTAAAAAACATTTCCGAAGCGTACCCTATTTCACTCAAACAAAATCTTCAAGGAAACATACAAACCGAACTTACGACTTCTTTTACACGGAAAGCCCTTGAAAACAAAAACTTCAAACAAATTTCAAGCACTGGTTTTATTGCATTGGATAATTTTTTCACTACCACCGAATTACTACCAAATCCGATTCAAATCAATACAGCATTGCTCAATTTCAACCAACAAAATTTTTCTCTAAAGAAATTTGAAGCCAAAACAGGGAGCAGTGATCTCAAACTTCATGGCAGCCTCCACAATCTCTACAATTTTATTTTTGGAGATGGAGAATTGCACGGCGACTTTAAACTTAGCTCCAAATTTTTAAACGTTTCCGATTTACTCAGTACTCGTGATACTTCTGTATCTACTAATACCGATACCATTTCATCAATTGAAACCTTGAAAATTCCAGCAAAAATAAATGCTGTCCTTACTGTAAACACCAAAAATGTTATCTATGACAACTTGTTGCTAGATGATTTTATTGGAACTGTTAAAATCGAAAACCAAAAAGCTGTTTTTGAAAAGACAAACGCGAAAATGTTTCAAGGAGATATCGGCATCGAAGGATTTGTAGATACCAAACCCACTCCTAGTAATTTCGACTTTGCTTTCATTCTCAAAGATTTCAATATTAGCCGTTCTGTGAGCTCTTTGGAGTTCCTGCATTCCATTGCTCCTTTTACCAATGCTATCAACGGGAGAATGAGTTCTTCGTTTAAAATGCATGGCAGTTTCAACAACAACTTGCTTCCTGACCTGCAAAGTATTTCTGGAAACGCACTTGCCAATTTAGACGTTGAAAAGTTGGATCCCAAAAAGTCAAAAGTGCTCAACTTGATTGACACCAAATTATCCTTCATTGATTTATCAAAGTTAGATCTCAAAAACATCAAAACACAGTTCTCGTTTGAAAACGGGACTGTTCAATTCAAACCTTTTAAAATTGCCAGTTACGACGGCATTCCTCTTCAAATGAGTGGCACACACAATTTCAACAATCAAATAGATTATAAAATTAAAATGGATTTACCTGCTTCGTATTTTGGAAAGAATATTTCTGGCTTAATTTCCGATTTATCAGACAGTGATCAAAATAACATGAAGGTTCCTGTAATTCTTTCCATTGGTGGTCTCGTAAACCGACCTTCCATAAAGACGGATATGAAATCAGCCGCGAGTAAATTGACTAAAAAGATTGCCAAAAGACAAAAAGAAAAACTTGTAAATGACCTTTTTGGAGGTGCTACCACTAAAAAAGACTCGAAAAAACAAAAAGACCTCAAAACCACAGCAAAAAAATTACTGAAGGGTCTCTTTCAATAACAACTCCTTGTGTTCAAAAATTATCACAAGTGCGGTTCTTTTTATTTTACTCTTAATTCTTGGTCAATACTGACTGTGTTTGAATTCAAATCATTCAACGCTTTTAATTCTTGAACTGAGAGTTTGTGTTTTTTAGAAATCGAATACAGCGTGTCTCCTTTTCTCACACGATGGATTTTGATTTTCCCTTTCTTTGCTTCTTTTATTTTTTTTCTTAGGACAATCTTATCGTAATTGTACAAACGATAGGTTTCTATCAAATGAATTAATTTTTTTGGATATTTTTTATCGGTGGCGTAACCTGCTTTTTTCAATCCTTTAGCCCAGCCTTTGTAATCGTCTTTTTTTAGTTTGAACAAAAAATCATAGCGATCCCTGGTCTTTAAGAATTTGGAATGATCCTTGTAAGATTGTGCAACCTCCTTGTACTTTCGAAAGCATTCTTGTTTTTTATCATCGTCGTGACGCACGGACTTTCCATTCCAGCCTTTGTGACATTTTACTCCGAAATGATTGTTTGACTTCAATGCTAGCTGACTTACGCCATTCCCCGACTCCAGAATTCCTTGTGCCAATGTAATACTCGCTGGAATTTTGTTTTTTTTCATCTCATACATGGCCGTCTCTGCGTATTTACTTATGTAGGCTATGGTTCGGATATTCAAGCTGGACTTCTTTTTAAACAACTTGGCAACTTCTCTTTTTACCTTTTTATCTTTTGGGGTTTCAATGACAACTTTTGGGACTGGAATTCGTTCGGTTGCTTTTCTGCTAGATCCACAGCTTGTGAGCGACAAGAACAAAAAAAGTGTGCCAATGATAAAATAGCCATGACAACAGATCTTTCTTTTGAAAATGTGGATTTGCTTGTTCATTTTTATAATTTATACTTCGATTAGGGGGAGGCCTTTTTTTTGCAACAAGATATTCATTCCTAAAATTCCTTGCAACCCTCCTGTATGAATTGCCAAAATTTTTGCGTTTTCAGGAAAAAAATCTTTTTGAATTAAATCCAATACCCCAAACATCATTTTCCCTGTATAAATAGGGTCCAAAGGAATGCTTGTTTCTTTTTTAAATGTATTTACAAAGCCTATCAAATCTTTTGTCATTTTTCCGTACCCTCCGAAATGATATTCATGATTTAGTTCCCAATTTGTCTTTGTTACTTTGTTTTTTTTAATTTCGTCTTTCAAAAATGTTCCTTTGAGCGCGGGGAATCCTATTACTTTTTGCTGCGGTGTCGAGGCGTTTATAATTCCTGAAATCGTTCCTCCTGTTCCCACAGCTGCACAAACAAAATCAAACACGCTGGTTTCCTTGTCTAGGATTTCTTCACAGCCTTTTACTGCCCATTCGTTGGTTCCTCCCTCAGGCAACAAATATGCATCAGGATGCGATGCTTGTAATTCTTTCAAAAAGCCAACTGTTTCTTTTTTCTTGTATTCGGCACGGGAAATAAATTGGAGTTGCATTCCCAATTTGGCAGCTGCATTCAATGTTGGATTTGACGCTAGAGTTGCTGGCAAATCATCGGCCAACTCTTCTCCTCGAATGATTCCAATCGTTTCAAAATTAAATTCTGAACCCGCTCCCGCTGTTGCCAAAATGTGGTTGGAATATGCTCCTCCAAAAGTGATCAATTTTTTCTTGTTCAACTTTCTAGCATTCTGCAAGTTGTAATATAACTTTCGGTATTTGTTTCCTGAAATTACGGGATGTAACAAGTCTTCTCTTTTCACAAACAAAGAGACCTTTTTCTTTTTCAAAATGGGGAATATCACTTCGGTCGTTGCAGTTCGCAATTCCATTGCTACATCTATTTTTTACTTTTTAGCTTTCGCAGAAACTACTTCCTTCTACAATCATACAAAAGTATTTAGTTTCTCGTCTAAAGATTCCCAATCATTCATCAAAATATCTAAGGCGTCTTTTTTAGCTTGGTAATTTTTAAAAAAATCAGGATTTGCAGAAACAGTTGCGTAGTCCTCTGCCAATGCAGCATCCATCTCCAACACTTCTTTTTCAGTAGACGCAATCGTTCGCTCCACTTTGCTAAGCTTATTTTTCAATTGTTTGAGCTCTTTTTCTTCTTGACGGCTTAACTTATAAGCTTCTTTTTTAGATTCTTTGACCACTTCCACTTTCGTTTTTTTCTCAGCTTCACGCAAATTCTCTAATTTGTGTTCTTCCAAAAAATAATCAATATCTCCGAGATACTCTTTGATCACACGGTCTTTAAATCCAAAAACCTTTTGTGTCAAACCTTGTAAAAAATCCCGGTCATGTGATACCAATATTAAAGTTCCTTCGAATTGTTGCAAGGCCTGCTTTAACACATTTTTAGAAACAATGTCGAGATGATTGGTAGGCTCATCCATGATCAATACATTGAATGGGGTCAATAACATTTTACAAATTGCCAAACGGTTTCTCTCACCACCAGACAATACCTTTACTTTTTTATCCACATCATCGCCTCCAAACAAAAAGGACCCCAACATATCTCTTACACGCATACGATTGGTATCATTGGCTGCATCTTCCATGGTTTCTAAGAGGGTTTTCTCTCCATCCAAATATTCGGCTTGATTTTGGGCAAAATATCCAATTTCAACATTGTGTCCCAGGGCAATGGCCCCATCGTATTGAATCTCGTTGACCATCATTTTTGCCAAGGTTGATTTTCCTTGCCCATTTTGTCCTACAAATGCAATTTTTGCAGAACGTTCAATCATCAAGTTAACATTCTCCAAGACATGTTTTTCTCCGTAACTTTTTGAAAGGTTTTTAGTTTCTACCACCACTTTTCCTGGCTGTTTCGACACAGGAAATTTCACATTCATCACCGCATTGTCTTCCACATCTACTTCGATGCGTTCTACTTTATTTAGCTGTTTGATTAAAGATTGTGCCATAGAAGCCTTGTTGGCTTTTGCCCTAAACTTCTCAATCAACTGTTCTTTTGCTTTGATTTCTTTTTCCTGATTTTTTTGAGATTGCAATTGTTTTTCACGAATTTCTTCACGCAAAACCAAGTACTGAGAATAAGGTTTTTTGTAATCGTATATTTTTCCAAGAGAAATTTCAATCGTGCGATTTGTCACATTGTCCAAAAACATTTTATCGTGCGAAACCAAAACAATCGCTCCTGCATAGGATTTTAAAAAGTTTTCCAACCAAATAATGGATTCAATATCCAGGTGATTCGTCGGTTCATCGAGTAATAAAATATCATTCTTTTGCAATAGGAGTTTTGCCAACTCAATACGCATACGCCAACCTCCAGAAAAAGTATCGGTGAGTTTGTCAAAATCTTCTCTTTGAAAACCCAATCCTTGTAATATTTTTTCAGTATCTCCTTGGTAATTGTATCCTCCTAGCAATTCATAACGGGTAGAAACCTCATCCAAATCGTGAATCAATTGGGTATAGTAGTCACTTTCGTAATCGGTGCGTGTTGCCAATTCCTCGTTGATTTTTGCCAACCTGCCTTCCAATTCTACAATTTCTTCAAAAGCTTGATAAGCCTCTTCTAAAATGGTTCTTCCTGCAACAAATTCAATGTCTTGGCGCAAAAAACCTATGCGAATTCCCTTCTCAAGTGCTAAAGTTCCACCATCGTTTTCAATGTCTCCAGAAATTACTTTTAACAGCGTAGATTTTCCTGCGCCATTCTTTCCTACCAGGCCTGCTCTGTTTCCTTTTTCTAATTTGAATGTTATTTCTGAAAAAAGATCTTCTCCACTAAAGGAAACTGTTAAATTGTGTATGTTCAGCATTGGATGTCATATTCTTGTATGCTGCAAAACTATCACTATTTTTAGACTTAATGTCTATATTTTTAAATCAAAAGAACACGCCATCAAGCGTACGAAAGAAAATTAGCGATTTGCTGATGTTTTTAAAGGTGAACCTCCGTAACTTGTTTGAGTGCTTCGGTATAATTTTTTCCATCGTGCAGAGGAACATCCAAAACTTCGGGAAATATTTGAAGTAATTCTTTGGTGTAATTTTTCTGAAGATGTGTATCTAACACTTCTTGATTTCTCCATCTTTCTCGCAGTACAAACTTAGACGAATGATTCCTTACTTCATATAGCTGAAAGGCGATGTTTCCTTGCTCTTGTCTACTGTTCTTGATGGATTTAAACATTTTCTCTAAAAACTTTTTTTTGAAATTTTCCTTCACGGTAAACTCAATAAATAAATTGACGGTTTCATCGACAGCATTTGGTGATTTGATTTCTTTTTCTGGTATGGGAAGTAGCGCTTTGAGGTATAAAAATTCGACCCCTACACCATATTTTTCCCCAGCTTTAAAAGCCTGTTGTGTATGCGGCAACCGAAAGTGCTCCCACAATGCTTGCCTATTCTCCCATTTTTCATAAAGATAAAATGTATTGGGTATATTTCTATCCTCATAAAGTTCCATCAACACATTCCCTTTTTCTTGTTGAGCTCCTTCGATATCTTTCGTCAATGCTTGTTTCATTTTCTGTTTGTATCCTTCTTTGGCTTTAACCGTGATAAACATCGCATACATGTCTTCACTCAATGCCCTATCTATTTGTGGAGTAACATTCTTTGAGACATCGGACAAGTCGTAGCTAGAAATTGTATAGGGTTCATCTGGTCTGGTATTCACATCCTCTTTGGAATACCCTCCCAAATCCATATTTACAATCACAAGTTCATCACCTCTTAAAATGACCTCTGCTGGTTGATCTAATAAGCCTCCTTCTCCATTGGTATCTCCATTCTGATGAAGTTTCTCTATTTCTCCAAACTCATCAATTGCGTACAAGGCATTTTCCAAAAAAACTCAGAGCATAAAAAAAGCTTTGAACAAATTGTCCAAAGCTTTTTACATTTTTGTGCGGGCGGAGAGACTCGAACTCTCACACCTTGCGGCACTAGATCCTAAGTCTAGCGTGTCTACCAATTCCACCACGCCCGCTTGCGTGGGTGCAAATATACACAATCTTGATACATTTCAAAGGAGTTCATTCGTTTTTTATTATTTTTGAAAAACCAACTTTTTATCTTCCATGAAAAACCAAAAAGAATACCTTGAAATTCATAAAGATAGGTTTATAAAAGAACTTTTTGACTTGCTCAAAACACCTTCTATCAGTGCAAATCCTGCTAACACACAAGATGTTTTAGACATGGCAAATCTTGTCAAAACATCCTTGATAAAGATTGGATGTGACAACGTTGAAATTTGTAAAACCCCAGGCTACCCTGTCGTCTATGCAGAAAAAATCATCGATCCCCAATCACCAACTGTTCTGGTGTACGGTCATTACGACGTGCAACCTGCCGACCCCATAGAATTGTGGGATAATCCACCATTTAAACCTCTAATCAAAACGACAGAGATTCACCCAGAGGGAGCTGTTTTTGCCAGAGGCGCTTGTGATGACAAAGGACAAATGTTCATGCATATCAAAGCAATAGAATATTTAATCGCCACAAATCAATTACCCTGTAATGTCAAATTCATGATTGAAGGCGAAGAAGAAATTGGCTCTCCGAGCCTCGATTGGTTTGTAAAAAACCATCTCGAAAAATTACAAAATGACGTCATCCTTATTTCCGACACTGGAATGATTTCCAATACGCAACCCTCTATCACAACAGGATTGAGAGGACTCTCATACATGGAAGTAACTGTCACAGGGCCTAACAGAGATTTACACTCTGGATTATACGGAGGAGCCGTAGGCAATCCAATCAATATTTTATCCAAAATGATTTCGAGATTACACAACGAAGAAAATGGAGTGACCATACCTGGGTTTTATAAAAATGTAGAAATTTTATCTTCCGAAGAACGCGCAGAAATGGCCAAAGCTCCTTTCTCTTTAGAAGATTATAAAAATTCCTTGAATTTAAAAGAAGTTTACGGTGAAGCAGGATACACCACCAATGAAAGAAACTCCATAAGACCCACTTTGGATGTCAATGGAATTTGGGGAGGATATAACGGTGATGGTGCAAAAACCGTCATTCCTTCAAAAGCACATGCCAAAATATCCATGCGTTTGGTTCCAGGGCAAGATCATGAAGAAATTTCAGAGCTGTTTGCCAACTATTTCAAAAGCTTGGCACCCAAAGCTGTTTTGGTAGAAATCAAGACACACCATGGTGGACATCCTTATGTAACACCTACAAATCATATCGGCTATCAAGCGGCAAAAAAGGCTTATGAAGCAACTTTTGACAAAAGTCCTATACCACAACGCTCTGGCGGAAGCATTCCAATTGTTTCCCTTTTTGAAAAAGAATTGAAAAGCAAATCTATTTTGATGGGCTTTGGATTGGACAGCGATGCCATTCACTCACCCAACGAACATTTTGGGTTGTTTAATTTTTTCAAAGGCATTGAAACTATTCCTTTGTTTTACAAATATTTCACGGAACTCTCAAAATACGAATAAAAACATTCTTTTTTTAATTTTTCTAAACTCCCCAAGTATTCTAATCGAAGTGACGCATCACAAGAGCAATGCCAATCTCATTTTTTTTGACATCCCCTCCACGACTTTGTCATAAGAATGATCGATGAGTTTTTTCAATAACTTTTCTGAAAAATTTTCATAAAAGATAGTATTCCAATGCTTTTTATTCGAGTGATAGCCTGGCTGTATATCCGGATAGGCCTCTCTAAGTTCAAGTGCATAGGATGGACTGCATTTTAAATTTACTGACGAAGGAAATGTTTCTAAACTGGTCAAAGCAAAGACTTTCCCTGCAACTTTAAAAACCAAGGTTTTTTCATCAAAAGGAAATCCTTCTGTTGTATGTTTTTTATTCAAACAATAATCCCGAAGTTCCTCTATATTCATATGTTTTGGCAATTAGTAACGTTTACTTTTAAAGAAATAGCAGAAATTCCACGATGCAAACATCCAAGAAGACTAATTCATTTTAAACCGAATGTTTTCGGTTTCCATACGCTGAAAAAATTCTGAAGACACCTTTATTTTCATGGTGCGACTCGGCAGCGTAATTTCAAATTTTTCTTTTCGCTCGATGATAGAAAAAGCCAATTTTTGCTTGCCTGAAATTTCAAACTCTTTCAAAATAGCATGTAAATTTTGAATGTAGTTTTTAGTCACCTCTTCTGTATTGAGCAAGATGGTTATTTTTTCACATTTGTCATCCAGCACGTCATGCAACAAGGTAAAGTTCGTAAATTTCAAACGAGGCTCTCCAACCACACCAGTATCTTTATTCGTCCATCCCGGCTGTAAAACAGCATTGATATACAAAAACGAATTTGGAGCTAAAAAGTGACGAAACTGCATATATTCACTCCCGAAAATTCGAAACTCATGACTGTCTCCATAATCTTCAACCGTAAAAGTTGCCCATCCTTTTCCCATTTTCGAAACACGGTGTTCTACCGAAGTCAAAATCACACCAAAACTCAATTTGTGCCCAACATATTTGTTCACCTCTCCTTTGAATACAGAAAGACTTACATTGCAAAATTTCAATTCATTTTTAAAATCATCCAAGGGGTGTGCAGAGATATACATCCCTGTTACCTCTTTCTCTTTGGCCAATAGCTCCATAGTTCCCCATTTTTCACAAGAGGGAATTTCTGGCTCGGGAAAGGTTACCTCAGAAGCTTCTCCAAACAAAGAAACTTGCGAAGAATTCTGACCGTCTTGGTATTTGTGTCCGTACTTCAAAGTTTTCTCTAAAAAATTCGTCGCTTTCTCATCGGTAATATAATATTGAGCCCGGTGGGTTTTGGTAAAAGAATCAAAACCTCCTGCCAAAATCAACCCTTCAATTGCTTTCTTTCCTGTCAATCGCAAATCTACTCTTTTGACCACATCAAAAATGGACTTGAACCAACCATTTTCTTTGCGTTCTCTAATAATCTCTTCAACTGCAGCACCTCCGACTCCTTTGATAGCACCCATTCCAAAACGAATGGCTCCTTGCTCGTTTACAGAGAATTTCAAATACGATTCGTTTACATCCGGTCCCAACACAGTCAACCCTCCTCGCTTGCACTCTTCCATAAAAAAGGCTACTTGCTTGATATCGTTCATATTGTTGGATAAAACTGCCGCCATATATTCTGCAGGATAATGCGCTTTTAAATAGGCTGTTTGGTAGGCGATCCAAGCATAACAGGTAGAGTGTGACTTGTTAAAAGCATAGGATGCAAACGCCTCCCAATCTGTCCATATTTTTTCAAGTTTATCCTCAGCGTGTCCCTTTGCACCGGCCTGTTTGACAAATTTGGGTTTCATTTTTGCCAATACGGCAATTTGCTTTTTCCCCATTGCCTTTCGCAATACATCGGCTTCCCCCTTTGTAAAATCCGCTAATTTTTGTGAGAGCAACATTACTTGCTCTTGGTAAACAGTAATCCCGTAAGTTTCTTCAAGATACTCTTCCATAGCATCCAAATCGTATTCGATCTCTTCATGTCCATGTTTTCTGTTGATAAAACTCGGAATGTATTCGATAGGTCCTGGTCTATACAGGGCATTCATGGCAATCAAATCCGCAAAAACAGTTGGTTTCAATTCCTTCATGTACTTTTGCATTCCTGGAGATTCATATTGAAAAATCCCTACCGTTTCTCCTCTCTGAAACAACTCATAAGTCTTTGAATCATCTAATGGGAAATTTTCTGGGTCAAGCGATACACCATGTCGTGCCTTTACAATTTTAACGGTATGCTTGATCAGCGTCAAAGTTTTCAATCCCAAAAAATCCATTTTCAAAAGACCTGCACTTTCTACCACAGAATTGTCAAACTGCGTGACATACATATCAGAATCTTTGGCAACAGATACAGGGACAAATTTTGTGATATCGTCTGGGGTGATGATGACCCCGCAAGCATGTATTCCTGTATTTCGAACAGACCCTTCCAAAACTCTTGCTTTATTGATAGTTTCTGCTCCTGGAGTTGTTCCTTTCGAAATCTCTTTGAGTTCGTTGACCCCTTCTATTTCTTCAGATCGCAATTTTTCTTTCAACCCTTTTTCATCCAAAGAAAATATTTTCTTCAATTTCATTCCAGGAATCAACTTGGCAATTCGATCTGCCTCGTACAAGGGTAAATCGAGTACTCGTGCTGTATCCCTAATTGATGATTTGGCAGCCATGGTACCATAGGTAATGATCTGAGCTACTTGATTCGACCCATATTTTTCAATCACATAATCCATGACCTTACTTCTTCCTTCATCGTCAAAATCGATATCGATATCAGGCATCGACACACGTTCTGGATTTAAGAAACGCTCAAAAAGCAAGTCGTACTTAATAGGATCTATATTGGTTATTTTCAAACAATACGCTACTACAGAACCTGCAGCTGACCCACGCCCTGGCCCCACAGAAACGCCCATTTCTCTTGCGGCTCTGATAAAATCTTCGACAATTAAAAAGTACCCCGGATACCCGGTTTTGGCAATGACATCCAATTCAAAATCGAGTCGTTCTGTAATGGATTCTGTCAATTCTCCATAACGAACTTTCGCGCCTTCATAGGTAATATGACGCAAGTAATTGTTTTCTCCTCGTTTACCTCCGTCCTCCAAATCTTTGGAATCCTTGAATTCTTCACCAATAGCAAAGGCTGGCAATAAAACATCTCTCGCCAATTCAAATGGTGAAATTTTATCAACGATCTCTTGTATGTTTAAAATTGCTTCGGGAACATCCACAAACAATTCTTTCATTTCCTCAGCCGATTTGAAATAGTACTCCGAATTTGGCAATCCATATCGGTAGCCTCTTCCTCTACCAATGGGGGTTGCTTGCTTTTCTCCATCTTTCACACACAACAGAATATCGTGTGCATTGGCATCTTCTTTATCCAAATAAAAGGTATTGTTGGTGGCAACTGTTTTTACCGAATTCCTTTTCGCAAACTGCAACAATACTTTGTTGATTTGATTTTCGTCTTCTTGTCCATGACGCATGAGCTCTATGTAAAGATCTTCTCCAAACTGTTCTTTCCACCAAAGCAACGATTCCTCAGCTTGATGCTCTCCAATATTTAATATTTTATTGGGAACCTCTCCATAGCTATTTCCAGTCAACACAATAAGATCTTCTTTGTATCGTGCAATCACTTTTTTATCAATTCTTGGCACATAATAAAACCCGTCTACAAAAGCAATGGAAGACATTTTTGCCAAGTTATGATAGCCCTTTTTATTTTTTGCCAACAATACTATTTGGTAGCCATTGTCTTTTCTTGTCTTGTCTGTATGGTCCTCACAAACATAAAACTCACAGCCCACAATTGGTTTTACAATAATTTCTTTGGGAGTTTCTCCTTTTTCGATGGCCTCTTCATTTGCCGCCCGTGCAGATTTATTATGATTGGAAACAGCACTTACAAAATGAAAAGCAGCCATCATATTTCCTGTATCTGTCAAGGCCACCGCTGGCATTTTTCCCTCAGCAGCTGCTTGTACCAAACCTCCTACTTGAATGGTCGATTGCAAAACGGAAAATTGGGTATGGTTGTGCAAATGCACAAACGAAGCCTCTTTTAAAATTTCAGTGTTTTTAAAGACATCTATGGTGTCTTCCGTTTCTTTTGCTGCTTCTCGTCTGCGAATTTTCTCACTTTCCTTTTTCAAGTTCAAGTGTTTCAAACCAATCACTTCGATAGTCGTTGGATTGGCTTTATTGAAAATTTCTAAATAATTGGATTCCGCCTGTAATTCTTCTACACTATAAACTTGTTTGCGCAGCAATTCAAAAAAACAACGGGTGGTAGCTTCTACATCTGCTGTTGCATTATGGGCATCGCCAAAAGAGGATCCAAATAAATACTCGTGCAGTTCTGTCAAGGTTGGCAATTTGAATTTGCCTCCTCTTCCTCCTGGTATTTGACACAATTGAGCCGTTACCTCTGTACAAGTATCCAACACGGGTAATGTTGTCAAATTGGTTTCAATTCCCAATCGATGGAATTCACACCCCATGACATTGATATCAAAACCGACGTTTTGGCCGACAACGAACCTCGATTTTTTCAAGGCTCCTTGAAATTTATCCAACATCGATTCCAAAGCGATTCCTTCTGCTTGTGCTAAACTTGTCGAAATTCCATGAATTTGCTCGGCATCATAAGGAATATTGAAACCCTCTGGCTGTACCAAAAAATTATCATGCTCTATCACTTTCCCTAAATCATCGTGCAATTGCCAAGCTATTTGTATACATCTCGGCCAATTGTCTGTATCCGTTATCGGTGCCCGAAAGTTTTTAGGCAATCCAGTGGTTTCTGTGTCAAATATTAGGTACATAAAGGCTCTTGATTGGAAAAATAAAAGTACTAATAAAATTTACATCATTTTTCTCTTTTTATCAACATCTTTTTGTTTGAAAATAGAAAGTCCCCCAAAGTATTTTAATTCTTCAAAGAAAACTTTATGCGCCTGTTCTTGTCAGAAATTTCATTTATGATAGGTGGTTCTTTTTGCAAATATGGATTCTTGATAACAAAATTCTTTTAGAATTTCACTCGAAGATATAGTACAAGAACCGTGCTAATTTCGCTAAAATCTTCCTTTTGCCCATGCCGATGCATGCGCTACTGATTTGGGATGCAATAAAATTTTAAGATTTTTATCAAGTAGAATGTAAGTAGGTGTGGCATTTACGTAATAATCTTTTGCAGCCTGAGTGTCCCAACCTTTGAAATCGCAAAATGTTTCCCAAGGTTTGGTTTTGTATTGGGATTCAAACTCGGTTTTGTCTGTATCCAAACTTACATAAACCACAGTTACTTTATTTGACATCTGATTTCTGTACAATTGCTCTAAATCTGGCAACTCTTTGGTACAATGTGGACATTGACTAGAACCAAATACCAGCAACACATTTTGATTCAGGTCACTGAGTTTTCGTGTTGCATTCAACTGAATATCTGGTGCCGTAGCACCAATTTTTAACGCTCCATATTTTTGCAGTTTTTTCTCCAAACTTTCGTCCAACTCACAGGCACAGTCCACATCATTTAGCAACTTATCGGAAAGATAGGCTGCGGCTTTAAATAAACTTCGTTTTTCAAAATAGCCAAACATTTTTTTGGATATCTCATTCAACAGCGTATGGTTTTCTTTGAGGTTGTTTAGCAAATAATCGGTCGTACGATTCATTTCCACATATCTACTATTCGCATCTGAACTCTCTAACAGGAAATAATGCCCTTCAATCAATTCTTGAAATAAGCCACTGGTCTTAAAATTAGGATGGGAAAAATCAATGCTTCTGAAATGCGCAATATTATCCGCGCGTGTTCTGGATAACGATGTATGGTTTTCGGCATATCACTCTGCAGTTTTCTCAGTGAAACAAACCAATGTAAATAGCTATCTTTTTTCAAAGACTCTATGGATTTTGCGTAGGAAAAACCCATGCATTTCAATTCTTTTTTGATTCTTTTTAGTACTTTTTTTTGCTTCGAAAAATCAGGTTTTTGATAGAGTTTTTTTTTTGATCACTTAAACAGTTACATTAAAACTAATTGTTTCATTTTTGTTTTTCCATCAGAAACAATTTTAACAATATATATTCCTGCTTTACTCAACTGAAATTTTTTTCCTTCTTTTTGCAAAACTTGCCTTCCTGTAATATCATACACAAACAGCAACGAAGCATCAAATTTACCTGCACCTGAGCAATAAATGGTCTCATCAACAGCCGCAGGATTTGGCAATAGTTTAAACGCAGACCAGCCATCGTCCAAATCAAACAACTCTGCACTCAAACTTTCAAGAAAACTAACATATGCAAATTCTCCTGTAGTACTTGCTCCTGAGTACTCATTCCAAGTTGTTTCAAGACGAGCAATTTTGTCATCACCTTCGCTTACATTACCATCATAAGTAGCTCCTGCGACAGGACTCAAACCACACTGAGCTGAACTCCTGAAGAAGCTCCTGCTATTTTTGAAATCGTCCAATGCTCAACGTCACTCAAGTAGTGATGATTCCCAAATGCGGATGCAACAGCTGCACTTGTAGGTGCTGTGTTCAAATAAGTTCCTACAAATTCATCATCTAAACTAGCTGTTTCAACAATCATTGGCGAATAAACTCCTTCATCTCCGACATGTAAAGTTGTTATTCCTGCTCCGAAAACAGTGATAGGCCCATCTACATATTCAGCCTCCCCAGCAGTAGTCCAATCAAATCCTGCCTCAACTAAAAATTCCCCATTGCTATGAGGCGTTACTACATTTCCACTAGTTGTAAACGCAGTTCCTTGTTTAAAAAACAACGTAGCCCCGTCTCCAACGGACAAAGACTGCCCCACTATTCCTGCGGAAATGAACAACAAGAATGACAAAGCAAAGAATCCTTTCATCGTTTTTGTATCTGTACTCATAATTATTTCATTTTTCATTATTTACTTATTTTCATAAGTTCTATGCATTTCTTCAAGCCCAAATAAAACAAGGCGTTGCACAAATAATGCAATGCCTTGTTTAAAAATTATTTTATTGCAACAATATTATTTTATTACAACAATCTCTACTCTTCTATTCATAGCTCTACCTTTTGCGGTCTTATTCGGTGCTATTGGTCTTTCTTTACCAAACCCTTCTTCGTGCAACCTGTTCGCATCAACACCTTTGGAGACCAAATACTCTTTGACCTCGCTAGCTCTCGCTTTTGACAAATTCAAATTAAAAGCAGTTGATCCAGTACTGTCTGTATATCCTTTAATTTTAAAATTCACACCCGAGAAAGTCTTCATAATCTCTGCAACGCTATCTAGTTCATTTGCAACACCAGACTCAAATGAAGATTTGCCTGAATCAAAGCTTATGAACTTTTTAAAATCGATAATTTTTTTAGCTACCTCAGTTATCGATTCAGGACATCCCTGGTTAGATACTGAACCAACTTGATCAATGCATTTATCGTTTTTATCCAAAACGCCATCTCCATCGGTATCCGGCCATGGGCAACCATTATTACTAACAGGACCTACTCGACGAACACAGAAATCGTTTTTATCCAACACCCCATCACCATCAGAATCTGGACATCCCTTTGATTCCATACTTCCTGCTGCATTCGGACAAGCATCATCCGCGTTGGCAACACCATCACCATCTGAATCCGGGCAACCTTGTAAATCGATACTTCCTGCCGTATTGGGACAAGCATCGTCAACGTTTACGATACCATCTCCGTCTGTATCTGGACAACCATTGAACTCTAATAAACCAGCTTCATTTGGGCATATATCTTTCTTGTCTGAAACACCATCTCCGTCCGTATCTTTTCCTTCAAAACGAAACGAGAACCCAAGAGAATGTTGAAAATAATCATTTCCTATTGCTTCAAAATTGTGATTGTAACTAGATGCAAACGTCAATCCTAAGCTTTCATTGAACCATGTGTGAAAGCCGTACCCAACCCCTACGCGATAATTATCGTCATCCTCTATACTTGTAAAATTCACTCCTAGAGAAACAAAAGGGTCAAACCAGCCCGTTTCACCAACGAGTTCATTCACGTCGTATCTTAAATTGGCACCCACCGCAAAAAAGAAATCTTTAGAATCACCTTCTTGTTTTCCAAATCCTTTTTCTATTTCATTGATAGAGGTATTGACTCCGACTGAAAAGCCATTTTTCAAATACCTACTAGCGGAAAAAGAGGAAATCGCCAGCACATTTTGATCCTGATCAACCCCTAAATAATCCCTAAACGAACCTTCGATGCTTGTCGGAGTTCGATTGTCAACTGAATTCAACCCAACACTCAACAACCAAGGATTTTTCTCATCCTGAGCATGTGATTCTGCATAACACACAAAAAAACATACAAATAATGTAATTTTAAAATATCTCATATTTTTCTTTTTAATTTGTTACTCGTTTTTACAAAAAGCCTGTTCTTAAGTGGATAACTCTTGGTAAAAGACTAAATGAACTGCAAAAAAAACTTCTTAACTTTCCCTAGTATTTTCCCTAGTATGTTAGACCCATTTTAACAGATGCAGCACGCTGCTTGAATCAAGGCTTTTCTCTACCGCAAAGAAAGAGCTATTCTTCATCAATAACAAACCAGAAAGTAATAAGTGGGTTGTAATCGAAATACTCGTCTATTTACCTTTGTGAAACCTATCTTTCGCCTAATTACAACACCCTAAAAACGTTGTAAATAGTTAAAAAATAAGTGAGTTGCAAAATAGGACTTCCGAAAAACGCCGTAAAATGCAATGACACTGACTATTTCTAAAGAACAAAACTCGATTTTATTTCAATCTCAAAAATCGATTGAACTCCTCTTGTCTACGTTTAGAAATTGGCAAAAAACTGCTGTTTAACATTTCACAATAACGACCTTCCTTTTTATTGATACTGGATACTTTTTTTAGATTTACCAGATATTTGTGATGAATCCTGAAAAACAGATTATTCGGTAATTGCTTTTCATACTCTCCTAAATTTTTACTCGAAATAATTGTTTTTCCGTCTTCCAAATAAAAGGTTGTATACCTTCCTTCTGCTTCACAATACAATAGTTTATCCACCTTTAACATATCTATTCTTGAAACAGATGGCACGGCAATAAAATCAACTTTTTCAACTTCTTTAAACCCTTTTTGTATTTGCGCTATGCCTTCTAGCACAACAAAAGATCGCTTCATGGCTTGCACAAAAAGCTCTAGCTTTAAAGATTTCCGAATAAACCCACATACATATCCGTGGTTCACCAAACAGGATTCTATTTTTTTTGCGCTACCCTTAAAAATGACGCATTTATGATACGAATTCAACAACTCACAAACACAATGCGTGTCGCTTTTGGGCGCGTCAAAATCTAAAAATAGAATGTCCGTCATCGGCAACTCTAATCTTACCTTTTCTGGATTTGATTCAACAAGTAGGTCAACTTTATCGCTGTAAAGAGTTTTACAGTAATCTAAAATTTTAGTGATACAACTCTCATCTCGAGATACCACCAACACTTTGTAATTCTCCCCCATAATCTAAATATATTAGTTCGTTATTATTTGTTTTTAAGAAGGGTTTGGGGAGTAAATATAAACAAATGTACATTTTTTTTAATATGTATACAAATAAATTCAACAAATATCTTCCTCAACATGCCATTTATTTGTTTTTTCACCCATTTAGAACAAATGTAAGTCATCAAAACACTGTTTATTAGGAACCGTTTTCAAATTCCAACAATGACATCAACTATGAAAACTTACGGGATTACATTACTGAGTTTTTTATCAAAAAAATCTCTTTCTTACTCGAAAAAAATTTGTAATTTTGCGCTCTATTAATAATCAAGGTCGAGCACCTTAAAAATTAAATTATGTCAGTAAAAATTAGATTACAAAGAAACGGGAAGAAAGGAAAACCATTTTACGCGATTGTTGCTGCAGATGCACGTTCGAAAAGAGATGGGAAATTCTTAGAAAAACTAGGAACTTACAACCCAAACACAAATCCTGCAACCATCGAGTTGAACTTGGAAAACACCGTAAAATGGTTGCAAAACGGAGCACAACCTACAGATACTGCAAAAAACATTTTGTCGTACAAAGGAGCCTTGTTGAAAAATCATTTGGAAATTGGAGTTCGCAAAGGAGCTATCACTGCAGAGCAAGCAGATGAAAAATTCAATGCATGGACTATTGAAAAAGAAGCTAGAATTCAAGCAAAGAAAGATGGCTTGTCTGCTGCCGAAGCGGAAGAAAAAGCAAAAGCTTTTGCTGCTGAACAAGCAATCAACCAAAAAAGAATTGACGACGCACAAGCTGCTGAAGATGCTTTGAAAGCCGAGGCTGCTGCGGCTGAAGAAAAAGCTGCTAGTGAAGCCGCTGCGAACGAAGAAGCTGCATCCACTGAAGCTGAAGAAACTACAGAAGCGACAGAAGAAAAAGCTGCAGAGTAATTCTTTTCAAACGATATGCGTAAAGAAGATTGCTTTTATTTAGGTAAAATCGTTAGAAAACATAGTTTTAAGGGAGAAGTTGTGATCAAGCTTGACACAGATGAACCCGAACTTTATCAAGAAATGGAATCTGTTTTTGTCAATTTAGGCAACAACTTGATTCCATTTTTTATCAAAGAATCTTTGCTCCAAAAAGGAAATCAATTACGAGTTCAATTCGAAGGAATTAAGAATGAGGAAGATACTGAATCCATTTTAAAGGCCGGTATTTATTTGCCTCTTACGCTTCTTCCAAAACTGACTGGAAATCAATTTTATTACCATGAAATTATTGGTTTTGCAGTAATCGACCAAATCCATGGAAATATTGGAAATATTACTGGTGTAAACGACACCACTGCACAAGCCCTTTTTGAAGTTGAAAAAGAAGGAAGGCAAATACTTGTGCCTATGATTGACCAATTTATACTTCTAGTAGATCGCAAAAACAAAGAGCTACACCTCAAAACTCCTCAAGGATTGATTGAAATGTACCTCTAAAATTCAAAAAAAGAGACTTCCTTAAATCCCCTCCTAAATTGCACCAATGAGCAAGCCTTTTCAATTTAAAGAATTTTGTATTGAACAAGATCGATGTGCTATGAAAATTGGAACAGACGGAGTACTGTTGGGAGCTTGGACAAAACCTAACGATGTTCTTTCAATTCTTGACATCGGTACAGGCACAGGTCTAATTGCACTCATGTTAGCTCAAAAATCCCAATCCGAGACCATCGACGCATTAGAAATTGATGAAGACGCCTACGAGCAAGCGGTTGGAAATTTTGAACAAAGTCCCTGGGCAGATCGTTTGTTTTGTTACCATGCCTCTCTCTTAGAATTTGCGAAAGAAATTGATGAGCAGTACGACTTGATTGTATCCAACCCGCCCTTTTATGCAGAGAATTATCCTTCAACAGACCCAAAGCGAAACAAAGCACGTTTCGCAGCTTCGTTGCCGTTTGAACATCTTTTCGCATGTGTTGCCAAACTACTCTCTCCTGAAGGACATTTTAACATGATCGCTCCTTTCAAAGAGGAAGAAAACTTGTTGCAAACTGCAAAAAATCACAAATTACACCCCACGCAAATCTGCAGAGTGAGAGGAAATCCAGACAGCGCCATAAAAAGAAGTCTATTCAAATTTTCATTCCAAAAAACAGAAGTTCTATATGAAAACTTAACACTCGAAATAGAACGTCACAAACGCACAACCGCATACGACAAACTCGTCCAGGATTTTTACCTGTAGACTCGCAAAGTGTGGACAAATTAGATTGCTCCATCTAGATCCCGAAATAAATTCGGAAAGACAGGACTCGAATCAAAATGGCAATTCAGTATTCTTGTACTAAACTTGTTTCAGCAAACACCGTAAAATTTTATAAAAAACTCCCCAAGAATTAGCATCTCCTCTTTTGAATTGATAAATTTACAGTACGAATTACTCTTGAGATATTGAAATCAATAACATTTGTGTTGCTTTGCTTAAAAAACGAAGCACTAACTACTTCAATTCTTTTTTGAAAACCAAAAATATCGAGATTCATTCCCTAATTTAGAGCTCTAAAAAATGCCTGGAATCTACCTTCACATCCCCTTTTGCAAACAAGCCTGTCATTATTGTGATTTTCATTTTTCAACATCTCTAAAAAACAAAAAGCCTTTATTAAAAGCACTCCACAATGAACTCCTCCTACGTTCTCAGGAATTGGAAAAACAAGAAGTCAACACTATTTATTTTGGGGGAGGAACACCAAGTTTGCTCACTGCAGAAGAAATCAGCTCACTACTTATAAGCATGGAACAACATTATAGTATTGCTAAAAACGCTGAGATTACATTAGAGGCAAACCCAGATGATTTGTCTGAAGAAAAAATCATTGAACTTTCTAAGACATCTGTCAATCGTTTGAGTATCGGTATTCAATCCTTTTTTGACGAAGACTTACAAATGATGAATCGCGCCCATAGCGCTAAAGAAGCCGAAAGTTGTTTGTCTATTGCAAAGCACTATTTCAAAAACATCACCATCGATTTGATCTATGGAATCCCTGGACTCTCTGCCAAGCGCTGGAAAGAGAACTTACAAAAAACTTTTAACTACGGCATTCCGCACATTTCAAGCTATGCTTTGACTGTAGAGGAAAAGACAGCATTGGCAAGTTTCATAAAAAACAAAAAATACCCCGAATTGGATGAGAATTTGGCTTTGGAGCATTTTCAAATATTGATTTCCGAAACGCAAAAAAAAGGTTTCGTTCAATATGAAATTTCAAACTTTGGACAGCCCAACTATTTTTCGAAACATAACAGCTCTTATTGGGAAGGAGAACCCTATATCGGAGTTGGGCCTTCAGCACATTCTTTCCATGGCAATCAACGCTCATGGAATATTTCAAACAATGCAAAATACATTCAAAAACTACAACAAAACAAATTGGCATTGACTTATGAAAAGTTAACAAAAAAAGATCGATACAACGAGTACATCATGACAGGCTTGAGAACTATCTATGGCATCTCCTTAGAGAAAGTTACTCGTGATTTTGGAGAAGACTATCACAAACACCTCTCAAATGAAGCAGTTCCTTTTTTAGATGACAAAACACTGACATGGGAGAAAGACTTTCTTAAAGTAACTTCTAAAGGAAAATTTTTAACCGATGGAATTGCTGCTTCTTTGTTTTTTATCTGAACAAATTGTGTATCTCCCATAAAAATAACAGCCACATGTCAATTCGACAGCAACAAGCCTTCGGGAATGAGGCACAATAATTCTTTCGATTCTTTCCAGATGACACCTGTTACATCTAACAACCCCATGTTTTTAGTTACAGTCAAGGTTACTTAGAGAAGAATAATTACCTTTATCGCTTCAAAAACAACCACATTGAATAAAATCCTCGCTTTTGTCTCTATAGTAGGGGCTATTGGAATTGCCTTGGGTGCTTTCGGAGCGCATGCATTGAAAGAAATTCTTACACCCGGACGCATGCAGAGTTTTGAAACGGCTGTGCGCTATCAACTCTTCCATGTTCTTATTATACTTGTTATTGGCTGTTCTGCTTATTTTTCCGAAAAAGCAAAAAAAACAATCGCATGGATTTTTATTATTGGAATTTTATTCTTTTCAGGATCTATCTATGTCATTACCCTAGAATGGGTTCCTATAAAATACACCTGGTTTTTAACACCTCTTGGAGGGCTCTTTTTAATTGTAGGCTGGCTAAAGTCAGCATCTCAAATTTTCAAAACATCCAAACTTCGTAATTAAAAGAAAAGAGAAAACACACGTGAAATTCAATGCAACAGTTCGAGTAGCTCAATGAATTAAAATGCGCAAAACGACAAATACAAAAATGACAATTACACAAACCACCCCAACTTTAAAAGCACCATTTTTATAGTGTATTTGGTGCAATTTGAAATCTTTTCGATAACTCCAAAACATAAGAAGAATAAAAGCTATCACAAAAAAAGCGGCAAAAACTAACTGACCTTGACTAAACATAATTTTGTATTTTTAACAAAAATAAACAAAAGACAGCGGACCACGCCATTTCAAATTTAAAATGACCGATTCTTTGCTTTTTTTACTTTTTTAATCAATCCTTAAAAAAACACCGTCCCGAATGAAAAACAAAATCAAAGCTGTCCAACAATTTCATGAATCATTCAAGTTAGGCATCCATCAATCACCGATAGCAAATTTAGGAAAGGCAAAAAATAACTTGCGTTTTAACCTCATGGCGGAAGAGAATGAAGAATATTTAGAAGCGGCCAACGACAATGATTTGGTAGAAGTAGCAGATGCACTGGGAGACATGCTTTACATATTGTGTGGAACCATTCTAGAACACGGAATGCAACATAAAATCGAAGAGGTTTTTGATGAAATTCAACGAAGCAATATGAGTAAATTGGGTGCAGACGGAAATCCTATTTACCGAGAAGATGGAAAAGTATTAAAGGGCCCTTCTTATTTCAAACCAGACATCAAAAAAATTCTTTCAAAGTAATTTTCAAAGAAATCGCATCCTATCTTTTTTTGAAACAAATGTTTTCAATGACCTACAGAAAAAACTTAAACATTGATAGGAGCTTATGCAACAATTGTTACTCAAAACTTGAAAAGAGTGAATTATTTTTGCGATAAATAAAAAGGTATGTGTCTCACAAAAGGATCCAAGTTTTATAGCATCATAAATTTCAAATGCCCCCAATGCCACGAAGGAGATTTTTTCCTACATAAGAAAAATTGGAAATTGTCAAAAATTACAGCGTTGCACTCGAATTGTTCAAACTGCAATTTAAAATACATGTTAGAACCCTCTTTTTATTATGGGGCTATGTATGTTGCTTATGCGCTGACTGTTGGAATAGCCATTACAGTATTTCTCATCAGCAATTTGATCTTCGCCCTCGAACTCTGGGAATCTTTCATCGCTATTATCGTTGTGCTGATACTAGGCGGACCTATCAACCTGAAAATTTCCAGAATCATTTGGATCAATATTTTTGTTAAATTTGATAAAAAACACCTCAAAAAATAGAAGCTTTTTGAAACCTTATTATATCGCATTCCGGATCTAACAAGTCATTACTTTCTATATGATGGTACAATTCTTTAGCTATTTTTGGGGCAATCATTACACCTCTTGTCCCCAAACCATTCAAAATAGCCAATTGCGAATAATCAGGATGCAGTCCCACCAACGGCCTTCTATCTTTTACAGTAGGGCGAATACCTGCAGCATGATCGATAATTTCATAAGGAACTTTGACAAAACTTTCTAATTTTTCTATCAGTTCCTTTTTTCCTTCTTCCGTTGGCAAAGATGTTTTGTCTTTCCAATTGAACGTCGCACCTACTTTATAACAATGTTCCCCAAGCGGCAACACAAAAACTGCCGATTTTATCAAAAAATCAACGTTTAAATCAGGTGCATAAATAGTCACAATTTCCCCTTTTGCTTCTCTCATTGGTAGCCCACTAAAAAACGGGTTTTTATGCATACCATATCCTTCACAAAAAATAATTTTTTTGGCTTTGATTCCTCGATAAGACACTGTATCCTCGAGAAAATCAATATCTTCATAAACAAAAGTTTCAAACAAAATTCTCTGTTCAGTGATCAAATAATTCTTGTAATCTTCTAACAGTGCTTTGACAGCAATACGACCTGTTTTTTTTACCTTTCCTACTCCAAAATCTGAGATAAATCCGTGGTACTTTTTTGCGGTAATTTGATCGTCTAAATAATCTTTCAATAAGGGTTTCTCTGAAGCTACATACCAATTGTTCTGTTCTTCAATAGAAGTGAAAATTCGAGCTGTTTCAAATTTATAGTCATAAGTAGATTGAAATTTATTTTCTAATATTTCATAGAATGGCATAGCTTCCTTTAACTGACGATCTCCTTGCCAAACCGCCGTAAATCTCTTCAAAACAATTGGATTGTACACACCCCCTGCTACGTTTGAAGATGTTTGAGAGGTATCTTCAAAAACAACAAATGATTTGTGATGTTCTTCTAAAGTTTTCACAAAGGCCATCCCTGCCAAACCAAATCCAACGACAATATAATCTACTTCCATGCTGCAAAGGTACTCTTATAATTTGTTTGTACGAAAAGCATGCAGTGTACTGTAAAAAAAAGACCTCAATTGCAATTGAGGTCTTTTTTTATTTTGACTTGTGAGTCCGATTAATAATTCCACATGTCTATTTCCTTATCCCGAATATTTTCTTTGATACGCTCAGATTCAAGAACCTGTAAAAAAGAATTTCCGCGAATATAATCTGCCACACTTCTATTTCCATACAAATTTTCTTCCCGAAGAATGATTGAAGAAAATCTACGCGCATTTAGTATTTTATCAAAAGAAATCGGAGAACGATTATTTTTTTCATTGAAAGCAGTTCCTTTGTGCAATACCTTTCTTGCGCTTGGGTAGTACACCCAAAATAAAGGCAAGCTTTCTTCCATTTGCAAGTCCTCTCTTCCCAATACTTGCACATCGGGAGCCATAGGTGCCAAAGCTAATATACGATAACGCATGTCCCCTTGTCTTTTATCAAAATACCAAATTCCTTTGATACGATAACCATCAATGTCTTCTGACTTGATAGAGACTTCATCCACATAATCTTTGATATTTGTTTGACCTTCATTCAACAACTCGTAAGCGTAATCAGAAGTATCAATTCGTGTTAACTTTTGGTTGATTTCATTAAGTGTCAATTTAGACCTAAAAAAAGAATCGTCATACACCTCCTTAATTTCTCCCGATTTCACGCCCTTCAACAAAGTGTAAAACAACGATTTTCTAGAACTTTCTATATACGTAGAATCAATTGGATAATACAAGGGCAAATTGATTCTTTCATTCAAATCAATATGCTCCCAAACCACTTTTGACCACAAAATATCACGATCGTCAACATAGCCATACGACAAAGGCTGTTCATTATTTGCCTCTTTCAAATGCTCAGGCACCTTGCCAATATCTTCAGGTGTTTGTGCGTTTAGTAAATTATAATCTGATTGAGAAAATATTGTGTTGGCACAAAGTAACAAAACTCCGACTAACACTAATACATACTTTTTGATATTCATTCTTGCTTGTATTTTGTTTTTAATTGGTCAATTCGATACTCAAAGGCAATACTCTCTTCAGTCGATAGGATGAGTTCCCTACAATATTTGCCTTTACATCAAAGATATTAATTACATCTCCTCGACGCGCTCTTTGTAGCGACTTTTTAGCCCTTACATCCAATCGTGTTCCTTTAACAATCACTGTTGACTGTCCTGGAACTTTGATTTTAAAGGAAGACACGTTCAATTTCAAATCGAAATCAAAATCCAGCAACTCTGCACCTACTTCCGACTTTGACAAACTCGATTTTGGCATACGTATCACTCCTATTTGTTTTCGAATGGAGGCTGCTGGAGCAGGGATGTCTTTGATTCTAAATTTTACAGGAGGTGATTTTATCAATTCTCCATCATTGGTACGTCCAGAAACATTGATGATCACTTCTTTTCCTTTTCCAGGAGACAAGATGTACTTCCCAACACCTTTTGCTTTTTTCAAACCTTTGGCTACTGCTTTGATATTGTTGTCAGAAATCCCTGGAATGGAAATGGTAATCGGATTTTCTACACCTCGATACACCACATTCATCTTGTCAGCAGACACAACCGCAGAATTGGGCTTGTTGACAACCAAATAGGAAGATTTTACAGGAATTTTAACCTCTTCACCATCCTGCTTGAAAACAAATTCTCCAATCATATTATTTTCTCCTACTTCCCCTGTCTTAAAAGTTACAACAGCCGCTCCTTTGGCATTCCTTTCTGTATAATTTTTTCCATTGATCGTCAATCGTTCTGGCTTCAAACTGGCATCGTATTTACCCAATACAACTGTTCCCTTGAACTGTTCGCCTTCAAAATAGGCTGGTTTTTCAGAAATGACAATCGCCTCGTATGTTTTTTCACTGATCGAAGCATCTTGCGATAGTTGTTTTCCCAACAACGAATTGTAAATTTCTTTTTCTGTCGTCTTCACATCAGATTGAATCACAGAAATATTTGTCAAGGTAGCTACCAAAGGAAACCCTTCGTATCGATTTCGTATCCATGATTGTTTCAAACCGTCTTCTATCAATTGGTCTCTCGTATCAAACCTTTTGTTTAGGCCCGTCAAAACCTCTTTTTTGATGGTGTCCCCCAATACTTCTTCAAGCCCTTCTTTATAACCGTTGATATTGGCGACAAAACGGGTACCCTCTTTGGTTAATTTTTCGCCTGAAAAGAAATACTCATCTCCAGCTGTTTCTGAATCCATTGATTCGTAATCTTTCAACTCTTCTGGATCGACACTGATCAAAAGTGTATCTTTGACACCTTGTAAATAGCTATAGAAGGTAGCAGACAATGCATGTATTTTTGCTGCTTTGTCGTTCAGAGCTGCATATTTCTTGGGCTGTTCTGACGCTTTTCGCTCCAAGTCACTCAAAACAAATTCAATATCACTTGCAACTGATTCGTTCGCATCTATCAATTTTTCATTGAGGTAGCCAAAAGAAGATAGTACCTTTTTACTCATATTCAAAGCCAACATGGCGATGAATACAAGATACATTAAATTGATCATCCTTTGTCTTGCCGATACTTTTCCTGATGCCATAATTAAGTAGCTTAAGGGTTCCTAATTATTTATTCATTGCAGATAACATCCCTCCATACACAGTATTTAGCGAAGACAAATTGCTTGCGAGAGTTTGCATTTGTTGTTCCAGTTTTTCTGAATGCTGCATCATAGACTCATTTATTTGCGCCTGACGTTCTGAATTTTCAGATTGTAATTTGTAAAGACCGTTCAAGGCTTGCAGATGCATTGCTGCCGTAGCCATTTCTTCATTGTATTTCTGTGTACTAGCTACGGTTTGGGCCGTCTCATTGATACTCTCTGCTGCCCCTTTAAAACTCTGAATACTCTGCGATAAACTTTTCACCAATTCAACATCGAGATTCGCCTCTTTTAACATCGTATCCAACTTTTGTGTCAGCACACCCTCTGCTGTAAGATCTTTTTCTCTAGCAGTTCCTCCTGCCAATTCAGGGTATACTTTAGCCCAATCCAAATCCTCTTCTACCGGCTCATAAAAAGCAGAATAAGCAAAAATAAACGCCTCTGTTAAGAGTCCTATTGTCAACATCACACCTCCTGTTAAAAAACCAATGTGAAAGTGTAATATTTTAAACAAAGCACCAATCAAAACAATAGATGCTCCAAGTCCGTAGACCATATTTAAGGTTTTTTTACTTTTTAATGACTGTGCCATAAATATATATTTTTAGAAGGGTTGGTTTTATTTTTTTGAAATTTCTGGGTAATCTTGTACAGTTCTAAATCCAATATAACTTCTTACCGAATCCACATATTCGTAATCTCGAGTGCTCACCTGTAAAAAGTAAGCAATGTCTTTCCAAGAACCTCCACGAATCACTTTTCGTGGATTCTCCTCATCAGTAATACGTGTATTGATTCCTCCTGAAGCCAAAGTATTGAACCCTGTATTATAAGCTGTTTTCGTCCATTCTGAAACATTTCCAGACATGTTGTACAAACCGTAACCATTCGGATTGTAAGAATAGGCTTCTACTGTATACAGCGCACCATCCACTGCATAATTGCCTCGGACGGGTTTGAAGTTCGCCAAAAAGCATCCCCTATCACTCGTGGTATGTGGCCCTCCCCAAGGGTAGGTGGCACCATCGATTCCCCCGCGAGCAGCATATTCCCATTCCGCCTCTGTCGGCAATCGGAAAGAAGGAACCTTCTCTGGTTGTTTTCTGGACCTTAAATAGTCGTTTTTCATCTTTGTTTTCCAATGACAGAAAGCACGTGCTTGATACCAGCTCACCCCTACTACAGGGTATTCTTGGTAGGCTTGATGCCAAAAATAATCGTCGTGGATTGGGTCGTTGTATGAGTAACTAAAATCTTTAATCCATACAGCCGTATCCGGATACACAGCCACATCTTCGTATTTGATAAAATCTTTTCTAGTACCGTCCACACTTCTAACTGCAGCCTCTTTGTCGTAATACGAGTAAGCGTACCTCCATTTTTTCACATCCAAAAACCTTTCTCCTTCAAAAACATCTTCTAAAGGGATGTACAAAGAATCCATTACCTCCGTGTATTGTGCATCTAAATAATCTTCTTGACGCCAAACAATGGGTTCTTGCCAATTCAAAGAACGTCCCTCAGTCAAGGAGTTCAAATCTCCAATCCCACCATAATTTTCGATCATATAAAGTTCGTACTCGTTCGAATTCGTTGTATCTCTTTCTACAAATTCATACCTGAAAACACCCTCATCTGTTGCTTCTTCTGGATCGTCTAAAAAATAAGACATGTCCTCTGCAGCAATCGCCAATTTCGTTCTCACAATTGAATCTCTCACCCAATGGACAAACTCTTTGTATTCACTATTTGTAATTTCAGTGTCGTCCATATAAAAGCTATGAACTGTAGTTGTTTTTGGTCTCGTTCCTATATCTCCAAAAGGATCTTCTTCTGCGCTTCCCATCGTAAAAGTTCCAGCAGGGATTTTCACCATTCCAAATGGCTTCTCAACAAACCATTTTTTGGAAGACTTTACTCCTAGAACCTCTCCTCTATCATTGGAACCACAGCTATATGCAACCAGAATTAGCAGTCCATAGAATCTCCATTTTCTCATCATTTCTTTGCGTCTTTCAAAATTCATGTAAACCTATCCTTTTTTTTGTAAAAAATCGATATACATCCTTTAAATGTTTTCTTTTTTACGAATATCTCGTATTTTTTAGCTCAATTTCTTCAAGGCTTTGAACCAACGTTCGGGCACTATTTGGTTAGTTGCATCCAAATAATCCTTGTATGCGCAGGGTATTAACGCATGTCTCTTGTATTTATTGTCGTTTAGTGAATGAATTTCTAACCACCATCTTCCACTTTTATCACTCTTATAAAATGTCATGACATCGTCATCTACAGGAACACTATACTTTAGGTATTTTTCTTTTGTACAATATGGGTAATCTTTGGCTCTACAACTCACTCCTTCAAGAAAATACCAGACCATCTGAGCGACTAAATGTGCCGTCTGTCCATCGATATCAAGGCGATTGTTGAACTCATATATTCCAAACGAAGTTACTTTATCACTAATCCCTGCATATCTTGCAATGGCACAAATTTCGTCTCCATAAAAACCGTTTGGTCCCGCGTTGTTATTTCCGGGAGCTTCGCTTTTTCGTACGGATCCAATATCAATACTTACAATATCGGCATCTCTCATAATTGGCTCTACCAACTCTAGGTTTTTGGCTTCACCCAATCGATATGCATCAAAAGACAAACTCTCCAACAAATCAATTTCTTCTTGTGAATTAAAAAAAGTTTGATATCCTATGTTGCAAAAATTGAAGAGATTTGCTGGTTCTTCCATCACAATCTTACTCAAATAAGAACGTGAATTTAGTGAGGACTCTAAATTTCCAAGATCAAATTTAGCATCTACCGACACAAGATTCACCAATTGTTCAAGACTGTCGTAGGCTCTGTAATTGGCATAAGTCAAATCTTGCCCTCCTCCCAGTATAATGGGCAAAATATCTTTTTTCACCAAAGAGTTTACCACGTTTTTCAAAGCAAAATACGTGTCTGATAAGGTAGCTCCTGGAGCAATATTCCCAAGATCTACAATCCGCATCCCCCAATTTCCGGGATACAAGTTGTATAAATAATCGCGAACAGTATCCACCCCATAACCTGTGGTGTCATTATCAACAGCTCCTCTTCCGTCCTGAACTCCTAGAATCGCAATACTTGCATTCTCTATTGATGGAAAACCTTTTTCTTCTGAATGGACTTCGACAAATTGAGCCATAGAATTTTCTGGACAAGAGGCCATTCTTTCTAAAACTTCTTCTCCTAAGGGATTTAAAAAATCTAAATTCATTGGCAATTACTAAAATCTAATTTCCTGCTCAAAAAAGGCTTGTTTCATTGGAAACGAGTTTATTTCTTTTTGGCTGGTTTTTTTCTTGTTTTCTTTTTGGGGGTCTTTTTCTCAAGAATTGCTTGCACTTCCTCCAAGGTCATATTTTTTGCATCTGTCGTTTTTGGAAGCTCAATTTTAACTTTGCCTTTGATAATATTGAAGCGCCCCCAACGGGCTTTCTCTAAACGAATACCTTCTTCCTCCCAATTGTGGATTACTTTTTCAATTTCTTTCCGCTTTTTATCTTCGATCAATTCCACGATATGATCATAGGTCAAATTATCAAAATCGTATTTTTTATTCACATTGATAAACATCCCATTCCATTTGATAAAAGGGCCAAATCTACCGACTCCTTTTTGCACGGGTAATTTTTCATATTCTGCAATAGGAGCATCTGCTTTTTGTTTCTCAACAATCAGTTCAACAGCTCTTTCATGATCTACGTCCAATGGGTTTTCTCCTTTAGGCAGCGACACAAAAAGCGT
Source organism: uncultured Flavobacteriaceae bacterium (assembly GCA_905479475.1). GTDB lineage: Bacteria > Bacteroidota > Bacteroidia > Flavobacteriales > Flavobacteriaceae > Flavicella. The sequence goes on from CAJQMT010000018.1 coordinate 68,653, forward strand.
CCCGTACTTGATGTAAGGTCCAAATCTTCCATTCGAAACAACTACTTCTTCACCCTCGTATTTCCCCAAGTCTTTTGGAAGCAGAAACAAATCAAGAGCTTCCTTTAAAGTAATCGTTCCTAAATTTTGATCGGCTTGTAGACTCGCAAATATTTTTTCCTCGTCTTCTCGATCTCCTATTTGTGCCATCGCTCCAAATTTCCCCAAACGTACTAAAACTGTCTTTCCAGTTGTAGGATGCTCACCTAGAATACGCTCTCCACTCTCACGTTCTGCATTTTCAGAAACATCTTTTACGGTTGGGTGAAAATCATTGTAAAACTCTTTGATCATAGAAATCCAATCTTCAACACCTTCTGAAATACTATCAAAATCAGTTTCTACCTTTGCTGTAAAACCAAAATCTAAAATATTTGAAAAGTTGGCGACCAAGAAATCATTCACAATGTTTCCAATATCTGTAGGAATCAATTTTCCTTTGTCGGAGCCTACTTTCTCAACCAAAGTCTTGCAAACAACTGTTCCTTCTTTTAAAAGCAACTGTTCGTAATTTCTTTCTACTCCTTCAATTTGTCCTTTTTCCACATAACCTCTTCTTTGTACAGTAGAGATTGTAGGAGCATAGGTAGAAGGTCGCCCGATTCCTAACTCTTCCAATTGCTTTACCAAAGAAGCCTCAGTAAAACGATAGGGTGGTTTTGTAAATCGTTGGGTTGCGGTTATAAATTTATAATGCAATGCTTCCCCTTTTTCAAGACGCGGTAACATTCCTGTTTGTTCTTCTTCTTCGTTGTCTGTTCCTTCAAGGTAGACCTTTAAAAAACCATCAAACCGAATCATTTCCCCATTGGCAGTAAAGATTTTTTCATTCTGAGAATTCGAAATTTTCACATTGGTTCTTTCCAATTCAGCATCGCTCATCTGAGATGCTAAGGTTCTTTTCCAAATCAAATCGTACAAACGATTTTGATCAAACTCCACATCAACAGTATGTCTTTTCATGTTCGTAGGACGAATCGCCTCGTGCGCCTCTTGTGCTCCTTTTGATTTGTTTTTAAAAGAACGTGGTTTGCTATATGAAGGACCATAATAACTTGTGATTTCTTCTGCTGCTTCTTTTTTAGCATCGTCTGACAAATTCAAACTATCGGTTCTCATATATGTAATAAGTCCCGCCTCATACAAACGTTGTGCTACCTGCATTGTTCGCGCCACTGTAAAACCTAATTTACGAGAAGCCTCTTGCTGCAACGTAGAGGTTGTAAATGGTGGTGCAGGTGATTTTTTTGCTGGTTTCTTTTGCAAATCTGCCACAGAAAAATCTGCAGACGCGACAGCTGTTAAAAAGTCTTCTGCTTCTGCTTTCGTGTCAAAACTTTTGGGAATCGTTGCTTTGAAGAACTTCCCTTCTTTATTTAAAAATTCAGCCACTACTTTGTAATGAGCAACAGACTGAAATACTTGAATGCTACGCTCTCTTTCTACAATCAATCGCACAGAAACAGATTGCACACGACCTGCAGAAAGTCCACCTTTTACTTTTCTCCACAATACAGGAGACAATTCATATCCGACCAATCGATCCAATACTCTCCGCGCTTGTTGCGCATTGACCATATCGTAATTGATTTCTCGAGGATTTTCAACAGCTTTTAATATTGCTTTCTTCGTGATTTCGTGAAAGACAATGCGTTTGGTGTTTTCATTTTTCAGTTTCAACTGCTCTTTCAAGTGCCAAGCAATCGCCTCTCCTTCTCGATCTTCATCACTCGCCAACCAAACTGTTTCTGCCTTTTTTGCTAAGGTAGCTAGCTTTTTTACGACCGCTTTTTTATCCTCAGAAACAATGTATTTCGGTCTGAAATCACCATCTACATTGATCCCCAATTCACTCGATGGCAAATCTGCTATATGCCCAAAACTTGATTCCACCCGAAAATCTTTACCTAAAAAATTCTCAATGGTTTTTGCTTTTGCTGGGGACTCAACTATCACTAAATTCTTTGCCATATTCTTGTTTGATCTCGATTTTTTTTATGTAAAAACGGTATTATTTCGATGGAAAAATAATCTGTAAACCTCTTTGTATTTCTATGCAAAAGTAGATAGAATTTTTAAATTTCAAATTTTACTTTGAAAAAAAGTGCCGAAAAGCCTGTATTTTTTCCATTTTCACTTGTTTAATTCTCTGCCAAAATGTCACTTATTGCATTTTTGATTGTATATTTGTTGCAGAATTTTTTACAATCAATGGAGACGGAAAAGATCATAGACGCAAACAAACAAGGACACCCACTTTTAACAGAGAAGATCAAGGGGAATACAAAAAAACTATACATTGAAAGCTATGGCTGTCAAATGAATTTAAACGACAGTGAAATCGTTGCCTCCATATTAGCGGAAAACGACTTCAACACAACCCAATACATGGAGGAAGCTGACTTGGTATTGGTCAACACTTGTTCGATAAGAGACAAAGCAGAACAAACCATCCGAAAGCGTCTACAAAAATACAACTCCATCAAAAAAATCAATCCGGGAATGAAAGTAGGCGTCTTAGGCTGCATGGCGGAAAGATTGAAGTCAAAATTTTTAGACGAAGAGAAAATAGTTGACTTGGTCGTAGGGCCGGATGCATACAAGGACCTTCCTAATTTACTCGATGAGGTAAACGCTGGAAGAGATGCCGTGAACGTGGTCTTATCAAAAGAAGAAACCTATGCTGACATATCTCCTGTTCGATTGAACTCAAATGGTGTTTCCGCTTTTGTTTCTATCACAAGGGGCTGCGACAATATGTGTACTTTTTGTGTTGTTCCATTTACACGTGGAAGAGAAAGAAGTAGAGACCCACAAAGCATCATTGATGAAATCAAAACGCTACACGAGAAAAACTACAAAGAAATTACCTTGTTAGGCCAAAACGTAGATAGCTACTTATGGTACGGTGGTGGATTGAAAAAAGATTTTGAAAAAGCTTCGGAGATTGCCAAAGCCACTGCAGTACAATTTTCCCAGTTATTAGAATTGGTAGCAAGCAACTTTCCCACATTAAGAATTCGATTTTTTACGAGCAACCCACAAGACCTCGAAATTGACGTTTTGCACATCATGGCAAAACACCCCAATATTTGTAGGTATCTTCATTTACCCGTGCAATCAGGTAGTTCTACTGTATTGAAAAGAATGAACCGTCAGCACACAAGAGAAGAATATATGGAGCTCATTGACAATATTCGAACCATTGTGCCCGGAACCGCAATCTCACAAGACATGATTGTCGGTTTTTGTGGCGAAACTGACGAAGAACATCAAGACACATTGAGTCTTATGGAATACGTCGGGTACGATTACGGATTTATGTATGCCTACTCCGAAAGACCTGGTACATTGGCTGCGAAAAGAATGGAAGACGACATTCCTAACGACACAAAAAAAAGACGGTTGAATGAAATCATTCTTTTGCAACGTAATTTAAGTCATTCCAACACGAAAAAATATCTTGGAAAAACAACAGAAGTCCTTATTGAAGGTACTTCAAAAAAATCCAAGGACCATTGGATGGCGAGGAATTCACAAAATTATGTCGCCGTATTTCCAAAGAACAAAGAAAAGGTAGGAGATTTTGTTATGATCAAGGTAGAAGAATGCACTTCCGCTACTTTAATTGGACATGCCGTGAGTGCTCCGCAAGACACTCCTTTTCAATAATACAAATCTAACAAGATACAAAAATGGAAGCATTGACAACGATCAAACAGCGCTTTGAAATTATTGGGAACGACGAAAAACTTCACCGTTCTCTTGAAAAATCAATGCGCGTTGCTCCTACCGATATATCCGTATTGGTCACAGGAGAAAGTGGAGTTGGTAAAGAAACCATTCCTAAAATCATACACCAACTTTCACATAGAAAACATGCCAATTATATTGCTGTAAACTGCGGTGCAATTCCGGAAGGCACGATAGACAGTGAACTTTTTGGACATGAAAAAGGCGCTTTTACAGGAGCTACCGCAAACAGAAAAGGATATTTTGAAGTCGCCGATGGAGGTACTATTTTTCTAGATGAGGTAGGAGAACTTCCCCTCACAACACAAGTTCGTTTACTTCGAGTCCTCGAAAATGGCGAATTTATCAAAGTCGGTGCTTCTGCAGTTCAAAAAACAAATGTTCGGATTGTAGCTGCCACCAATCTAAAAATGGAAGAGGCTATTCAAAAGGGGAAATTTAGAGAAGATTTGTATTATCGACTGAGTACCATTGAGATCGAACTACCTCCACTAAGGAATCGTGAAAACGACATTCATTTGCTTTTCCGAAAATTCGCTAGTGATTTTGCTCAAAAATACCGCATGCCAACCATTCGATTGAAAGAGAATGCTGTTCATTTGTTGACCAATTACCGTTTCCCCGGAAATATTCGACAATTGCGGAATATCGCCGAACAAATATCCGTTGTTGAAGAAAGCAGAAATATTGGAGCTGACAAATTGATTCATTACTTGCCAAATTACAACAATCTCCCTGCAGTTGTTGAATCAAAAAACAACAATGCTTCAAATTTTTCAGAGGAAAGAGATCTTTTGTACAAAGCGATGTACGAGATGAAAAAAGATATCAACGATTTAAAAAAACTCACCTTAGACCTCTTGCAAAATGAAAATAGTGATCATGTAATTCAAAAAAATCAGCACCTTATTGAAAAAATAAGAACCGCAGACACCAATTACACCTCCGACAATAAGGTAGAACTCATTCAAATACCGCAGACAACAAATTCACTACAAAATGAATTTGAATACATGGAAACCATCGAAGAAGACGAAACACTCTCTTTGCATGAAAAAGAGATTGAGATGATCAAAAAGTCTTTGGAACGAAACCAAAACAAAAGAAAGCTAGCTGCCAAAGAACTCGGTATATCCGAACGCACACTTTACAGAAAAATCAAACAATACAATTTGTAGCATCTCTGAAAACATGCTATCTAAGTGAACTTTTAATTGTATTATTGTAACTAGACAATTGTAAAAAGTACAACCAAAGGAATTCAAAAAAAATGAAATTAAAACAAGTCCCTTATTTATGTGTACTATTGTTATCCGTTGGTTGCGGTATTTATAGTTTCACAGGAGGAGATACCGGAAATGCAAAAACTCTTCAAATTGACTTCTTCCCCAACAACGCTCCCTTGATTGAGCCTGGATTGAGTCAATCTTTCACGCAAGCACTTCAAGATTTGTTTGTCAGACAAACAAACCTCAACCTTGTCAAAATCAAAGGAGACTTATTTTTCGAAGGAGAAATCACCAATTACACCATCACTCCAATGACCTCAACCGCCAACCAAACAGCTGCGCAAAACAGGTTAACGATTGTGATAAATGTTCGGTTTTACAATAATTTAGAAGAAGATAAAAGCTTTGAAAAAAGATTCACTCATTTTTACGATTATCCAGCGAACGACATCTTAAGCGGAAGTAATTTGGACAGCGCTTTTGAAGAAATTTTTGAGAGAGTCACACAAGACATTTTCAACGCATCCGTAGCAAACTGGTAATACATGAAGAAAGAACAACTCATAGAACAACTTGCCGCACCAGAAACCAATATTTCTGAAAAAAAAGTAGACGAATTCGCTTCTATCAGTCAAGAATACCCTTATTTTCAAGCTGCGAAAGCATTTTATTTAAAAGGACTCAAACAACATCACAATTTTAAATACAACAAAGTTTTAAAAGAAACTGCTGCTTTGACAACCGAAAGAGCTGTTTTATTTGATTTTATTACAAATTTTACCGTTTTTGAAAACCCTATAAGTTCTAACAGCAAACCTAAAAGCTCCCAAAAAAGGGCACTCGATATTGGAAAACCTTTAGAATTTACTTCTCAAGAGAAACATTCTTTTTCAGAGTGGCTTCAATTGGGAAATGTTCAACCTATTGAAAGAAATGAAAACAGACCCTATAAAATTCTTTCGAAAAACAAGGACTTGATTGATTTGTTTATTGAAAACAATCCAAGCATCCCTCCAGTTGACAAAAACAACGAGCAAACCCCGAATAAAAAAACAACACTCGATAGTCAGGGACTTATGACAGAAACTTTGGCTAAAGTTTACCTCGAACAAAAAAAATACAAAAGTGCTTTAAAAGCGTACAAAATTTTAATTTTGAAATATCCAGAAAAAAGTGGTTTCTTTGCAGACCAAATTAAAGAAATAAAACATCTAAAAAAGAAATAAATCATGACCTATACCTTGTTCCTCATTCTCATACTGATTGTAGCTGTGCTCTTAGTTTTGCTTATCATGGTTCAAAATCCAAAAGGAGGCGGATTGTCTTCTTCATTTGGTGGTGGAGGATCTCAATCTATTGGAGGAGTACAAAGCACCAACAACTTTTTAGACAAAGCGACTTGGACATTAGCTATTGCATTGATGGCGCTTATCTTGCTTTCCAATTATGCAGTTCCAAGAGAAAACCTATCGAATGAATCCGAAATAGAAAATAAAATAAACGACAGAGTTATCTCTGAAGAAGCTCCGGCTCAGTTGCCAGAATTAAGAGAAGAATCTTCAGAAAAAGACACTGAATAACACAACCCAAGAGTTGACAAAAAAATGCCAAGGTAATGACACCTTGGCATTTTTTTTTAAAATTTGTCAGAGTTTCTAAAATGGCATACTTTTAGTGTTTATAAAAAAAATTCAAACAATTAATTAAAAATATAAAAAATGAGTAAAGTAAATATTAGACCCTTAGCAGACAGAGTTCTTGTTGAGCCATTAGCGGCTGAGACGACTACTGCTTCTGGATTGATTATT
>CAJQMT010000019.1 GCA_905479475.1 uncultured Flavobacteriaceae bacterium
GACTTTTCTGATTACCCCCACGAATTGACAAAAATCATTGCACCAATCAATAACAATGAAGCCGATTTTGTGGTTGGAGCTCGGGTCAAAGAATTACGAGAAAAGGGGTCAATGACTCCCCAACAAATTTTCGGGAATTGGCTAGCGTGCTTTTTGATGAAGGGACTATTCAATGCTACTTTTACAGACCTTGGCCCTTTTCGAGCCATTAAATGGGACACACTTCAAGCCCTAAAAATGTCGGACAAAACCTATGGCTGGACAGTTGAAATGCAATTGAAGGTTTTACGTCAAAAAATTAGCTATCGAGAAATTCCTGTTTCCTACAAAAAAAGAATAGGAGTCTCCAAAGTATCTGGGACAATAAAAGGGACTATATTTGCAGGAGCAAAAATTATTGGCTGGATTTTCAAACATTATTTATCGTAATTTATATTCTATGGAATACTTTTTATTAAACTTCTCCTTTCTTGTGATGGGTTTGTATACTTTGTGTTTGATGCTGATTTTTTTCTACAGTCTTGCCCAACTGAATCTGTTGTTCAATTACAAAAAAGCACAAAAAAATAAGCCAACCTTAACCAATCTTGATACTACTGATCTTTTGAACGTCCCATACGTAACCATTCAACTTCCCGTTTTTAATGAACTCTACGTAATGGAACGCCTTTTGGAATGCATCAATAAAATCGAGTATCCTAGAGAACGTCTTGAAATTCAAGTGCTTGACGATTCGACAGATGAGTCTGTTGAATTGACTAAAAAATTAGTGCAGAAACTACAAAAAAGCGGCTTAGACATTTTGCAAATTCAACGTAACAATCGTGTTGGATTTAAAGCAGGAGCTCTCAAAAAAGGTTTAGAAACAGCAAAGGGAGAATTCATTGCTATCTTTGATGCAGATTTCCTACCGCGAAAAGATTGGCTTTTAAAAACTATTCCACAGTTTGACAGTCCCGAAATTGGAGTAGTGCAAACCTGCTGGGAGCATATCAATCATGATTACTCTGTTTTAACACAAGTGCAAGCCTTTGCCCTAGACGCTCATTTCACACTTGAACAAGTGGGAAGAAATACAAAAAACCATTTTATTAACTTCAATGGGACTGCTGGCATCTGGCGAAAAAAAACCATCATTGATGCAGGAAACTGGGAAGTAGATACTTTGACAGAAGACTTGGACTTGAGCTATCGCGCTCAATTGAAAAATTGGAAATTCAAATATTTAGAAGACGTGAAAACACCTTCGGAACTCCCTGTGGTCATGAGTGCCATTCGCTCACAACAATTTCGCTGGAATAAAGGTGGTGCGGAGAACTATCAAAAAATGATCAAAAAGGTATTACTTAAAAAAGGACTTCCTTTTTCAACTCGCCTACATTCCATACTTCACCTACTCAACAGCAGTATGTTTTTAAATGTTTTAATTGTAGCCCTTTTAAGTATCCCCATGTTGTATATAAAAAATGAATGGGGACATTTGGCTTGGTTTTTTAAAATATCTTCTCTGTTTATCGTCAGTACACTTATCTTCTTTTATTGTTATTGGGAATTGTATAAGCGTCAAAATGGAATTAGCATCGTTCATTTTTTAGAATACATCAAAACATTCTTTACTTTCTATACTGTTGCAATGGGATTTTCTTTTCATAATGCTCTTGCTGTTCTGGAAGGACATAGAGGAAAGAAAAGTGACTTTATTCGTACTCCAAAATTCAATATTATGAACATGAATGACTCTTGGAAAAACAATAAATACATTCCGAGTAAAATCCATAAAAATACCTTGGTAGAGGGATTGCTCGCTCTGTATTTTCTCTTTGGTATGTATAGCGCATTTATTGTGGGGGCAAATGGTGATTTTGGTTTATTTCCTTTTCATTTACTTTTATTTTTGGGTTTCGGCTTTGTTTTTATTTCATCTTTTAAGACGCAAGGATAGTGCTTTGGCGAATTCCATTTCGCTCCTATTTTATCCCATTAATTACGGGAGCTATTTATCTTTTTGTAGGCTATTTTACCACACGTGAACAAAGCGCTCAATTTCTTTCTCTTTCGTTTGGCCTTTTTGGACTAACCTATTTTAGCCTTCAAAAAATATCCATCAATCAAATCCTATGGCAAGGACTCCTCTATCGCGGATTATTACTCTTTACACTACCGTGGTTATCCCAAGATTTCTATCGTTTTATTTGGGATGGACTATTACTGTTCAACGAGCTAAATCCATATGCCTATACCCCCAATGAACTTATCCATCAGCCACAACAGTTCTCTACTCTGGCAGAAATGTTACATGAGAACATGGGAGAGCTCAGCGCTGGCCATTACTCCAATTACCCACCAATCAATCAATTTGGTTTTTTATTTGCTGTTTTATGGGAATCAAATTCGTTGTTTACATCAGTCATTATGATGCGTTTGTTACTTATATCAGCTGATATTGGCCTATTCTTTCTGGGGAAACAATTGCTTAAGATCTTTGGCTTTACACAGGAGCGTATTGGTTGGTACTTCCTTAATCCTCTAGTTCTGATTGAACTTACAGGAAATTTACACTGGGAAGGTGTTATGCTTTTTTTCTTTGTTCTTGGCTGGTGGCTATATGCGCATAAAAAGCCTTGGCTATCCAGCATTGCTTTTGCTTTGTCTGTTGGAACAAAACTAATTCCGCTTCTTTTGGTTCCCGTATTTGTACGTTATCAGTCCTTAAAAAAAAGTGGACAAATGGCTTGCGTTGGATCACTTAGCTTACTTCTACTTTTTCTTCCTTTCTTCAAAGACATTGGGTTGGAAAATTATCTAGCGACCATTCAACTGTGGTTTAAAAACTTTGAATTCAATGGAAGCCTCTATTATATAGTGCGGTGG
>CAJQMT010000020.1 GCA_905479475.1 uncultured Flavobacteriaceae bacterium
ATACAGAAGAATGTCCAAGTAATATCTGCAGGAAACTTACATGAAATATCCTTTTATTTTTTTGTGTAATAAAATGGCATAACCATCTGACATACTGGCAATTCATGGGTAGAAAGAGGTCCTAACAATGTGGGAGGAAGAACCCGAGCCTTGCTTTTTGACCCCAACGATGGAACAAACAAAAGGGTTTTTGCAGGAGGCGTAAGTGGAGGGTTGTGGCTAAATGAAGACATCACAGATGAAAATTCTTCCTGGGTACAAGTGTTGGAAGTTCCAGGGAATATGAATATTTCCTGTATTGCAGTGGATCCAAGAAATTCAAATATTTGGTATGTTGGGACGGGTGAGCAATACACAGCGGGTGCTGCCGTTGGAAATGGCGTGTATAAAACTACTGATGGCGGAATTACGTGGGACAATCTTTCTCTGGAAGCTATCGGCGTTGGAAATCTTAGCTCAATAACATCAGAATTTTTGGCAGGAATTTATTATATCAATGATATTATTGTGTGGGATAATGGCAATTCTTCAGAGGTCTTTGTCGCTGTAGGAGGGTTTGTGTATCAAGATGCTGGGAATCCATACAATTGGCTTGGCTTGCAGTCGGCTGGTTTGTATAGATCTGTAGATGGAGGAGCTGCATGGTCTCGAATGGAATCAGAAAATTTTAAGTATGTGTTCTCGGGTTTTGATTTTTATTACATCCCTAATGATTTTGAAATTTCTGCAGACAATACCTTGTGGGTGGGAATGATTGGTTCTGCAGTTGGACGAAGTGGAGCAGGCTTGGTTTATAAGTCAACCGATGGAACGACTTGGTCTTTAGAAGCTACTTTGGCGAATGCCAATAGAGTAGAATTGGCCGTTTCTAGTTCCGATGCGAACAAATTATACGCCTTGGTAGAGGGGACAGATGGTGTACCACACATCTATCAAACAACGGACGCATTTTCAAACACATTAGAACTCTCAAAACCGAACGATGCAGATCCAGGTATTTCCGCAGGTGATTTTGCACGGGGACAAGATTTTTACAATTTATTGATTGAGGTAGACCCGACTGATGATGATCTCCTTTATGTTGGAGGGATTGATTTGTTTCGGTCATCAAATGCTGGGAATTCTTGGAGTCAAATATCAAAGTGGAATGCGGGAATTATAGGAAACTCAAGTGTTGTTCATTCCGATCAACATGCAATGACTTTCCGACCTGGAGATGAAAACCAAGCCGTTTTTGGTAATGATGGCGGCGTTTATTATGCAAGTACTCTTTCGGGAGCAGCAGCTAGCAACACAGCCATTTCAGAGAGGAATACCAATTACAATATCACGCAGTTTTATACGGGTGCGATTGCTCCTAGGACAGCTGATGAATATTTTATGGGAGGTACTCAGGACAATGGGACCCCTTATTTTGACAATCCAAATCCAAACATCCCAGACAGTTCCGTTGATGTTAGTGGAGGAGACGGGGCCGCTTGTTTTGTGGATCAGGAAGGAGAAGACTACTATATCGTTTCTTATGTCTATAACGCTTATTATCAGTTGTATGATTTTACAGCAAACGCATGGAGAGTGATTGTTGAGGACTTAGATAATACAGAAGGAGATTTTATCAATCAAGCAGATTTGGATTCGAATTTGGACATTTTGTACACCAACGGTTCAAGTGGTACAAATGATCAATTGTATCGATATAGCGGATTGACTGCAATTCCTCCTTTCGGTACTGCAACACAAACAGTATTGACAAGTCCTTCTTTAGACAGTTCGCCAACAGCAATCAAAGTATCTCCTTATACAACCACAAGTTCCACACTCTTGGTGGGTACGGAAACCGGAAAGTTGCTAAAAGTAACAGATGCCGATACAACACCGATTTGGACAGAGATTTCCTCGAACAACTTTTTGGGAAGTATTTCAGATATTGAATTTGGAGCTGATGAAAATGAAATTTTAGTGACATTTCATAATTATGGCGTGAATAGTGTTTGGTATTCTTCTGACGGCGGGCAAATATGGGTTTCAAAAGAAGGTGATCTTCCCGACATGCCTGTTAAATGTATCCTACAAAACCCACTCGTACAAGACGAAGTACTTCTCGGAACGGAATTGGGGGTTTGGGGAACAAGCAATTGGTCGGATTCTAGTCCAAATTGGTCACAAGCAACCAATGGAATGAGCGATGTAAAAGTAACGGATTTGCAGCTGCGCGAAGAAGACAATACAGTTTTGGCATCTACCTTTGGTAGAGGATTATTTACAGGGAAGTTTGTCGAAGAGGGATTGAAGGTTACAAAAAATAAAAGTGAAGAAAGTGTCTGTATGTATCCTACGATTTCTCTCGGAACCATTTTCGTTACAACGGGCAAGTCGTATGACAATGTTTCTCTATTCATTCATAAGATGACAGGAGAGTTGGTGCATTCAGAAAAAGACATTTCGTTATTTGAAAAAATGAAAAACCCCCTCGATTTTGACGTATCTCCAGGCTTTTATGTTGCGTCTCTTTATACTTCTGGCCAAAAAATCGCTTCAGAAATAATTATAGTGCAGTAAACAAATACTTTAAAGGATTTTATGCTTTCCTAAAGATTTTGGAATTCAAATTCGTTACCATCATGATTTCGAAATACTCGGGCACAAATGGGCTTGCATTCGAGTAACTTTGAGAGTTTGATTTTCTGTAAAAATGATTTCGATTGGCATGAAAATAAAAATGGATTTATTAAATTGCCTTGCAATGTATGCGTCTATTGCATAGATTTGGACAATTACACCTCCGATGATTTACCTGAAGCGATGCTATAAAAAGTTTAAAAAACAGGAATGAAAAAATACAGCTTATTTTTTGCTTTTATTTGGTTTTCCCTCGGGTTAAAGGCACAAGAAACGGCACCAAATTTTCTAGGATATCGTTACAATATGAATATTTTCAATCCTGCATATGCGGGAGAAGATGGGAAAAATGAGTTGAATATGAGTTTTCGGAAACAGTCTTTGGCCTTGCAAGACGATCCTATTACTCAAACAGTTTCTTACTCCAAATTGCTACAAAACAATTTGGGAATAGGAGTTTCTTTGGTAAATGATAAAAATCACATTCGCAAGCAAACAGATTTTGGATTGGATGTTTCCTACGCTTTGCCATTGGATGCAACCACCTCTCTTTCTTTTGGGATGAAATTAGGAGCAGGAATGTATGCGATTGATTTCAGTTCCTTAGAAATTCCCAACGATCCACTTTTTTCAGAAAATCAAAGTCATTTTAGTCCTAAAATTGGGTTTGGAGGCCTGTTGAAAGGAGCTCGTTATTACGTAAATATATCTTCTCCAAACTTAGTGATTAGTGAAGTTTTGAAGCCCGTTACAGACGGTTCTGGAAATATTCTCTCTGAGGGAACCAAAGAGAAATTACATGTTTATACAGGAGCAGGTTATCGTTTTACAATCCATGATAATTTGGATCTGACTTCTTCGGTCTTTGCTCGATTTGTTGCGGATTCAGATGCACTGATTGATATTTCAGTCTTAGCAGATATTTCTCAAAAGATTGAGTTAGGGATGACCTACAGATGGGACACTTCTTTCATAGGTACTGCAATGCTAAAGATTATAGAAAACACCTATTTTGGATATGCTTATGAAGCTGTTACTTCTGATTTTAGTGCTGTTTCTAATGGCACACATGAATTTCTAATTAGATTTAGATTTGATTAGAAACTGTAGGTAAGGCCTACCCCTAGTAATTGTTTCAATTGAATTTTGGGTCCAGCGTTTTCTTTGTCCTTGACATCATCATCGTAGAGAATATGAGTACCAATATTGGCTTTGACATATTTATTTACTTTTAAGTCGAGTCGCATTTCCCAGTCAAAATCAATATTTCCATATTTGTTCAGATAATCAGAATACAAAATCAATTTGTTATTCATTAGAATATTGTCCATGATTTCCTGATTCCATTCACCAGTAAATAAAGTTCCAAATTCTATTTTTGATCGTTTTCCTTTTTCGATTAAAATATCGTTTTCATAAACTGCCTGTGCTACACCAAAAGCTCCCATATTCGCCAATCTTTGATTGAAGACCAAGGTTGTTTTGTTTGTGACGGGAGAGATATAAAATTTATATTTTTTGTTTTTTGAAGTATACTGTGAACCAATACCAATAAATAGATAAGCGGGCGCGAAAAAATTTGATATGGCATTGCCTCGTTCCATGCCTGAATATTTGTAACCGCTTGAAAATTGGGTTCTAAAATTGAATCTTGCAGAATTGTTCCATTGGGAATCTTCGCTCCGTCGATGGCCAAAAACAGAAATAATTTCAAACAGATCGTCTGTTTTCCTCACTCCTGCACTTTCTTTTTTATTGAGTCCATAGCGACCTATTATTTTGTTGTTCCAGAACAAGCGATCTTGTTTGTAGTTCAGTTCAATAGTGGCGTTGGCAATTCCTGCGATAGAATTGTCACCCCCCGCATTCCAGTTGATAAAGGCGGTTTGCGTTAAAATGAGACCAACATTTTTTTTAATGGCCCATTGTTTTACATGAATGACAGGTTTTTGGTGTGAAAGAACAGAATCTTTTTTAATATTTGCGGATAGAGATAGCGATAATAGGCTTGTGAAAAAAGTAAAAAGAAGTTTCATGTTTTAAAAAATGTTTTTCTATCAAAAAAAATGCCAAGTCTAAATGTGTTCTAAAATCACTTTCTTGAGAGTGTCTTTATCCAAAGCAATACTTTTTTGTAATTTTTCAACAGATCCGTGTTCTACAAACGAATCGGGATATCCAATGATATGAATTTTTTTAGTTGTAAAATGATGTTTTTGAGCGAACTCTAAAATAGCACTCCCAAATCCGCCATGGCAAACATTTTCTTCAACGGTAATAAGAGTGTCAAACTTCTTTAAAACACCGAGTAATAAATCTTTGTCCAAAGGTTTGACGAACAGAAGGTTGTAGTGTGCGATTTTTGGTTTTTGTTCTGGGGTAAGACTTTCGAGAATGGACTCCAATTGATTTCCAATAGTTCCTATGGAAAGAATTGCGATGTTGTTTCCTTCCCGAAGTGTTTTTCCTTTTCCGATTGGGAGTGCTTCAAAGGGCCGTTTCCAGTCTGTTCTAGAACCTCTGCCTCTTGGATATCGAATAGCAATAGGATTTTTCAGCGCTCCCAATTGTGCCGTGTAAAGGATATTTCGAAGGTCAATTTCATTCATAGGGGCGAATAAAATTAGGTTGGGAATGCATCTTAAAAAACTGATATCAAAAGCTCCGTGGTGAGTAGCCCCATCTTCTCCAACCAAGCCTGCTCTGTCCAAACAAAAAATTACAGGTAACTTTTGTAAGGCAACATCGTGTATGATTTGGTCGTATGCTCGTTGCGAAAATGTCGAATAGATATTGCAATAAGGAATCAAGCCTTGGCTCGCCATTCCGGCAGCCAAAGTAACGGCATGTTGTTCTGCGATTCCGACGTCAAAAGCTCTTTTTGGGAAAGCTTCGATCATATATTTCAAGGAACTTCCAGTAGGCATAGCAGGGGTAATTCCGATAATATTTTCATTTTTTCCAGCCAGTTCTACCAATGTATGCCCAAAAACATCTTGGTATTTTGGCGCCTCATTTTCTTTCTTACTCTCTTGAATTTCTCCAGTAATTTTATCAAACTTTCCGGGAGCATGGTATTTTATCTGATCTTGCTCTGCTTTCTTCAAGCCTTTTCCTTTGGTCGTAATCAGATGTAAAAATTTCGGCCCTTTGATATTTTTAAGACGTTTCAATTCTTTTAAAATTTCAGGAATATCATGCCCGTCAATCGGACCGGAGTAATTGAAGTTAAGCGCCTCAATCATATTGCTTTGTTTCGGTTTGAATCCTACTTTGGCCTTGGTAAGGTATTCTTTCAAAGCTCCGACACTTGGATCAATTCCAATGGCATTGTCGTTTAAAATGACAAGTAAATTAGCATCACATACGCCGGCATGATTGAGGCCTTCAAAAGCCATTCCAGCTGCAATGGACGCATCTCCGATAATGGCAATATGTTGCCGTTCTGTTTCTCCTTTGATTTTAGAAGCCATGGCCATTCCCAAGGCTGCTGAAATGGAGGTCGAAGAATGCCCTGTTCCAAAAGCGTCGAAATCGCTTTCGTCTCTTTTTGGAAAACCGCTAATACCTTTGTATTGTCTGTGTGTGTGAAAATTTTCTTTGCGTCCGGTTAAGATTTTATGAGCGTACGCTTGATGCCCCACATCCCAAATCAAAACATCGTCAGGAGTGTTGTATACATAGTGCAAGGCAATGCTCAATTCTACCACTCCTAAGCTAGCACCCAGATGACCTTCTTTGCTAGAGAGAATCGCAATGATGAAATCACGCAATTCTTTAGCGAGAATCGGCAGTTCGTTTTCCTTGATTTTTTTCAAATCTTCGGGTGAGGAGATGGTATTTAGCAAATGGTCTTTCACGTTGTCAAAATTACGATTTTATTTGTCTTTTTGATGATTTAGCCGCGAGTATCAATGATTTTTGTTTTGCTTATGAAATAAATAAGGAAACAAGTTCACAAAGCGACAAATCTTTTATATTTGTCTTTATGATGAATCCTTTTGATGATACTTATTTTATGCAACATGCTTTGAAAGAGGCGCAACTGGCTTTTGATAAGGGAGAAATCCCAGTGGGTGCTGTCATTGTGATGAACGATAAAATTATTGCAAGAGGACATAATTTGACAGAGACATTGAATGATGTGACCGCACATGCCGAAATGCAAGCTTTTACGGCAGCATCCGATTTTTTGGGAGGAAAATATTTAAAGGAATGTACTTTATACGTCACTTTAGAACCTTGTCAAATGTGCGCAGGTGCTAGTTATTGGACACAAATTGGAAGAATTGTATACGGTGCTGCAGACAAACAAAGAGGTTTTGTAAACTACAAAACAACCTTACATCCAAAAACAAAAGTCACGCGAGGTGTTTTGTCGGAAGCATGCGGTACTATTTTAAAACGGTTTTTTATTGAAAAACGGAATTTGAACTAGTTCACCTCTCTTTTTCTTCGGGTTTATGCATGTTTTTAAAGGAGTATTTTGTCAAATCTTTTCCTTTGTAACCGTGATAAATGAAGAGAGGCATTAACACAAATGCGAGGAGTAAAACTCCTATTCCAATATAAAATTCAGCATTTTTTCCTGCGGTTTTTTGGAAATAAAACCCCGTACCTAGTAATCCAATAACGAGGAGTGAAATGATTCTTAGTAGTATTTTCATTGTATGTACAAGTATTAATTTGTTACTTCAATCAATTTTCGACGATACGAAGACAAGAGCCTTGATTTTGAGATAAAGCCCATGTATTTTCCTTCTTTTACAACGGGTAAATTCCATGCAGTAGTTTGTTTGAATTTTTCCATGATCTTTTGCATATTGTCTTTTTCATAAAAAACAATCGCAGGTGGGCTATGCATTAGTTTTGCAACAGTAACCGTATCATACATATCGGAATCAAACATCATATGTCGTATATCGTCTAGCAATACCACTCCTAATAATTGCCCTGTTTCATTGATTACAGGAAAATTATTTCGAGAAGACTTGGCAACTGCTTTGTTTAGCATTTCACCCAATTTCATTTCGGGAAATAGACATACAAAGTTGGTTTCAATGACTTTGTCAATTTTCATCAACATCAATACATTTTTGTCTCTATCATGGGTGATGAGTTGTCCTTTTTTTGCCAATTCAGAGGTGTAAATAGAGTTCTTAATGAAATATCTTGTAAAAGCAAAAGAAATGGCAGCGACAATCATAAGAGGAATAAACAATTCATATCCTTTGGTAATTTCTGCAATTAAGAAAATGGCAGTCAAAGGAGCATGCAACACCCCTGCCATCAAACCAGTCATTCCCAACAAGGTAAAATTCGATTCAGAAACATGGAAGCCGAGTCCTAAGTTATTGATAATTTTTGCAAAGACATTTCCAAGCGCGCTTCCCATGACCAACGTTGGGATGAAAATCCCACCCACACCACCCGCAGCAAAAGTGGTGGTCATGGCAATGGCTTTGAAAAGAACAATACCTGAGAGCAATAAAATAACGACCCATATATTGTCTGTAAATTCATCAAAAGGTGTTTGTCCAATGGCGGCAAGATGGTCTCCGAGCAGCAAATTATTAATCAAGCTATATCCTTCTCCAAAAAGAGGAGGAACCAGATATAGCAGTGTTCCAATGGCAATACCTCCAAAAAGGAGTTTTGAAACAGGGCTTTTCAATCTATCGAATAGTTTGATGATAAAAAAGTACATTTTGGAAAAATAGACCGAGGCGGCTCCAGTAACCAAGCCTAAAAAGACAAAAAAGACGATGTCTTTTATTTCAAAAGGATCTTTGAGTTTAAAAGAGAATAAAATGTCGGAGCCTAAAAAGAAATAGGAGGTCACCACAGATGAAATAGAAGCAAGCAATAGAGGAATCATAGAAGAGAAAGCGAGTTCTAAGCTGAAAATTTCGACAGCAAAAATCACAGCAGCAATTGGTGCTTTGAACATGGAGGCCATGGCACCTGCGGTTGCACACCCGATCAAGAGCATTCTTTTTTTAGGGTTGAGATGAAAAACCAACCCGATATTGGAACCAATGGCAGCTCCTGTGCTTACAGCAGGTCCTTGCAAACCGACAGAACCTCCGAAGCCAACAGTGATAGGAGCGGTAAGTAAAGAGGCATAAATTTTGACACGTTTGATAATTCCATTTCTTCTCGCAATTGCATGCAAAGTAGTAGAAATACCGTGGCCTATTTCTCGTTTTAAAAGATGTTTTTTAATTAAAAAAACAAGGATCAATCCGATGATGGGAAAAATAAAATAATACGAATAATGGATATTCTTGGTAAAATTCCCGTTCAAAGAACTTTTGATATAATGCGTGAGGTTTTTTAAAATTACAGCACCGATACCTGCCAAAAAACCAACGAGAATACTCAATATATAAATGAAGTTTTCTTCAGAAATATGGCGGTATTTCCAGATTAAAAATTTTCGAATAATTTGACTTGCTCTGTTCGGCATTATAGTGCGTCTGTTTTATAAAATAAAATGTAGGATTTTAAACGTATTTTTTAGAAAAAAGAAACCTCTCTGAAAACAATTTAGAGAGGTTCAAGTTAATCAATTATTTTGGTTAGTGCTTCAACTTTAAGTTCAATTCAGTCAACTGTTCGGCATCTATTTTGGAAGGAGCATCGATCATTACGTCTCTTCCTGAATTGTTTTTAGGAAAAGCAATAAAATCTCGGATGGTTTCTTTGCCTGCAAGAATAGCGACGAGCCTGTCTAATCCAAAAGCCAAACCTCCATGAGGCGGTGCTCCGTATTCAAAGGCATTCATCAAAAATCCAAATTGTTCTTTCGCCTCTTCAGGCGTAAATCCTAAATGGTCAAACATCAAAGCTTGTGTGTTTTTGTCATGGATACGAATAGATCCTCCACCAATTTCATTTCCATTCAACACTAAATCGTAGGCGTTGGCTCTTACTTTTCCTGGATCGGTATCCAACAATGCCATGTCTTCTGGTTTTGGAGAAGTAAAAGGATGGTGCATCGCGTGGTAGCGTTCTGTTTCTTCGTCCCATTCCAATAGCGGGAAGTCTACGACCCATAGTGGTGCAAATTCATTCGGTTTTCTCAGTCCAAGACGCTCTGCCAATTCCATACGCAAAGCACTCATTTGTGTTCTTACCTTGTCAGCAACGCCTGAGAGCACGCAGATCAAATCTCCTGCTTTTGCACCTGTTTCTTCGGCCCATTTCGCCAAATCCTCTTGGTTGTAAAATTTATCTACGGATGATTTGTAAGTGCCGTCTTCATGGCATTTTACGTAAACCATTCCTAAGGCACCAATTTGAGGACGACGTACCCAGTCTATCAATTTGTCAATTTCTTTTCGAGTGTAAGAAGCACCTCCAGGTACTGCAATTCCAACCACTAATTCTGCTTCGTCAAATATTTTGAAGTTTCGGTGTTTGGCAGCGGCATTCAACTCTCCGAATTCCATTCCAAAACGAATGTCTGGTTTGTCATTCCCATAGGTTTTGATTGCGTGTTCAAAAGACATTCTTGGAAACTCTGCGATGTCAATACGGTTTATTTTTTGAAGTAAGTGACGTGTCAATCCCTCAAAAATGTTGAGGATGTCTTCTTGTTCCACAAAAGCCATTTCACAGTCTATTTGTGTAAATTCGGGTTGCCTATCGGCACGTAAATCTTCGTCTCTAAAACATTTTACAATTTGAAAGTATTTGTCCATTCCACCAACCATCAATAATTGTTTGAAAGTCTGAGGTGATTGCGGCAATGCATAAAATTGTCCTTCATTCATTCGAGAAGGTACCACAAAATCGCGCGCTCCTTCTGGTGTTGATTTGATCAAATAAGGTGTTTCAACTTCAATAAAATCTTCGTTTGATAAAAAGTTTCGAACTTCTTGTGTTACTTTATGTCTGAAAATCAAGCTCTCTTTAACTGGATTTCTTCGAATATCTAAATAGCGATATTTCATACGCAATTCTTCACCACCATCGGTTTCGTCTTCAATGGTAAAAGGAGGTAGCGCTGCCCCATTTAAAATCTGGAGTTTTGACACAAGCAGTTCAATCTTGCCTGTGGGAATTTTTTCATTTTTAGATTGACGTTCAATCACAGTTCCTGTTACTTGAATAACAAACTCACGACCCAATGTTTTCGCCTGCTCAATGACTGCTTTTTCTGAACGTTCTTCATCAAAAATCAATTGGGTAATTCCATATCGGTCTCTTAAATCGACCCAAATCATGAAGCCCTTGTCTCTGATTTTTTGTACCCAACCTGCTAGCTGTACTTCCTGTCCTGCGTTTTCGATTCGTAATTCGCCGTTTGTATGACTTCTATGCATTTTTGTTGTATTTGATCGCTTGTTATTTCTGCTGCAAATTTAGTGTTTAATTGTGGAATTTGACTATTGTCTCCAAATCTTTCCTAACTTTGCTTTCAAATATATTTTTTTGGAAGCAAAACTTTATTTAGTACCCACTCCGATTGGAAATTTAGACGATATGACCTTCCGTGCTGTTAAAATTTTAAAGGAGGTTGATTTGATTTTAGCAGAGGATACAAGGACCTCAGGGAAATTATTGAAACATTTTGAAATTGGGACGCAAATGATGTCGCATCACATGCACAATGAGCATAAAATGGTAATCCGAATTGTAGATAGAATTCAAGCAGGAGAATCCATTGCATTGATTTCTGATGCTGGAACGCCTGCGATTTCTGACCCAGGTTTTTTACTAACGCGTGCTTGCGTTCAAGCGGGTGTTGCTGTGGAATGTTTGCCCGGAGCAACGGCTTTTGTGCCTGCTTTGGTGAACAGCGGTTTGCCCAATGATAAATTTGTTTTCGAAGGATTTTTACCAGTGAAAAAAGGCCGACAAACACGTTTGCTGTTTTTGGCAGAAGAAACTCGAACCATGATTTTTTACGAATCTCCTCATAAACTTTTAAAAACACTGACGCATTTTTCGGAATATTTTGGCGCCAATCGTCAGGTATCTGTTTCCAGAGAATTGACAAAATTATTTGAAGAAACGAAGCGTGGAACCTTGGAGGAGGTGATTGCTTACTTTTCTAAAAATACGTTGAAAGGAGAAATTGTGGTAGTGTTGGAAGGGAAAAAATAAAAAAACTTACGAAATAATTTTCCTTGGAATTCGCTGTGAAATACCCGTAATGATTTCATAGGAAATGGTATCCGATTTTTCTGCCAAATTAGCCACCATTTGTTGGCTGTCAAACACGATCGCTTCGTCTCCTTCTTTGCACTTGACATGTGTTACATTGACCATGATCATGTCCATACAAACATTCCCGATGATAGGACAATGTTGGTTGTTTATTTTTACACTCCCATTTCCATTTCCAAGACTTCTGTGAATCCCGTCAGCATGACCGATGGGTAAGGTTGCTGTTTTGGTCGGTTCAGATGCTATGAACGCTCTATTATAACCCAAAGTTTCTCCTTTTTTAATTTCGTGTATTTGTGAGATAAGGGTTTTCAAGCTGCCCACGTTTTGTAACGCGGCGGTTTCTTTAGCATCATTTCCAAAGCCATACATGCCAATTCCCAAACGAACCATGTCGAAATGAGCTTCTGGATAATTGAGAATTCCAGAGGTGTTTGACATGTGCAAAATAGGTTTGTGTTTTATAAGGCTGCAAATTTGAGCGGTACAATTTTTGAATGCTTCAATTTG
The DNA here is from genome assembly GCA_905479475.1 of uncultured Flavobacteriaceae bacterium. GTDB lineage: Bacteria > Bacteroidota > Bacteroidia > Flavobacteriales > Flavobacteriaceae > Flavicella. The sequence continues at coordinate 12,307 of CAJQMT010000020.1, forward strand.
ACGAAGCGAAAACTCTTTTTCGTTTGGATCTTCGCTTGCTGCCAAATGAGAGAAGATCGAAACCACTTTGATAGCCGTGTTTTCAATGTGTTTTGAAATTTCAGGGAGGTCGTTTGGAGCGAGTCCAAGACGGTTCAAACCCGTATTGAATTTCAAATGAACAGGGTATTCCTGTAATTTCTTTGCAGTTGCCAGTTTGCTAAAAGCTTGCAGCGTATAGCTTGAATATAGATTCGGTTCTAATTGATTAGAGATCAGTGTTTCGTAGTTTGCAGGCTGTGCATGCAATACCAAAATAGGAGTTTTTACTCCTGCTTCTCTCAAAAATACACCTTCTTCAGTATAGGCGACTGCGAAGTAATCAATTTGCTGTTTTTCCAAATGTTTGGAAATTTCTATCGCATCCAACCCATACGAAAATGCTTTTACCACAGCCAATAATTTGGTTTTTGAAGGAAGCTTTTTTTTAAAATAGCGTACATTGTGATCTAATGCGGCCAAGTCAATTTCCAACACACTCGCATGCTGTTCTGAGGCGTTTGGGATTTGGTGTTTGGGATTTGACATATAGGGTTTTATATTTTTGGATCGTATTTTTCTACTTTTTTTTCTTTTCTCTAAAAAAAGCAGCTCTGCTCAAAGGTTCGTATTCTTCTGTTTCTCCTAACATGACAAGTGCGTCGTTGGCGCCTTTTCTATGGCTGTAATGTGCGAGATTGCCTGTTTTCGTGCAAACGGCGTGCACTTTGGTTACGTATTCAGCTGTAGCCATGAGAGCTGGCATAGGCCCAAAGGGGTTTCCTTTGAAATCCATATCCAAACCGGCGACAATGACACGAACACCTTGGTTTGCCAAATCGTTGCAAACAGCTACAATTTCATCGTCAAAGAATTGGGCTTCATCAATTCCTACAACATCTACATCATTCGCTAAAAGACGAATGTTCGCTGCGGAGGGAACCGGTGTGGAACGAATTTCATTGGCATCGTGTGACACCACCTTATCAGCGTCATAGCGTTGGTCGACAGTAGGTTTGAATATTTCTACTTTTTGTCGCGCAATTTTAGCCCGGCGTAATCTTCGAATCAGCTCTTCTGTTTTACCAGAAAACATAGATCCGCTGATCACTTCGATCCACCCAAATTGTTCTGTAGGATTTACTGTATTTTCAAGAAACATTTTGTAATTTTAAAACTTCAACATCTGGAGGCTAAAAATCCATTTGTTTTCACAAATTTATTAAAATAAAACAGGTATCCCTCTATAAATCCATCAAGTTATGCACAAAAAATTAGAATCGGAATTGATCAGCATTGCTCATTCTATTTTACAAATGAAAAATAAAAATGATGTGATTGCATTGAAAAATAAAGCGAGAGATGTATACGAACGATTGGCTGTACTGGAATTTGTAGATCGATTTGTGGCAACCAGTCCAACAAACAAAATTCCAAAAGAAGAAATTTTAGATAAGATTTCAAAGGAAGAAATTTTAGTAGAAGAGCCCCTGGTAGATTTAACCACAGACGGTGCTCCTGTTCCTGCAGTTGACAAAAAAGAGCCAGAAAAAATTTTGAGTGATACGGCTTTGATGGAGGATGTGCTTGAAGATGAAAAAGAAAGCAAAACTTCCGAGAAAGAATCAGCAAAAAAAAGAAAAGAACAAGAGGAGGAAGTAAAACAGGAAGAAGAGGAAGCAAAAATTTCAGAAGCTCCCAATTTGTTTTCGGAATCAGAAATAGCAAAAAAAACGACTTTGGAAGAAGAGTTGAAAGATACCATTCCGGTGGATGTTGCCACGGATATTTTTGAAAATGCAGTTCGAGTAGAAGCTCCCAAGAAATCGTTGAATGAATCGTTAGTGCAAAGCAATATCCAAATTGGTTTGAATGATCGGATTGCTTTTGTGAAACATCTTTTTGAAGGAAGTCAGGAAGATTTCAACAGGGTGATGTCTCAGTTAAATTCTTTCAAAGAAGAAAAAGAAGCCAAAAGATTTTTGAACAAAATGGTAAAATCTGATTACGATTGGTCGGGAAAAGAAGAGTACGAGGAGCGATTTCTTAATCTATTGGAGCGAAAATTTTCGTAATTGATTTATGACGACAAAACCGATATTGATACATACTCATTTTCATAAAAGACGTACAGGAGTTACGCGAAGTATTGAGAATGTTTTTTCTTTTTTTGAATCGAAATACGAGTCTTATATTTATGGATACGGAGTATCTGGCAAGAAAATATCCCGGAAAAAATTATCGAGGCTTGTATTCTCAAGACAGTATTTTGTTATGCATTGTCATCGAAATAATGAGATTTTTAGAGCTTTGTTTCTTCGGATACTGGGTGCGAATTTTAAATTAGTTGCCACGCGTCATGCAGAGTCAAACCCGTCGGGGTTGACCAATTTCTTGTTGAAGAGGGCTGATGAGGTTGTTGCATTGACCATCGGAATGCAAAAAAAACTGAAGTATCCGTCGAAAGTTGTTGGACATGGTGTAAACAATGATTTGTTTCGACCTAAAAAAGGAATAAGACGTGTTGAAGTGAAACAAAAATACATGCTTACTTGTGCGGGCCGTGTGCGTAAATCAAAAGGACAAAAAGTAATGTTGGAGGTCTTTGCTCCAATTTTAAAAGATCACTCCGATTGGGCATTGGTGATTGTGGGGAAAGTGGACAAACCGGAGTTTTTAGTGGAATTGAAAAACATTGTCGCAACTTATGAAGTGGAAGCACAAGTGTATTTTATAAAAGAAACTCCTGAAATCATCTCTTTCTACCAAGCTTCTCATTCTGTGATTGTTCCTTCGTTTTCGGAAGGTTTTTCTTTGGTGTGCGCGGAGGCCATGGCTTGTGGCTGCAATGTCATTGCCACAAGAAATGTGGGGGTGCACTCCGAAATTATCCAAGAAAGGAAAAACGGTTACTTATTCGATATAGACAATAAAAAGGCACTGCAAAACCTTCTGAAAGACCTTTGTGAAGGAACCTTACCCCACTTAGGAGCAGCCGCTCAAATAAATATTCAAGAACATTGGAGCGCTCAAATTGAAGCGGATCGTTTGATGGCTATTTATGCTAATTGAGTAAACTATTTTTCAAAGCTTCAAGATTCTTTCTGCTATTTCCAATAAAGATTTCACCGTTGATAATTGCGACAGGTCTCTTTAAAAAAGTATAAGTCTCTAAAATAAGTTGTTTGAAATCGGTTTCAGACAATTTTTGGTCTTTCAAGCCCAATTCTTTGTATTTTTTGGCACGCTTGCTAAAGAGAGCTTCGTAACTTTTCGAAAACGAATGCATTTCTTCTAGTTGAGTTATTGTAATAGGTTCTCCTTTAATTTCTTGTAAAACAAATTCCTCCAATGGGATTTCTTTCAAAATTTTTTTGCAAGTATCACAAGTTTTCAAGTAATATATTTTTTTCATCTCTTCTTCTTTTATTTTTTTGGACTCAAATGCATTCCTAAAAGCATTGTTAGGATGTCGTAAAAATAAGGTGTTTTTTCAGTAAAATTCGATACATTTAGCCAAATTTTAATTTAAGGATATAGAGATGAACGAGCAATTTACAAATTTGAATAAAGGAAGATCTTTGATGTTAAAAGTGATTGACGGGTTGACGATAGAACAGCTGAACACGATTCCCAAAGGTTTTAAAAATAACATTGCTTGGAATGTTGCTCATTTGGTAGTAACTCAACAACTGCTCTGCTATCGAATTTCAGGAATTCCTTGTTTGGTTTCAGAGGAAATGATTACCAAATACAGAAAAGGAGCTGCTCCAAGTGCGGAGACTTCGGGGAAAATTACCGAAAGTGAGTTTGAAACGATCAAAGAACTTCTTGTAAAGCTACCCTTGAAATTAGAAGAAGATTACAAAAGAGGTCTTTTCAAGGAATACACTTCTTATACCACAAGTGTAGGGGTTACTTTAACAGATATTGACTCGGCAATCCAATTTAATTCCTTTCATGAAGGAATTCACCTAGGCGTTCTTTTGGCGATGAAAAAATTAGTCTGATTTCTTAGGTTTCCTTGAGATTCAAGAACCTATGGAGATACTTCTATCTCGTCAAGGCTTGTGTCTAATGACAAGTCGAATATTTCGCTAATTGTCCAATTTGCTTTGATTTTTAATTCTATAGGATACTGAAATACTTTTTCAGGTTGTTGTTGTTTTAAGAAATTTCCCGTGTCCCACTTTTTGTTATGATTGGTGTCATAGATGACTCTGATAAAGTAGCTTCCAGGGAGTACGTTTTCAAAGATAAAATTTGTTTTTTGGTTTGAAGATTGACGTTCGATCAGCTTTTCTTTGGGGTCTAGTAAATCCACTAAAACCGGAAATTGCGTTACATTTTTCAATTCCATTTCAATCGTTCCATAATCTTCAAAGTCCAAAGTTTTGAGATTAAATTGAAGAGAGTCGTTGGTTTCTCCTTGAAAATCAACCAAGGCATTTGGCAAAAGATCAACGCGATATTTGTCGTTTCTTTTGGAGTTGAAGTGAACGGATAGCTTTGTTTTGTTGGCATCCAAAAAAGTTTGAAACGGAACTAGTAAGGTGTCTTTGTCAATAATGCGAATTTGATTGGTGTCGATGTGGTCAATCGGGATGTTTGTTTGAATGGCAAACGTGTCTTTGGGGTGCAAAGTAGTTCCAGTAACGGAGCGAACAAGCAATGAATCTGTTTTTGACGTTCTTAATTTTACGGTGTACAACGTATCTATATTTGTTGCAGTTACTTTGAATTGTAACGAATCCGTTTCAAAAGGAGTGTACCAATAATTCAAGGTGTCTTTGTTTTCTTCCAGACTTACAAAGCTTTTGAAAGCGGAAGGTGTTGTTGTTTGCAAAACAATTTGCAAAAGGCTATCCCTGACTCCTTCAAATCCGAAGATTATTTTTCCCATTTTATTTTCCAAAGGTTTGAACACTTTAAAATCGGGAATTTCTTTGAATAGATTTAGTTCAAAAAAGCTGTCTGTGGGAATGGTAATAGGATGGCTTATAAAACCAATTTTATCCTGTTTAGGATTGTACTGATAGTTGTTGTTGAAATCTTTTAAGGCAACGAGTTTGTAGGTGCCTTTTTTTAGGTTGGTAATCTTGAAACTAGTAGTATCTAAAGTGTTAGTTACATAAATAGGTTTCTCATTGTAGATGGTAGAGTCTGTGTAGTTTTCGTTGTATTCGTATAGAAGAACACTGAGGTTGTTTTCAGTTTCTTTTTGAATAGCATCACTGAGAGTTCCATGGAGTTCGAGTGAATCGACAAAAGCACCTGTAGAAAAAACGTATTTAAAACTTCCCAAAGGATTGCCTTCATTGTTGTCAATGATACTGTTCCCAAAATTAAAAGAATAGGTGGTGTTTTCTTTCAGTGTGTCTTTGATGTCAATCGTGATGCGTTTGCTTGGAGAGCTCAAAGGTTTTATAATCAAAGCATTTTTAAGAGGAGGCGAAACAATCAATTGTTTGAACAAATTTTTGAATTTCACGTATTCATCAAATTCGAGTCGTATTCTTTTTTCTTTGAAATGAACAGATTTGTATTCAGGAAAAGCAGTAACCATAACAGGGGCAATGCTGTCTTTTGGACCTCCTGTGGGAGACCCCTTTCGTGCACATCTGTTGGTAGAAAAAATGAGAAGGGTTGCTAGTAGAAAAAATACAAACAAGTTTTTCATCTGTTTCGAAATTAGTTGTTCTTTGGATTTGTTAAAAGAGCTATCAGTGCTTTTGTTTTTCAGATTACAAAGTAACAATTAATTTCAGGAACATGTAAAGTAGCGGGTGAAAAATTCGACGGGATTGCAATTTGATTCATCTGTATATGGATTTAAAAGTTTTCAGCGCAGGCAATGGTGGCGATGCTAATCTTGACATCGGCTTTTAAAAGTTCGTTACAGCAGGCCTCAAGTGTGGCTCCAGTAGTGATGACGTCGTCAATGAGTAAGACCTGTTTGTTTGCGAGTTTTTTAGGGTTTTTAAGAAAAAAACTTCCTTGAACATTTCGCCATCTGTTGAGCCGAGTCTGTTGGGTCTGAGTAGGTCTGTTTCGCTTTTTTATCAAAAGGCTGCTGCAGAATTCAGAAGAAAGAATTTCTGCCAATTTTTGTCCGAAAGCAGTATTTTGATTGTAGCCTCTTTTTCGTTGTTTTTTCGGGTGTAAAGGTACAGGGATGACAAGGTCTATGGTCGGAAAACGATCTGAGTTTAGAATTTCTTGGCCCAAAAGATGGGCTGCTAAAAGACCAACAGACTCCTTATTTTCGTATTTCAAAGCATGAATCAAATTTTGAATTTTTCCATTTTCTCGAAAACGAAACAAAGCAGTGGCAGCGACCAGCGGAACTTTTCCATAAAAACAATTTTCAACGGTATTCGGGGATTGATTTGTGTAATTTCCATAAGGAAGATCGTGTCTGCAAAAAGTGCAGATCAATCGTTCGTGTTTTTTCAAATGCCTATGACAACAAGGACATTTGTCTGGGAAGAACAATAAAATCAAATCTTTTAGCATTCTTTTTTTTTCTTAAAGTTACTAAAATCAGAACACTAAGCTCTTTTGTGGTGGTATTTTTGATTAAAAGTCATTGATTATTCTAATATATGTTCTATTTTTGTCCACATATAAACAAGAAATACCAAGATGGAAACAAAACAATCAGGAAAATTTATCACGATTTTATTAGGGGCACTTCTAGCAGTAGCAGTAGCATATACCTTATATGCAAATTCAGAGCACAACCAGATTCAAGCAGCGTTGGAAACTGAAAAAGCAGAATTAAAGACGCAGTTAGACGAGCTAATTGTGAATTATGATGCAAAAATCGCAGAAAATACAGCACTTACAACAAAATTAGAAGCTGCGAGAGCAGATATCATTTCTTACAAAGATTCTTTAACGAAAGAAAAGAAAACAAGCTACAGAAAAATCAGATGGTACAGAAGCCGTGTGAATGCTTTGAAAGCTAAAAATAAAGAATTGTTTGCACAGGTGGACTCTCTTACGAAATTGAACGTTGAATTGAACGGTGTAATTGTAGAGGCAAAAGGAACCATCGCAGCACAAGCAAGCCAAAATGCACAATTGACTTCTGAAAATGAAGTATTGGCTGGAAAAGTAGCTATCGGTGAGATTTTAAGTATTGATGATTTGGTAGCTGAAGGAGTTAAGAGATCAAGTAAGGGAGCTTTGAAAGCAACAAATCGTTACAAAAAAGCAGATGCCTTTAGAGCAGTGTTCAATATCAACAAAAATGACTTGACGCCAAGCGGAGCTAAAAAAGTATACGTTACCATCAAAGATGCAGAAGGCAATATAGTTGCTTCAAAAGGATCTATAGATGTGAACGGAGCAGCGGTTTCTTACTCTGGGGCAACTGAAGTGAACTATGAAAATGCAGAAACGGAAGTGACTGTGTTGACGGATGTAGACAGCAAGTCTTTGAGCGAAGGAACATACACTGTTTCAGTAATCCTAGACGGAAGAGCTGTTGGAAATACCACAGTAGTATTGAAAAATAGTTTCTTAGGAATTTTCTAAGAAAAATTGAAAAATATTTCAAAGAGACTGTCAAAACTGACAGTCTCTTTTTTTTTGAAAAAGAAGAAGAATTGAGGTTTATCACAAGGAATAAAACCCTTGAAAAAAGAGCGTCAAATAAATCAATAAAATACTTATTTTTGCACCATGGCAAAGCAAGAAGATCAATTTAAGAAAGTAGTTTCACACGCCAAAGAGTACGGATATGTATTTCAGTCGAGTGAAATTTATGACGGTTTGAGTGCAGTATATGATTACGCACAAAACGGTGTAGAATTAAAGAAAAACATACGCGAATACTGGTGGAAATCGATGGTGCAGATGAACGACAATATTGTTGGGCTCGACGCTTCTATTTTCATGCATCCTACCACCTGGAAGGCTTCTGGACATGTGGATGCCTTCAACGATCCGTTGATTGACAATAAAGACTCAAAAAAAAGATACCGAGCCGATGTATTGATTGAAGATTATGTCGGAAAACTAGAGGCAAAAATAGAAAAAGAAGTAGCCAAAGCGCAAAAGCGTTTTGGAGATTCTTTTGACAGAGCACAATTCATCGCGACGAATCCAAGAGTGTTGGGCTACCAAGAAAAAGGAGCAGCCATTTTGAAAAGAATGGGGCAATCTTTGGAGAAAGAAGATTTGGCAGATGTCAAAGCACTGATTGAAGAATTGGGGATTGCTTGTCCGCTTTCAGGGTCTAAAAACTGGACAGAAGTAAAACAGTTCAACTTGATGTTCGGCACCAAATTAGGAGCTTCTGCAGATACGGCAATGGATTTGTATTTACGTCCAGAAACAGCACAGGGGATATTTGTAAACTTTCTAAACGTTCAAAAAACAGGAAGAATGAAAATTCCTTTTGGGATCGCCCAAACAGGAAAAGCTTTCCGAAATGAAATCGTAGCGCGTCAGTTCATTTTTAGAATGCGGGAATTTGAGCAAATGGAAATGCAATTTTTTGTACGGCCTGGTACGCAAAAAGAATGGTACGAACAATGGAAAGAGACCCGTTTGAAATGGCATTTATCCTTGGGAATGGGACGAGACAGTTACCGTTTTCACGACCATGATAAGTTGGCACATTATGCAGATGCTGCGGCAGATATTGAATTCAAATTCCCCTTTGGATTCAAAGAATTGGAAGGAATTCACTCCAGAACTGATTTTGATTTGAAAGCACATGAAGAGCATTCCGGGAAAAAATTACAATACTTCGATCCAGAATTGGGAGAGAGCTATGTGCCCTATGTCGTAGAAACTTCTATCGGATTGGACAGAATGTTTTTGGCAGTGTTTTCAAACTCTTTAGAAGAAGAGGCATTGGAAAATGGAACTACAAGAACCGTTTTGAAATTGCCAGCGGTACTTGCCCCTACCAAAGCAGCCATTTTCCCATTGGTAAAAAAAGACGGTTTGCCAGAAGTAGCTCGTAAAATTGTAGACGATTTGAAATTGGATTTCAATGTCATTTACGATGAAAAAGATGCCGTTGGTAAACGTTACAGAAGACAAGACGCTGCAGGAACTCCTTTTTGTATCACCGTAGATCACGACTCTTTAAACGATCATTGCGTGACCATTCGTCATAGAGATACCATGGAACAAAAAAGAGTATCGATTGCTGATTTGAAGGGAATTATCCATCAAGAAGTGAGTATTTCTTCTTGGCTGAATAAGATGTAAAAACTTTTTAAAAATATAAAATATTAAAAAACCCTGAATTATATTCAGGGTTTTTTTGCATTCTTTTTTGATGAAGTCAAATCTTGTTTGGTATGGACGTAGAAATCTCCTTGTCCGCAGAGAATTAGTTGTTTTCTTGAGGGAAAATTTTTTTACCAAAAAGAATCAATATACCAACACCCACTGAGATGGCAGCATCGGCCACATTGAAAATAGCGTTGAAAAAAGTAAACGAATCTCCACCGACTTTTGGCATCCATGAAGGGAAAGTTCCGTGCCACATAGGAAAATAAAGCATGTCTACCACTTTGCCATGTAGTATCATTCCGTAGGGTTTTTCAGCAAACAGCGTTGCCAATTGGTAATTGGAGTGGTCGAAAAGAGCACCGTAAAAAACAGAGTCAATGATATTGCCAAGAGCTCCAGAAAAAATAAGGGAAATGGCTATAATTAATAAATTGTATTCCTTGTTTTTAATGGATTTGAGAAGCCAATATCCGATTCCTACAATAGCACACAGTCTAAACAAGGTAAGTACTAGTTTTCCAACTTTCCCTCCAATCTCAGCTCCCCAAGCAGCCCCGTTATTTTCTATAAAATGAATGCGAAACCAATCAAAAACAAAAATTTCTTGTCCAAGCATCAGGTTGGTCTTAATCCATATCTTGCTAATTTGATCTATTGCCAAAACAGCAAAAATTATGAGGAAGGCTTTTTTCAAAATGAAATAAAATAAAATCGATCAGGCAATGACCTGCTCAATTGTTTTAGGATTGTTGCTTTTTTGCTTCAATGCTCAAGGTTGCATGAGGCACCAATTTTAAGCGTTCTTTTTGGATCAATTTTCCTGTAGCTCTGCAAACACCATAGGTTTTATTCTCAATACGCAATAAGGCATTTTTCAAGTCTCGTATAAATTTTTCTTGTCGAATGGCCAATTGAACGTTTGCTTCTTTGGACATGGTTTCAGCACCTTCTTCAAAAGCTTTGAAGGTTGGTGAGGTATCGTCCGTCCCATTAGCACTGTCGTTCTTATAAGCAGCGTTTAAGATGTCTAAATCTTCTTGTGCTCTAGCAATTTTTTTCAAGATAATTTCTTTGAACTCTGCCAAATCATCTTCTCCGTAATGTGCGATGGTATTTTCCATAGTGATTACTTTTTACAAATTAATAATTTTGTTTTTATGTCGTCAAATTCAACAACAACTCCCTTTGAAAGAGTATCTTCAAACACCAACTTTTCGGTCAGTGTTTCGCTTTTGATATACGTTTCATTTTCGGAAACAGCACTCTCAATTAGGGGGTTTTTTTCAATAGAGAGTTGAATTTTATCAATTACGTCATAACCAGATTCTTTTCGAATATTTTGAATACGATTGATTAATTCACGAGCAATTCCTTCTTTTTTAAGAGCATCAGTAAGGGTTACGTCCAAGGCAACGGTCAAGCTTCCCTGATTGGCAACCAACCAACCTTCGATGTCTTGAGAAGAAATCTCTACTTCATTGAGAGCTAAATCTACAAATTTTCCATTTATTTCTAAAGAAATTTTTCCATCTTTTTCAAGTTTTGCAATGTCCTCTTGATCAAACTTTTGTAGAGCAGCTCCTACAAAGCGCATCTCTTTTCCAAATTTAGGACCTAAAATTTTGAAATTTGGTTTGATATTTTTCACCAAAATACCCGAAGCATCATCAATTAATTCGATTTCTTTGACATTCACTTCAGAAATGATGAGGTCTTGGATTGCTAAAATATCTTCGCGATCTTTTTTGTCTAAAACAGGAATCATTATGCGTTGCAAAGGCTGTCTTACCTTGATCATTTCCTTCTTCCGCAAGGACAATACCATGGAAGAAATTTGCTGTGCTTTTTGCATTTTTCGCTCCAATGTCTTGTCAATCAGTTCTTCATTGCTAGTCGGGAAGTCTTCCAAATGGATAGACTCTTTTGGTTTTCCCTCCGTTGCATTGGTCAAGTCCTTGTAAAGGTTGTCCATAAAGAAAGGTGCAATAGGAGCTCCTAGTTTGGCAACGGTCAACATACAGCTGTACAACGTTTGGTAGGCTGATATTTTATCGTGTTCGTAGGTTCCTTTCCAGAAGCGTCTTCTGCTCAAACGAACGAACCAGTTGCTCAAGTTTTCGGTGACAAAATCTTGAATCGCTCTAGCGGCTTTTGTAGGTTCGTATTCAGCGTAGAATATATCTACATTTTTTATCAAAGTGTTCAATTCTGAAAGAATCCAGCGGTCAATTTCAGGTCTTTTAGAAATTTCAATGTCGCTTTCTGAGTAGCTAAAATTGTCCAAATTCGCATACAGAGAAAAGAAAGAATAGGTATTGTAAAGAGTTCCAAAAAATTTTCTTCGTACTTCGTCTACCCCGTCTAAATCAAATTTTAAATTGTCCCACGGATTCGCGTTGGCAATCATATACCAACGAGTAGCATCCGGCCCAAATTTGTCCATGGTTTCGAACGGGTCAATTCCATTCCCCAAACGTTTCGACATTTTTTTGCCATGCTTGTCTAAAACCAGTCCGTTTGAAACGACATTTTTATAAGCAACAGAATCAAAAACCATAGTACTGATGGCATGAAGGGTATAAAACCATCCACGTGTTTGATCGACACCTTCTGCAATAAAATTCGCAGGATAAAATTTATTGTCGTCAATCAATTCTTTGTTTTCGAAAGGATAATGCCACTGAGCATAAGGCATTGATCCAGAATCAAACCAAACATCAATCAAATCAGATTCGCGTTTCATCGCCTTCCCAGAAGGAGAAACGAGGGTGATTTGATCGACAATATTTTTGTGCAAATCAATTTTGTCGTAATTTTCTTCGGACATGTCCCCGATGATAAAATCAGCAAAAATATCTTTACTTTCTACGCCTGCTTCAATAGATTTTTGAATTTCTTTTTTCAACTCTTCCACAGAGCCGATTAAAATTTCTTCCGTACCGTCTTCTGTTCTCCAAATTGGCAATGGAATTCCCCAATAACGCGAACGAGAAAGATTCCAGTCATTTGCATTTTTCAACCAATTTCCAAAACGTCCCGTTCCTGTCGATTCCGGTTTCCAATTGATGCTTTGGTTCAGTTCGAACATGCGGTCACGCTTTTCGGTCACTTTTACAAACCAAGAATCCAATGGATAGTAAAGTACTGGTTTGTCTGTTCTCCAACAATGTGGGTAACTGTGTTTGTATTTTTCTACGTGAAAAGCTTTGTTTTCTTCTTTCAGTTGAATGGCAATTTCAACATCGATTGATTTATCGGGAGCTTCTCCATCGTTATAATATTCATTTTTTACATATTTACCAGCATAAGGTCCAACATGTGATGTGCATTTTCCTTGCAAATCAACCAAAGGAATAGGGTTGTCATTTTCATCCAATACCAACATTGGGGGTACTTCTGGAGTTGCTTGTTTGGCTACCAAAGCATCGTCCGCACCAAAAGTAGGCGCGGTATGTACAATTCCAGTACCGTCTTCCGTAGTTACAAAATCTCCGGCAATAACTCGAAAGGCATTTTCAGGATTTTGGTAAGGTTGTGCAAAAGGCAACAATTGTTCGAATTTTGAATCCACCAATTCAGCACCTTTGTATGCATCAACAATGAGAAAAGGAATTTTTTTATCCCCTGCACTGTAGGTTGCTAAATCAGTTTCTTCTTCAATCGCAAAGAATTTTTTGCCAAACTGTTTTCCGACCAAAGCCTTGGCTAAGATAACGGTGCTAGGTGCAAACGTATATTGATTGAAAGTTTTGACAGCCACATAGTCAATTTTTGGACCTACTGTCAGTGCTGTATTTGAAGGTAACGTCCAAGGAGTCGTTGTCCATGCTAGGAAATGAACATCTCCTTGTAAGTTTTGAAGTTTTTGAGGTAAAGAATTTTTTATTGCTTTGAACTGCGCGACAATGGTAGTGTCTGTTACATCTTGGTAAGCACCTGGTTGATTGACTTCATGAGAACTCAATCCTGTTCCTGCTTTGGGAGAATAGGGTTGAATAGTGTATCCTTTGTACAGTAAATTTTTCTTGTACAATTGAGACAACAGCCACCAAACCGATTCCATGTATTTGGGTTTGTAGGTAATGTAAGGGTCCTCCATGTCTACCCAATACCCAATTCTTTCGGTAAGATTGTTCCACACATCGGTGTATTTCATGACCGCATCGCGACAAGCTTGGTTGTATTCTTCTACAGATATTTTTGTGCCAATATCTTCTTTGGTAATTCCTAGTTCTTTTTCTACACCCAATTCTACAGGCAAACCATGTGTATCCCAACCCGCTTTTCGCTGAACTTTGAAACCTTTCATGGTTTTGTAACGAGGAAAAATATCTTTGATAGTTCGCCCTATGACATGATGAATTCCTGGCAGTCCATTTGCCGAAGGAGGTCCTTCAAAAAACACATACGGTTCCTTGCCTTCTCTGGCTTGAATACTTTTTTGAAAGATGTCGTTTTCTTTCCAGAATTGCAACGTTTCTGCTGCTATATTGGTTAAATTTAGTCCTTTGTGTTCTCTAAATTTTGCACTCATTTTACTCGCTGTTCAATTGAGTTGCGAAAATACATATTTTCTATGAGATTTTGCAAGCAAAATGAAATTGATAAATCAAGCGCTAATGTCTTAAAAATGAAGGAGTATTATTAGCTGTAATGGCTTAATTTCTATGCAATGTGTATCGAATAATTTTAAAGGCTCCAAGCAACTTCGAAAGATGTGTTGTTGTAGAGTTTTTCAGAAAGAGAAACCGCTCCCACTCCTTCCAAAATGGATATGACTTTTTTAGGCCAAGTTTCTCTAAAATTATAAGAATTGGGTCTGCCTCCGATGGTATTTATAAATTTTTTATTAAGATCTTGATCGAATAAAATTACAATTCCTTTTTTTGCGATAGCAGCATCTAAAAAAGCCCTGGCTTCTCGATAAGCAGCTATTTTACTTTTGGAAGAAATAAATCGTTTTACAAAATCTTCTGCGTTTTTTAAATTTGCCTGAGTCAATTGTTTTGGATGCTTTCGGAAGTATGCTAAGTTTGTAGAAGTTCCAGTATAAGGAGCAGGGCGGTAATCCTTTTTGAGGGAAGCGGGGCGAAGTTTCCAAGTGAGTTTTTCCGTTGCTATTTTTGAAATTTCATTCGAATCAAACAGTACCCTCGTGGGTTTTTCGTTTTGAGAAGGCAGGTACAACGCGGGTAATTCAGGGTCATTACCGACCGCATTTAAGCTCAAGAAATTTCCTGTGATTTGTCCAACATACCCACTGCCCCAACCAGATTCAAGACTCAGGATACTCAATACAGCTCCCGGAGGCACTCTGTGTTCGATGCATAATTTTGTAATCGGTTCTGCCAATCTGCTGTATAATTTTTTGACATGAGCGTATTTTCTCAGACGGTAATTTTGTTGGTTTGGATTCTCTGTTTTTTGAAAAATCGGCACTTCCTTTTGAGGGCGTTGTTTTTTGCAACTCATGGAAATAAAAATACAGAAGAAAGCAATCGAATAAATGAAAGTGCGCATATTTTTGATCGAATAAAACTAGACGGTTTAAAAATACAATTATTGGTTGGTTTTTTACTTAGAAAATTTTGGGAGCGTTCCTTTTGTAAGTTCTTAGAAATCGAACTAATTTTGTCATTCAAAATGTACCCATGAGAAAATTAAAAAATAGTGAGTTGAACCGTTTGGAAGTTGCGGATTTTAAAGAAGCAGAAAAAATTCCGTTGATTGTTATTTTAGACAACATCCGCAGTTTGAACAATATTGGGTCTGTTTTTAGAACGAGCGATGCGTTTGTTGTCGAAAAAATTTATTTGTGTGGCATTACGGCAATACCTCCAAACAAAGACATTCATAAGACTGCTTTGGGCGCCACAGACTCTGTCGACTGGGAATATGTAGAAGACACCTTGACTTTGGTTTCGGAATTGCAAAAAAAAGGAGTAGAAGTCGCTTCTATAGAGCAAGCCGACTCTGCTGTGATGTTACAAGATTTCGAAATTTCGAAAAATAAAAAATACGCAATTGTGATGGGAAATGAAGTAAAAGGAGTACAACAATCAGTGGTTTCAGCATCTGATTATTGCATAGAAATACCACAGTTTGGGACCAAACACTCTTTGAATATATCAGTAACAACTGGAATTGTGTTGTGGTCGTTTTTAGAAAAATTGAAGTTTTAGTAGTGTGTTTTTCACGTTTTCTTTATAAAAAAGAAGCACGTTAAAAAATTTAATTTTTTAAAACCCAAGCATTACTTTCGCGATCATAAAGTAAATTAAAATTCCAAAGATATCATTACTAGTAGTGATAAAAGGACCTGTAGCTAAGGCTGGGTCGATTCCCTTTTTATCCAAAACAATAGGAACAAAAGTGCCAATAAGGGCAGCGATGATAATGACAATCACCAAAGAACAGGCAATTACGTAATTTACAGTCATGTCAAAACCTTGAATGAATCCGTATCCTAAAACGAGCAAGGCCAAAATAATTCCATTAGCCAAACTAAGCCCGACTTCTTTAAACAAACGATTCCAAAGACTTCCTCTCAAATTGTTGTTGGCCAAACCTTGCACAATGATGGCGCTCGATTGAACTCCAACATTTCCCGCCATGGCTGCAATCAGTGGGGTAAAGAAAAATAAAATTTTATGTTTTTCGAGAGCTTCCTCAAAACCTCCCATAATGTAAGCGGCTCCTAAGCCACCGAAAAGGCCCAAGACCAACCAAGGCAAACGTGCTTTGGTGAGTTGTAATATGGTGTCATCTGCTTCAACGTCTTCGGTAATACCAGCAGCCATTTGGTAGTCTTTGTCAGCTTCCTCTCGAATAACATCCACCACATCATCGATGGTAATTTGACCGACCAATCGATTCATTTCGTCAACTACAGGGATGACGAACAAGTCATATTTCTGCATGATTTTAGCAACTTCTTCGTCGTTTTCATCTACTTTTACAGAAGTTACTTTTTGATTATAAACTTCTTTTACAGGTGTTTTTGTAGAGGTGGTTAAGAGGCTTTTCAATGACAAACGTCCTTTTAAAACTTCGTTGTCGTCTACCACATAAATAGTGTGTACTTTGTCAAAATTTTCTGCCTGTCGTCGCATTTCTCTTACACAACGTAGGTTGGTCCAATTTTCATTGACTTTGATGAGCTCTTTCCCCATCAATCCACCAGCCGTATCGTCATCATAGCGCAGCAAATCGACAATATCTTTCGCGTGTTCGACATCCTCTATTTGAGAAATAACCTCTTCTTTTTGTTCTTCTGGCAACTCTCCAATGATATCTGCGGCATCGTCCGATTGCAATTCGTCGATTTCCTTGGCGATTTCTTCAGAAGAAAGACTCTGTAAAATCTTTTCTCGCGTGTCCTCATCAAGCTCTGTAAGGATGTCTGATGTTTTTTCAGTATCCAACAATTTGATGATGTACAAAGCATCCTCAAAGTTTAATTCCTCTAATATTTCGGCAATATCTGCATGGTGCATCTCATCGAACAAATTCGACAAAGCACGGTCGTTTGCATCTGAAATATTATTTCTAATATCGTTGATAAAGTCTTGAGTGATTTCAACTTGCATCTTGCTCGATTAAGGAGGTTAAATTGATAAACGCTTCTACTGATAATTGTTCAGGTCGCTTCGCAAAGATACTATCTTCTCTCAATTTATCCGATAAGTGCATTGATTTTAAGCTGCTACGCAGCATTTTTCTTCGCTGATTGAAGGCAGTTTTTACAACCCGATAGAATAATTTTTCATCTACGGGTAGTGTGAAATTCTTTTTTCGGACCATTCGAATGACTCCCGAATCTACTTTTGGAGGTGGGTTGAAAACACTCGGCGGAACAGTGAATAAATAGTCCACGTCGTAAAAAGCTTGCGTAAGAACGGATAGAATTCCGTACTTTTTGCTGCCCTCTTTTTCTGCGATTCGTTCGGCGACTTCTTTTTGGAACATCCCAGAAAATTCAGGTATTTGACCTCGGTTTTCAAGTGTTTTAAAAACAATTTGAGAGGAAATATTGTAGGGGAAGTTTCCAATAATCGCCAAAGGTTTGTTTTCAAAATAATCAGAAATGTTGATTTTTAGAAAATCCTTAGAAAGGATTCTTGGAGCCAAGTTAAGATAGGTGTTCTCGAGGTATTCGACAGATTCTGCATCTATTTCAATGACATGAGTGGTGTAGCTTTTTTGCAAAAGATATTTGGTCAAAACACCCATGCCAGGCCCAATTTCCAAAACGGTATCGTAGCCATTTTCAGTAAGAGAATCTGCAATTTTTTTTGCAATTGCTTCGTCTTTTAGGAAGTGTTGTCCCAGATGTTTCTTGGCTCTTACGCTCATGAGTTTTTTGTTTTAAAGTCAAAAGACAAAAGTCTGACAATATTAATTGTTCGCGGTAAATTGTTTGTCAATCAATTGCATTTCAGTTTCAAAATACACAAATTTACCTGCAAATTTAGCGTTTGCTTTGTTTTTCATAAGAACTGCGTCTGTTTTGTAGTAATTTTCTAGGATTTCTAGATTTTCAACAGTGTATTGAACGCTGTAGGTTACTCCTCCCATATCTTCTTTAACAAGGACTTTGCACATTTTCGCAGAAATAAATTTACCTGTGGCCAACATCTCTGGAATGTGGATTTGTTGCATCCAGTCCAACCATTTTTTTTCTTCTGACTCTTCTACATTAGTGGTAACATTGTATACGTACATTTCTTATTTTTAAATGATTTGTAGCGCAAAGATAGGGAGAATTGCGAAGCTATTTTTAAAGAGATGAAGAGTATCAATTAGACAATGTTCTCAGACGTGCTTGATAGCCTCTATAACTCATTTCAGAAAGAGTAAATAGAGGCATTCTTTGTTTTTTAATTGATCAGATCAAAACCTGTGTAAGGCACCAGGGCTTTCGGGATTTGAATCCCTTCAGGAGTTTGGTTGTTTTCCAACAAGGCAGCCATTACTCTTGGCAATGCAAGAGAACTTCCGTTCAAGGTATGGACCAATTCTTTTTTCCCTTCTTTGTTTTTAAAACGCAGTTTCAAGCGATTTGCCTGAAACGTTTCAAAATTAGAAACCGAACTAATTTCCAACCACTTGTCTTGAGAAGTAGAAAAAGCTTCAAAATCATAGGTCAGTGTGGAAGTGAAACCTAAATCACCGGCACAGAGTTTTACTATTCTGTACGGTAACTTCAATTCTTCCAAAATGTTTTTTATGTGGTCTACCATTCCGCTCAAAGCGCTGGTAGAATTGTTTGGATGTTCCAAGCGCACAATCTCAACCTTGTCAAATTGGTGCAAGCGATTCAATCCACGAACGTGCGCTCCATAAGATCCTGCCTCTCTACGAAAACAAGGAGTGTAGGCCGTATTGGCAATCGGGAAATCCTCTTCTTTTAAAATGACGTCTCTGTAAATATTTGTGACCGGCACTTCTGCTGTTGGAATCAAATACAAATCATCTTTTGCATCGTGGTACATTTGTCCATCTTTGTCAGGCAATTGACCTGTTCCAATTCCAGAAGCTTCGTTGACCAAATAAGGTGGCTGGATTTCTAAATATCCTGCAGCTGTATTTTTATCTAAAAAATAATTGATCAAAGCACGTTGCAAGCGAGCTCCTTTTCCTTTGTAAACCGGAAATCCGGCCGCCGCAATTTTATTTCCTAATTCAAAATCGATGATGTCGTATTTTTTTACCAATTCCCAGTGTGGCAAGGCTCCCTCGTGCAAACTTGGAATTTTTCCTGCTTCAAAAACAATTTCATTGTCCTCTTCAGAATTTCCAGCAGGTACAAGCTCGTTTGGAATATTTGGGATGCTGTACAGTACATTTTTCAAATGTTCATTTGCAGCCGTAAGTTGCGCTGACAAATCTTTTGATTCTTCTTTGAGCGCAGCCGTTTTTTCTTTCAAAATCCCCGCTTTCTGAGCTTCTCCAGATTTGAATAATATTCCAATTTCTTTGGAGATTTTGTTAGATTCTGCCAAGACATTGTCCAATTTGGCTTGGGTAGCTTTCCGATTTTCATCAGAAGAAATGACTTCATCAACAATGCGTTCCGCATTTTTGAAATTTCGTTTGGCCATTCCAACCAACACAGTTTCTTTATTTTCCTTAATGTATTGAACCTGTAACATGTCTCCGTTTTTAAAAAAGCAAATTTATAAAAATAGAATTTCTAAACCCTATAAAGGAAGGATTAAATCAGGAATCCATTTCCTTCTGAAACTAGAAAAGAAAACGAGTGAATTAGATATGCGCTGAAATCAATTCTAGTGATTTTTCTTTGTCGAGAAACAATTGTTTTTTCAATTCCTCAATAGAACTGAATTTTTGTTCGTCTCGAAGAAATGTAAGCAATTCGATCGTCAATTGTCTGCCATAAAGATCTTTATTCAGATCAAAAAAATGTACTTCTATGGTTTCTTTTACACCGTTTACCGTAGGTCGATTCCCAATGTTCATCATGCCATAAACGGTTTTTCCATTTAAAAACGAGCGGATCAAGTAAGCCCCTGTTTTCGGAATTAGTTTGTACGATTCTAGCAGGTCAATATTGGCCGTTGGATAGCCAATAGTGTTTCCAAGCTTTTCCCCAGAAACGACCGTGCCCTCTAACGAAAAAGAATAGCCCAAGTATTCATTGGCTTTTTCTATTTCAGCATTTAAAATTGCATTTCGAATTTTTGTGGAACTTACAGAAATTTGATTGATATCTTGGGCAGGTATTTCAGTTACCTTGAAATCGTACATATGTCCGTATTCTTGCAGTTGTTCAAAATTTCCTTCTCTGTTTTTTCCAAAGCGATGGTCATAACCAATCACCAATTCAGCCGTGTTCAAATGATTGACTAAAACTGTTCGGACAAAATCAAATGCGGTCAATCGAGAAAAATCTTTGTCAAAAGGATGGATGATGAGATAATCCAATCCAGTTTTTTCTAGTATTTCAATTTTCTCAGCAATCGTGTTGATTAATTTTAAGCTGTTGTCTTTTTGAAGAACCATCCGAGGGTGCGGGAAAAAAGTTAGCAGCACGGAATTTGCATTGTTTTCCTGAGCAGTTGCCACCAATTGCTCCATTATTTTTTGATGACCAACATGCACCCCGTCAAAAGTACCTATGGTAACAATTGACTTTTTAGATATGCTGAAATTTTTGTAATTTTCAATTACTTTCAAATCGAAAAGAATTAGTCTTGTAAAAGACGCAAATTTACACTCTATTTTTAGGAATAGATAATTTTTTACAGGAAACTTAGTTTCAATAAGTGGAAGACCTCAAAATCTGAAATATTTTAAATAAGTTTGCGTAGCGCCATAAATCATATTACAAATGAACATACAAAAAGGTAGGACAACTTTTTTTTATTTTCTTTTTTTTCTCTGTACGCTGCTTTCTTATGCACAGCGGAAAAATATATGGGCTTCAGAAAAGGCTGAAAACTTACTACTGTACCAAAAGAATGTTCGAAAAATAAAAGTGCAAAAAGAGAAGATTTTCAAATTGCAACTCTCTCAATTAAAAATGCAGTTGAAAAAATGTAAAAAGAGAAGTATTGGAAAAAGACAAAAAACAGCTCCTGTACTCGTTGAGTTTCCAAACAAAGAAAAAGGATTTGCAAGTTATGAGGTCTTTGAAACCTCCTATATGGGAGAAAGTTTGCAAGCAAAATATCCAAGTATAAAATCTTACATAGGAATTCGGAGTGATCAAAAAGGGTCGGTTCGATTTAGTGTTTCCCCTCTAGGCTTGCACGCTATTATTTTTGATGCAACTGGAAAATCTCATTTCATAGATCCTTATACAAAAGATGGTTTAACCTACACCCTTTACTCAAAAAGCGAACTTTCCCGTTCAAAAAAAGCATTCGTTTGTGAAACGGAAGAAAGCATTTCTGCGAAAAAAGAAAAAAAAAGCGCCAGAAGAGAAGTCGCAACCGATGGAAAATTGCGAACATTTCGTTTGGCATTGGGATGTACTGGAGAGTATGCACAGTTTCACTTGACAGATCAAGGAATTCCGGAATCGGCCAGCGATGTCGAAAAAAAAACAGCGGTGTTGTCGGCCATGTATGTGACGCTTACTCGTATCAATGCGATATACGAAAGAGAGTTGGCATTGACTCTAGAATTGGTCGCAAACAATGATCAATTGGTTTTTTTAAACCCCGCTACCGACGGACTTACAAACGACAATGTGGGATCTATGCTGGACGAAATCCAAGAAATATGCGATGCAAACATCGGTTTTTTGAAGTACGACATCGGACATGTTTTTGCTCGAGGGAATAATGATGGAATCGCAGAGTTGAGTTCCCCCTGCACGAATAGAAAGGCACAAGGAGTTACAAGAACTAATCTGCCAAAGGGAGATCCCTTTGACGTAGATTTTGTAGCCCATGAAATGGGTCATCAATTTGGAGCAACCCATACTTTTAACAATTTTTGTAATGAAAATCGAACCAATGCAACTGCTGTAGAACCAGGAAGTGGTTCTACGATTATGGCCTATGCAGGAATTTGTTCGCCCAATATACAGGAGGCTAGCGATGCTTATTTTCACAGCGTGAGCTTGGAGCAAATGAGAGCATTCATATTTTATGGAAACAACAATTGTGGAGCCTTGACAGACATTGGAAATACGGGGCCATCAGCCGATGCAGGAGAAAATTATACCATTCCTATTTCAACACCCTTTCAGTTGGAAGGATTGGGCAATGTCCGCGCAGGAACAGCCAGTTACACATGGGAGCAAAGAAATACAGAACAAGCCATCATGCCGCCTTTGAGTAACAATACAGGAGGTCCTTTGTTTCGCTCTCTACCGCCAGAGTCTCAACCTTTTCGGTGTTTTCCGGCAATCAACACCTTGTTAAATGGAGAATTGGGAAGCACATGGGAGCAATTGCCCTCTGTGGAGAGACAGCTGAATTTTGCCTTCACTGTTCGCGACAACAATACTTTTGGAGGACAAATAGGAATTGATGAAATGAGCATCTCGGTTTCAGAAGACGCCGGTCCTTTTTTCGTAACCTCCCAAGCCGTATCGGAAGTTTTCCATGCGGGAGAATCCAAATTAATTGAGTGGGAGGTTGCTAATACTAACAAAGCCCCTGTGAGCGCCTCTAAAGTTGATGTTTTATTGTCCGTAGACGGCGGGCAAACCTATCCACATATTTTGGCGAGTGCGGTTGACAATGATGGGAGTCAGTCGATTGTGGTACCCAATACAGAAACGACTCAAGCGCGTGTAAAAGTAGCCGGGACAAATCACATATTTTTTAGTATCAATGCAGCAGATATCGAAATTCAGGCGTCCAGTTATGTCATGAGTTTTGATACAGATAAATCAGAGGTTTGTGCTCCTGATACAGCCGTGTTTGATTTTGAGTACAACACTTATTTTGGATTCAATGAGGAAACACAATTTTCAGTTACAGGGTTGCCACCAGGAACAAGCGCCACAATTCTGCCAGAGAATGCGATTTTGGATGGAACAGAGGGGGTTTTAAAAATAACAGGAATTACTGACCGTCTCGTTGGAAACTATGAGATTCTTTTCCGCGGGGTTTCGGGAGAGGAAGAAAAAACGGTATCCTTGGAATTGGAAATTTTTAACGAGGAGCTAGAAATACCTGTTTTGCAAAAGCCAGCTCCCGATGCCTTGCATGTAGTGAACCCCGTGCAATTCGAATGGAATATTCAAGAAAACAGTGCGTACTATGATTTTGAAGTTTCAGAAGACGCTGATTTCTCTTCAATTGTTTACACGACTCAATTGAGTGAAAACGAATTGGTGTATGATGGATTGAACGTACAAAGCACCTATTATTGGAGAGTTCGTGCGGTGAATGCTTGTTCGGAGAGTGAATTTTCTTCACCAGGAAGGTTTTTTACAGGAAAAATAGAAGAGGCTACCTATGCTTCCGAGGGTGTAAACAGTGAAATTCCCGACAATAACCCCGGAGGAATTTCTGCTACAATTGACATTCCAGAACATATTACTCTTTCAGATGTTGATGTTCTCATCCATATCAATCACACCTATTTGGGAGATTTAAGAATTCTTTTGACCAGTCCCAGTGGAGAAGAAGTCACCTTAGTGAACGAGAGTGATGATGTAGGAGAGAATTACACAAATACTATTTTTGACTCCGAAAGCAATTTAGGCTTGATGAATAGTGTGGCTCCTTACTCTGGTCGTTTTAGGCCCGAAGAAGATTTGTCGCAATTTAATACGAGAGATGCTTTTGGGGAATGGACGTTGAAAGTTGTGGATACATATGAAGAAGATGAAGGCACACTTTTGAATTGGAAGTTGTTCTTCCAAGGGGTCTTAGAGGATCCAGATGACTGGGATGGAGATAGCGTAAAAAACACACAAGACAACTGTCCGTATGTTCCAAATTCGGAGCAAATAGACGTCAATAATAATGGTGTTGGAGATGTCTGTGAAATAAATGCTGGCGTATTGGTTCCCAGAGGTTTTTCCCCAAACAATGACGGGATCAATGACACTTGGCATATGAGTAATATCAATGATGGTTCCTTAGAAAACAGTGATTTCCCAACAGTCAAAGTGACCGTATTTGATCGCAATGGGAAACTTGTTTTTCGTTCCAATGCGTATCAAAATAACTGGGATGGAACGGATTTTAATGGACATAAATTGCCCATAGGTTCTTACCTCTATAAAATAAGTGCCGCCACAAATGGTTTCACTCCTAAAATAGGCTGGTTGTATCTTCGTTATTGAGACCTTTTTTTTTCGAGCCGAAAAAACCAAAACCCATTAACAAATGTTGATAAAACAAAGTGTTTTCATGGGTGCGATCCTAAGATTGGTTTATTTTTTGTAATTTTCACATGTAACCAAATCAAACTTAACCAATGAAAAAACAAGTAAGTATTATTTTACTGTTGTTATTTAGTGC
>CAJQMT010000021.1 GCA_905479475.1 uncultured Flavobacteriaceae bacterium
AAATCCAGATCATTGAGAAAATAAAGAGCATCTATTCTCATATCTAAAAATTACGCATAAAATCATTGGATTGTATACCTAAAAAGCTTTTTCAAAATTCACAATATCAAATTAAACTAAGTATCTTTGCTCCTTATCTATAACACATAAAAATGTCCCCCACAAAACGTAAGGAAGCATTCATTCAATTAGGAACTTTTTTGAGTCAGTTCACAACAACAGGCATCAACAAAAAACAAGACATTCCTCACAACGACCTTTTTTTCGAAGCCTTTGAAATGCAAATCAAAAGAGCAAAAGAATACAATGGTTGGTTTACGCAAGAAAATGTATTGTATTCTTTGCAGAGCTGGAGCCAATGCCTCACAGAAGACAACATTCAAAAATGGTGTAACTCTTATAGTTTCCCTAAAAAAAACCTAGAAAAAAAAGTGGCGGTCATCATGGCTGGAAACATCCCCCTCGTAGGGTTTCACGATTTCTTGTGTGTTTTACTCTCTGGAAACTCCATCATCGCCAAACTGTCGTCCAACGACAAATATTTCCTTCCACTGATTGGAAAATACCTAGAACACATTGCCCCAGCATTCAAAGGCAAAATTTTATTCACGGAAGAAAAACTGGAGGACTTTGATGCGGTGATTGCCACAGGAAGCAACAATACCGCACGCTATTTCGATTATTATTTCGGAAAACACCCACATATCATACGGAAAAACAGAAACACTGTGGCCGTTTTATCGGGAGAAGAAACTCCACAAGAATTAAAAGCAATGGTCGATGACGTATTTCGATATTTCGGTTTAGGATGTCGTAGTATTTCAAAAATTTTTGTCCCCAAGGGCTATGACTTGAATGCTATTTTCAAGGCTGCCTACAAGCACAAAGACATCATTGCCTATGATCGATATGCGAACAATTACGATTACAACAAAGCCGTTTATCTCATGAGTCTTTTCAAAATACTTGAAAACGGTTTTTTGATGCTCAAAGAAGACGAAAGTTACAGCTCTCCGATTTCTTCTTTATTTTATGAATATTACGACAACATAGAAACTTTAAAAGCAAAATTAAAAAAGGATTGCGAACAAATTCAGTGCATCAGTTCCAATTTAGACATTCCAAACGCCATTGCCCTTGGAAAGACACAAAGCCCTCAATTATGGGATTATGCAGACGGTGTAGATTCGATGGAGTTTTTGTTGAAAATTTAGTTGATATTTTAGAACAAAAATCATTGTAATTTGAAAAAAAAGTCTAAAATTTGCATTTCGTTTTTACCCAAATTATTGAAAGAAAACATATCCCATGAAAAAACACAACTTTAGTGCAGGACCCTCGATTCTTCCTCAGGAAGTATTACAAAAAGCAAGTGAAGCAATCCTTAATTTCAACGGATTAGACTTGTCTCTAATTGAGATTTCCCACCGTAGTAAAGAATTTATCGCGGTAATGGACAAAGCACAAGCTTTGGTGAAAGAATTATTAGAGCTGCCTGAAGGGTACTCTGTCTTGTTTTTACAAGGAGGCGCAAGCACCGAATTTTTAATGGCTCCCTACAACCTATTGACAGAAGGAGGAAAAGCGGCCTACCTAGATACTGGATCTTGGAGTTCAAAAGCAATCAAAGAAGCCAAACTTTTTGGTGACACCGTAGTCGTTGCTTCTTCAAAAGACAAAGGATACAATTACATTCCGAAAGGATACGAAGTTCCTTCGGATGCAGATTACATCCACTTTACATCGAACAATACCATTTTTGGAACACAATTGAACGAATTCCCTGGTGGAGACGTCTTGAAAGTTGTCGACATGAGTTCTGATATTTTTTCTAGAAAAATTGACTACAGTCAGTTTGATGTAGTTTACGCTGGAGCTCAAAAAAATATGGGACCCGCAGGTACGACAGTAGTGATCGTAAAAGATGAAGTTTTAGGAAAATCCGGAAGACAAGTTCCTTCGATGTTGGATTACAAAACGCATGCAGACAAAGACAGTATGTTCAATACGCCTCCTGTTTTTGCCATTTACGTTTCTATGTTGACCTTAGAATGGTTGAAATCTAAAGGTGGTGTCGCAGCCATTGAAAAAGAAAACAGAGCAAAAGCAGCGCTTTTGTACAACGAAGTGGACAGCAATCCTTCTTTTGTTGGTTTCGCTGCCAAAGAAGACCGTTCTATCATGAACGTAACCTTTAATTTGACAGACGAATCTTTAAAGGAAAAATTTGATGCCCTTTGTCTAGAATCTGGAATCAGTGCCTTGAACGGGCATAGATCAGTAGGCGGATATCGTGCGAGTATTTACAACGCAATGTCTATTGAAAGCGTACAAGTATTGGTGAAAGCCATGCAAGATTTGAATAAATAATGAAAACTATTTCAAACGACACTTTCCAAGTGTCGTTTTTACTTTATATCTAAATATCAGAAAAATGAAAGTATTAGCAAACGATGGATTGGCACAAAGTGGCGTAAGCGCTCTAGAAGCTGCTGGATTTGAAGTCCTTTTAACAACTGTTGCCCAAGAGCAATTGGAAAACTTTATCAATGAAGAAAACATTGACGTAATTTTGGTACGAAGTGCCACAACAGTGCGTCAAGAATTGATCGACGCATGTCCTTCTCTTAAAATTATTGGTCGTGGAGGTGTTGGTATGGACAATATCGATGTACAATACGCAAGAGACAAAGGTGTACATGTAATCAATACGCCTGCAGCATCTTCTCACTCGGTTGCTGAATTGGTATTTGCTCATTTCTCAGGACTGGTGCGTTTCTTGCACGATTCCAACAGAAACATGCCTTTGGAAGGAGAATCAAACTTCAAAGGATTGAAAAAATCCTATGCTGGAGGTATTGAATTGAAAGGAAAAACATTGGGTGTTTTAGGTTTTGGTCGTATCGGTCAAGCAACGGCAGCCATTGCACTTCGATTGGGAATGAAAGTGGTCGCTTTTGATCCATTTATGGATGCAGCAACCCTTTCACTTGACTTTATCGATGGACAAACAATTGACATCACTGTAAACACGATTTCCAAAGAAGAAGTACTGAAGCAATCTGATTTCTTAACCTTGCACGTGCCTGCCCAAGACGAGTATGTCATTGGTGCAAGCGAAATCGAATCTATGAAAGATGGCGCCTATATCGCAAACGCTGCCCGTGGTGGTGTGATCGACGAAGTCGCTTTGATTGCTGCCTTAGACAATGGTAAATTAGGAGGAGCTGCTTTGGATGTTTTTGAAACAGAGCCAAAACCTGCGGTACAAATCTTGATGAACCCTAAAGTTTCGGTAACGCCACATATCGGGGCTGCCACTGGAGGTGCACAAGACAGAATCGGAACCGAATTGGCTTCACAAATTATTGAATTGCTGAAGTAATTCCGTAATTTTATTGCTAAAAAAAAACCATCTTCTCTTGAAAGATGGTTTTTTTTTTAGAAAACAATGTCCCGATTCGACAAAAGCTCAAAATTTGTGTTTTTTTCAGCATTCAAACCGACAATGGACAGCATCTCTTCCAACATCTTATCTTTCAACTGGCCGTGATTTTCATTTCTAGATTTCATGGAAGGACCTTTGTTCACCTCGCAAATCAGCGGTTCTCTGCTTCTATTTAGCAAAACATCCAACCCGAAAACCTGAAAACATTGGGCTTTTTGAAGATGTTCATAAGTTCCAAACTCATGATACGACGCGTCTAAAAGTTGTACTATTTTTGATTTTAACAAGTCAAAAAAATCTTTTGGCACGATCTCCAAGGCTTTTAGCATGTCCCCCATCAAAACAGGAAATTCTTCGGGCACTCTATGTTTGGTATGCGTGACCATTCGCTCAAACAAATTTGAGGCTGCTCTCGGTTGTTTTCCATAAACACACAAACCTTCATTGTACAGATATGACGTGAGTTTGTTATCGTGCAAAGTCAACAATACATAGGTCCTAAAATTGAATGAGGTTCCTTCGTAACGCTGGAGATACGTCAACAGTGGTTGTGCAATTTCAAAAGACTCCTTTTGTTCAAATACCTGTTCAGTCGTTTCCACCAAAGCAAGTCCTAATCTTCGATGCCGATTGCTTTTCAAAATAAAATGATTTCTCTTGTCTGCTTTCAGCAACTTCAAATCTTTGTCGTTTTTCAAAACAAACGTCTCTGGCATAATAAACGCTGCTTTTTCCCTACCATGGGCTTTTTCTAAATTCTTCCAAACAGCTGTCCTATTGACCATGCAGTCGGTACCACTGATAATACTGATATACTTACCTGCTGTGTTTTTGAGTCCTCCCAATACAACCTCGTTTGATTTTTTGGGAGATGGATAGTAAATATCCCAGTTTGCAACCTCTGAAGAAATCTCAATATCATTTCTTTTGAAAAGATCCAAATACCGTTGGGGTAACTTTTTATTACTCCAACAAATCAAAGGTTTTAACATGCTTCTAATTTTATTGCAGCCCTCTGTGTTTATTTTTCTCAAAAAAAACGTATTTCAGCAGACCCCTCGGGTAAATATAAACATTTTAGAAGCATTCCTATTTGTACAAATTTGGAAAACAGCTCCCTCCCGCTCATTTTTTTATATCTTGCCTCCGTTTCAGGTTTTTAAAAAAAACAACTGAATAACAAACAGGTAATTCCAATAAATTCTACAAATTTCACATATGGAGCATTTGACATTCCTACAGCATCAAGAAGCTATCAAAGACGCACTCCTTGGTGGTTTGGAAGCGCAATTCAAACTAGCTCCAGAAACACGAAAAATTTCCACAAAAACAAGCCATTATTCGAACGTAAAAAAAGCCGCTGTTTTAGTGCTGTTTTATCCAGGTAAAAATAATAAGACACATGTATTACTAACTTTAAGAGCCCAATACAATGGCACACACAGTGCACAGGTTAGTTTTCCAGGTGGAAAGGTTGATTTAAACGACAAGAATTTGCAAGAAACGGCTTTGAGAGAATGTTTCGAAGAAGTCGGAGTATCCTCTAAAAAAATTACACTTGTAAAAGAAATGACAGATGTCTACATTCCGCCGAGCAACTTTTTAGTTACTCCTTTTATCGGCTTCACTTCTAAGAAACTGAATTTTACAAGCAATGAAGAAGTAGCTCAAATTATCGAAGTTCCTCTCAAAGATCTGCTACATGACGGTGCCATATATTTCGAAAACAAAAATTTTTCCGACGCATCAAACGTTCGAATTCCTTATTTCCTATTAAACAACCACAAAGTTTGGGGAGCTACAGCTATGATTATCAGCGAAGTTAAAGAACTTTTAAAATCACTATCATTCTAAATAGTTTTTGTACATTTACCCCCTTAAAATCAACGCCTTCTAATGAAATTAATTAAGAGAAATCCTTTTGGCCACATTCTATTTATCAAAAAATGGTTGATCAGAATTTTAGGTATCATTTCTCATAGGCGTTACAACAAATTCAACAAATTACAGATTGAAGGCTCTGAAATCATTCGTGATTTACCAGACAGCAATGTATTGTTTGTTTCCAACCACCAAACCTATTTCGCAGATGTTGCTGCAATGTTCCATGTATTCAATGCAGCATTGAAAGGAAGAGTAGATTCTATCAAAAACATTGGGTACATATGGAACCCGAAGTTAAACATCTATTATATTGCAGCTGCGGAGACCATGAAAGCTGGGATACTTCCTAAAATATTCGCCTACATGGGCTCTGTTTCCATACAACGCACATGGAGAAGTGACGGAAAAGACGTAAAAAGACAAGTAAAAATGTCTGACATTAGCAATATTGGAACTGCATTAGCCGATGGATGGGTAATTACCTTTCCACAAGGAACCACTAAGCCATTCAACCCCATACGCAGGGGAACCGCGCATATCATAAAAACCTACAAACCTGTGGTGATCCCCATTGTAATTGACGGCTTCCGAAGATCATTTGACAAAAAAGGATTGTTGATCAAAAAAAGAGGAGTACTGCAAACCATGGTGATTAAAAAACCATTGCAAATAGATTACGAAAACGATTCGTTTGATGACATCGTGACGCAAATTGAGTACGCCATCGAACAACACCCATCTCTCTTAAAAGTCATCTCCGTTGAAGATTACAAAAAGCAAGAAGATGCCTTGAACAAAAAACGTGAATTCTGGCAATCGTAATTCACTGAAAACTTCACATAATCCAAATCAATAGTTTTTCGTATTTTTATTGTCAAAAATTATCGCATGACAATCACACAATTGAAATACATCTTAGCTGTCTCAGAATACCAAAATTTTACGGTAGCCGCAGCGCATAGTTTTGTAACACAGCCTACATTGAGTATGCAAATACAAAAATTAGAAGATCAGTTGGACGTTCAAATTTTCAATCGAAATAAAAAGCCTATTCAACTTACAGACATCGGTGAAAAGATTGTGGCACAGGCAAAAATTATTGTCAACGAAAGCAATCGAATTACCGATATTGTGCACCAGCAAAAAGGATATATTGGCGGTGATTTCAAATTGGCAATGATTCCTACTGTCATGCCAACATTACTCCCAATGTTCCTCAAAACATTCCACAAAAAATACCCAAAAATAAACTTACAAATAGAAGAATTAACAACTGAAGAAATCGTAAAAAAGCTGAACGATGGAAACATAGACGTCGCCATTGCAGCCACTCCGTTGGAACAAGAAAATATTCTTAAAAAACCGTTGTACTACGAACCCTTTATCGGGTATGTTCCAAAAAATCACGCTCTTTTCGAAAAGGAAAGTATTGCCATGTGTGATTTGGAAGTAGACGATTTACTACTTTTAGAGGACGGGCATTGTTTCAAAGACAGCGTATTAAATATTTGCAACACTAGCGGTCTACAAAAAGAAAGAAATTTTAGACTGGAAAGCGGCAGTTTTGACACTTTGATAAAATTGTCAAAAGAAGGAATGGGCATGACACTTCTCCCCTACCTTCATACCTTGGACATTCCAGAAAACGATCAGAAATTTTTAAAAGAATTTGAGAAACCCGCTCCGGCGAGAGAAGTCAGCTTGATTTTCCACAAGTCACAATTGAAAATGCAATTGATCGAAGCTTTGAAAACAACTATCGACAGCGTCATAAGAGGTGCGATCACCTTCAACGATGTTGAAATCATCAGCCCCATGCATCCAAAAAAATAGCGACAAAAGAAACAAGTTTTCTTGATAAGAAATAAAAAAGACTGCCGGTAAGCAGTCTTTTTTCTATTTTACTAATTTCATTCTCTGATTGAGTTCAGGTTTCGTTTCCAAATAAGCTTCCAACCAAATTTTTAATTCTTGAATCTCATGAGGCAACAACGTCTCGTAGGCTTTCTCTAATTCTTTGCAAAAGAGTTCCGCATTAAAACTCACCTTTTCTAGTACCGTTTTTGTGTATTCGTATGCCTGTCTAGCCATGATTCTCTTTCGTTGGTTGTATTTTTTTTCAAACATAATCAAAATAGATTTTCTAAAAAAATTTAAGACATGCTTTAACAAATGTTTAGGAATTGTATTTTACAATTTGGATATTTTCCCTGCCAAATCCACAGCTATATTTTCCAAATCTATTTGAATGGATTTGAAATGTGCTTTTTTCGAAACCTCGTTTTTTTCATGAATTTTATCCATCAAGGTGTCAAAACTTACCATGGCTTTGTCGATGATCTTTTGAGATTTTTTGGTATCCGCCTCGGGGGTCACAAATTCCCATATGTAGCATGCCTCAATCAAATCTCCCAATGTATTGTGAATGTCTTTTTTTAAATTTTTAATAGATGCCATTTTTCTGTGTTTTTAGTTTGTATTTAACGTTGCCACAAATTCTCCAACTCTGTTATAGAACAAAGCGTAGGATACAATGTAGTGGATTTTTCAGAGTCACAGACGGTTTCATGTTCCCATGTTGTATGAAATGGAATATGAACAGCCTTTGCTCCAATTTTGACCAAAGGTAATACATCTGACTTTAAGGAATTGCCTACCATCAAAAATTCAGAAGGAGTAATTTCCAAATGTTTGAGAATTTTCAAATAATCCGATTCTTTTTTGTCGCTCATCACCTCTACATGGTGAAAATATTTTAACAAACCTGATTTCTGTAATTTTCGTTCTTGATCTAACAAATCTCCTTTAGTAGCAACAATCAGACGAAAATCACGACTCAAATGTTTCAATGTTTCTGGAACTCCTGTCAACAATTCGATCGGCTTGTACAACATATCCTTACCAATTTCCACAATTTCTTGAATAATGGAAGGATGGACTTGATGATTTGACAATTGAAGCGCGAGCTCAATCATGGACAAAACAAAACCCTTGACTCCATAACCATAATAAGGTAAATTTTCAATTTCTAGCCGATACAACTCCTGATTGATTTTATTTTCAGTTTCGTACATCGATAGCAATTTGGCAACTTTCTGCTCTGCTTCTCTAAAATAAGGCTCGTTGACCCAGAGCGTATCGTCTGCGTCAAAGGCAATTACTTTTATTTTACCAGGGTCTATTTCCATAATTCATTTGCCAAAACCAAATCTTCTGGTGTATCAATCCCGACCACTTTGTGCGGAGTTTCTACCATTTTTATTTTTTTGCCATATTCTAAAAATCGAATGCCTTCCAATTTTTCTGTCGCTTCATTTTGCTGCATAGACATGGTTGTAAAAGCCAACAAGGCTTCTTTTCGGAAGGCATAAATCCCAATATGCTTGTAGTAGGTCGTGTCTATTTCTTTATTTCGTGGATATGGAATAGGCGCACGCGAAAAATACAGTACATGATTCTCATTGTCCATGACAACTTTCACATTGTTTGGGTTTTCGATCTCTTCCAAAGATTTCATTGGATGTACCAAAGAAGCCAAATCAATATGCTGCTCTACATCCTTTTGAAAAACCGCTATCAGATCTTGCAAAGGTTCTTTTTTTGTAAACGGTTCATCTCCTTGTACATTTACGATAATATCCGCCTCTACAGCTTTTGCCGCTTCCGCAATTCTGTCAGAACCCGTTTCGTGTTCTTCAACACTCACAAAGACTTTTCCGCCATTTTTCAACACTTCTTCTTTGATAATCTCGCTGTCTGTGACCACATAGACTTCTTCAAAAAGCCCCGTGTTTACTGTAGCTTCATAAGTTCTAACAATCACGGCTTTCCCCGCCAAACTTTGCATTAATTTTCCGGGAAATCGCGAAGCACTGTAACGTGCAGGAATCATGGCAATGACTTTCATAAAGTTCTTTTCTTAGTGTGTAAAGTTAATTGTTTTCTTCTAAAAACGCCTCCTTTACCTCATTTTTGAAAGCTGCTGTTTTCAACTTTTGAACGTGCTTTAAATGGAGGTGGTTGATAGGATTGATCCCTAAGTTTTTTATGTTTTTGCGTGTAAAACGCAATGCAACGTCGTAATACAAAGGAACCACGGGGGCCTCTTCAATCAAAATACGATCCATTTTTTGATACAGCAAATGACGTTGTTTGGCAGCTGTCAGTTGATTCGCAGCTGCATACAAACTGTCAAATTTTTTGTTTTCGAAATGGGTGTAATTTGGACCGTTTGGAGAAAAATAGTCGCTGTGAAAAATAAACAAATAGTTTTCCGCATCTGGATAATCGGCAATCCAACTACCTCGGTACATACTCAGCTGTCCTTTTACCTTGGCTTGACGCAAAGTAGACGGTGGCAACACATTTACGTCAATTGTCAACCCAACTTTCTTCAAAGCACGCTGAATATAGGCACAAAGATCAACATACTGACTGTCCGTACTAATTGTTATGGTCGGGTTTTCATCCCCTGTTTCTTCTATATAGGACTGCACCAATTGCCGCGCCTTTTCCGGATTGAAATCGTACCCTTGTTCGTTGCAAAAAGAAGGCAATCCTTTCGGAATAAACCCATGAACTGCCGGCGTCCCAATACCGTTCCTCAAATACAAAATCATTTTTTCACGATCAAACCCATGGTTCATGGCCTGTCTAATTTTTTTTGAATGCACTGCTTTTTCTTCTGTTTGATCCAAACAAAACCCAAGATATTCCGTATTCAAAAAAGGACTAGAAATCAAATTAATTTTCTGAGCATAACGCGCTTGAAGCTTTCCTTCTTGTGTCAACAAATCATCTTTATAAGAAACATCAATACTATTTAAAAAATCTAAATTCCCTTGGATAAATTGCAAAAATTCACTCTGTTTGTCTGGTAAAAAAGAAATAGACACAGCTTCTAAATAAGGCAAGCTATTTCCCTTGACATCCTTTTCATAATAAAGTGGATTTTTTCTAAAAATTAGTTTGGTGTTTTCCACCCACAATTTAAATTGAAAAGGACCTGTTCCAATGGGATTTGAACGAAATTCATCCCCAAAAAAAGTGACCGCTTCTTTTGGAACAACAGCACAATAATTCATGCTCAACAAGCTTAGAAAGGGAGGAAAAGCTTGTTTCAATCGAATTCTAAAAACATGTTTTGCCACCGCTTCAAAAGAAGCCACATAATTCAATACCCATTTTCCAGGAGAAGCTACTTTTGAATCCTTCAAACGATGGAAACTGTACTCAAAATCTGCCGCAGTTACAGCTCGAGTTTTTTCAAGCCCAAACAAGTCGTGCTTGTGAAACAAAACATCCTCTCTTAAAAAAAAAGAATACTCCAATCCATTTTCTGAAATTTTCCATGATTTTGCAATATCAGGCAAAACTTGCAAAGAATCGTTCAACTGCACCAAACCATTGAACAATTGTGAAGTCGCCCAAATTGTCCGCAAATCCTTTGAAAATGCAGGATCCAAAGTAGTAATATTCGCATGCTCATTGTATCGAAAAACTTGAGAATCGTCGAATTTTTTTCCTTTTTCCACGCAAGAAATCGCGAACCAGAACAAACCCAAAAGAAATACCGATAATTTTTGCAACATACTGCGAAGATACTAAATTAAGACTGTTGTATACTTCGGCCAAGAATCTTCCTTTTAGGAAAACCAAACTATCCTTTTTTTCTATTCAAACTTAAAAATATAAAACTTATTTTTGCAATCGCGAATTTATCAAAGTATGCACACCCAGAAAAAAGTAGCTTTTTATACACTCGGATGTAAATTGAATTTTTCAGAAACATCCACCATTGCTCGTAATTTTACAGACGTTGGATTTGAACGCGTGGGTTTCGAAGAAGTTGCCGATATTTACGTAATCAATACCTGTTCAGTAACTGAAAATGCAGATAAAAGATTCAAAAGCATTGTGAAAAATGCCTTGAAAAAAAATGACGATGCTTTTCTCATTGCCGTAGGATGCTATGCACAGCTGAAACCTGAAGAACTGGCAAATGTAGGCGGTGTAGATCTCGTTTTGGGCGCTACTGAAAAATTCAAAGTAACCGATTACATCAACGACCTTTCGAAAAATGACATGGGAGAAGTGCATTCCTGTGAAATTTCAGAAGCAGATTTTTATGTAGGCTCCTACTCTATTGGAGATAGAACCCGTGCTTTTTTAAAAGTACAAGACGGTTGTGATTACAAATGTACCTATTGCACAATTCCACTAGCGAGAGGAATTTCAAGAAGTGACACCCTAGAGAATGTCCTAAAAAATGCAAAAGAGATTTCTGAAAAAGGCATTCAAGAAATTGTACTTACCGGTGTCAATATTGGTGATTATGGAAAAGGTGAATTTGGAAATAAAAAACACGAACATACGTTTTTTGAATTGGTACAAGCGCTCGACAAAGTAGAAGGTATCAAACGCTTGCGTATTTCTTCTATAGAACCCAACCTCTTGAAAGATGAAACGATTGATTTCGTAGCCCATTCCAATAGTTTTGTGCCGCATTTCCACATTCCTTTACAAAGCGGAAGTAACACCTTGTTGAAATTGATGAAACGAAGGTATTTGAAACAAGTATACACTGACCGAGTCCAGCATATCAAAAAAAGGATGCCCAATGCCTGCATTGGAGTAGATGTCATTGTTGGTTTTCCAGGAGAAACAGACGCGCTTTTTTTAGAAACCTACCAGTATTTGAATGAATTGGATATTTCCTACTTGCATGTTTTTACCTATTCTGAAAGACCCAATACAGAAGCCGCTGAAATGGGGCAAATTGTACCGCTAAAAACACGAAAAAAAAGAAGTAAAATGCTTCGTGGACTTTCTGTAAAAAAGAGACGTGCTTTCTATGAAAGTCAATTGAACACTCCTCAGACTGTTCTTTTTGAAAACGAAAACAAAGAAGGTTATATTCATGGTTTCACAGAGAATTACGTCAAAGTCAAAACCCCTTGGAACCCAGCTTTGGTAAATACCACACACCGTGTTGAATTGTCAAAGATTGACGAAGATGGTACGGTACGATTTGATTGGCTCGAACCTACACTGACAAAGTAATTTGTTTATTTTATTTGAAATTCCCCAAACATTCCCCAACTTTGAATCACAGAACCATTGAACACTATGTTTTGAATTCGAAAAAAAAACACCTCTATTTCATTCCAGGAACTGCCGCCAATTCGAACATCTTTGAGCGTATTGAATTGCCTTCTGACACCTTTGAACTGCATTTTATAGAATGGTTGATTCCCACTTCTAAAAATGAAAAAATAGAAGACTATGCCCTACGAATGTGTTCACAAGTACAACACAAAAACCCTATTCTCATTGGGGTATCCTTTGGAGGTATTGTCGCGCAAGAAATGAGCAAAATCATGGCATGTGAACAAATTATCCTCATTTCAAGCATCAAAAACCGAAATGAACTTCCAAAAAGTTTAGCGTTGATAAAAAAAACCAAAGCCTACAAATTATTCCCTAGTTATATTATTCCAACACTTGAGATTATTGCAGCAAAATTGTTTGGTGAAAAAGCAAAAAAACGCATCCACATCTACAAGAATTATTTGTCCTTTAGAAATCCCCTATATTTGAATTGGGCAATCAAACAGGTCTTGTGTTGGAAACAAAACAATAGCCTCCCCAATTGCCTCCATATCCATGGGGACCAAGACCCTATCTTCCCAATGAAATATATCCAAAATTGTATCGCCATTAAAAATGGTTCGCATATCATGATTCTTACCAAGGCAAAAGAAATCAGTAAAATTCTAAACAACAAGCTCCAGTAGACGGTTTTTTTTATAATTTTGAGTTCTTGCGACTCCTCACCTCTAATTTAACTTTCAAAAAACAATAGCGTTTTTTTACGGATATTTTTTCCACAATCTCTTTTATTAAAAAATCAAATATAAGCGACAAGCCCCTACGATTCACACATAAAATTTGTATTTTTGTTTTCATGATTGCACATGAACAACTTGGCAAATTAACGGACAGAATCGACAAACTTCGATCCTATCTTGACATCGATAAAAAAAAGATTCTGATTCAAAATGAAGAAGAAAAGAGTGCCAACCCCGATTTTTGGAACAACCCCAAAGAGGCCGAATTGGTAATGAAAAATCTGCGAGGACTTAAGAAGTGGGTCAATGATTACGAAAAAATTGTCGGATTGAAAGACGATTTGTCTGTGGTACTTGATTATTTCAGAGAAGGAGAAGCCACAGAAGAAGAGGTAAAGCAATTGGAAAGTGAATTGGTGCAATGTCTAGAAGCCATTGAATTCAGAAACATGCTCTCTGACGAAGGAGATGATTTGAGTGCTGTGATACAAGTCACTGCAGGTGCCGGTGGCACGGAAAGCTGTGACTGGGCTCAAATGTTGATACGCATGTACATGATGTGGTCCAAAAAACAGGGATACAAATTAAAAGAACTGAACTACCAAGAAGGAGATGTCGCTGGTGTCAAAACAGTCACCCTTGAAGTCAATGGAGATTTTGCTTTTGGCTATCTCAAGGGCGAAAATGGAGTACATCGTTTGGTGCGTATTTCTCCTTTTGATAGCAACGCCAAAAGACACACCTCCTTTGCATCTGTTTATGTCTATCCTTTGGTAGATGATAGTATTGAAATAACCATCAATCCTGCCGATATTGATATCACCACAGCCCGCTCTAGTGGTGCTGGTGGACAAAACGTCAACAAGGTTGAAACAAAAGTTCAACTAACGCATAAACCTTCTGGAATTCAAATTTCATGCTCAGAAACTCGCTCTCAACATGAAAATCGTGACCGTGCTATGCAAATGTTAAAATCACAGTTGTATGAAATTGAACTTAGAAAACAACAGGAAGCCCGAAGTGATATCGAAGCAAGCAAAATGAAAATTGAGTGGGGAAGCCAAATTCGAAATTATGTCATGCATCCCTATAAACTTGTAAAAGATGTACGCACTTCTTATGAGACTGGGAACGTAGATGCTATCATGAATGGAGAAATTGATGCTTTCTTAAAAGCCTTTTTAATGCTCTATTCACAAAGCAAACAAACGAACGACTTGTAAACAACGAAAAACCTGATTGAAAAAAACGAACCGAAAGAAGAAAATAAAATGATAAAAGTTTATCACAACCCTCGTTGCAAAAAAAGTCGTGAAGGAATTGCTTTTTTAGATGACGCACAAATAGATTTTGAAATTGTCAAATATTTGGAAACACCTCCTAATATTCATGAAGTCAAAGAACTCTTGAAAAAACTATGCTATACACCTATTCAATTGGTTCGAAAAAATGAAGCTGTATGGAAAGAAAACTTTAAAGGAAAAGAAATGTCTGACAACGAGATTATCCATGCCTTAGCAAATTTCCCTAAATTAATAGAACGTCCCATTGTTGTTTATAAAAACAAAGCTGTAGTCGCAAGACCCACTGACGCAATCCAAGAGTTATTGTAATTTAAAAAAACAAAACCGTCAGAAAATATATTTAAAAAATCCCCTAAGAGAATCAAATGAAAATTAAGAAAAAAGGCGTTTGGAAAAGTTGGAATGAAAACATACAACATTCCTACGAGAATCTTTACCAAATTACAACAGAAGCAGAATTACAAAAAATCATCAAAGAATCGGAAAAAGTACGATTTTTCGGAAACAAGCAGTCCTCCGCAGATATTGGTGCAGGGATAAATACGTTGATTGATATCCGTTCTTATGATAAAATTCTTTCTTACAACGAGGAACAAAAACACATTACCGTACAAGCTGGGATCAAACTCGTTGACCTGATCGAAGCTGTGGAAGCCAAAGGATGGTGCATTCCATGCTTACCGGACATCAACACCGTAACGCTCGGAGGCGCACTGGCCACGGGAACACACGGAACAAGCGGAAAATTACTAGCGAGCTACGTACATACATTCCGAGTAATATTAGCAGACGGTTCCCTGAAAGAAATCACAGAAAAAGAAGAACTCATGGATGCATTCCGTGTTTCTTTGGGTGTTTTGGGTGTGTACTCGACTGTCACCTTTGCTTGTGAAACGAACTACACCCTGCACGTAAAAGAAGAACCTCAAAAAGACAGTAATTGGCTAGAAAGTATTTCTACCAATTTGACAAAATTTGATTTCCTGCGAATTCTGTGGCTTCCTCATACAGGAAAAGGATACCAAATTACCGGTGAAAAAGTTCCAGCAGAAAAAGAAATTTCTGAGAATTTAGGACCTAAATATTTGCAGTATCGCCGATCATTTTCCAAGCTTCTATACAAATACACGCATATTTTCCCTTGGATTACGGCAATCGCTAATAAAATTTTGGGACGCCTTTTTTTTAGCAGCAAAAGAGAACTCAAAGGATCCTTGTACCAAGCAACCGTTACCAAATCGAGAGGTTCGACAATTGAATTGGCGGAATGGACCGTAGACCTTGCTGTTTTTCCCCAAGTTTTCCAAGAATTGAAGAAAACCATCAACCAATGGAGCAACAATTCCTTTATTCACATTCCAATGGACGTTCGATTTTTAGAAAAAGACAGTTCTTGGCTGAGTTATGCCTATGGCAAAAATACTGTTACGATGGGATGCGTCTCTAGAAATGCATCAACAGCAGACAGTTATGAAGCTTTTAAAACCATTGAAAAAATATTTATAAAATACGGAGGCCGCCCGCACTGGGGAAAACGTTTCGAAGCCAAAGATGCACAATTGAATGAAATTTATCCAAAGTGGAGCGATTTTAAAAAAT
The DNA here is from genome assembly GCA_905479475.1 of uncultured Flavobacteriaceae bacterium. Classification (GTDB taxonomy): domain Bacteria; phylum Bacteroidota; class Bacteroidia; order Flavobacteriales; family Flavobacteriaceae; genus Flavicella. The sequence continues at coordinate 16,086 of CAJQMT010000021.1, forward strand.
TGCGAAAAGAGCTCGATCCTACCAATAAATTCTTGAATGGATATTTAAAGCAAGTTTTCAATGAAACCACTTAAAAACAAAAAATGAGTACAATTCAACTTCCTCCTGCTGTTTTATTTGATTTTGACGGTGTTGTAGTCGATAGCTTTCAAGTGCACTTCCAAGCATGGCAAAGTGCCTATTACGAATTGTTTGGAGAATCTAGGTTAGACTTCCCTCACAAAGAACTATCTGGAAAATCTCCGTTACTCATTGCCGAATATATCTGTGAACGGGCGGGACAAAAAGAAAAAACAGCACGCTATTTTTCCACAAAAGCTGACCATTTGCACAGCAATACCGAACCTCCTACGCTACTTCCAGGTGTAAAAGAGATACAGTCGTTTTTAGACGAAAAAAAAATCCCACATGGCATCGCGAGCAATGCTACCCGAAATTTTATTGGAAACAGCATCTCACAATTACAACTTGGTTTTTCAAAGTACCTTGGTATTGAAGATTACACCTATCCAAAACCCCATCCGGAAGCCTATCTCTCACTCGCAAAACACTTAGAAGTAGCACCTGAAGACTATGAAAAAACATGGGTTTTTGAAGACAGTATTACAGGAACCGAGGCTGCAAAAAAAGCAGGTATGTTTCCTGTTGGCATCCTTACAATAAACTCTGAGGACACCATGAAAGAAGCTGGAAGTAAACTGGTATTTCCTACTCTATTAGAAGCTTGGCAATTTCTAAAAAAAGACCATTGACACTATTTATTTTGAAATAGAAAGTATTTCAGGCCTATTGATTCTAAAGAACTTGCAGTTCTTCCAATTCTATTTTGAAATCGTACTGTAAATCTTCGTGCAAAGCACTGATTTTTTTTTCGATGGACAACAATTCGCGTTGGTACAAATTTCGAAGCAAAAGATTGTACTGAATGGAAGGACGGACTGCTTTTAGTTTTTCACAGAAATACAACAACAAAGAAACTTCTGTTTCCTTGTTTTTAGCATACCTAATATTGGTCTTTACCCCTCTTAACACTTTACGAATCGTCTTTTTCATATAGAAATAGCTTTTCGTATTAATTGCCTCAAACTGATCATCTATTTCTTGCTGTATGGTAAATAAAAAACTGTCTTGATCATTGGCTTCAAAAAGTAAATACGTAAGTAATTCTTTGTTCTCTTTTTTGAACTTTGCCAACTGCAAACACAAAGACAATAATTCTTCTCTTTCAGCGTGCATTAATTCTGATTTTAGTTCACGTAAAGAAGCGGCTTTCATTGTTAAAAATTAAGGATTAAAAAGGCAAAATACAAAAAATTAAGACTGCCTGAACAACTCAGAATGATCAAATTTCGCTTACCGTCGTGGAGACCGCACTTTATTTTTTAAAAGCTGTCATAAAAAAAGGGACTGCAATACTTTACAGTCCCTTTTTTTACTTTTTGAAAAGCAATTATTTTTTCGCCTTCGCTTCTTTTCTCAATTGAAAGTTTTCCATTACCGTACCACCAATCCAGTAAGGCACTACAAAGGTTAACAAAAATATCAACAACCAAAAACCAGCTGTAAACACAAAAAGAAAAGCTAAAAATCCGAAGTATTGTGATGCGTCCATAATTATTTTGACTAATAGTTTAAACTATTGCAAAAATACTACTTTTTTCAAAATACCAACCATTTTTAACCGCTATTTTTCTGGAGTCGTAAAAAGAAAAATCACCTTTACAAAAAAATAAAATTCGCACGCTCTAGAGAAGTGCATTTCGTATATTTGTAATGTTTTACAAAGTATTGGCTTGACAGAGCAAATATTTAGTCATAAAAAACATACAAATTCGCAAACATACCAAAGATGGATTACAGAATAGAAAAAGATACCATGGGGGAGGTAAAAGTTCCTGCAGACAAATATTGGGGTGCACAAACAGAACGCTCTAGAAACAATTTTAAAATCGGTGCCAGTGCTTCGATGCCAATTGAGATTGTGTATGGTTTTGCCTACTTGAAAAAAGCGGCCGCACATGCCAACTGTGATCTAGGTGTTTTGGAAGCAAAAAAAAGAGATTTGATATCTGAAGCTTGCGATGAAATATTAGCGGGCAAACACGACAATCAATTTCCATTGGTTATTTGGCAAACAGGATCTGGTACACAAAGTAACATGAATTGCAATGAAGTAATTGCCAACAGAGCACAAGAATTGGCAGGAGGAGTCATTGGACAAGGAGAAAAAGCCATTCAACCCAACGACGATGTAAACAAATCGCAATCGTCAAATGACACCTTTCCAACAGGAATGCACATTGCCTGTTACAAAATGATCGTAGAAACAACTATTCCTGGGATTGAAAAATTACGTGATACACTGCAAGCAAAATCTGAAGCTTTCAAAGATGTCGTTAAAATTGGACGTACGCACTTGATGGATGCAACGCCTTTAACCATTGGACAAGAATTCTCCGGATATGTTTCACAATTAAACCACGGACTCAAAGCACTTAAAAACACACTCGTACACTTGTCAGAATTGGCTTTGGGAGGAACTGCTGTAGGAACAGGTCTAAATACACCCGCAGGCTATGATGTATTGGTGGCTCAAAAAATTGCAAAATTCACCGGTTTGGCATTTGTGACTGCTGAAAATAAATTTGAAGCATTGGCCGCACATGATGCAATTGTAGAATCTCATGGAGCTCTCAAACAAATAGCAGTTTCTTTGAATAAAATTGCCAATGACATCCGTATGATGGCTTCAGGTCCACGTTCTGGAATTGGAGAATTGATACTTCCGGCGAACGAACCAGGTTCTTCCATCATGCCAGGAAAAGTAAACCCTACACAATGTGAAGCAATTACAATGGTGTGTGCACAAGTTATGGGGAACGATGTTGCCGTAACGGTTGCAGGAACGCAAGGACATTATGAATTGAATGTCTTCAAACCTGTCATGGCGGCCAACTTGTTACAATCCGCCCGACTGATTGGAGATGCCTGTGTTTCTTTTGAAGAAAACTGTGCGTACGGAATTGAACCCAACCACAAAGTAATCAATGAATTGTTAAACAACTCTTTGATGTTGGTTACTGCTTTGAATACTAAAATAGGATACTACAAGGCTGCAGAAATAGCAAATACAGCACATGCGAATGGAACTACTTTAAAAGAAGAAGCCGTGCGATTGGGTTACGTAACTCCAGAAGAATACGACGAATGGGTAAAACCTGAAGATATGATTGGGAGCATGAAATAATTCATTCCTTCTACCAATAAAAAAAGGGCACTGATCGATGACAGTGCTCTTTTTCTTTTTTCGTGTGAAACTCTTCTAAAAACTACTGTTTTAAGTTCTTTAATGTACGAAAGGTCAAATTTATCCTCGGTGTCTGAACTTTTGTTGTTTTTGGCAAACTGTGCAGCCAATAGCGCTGAGTTTTGCCTTGCATCACCAACAAGCTTCCTTTTTCTAACAATAGAGCAATTTTCTGTTTGCTCTCTTTGTGTTTGAATATAAAATTTCGTTCCGCACCAAAACTCAAAGAAGCAATGGCTCCGTCCTTTTTCATTTCTTTTTCAGCGTCCGTATGCCATCCCATGCCTTCTTTTCCAGTAGGGTAAAGATTCAATAAACAGGAATTAAAAGTTTCTCCGGTCTTCTCCTCTACCAACTCTTTCAACTTCAATAGAGAAACTGTCCAAGGCAAGGTGTCTCTGCTGATGTTTGCATAGGTGTAAGATAGTTTTCCATCAGCGTACAAAGCCACTTTTCGATCCAAAACAAGGTGTTTTCCAAAAAGTCGTACCGCATCGTTTTGCCATGCAACTTGTTCTAAGAATTCCTGCATGTATTGATGCGCTTGTTTTAGAGAAAATAAAGGCCCATGATAATATACCTCTCCATCAAAAGGCAACTTATTGGACAAAAACTTCGTGTCAAACAAGTCCATACATTTTACAATTGTTTTCCTTCCAAATCCAATAAAAATACATAATCTCTCGCCACTTCTTTCAAAGCATCAAATCTTCCTGAAGCGCCTCCGTGTCCTGTTTCCATATCGGTATGCATCAATATTTTTTGACTTCCTGTATGGTGTGTTCTCAATTTAGCGATCCATTTTGCAGGCTCCCAATACTGCACCTGCGAATCGTGTAATCCTGTCGTGATCAACAAATTTGGATACGCCTGTTTTTTAACGTTGTCATAAGGGGAATATGATTTGATATACTCATAGTATTCCTTGTCATTCGGGTTCCCCCATTCGTCGTACTCTCCAGTTGTCAAAGGAATCGATTCATCCAACATGGTGGATACCACATCTACAAAAGGAACTGCAGCAATAACACCATTGTACAATTCAGGATTCCAGTTGACCACAACTCCCATTAGCAAACCTCCCGCAGATCCCCCCATAGCATACAGGTGCTTTTCAGAAGTGTATTTCTCAGCAATCAAAAATTTACTGCAATCAATAAAGTCTGTAAACGTATTTCTTTTTTTGAGCAACTTCCCATCCTCATACCAATTTCTTCCCAAATACTCACTTCCTCGAACATGAGCAATGGCATACACAAAACCTCTGTCTAAAAGTGTCAATCGAGTGGTGCTAAAACTTGCATCGATGGTGTGTCCATAAGAACCATAGGCATACAAAAGCAAAGGAGTATCATGATCAATTTTTGTGTCTTTGTGATGCACCATGGAAACCGCCACATTTTTCCCATCTCGAGCCGGGACCCATATTCTTTTGGAAAGATAGTTTTCCTTTTGAAATTGTCCTCCCAAAACTTCTTGTTCTTTTTTGATTTCTTTGGAACGATTGCCCATATGAAAATCGATTACTGAACTTGGAGTAGTCATCGAATTGTAACCATAACGCAACACTTCCGTATCAAACTCTGGATTGGCATAAACATAGGCTGCATAGGTTTCTTCCTTAAAGGGCAAATAATAATCTTCGGTTCCATCCCATTTTTTGATTCTAATTTTGTTCAGACCATCACTGCGCTCTTCTAAAATTAAATGATTTTTAAAAATAGAAATGTCTTCCAAAAGCACTGCTTTTCTGTGCGCTATGACCTCTGTCCAATTTTCTTTACCTGTATGCGCTGTAGGGGTTTTCATCAATTTAAAATTCGTTGCACCGTCCTTATTGGTCAATACATAAAACGAATCTTCAAAATGGGCTATACTGTACTCCAACTCTTTTTCTCGTGGCTGAAATACACGAAATTCACCTGTCGGCTGGTTCGCCTCTAAAATTCGATATTCTGTTGACAGGGTACTGTAAGAACCTATCACCAAAAATTCACTGGATTTTGATTTTGCTACATACACGCCAAACGTATCGTCTTGCTCTTCATAAACCAGTACATCCTCGAAAGTTGAAGTTCCCAATACATGTCTGTAAATTTGACTGCTTCGCAAAGTGACTGGATCTTTTTTAGTGTAGAAAAAAGTTTGATTGTCATTGGCCCATACACCACCTCCAGTGGTGTTTTCAATAATCTCAGCATAGACTTTATTCGTTTCTAAATCTTTTATACGAAGTACGTACTGTCGTCTACTCACAGTATCCACTCCATAAACTACTTTGCTATTGTCAGGGCTCACAGAAAGCCCTCCTAAATTATAATAATCATGGCCTTCTGCCAATTTATTCACGTCAAAAAGAATCTCTTCCTCGGCCTCTAAAGAACTTTTTTTACGCGTATAAACCGGATATTGATCTCCTTTTTCATAACGGGTAATGTAAAAATATCCATTTTTAAAATAAGGAACAGAGGCATCGTCTTCTTTGATTCTGGACTTCATTTCTTCAAAAACTTCTTGTTGAAATTTTTGAGTATGTTTCAATTCAGTTTCTAAATATTGATTTTCCGCTTCCAGATAAGCCACTACTTTTTGAGTGGCTTCATCAGGAGTGTCTGCATTCTTTTGAGCATCTGTCAAACGCATCCAATGGTAATTGTCAATCCGGACATCATCGTTCTTTTCAAAAGTTGTGGGGATTTTCTCAGCAATAGGCGCTGACAGCTTCGTTTCTATCATTTTAATTGAATTACAAGAGGACACAAAAATAAGTGTTATAATTCCCAATCCTCTATTTATTTTAAACATTTAAAAAAGTTTTCAAAGATTCACAATTTAATAAATTTATAAAAAATTAGGTACCCATATTCTGAATCCTAAAGCAAGGAAAGAGATCTATCATGGAAGGAAATACATTCTATAATTTTTTTCATGATTGCAAAAAAAGGAAACGTATACGCAACAACTTTTGCAACCTGTAAACAAACCAACCAATCAACCCTCCAAAAAACATACCTGTAATGATATCTAGGGGATAATGCACACCTAAATAAATACGGCTATAAGCTACTAAAACTGCCCAAAAAAGCAAGACAAACGGCAGGTATTTGTAATACGGTTTTAACAAAAGTCCTAAAAAAACTGCCGCCGCCATAGCACTTGCTGCATGGGCAGAGAAATAACCAAATTCACTGCACCTCACCGCCGCAAAACGCATGGTTTCTTTCAGTTCGGGAAGACTGCATGGGCGCGGCCGTTCAAACCCGTACTTGAACACATTTGCCAGTTGATCTGTTGCCGTTATCATAAGCACAGCACACAACATCACTAGTATGGTTGGTTTTAAACCATAGTTTCTAAAAACTAAATACAGTAAAAACACATACAGTGGTGTCCAAGTAAACTTGTGGGTAACTATTCGCCATACACCATCCCAAGTTTCACTTCCTAACTTGTTCAAGAACAAAAATAGTTCGGTATCGTATGTTAGTAATTCTTCAATCATCTTTAAAAGGTTTTGACTCACTATCGTAAAAAACGATCGTATGTTTGCTCTAATTTTGGGGTTTTATTTGCGCTACTCAATTGAATATAAAAATTCATTGCTTTCTAATTGTTAGAGTTTGTTTACTACTAAATCAAAGATTAAAGAAAATTGTGTCTCTTTTGTCAAATCAGAATTGTCAATTTCAATAGCATCAGGCGCTTTCACCAACGGAGAATCTTTCCTATTTGAGTCCTCATAGTCTCTTTTTACGACGTTTTCCAAGATGTCCTCATAACGAACGGCCTCGCCTTTTCCTGTCAATTCATCAAAACGTCGTTGTGCTCTTTTGTCAGCAGAAGCGGTCATGAACAATTTGAGCTCAGCATCGGGAAAAACAACGGTTCCAATATCTCTACCGTCCATCACAACGCCTTTGTTTTTTCCCAATTCTTTTTGAATACTCACCAATTTTTTTCGTACTTCCGGAACTGCCGCTACCTTGCTTACATAATTGGAAACCTCCAAAGTTCGTATTTCGTTTTCTACACAAATCCCATTCAAATAAGCCTCTGCAAAGCCTGCTTCTTCACAAAAAACAAAGTTCAATTCTATCGCTTCTAACGCGTCGATCAATTTTTCTCTAAAAAAACCATGTGTATTTATAAAATTATTGCGCATTGCGAAAAGAGAAACCATGCGGTACATCGCCCCCGTATCTACATACACATATCCTAGTTTGTTTGCGAGCTCTTTGGCAATAGTACTTTTTCCTGTAGAAGAATAGCCATCGATGGCAATCGTTATTTTTTTCCTCATTTTTTATCTAAATTAAGAACCAGTCCAAATGTATTGGAATTGGCACTCGGATGAAACTTACTTAGCGCATAATTGAATTCGAAATTTTTCATTTTCAAGCCGAATCCATAAGACAGACCATTGAATGTTCTTTGATCCATAATTTCCAACTCTTTCGCTTTTTTGTAGCTGTACCCTAAACGAAAAGTCAGTTTGTTTTCCGGAAAAAATTCAAAACCAAAAACGGCATGTCGAAAAGCGTTGTTTGCAAATGTAATTTCTTCTTCCTGGATGGAATTTGAATCAATTTCAAATACACTATTCGATGGATTGGGATTGGAAATATCCCACTGCTGTAAATTGTCTATTGTTACAAACCATTGAATGGGGACATGTTTGAAGCGAGAGGAGGCCCCTAGCAAAATCCGAAAAGGAAGAGATTCTTTGGATCCGTCAAAAGTTGTTATTTGGGTGCCCATATTTCTCAAAACCAGTGAAATTTTCAATGGACTTTTTGTATCTCTATACAAAAAAGCAAGATCAAAAGCCACCCCAAAAGAACTATATGTGTCTATTCTACTATTGATGAGTTTTGCATTGACTCCCAACTGTAGGTCTATTGTTTTTAGCACATGAGCATACCCTATGGACAAAGCCAAATCATAGGCCTTGAAAGTTCCCAACACATTTCCAATCTCGTCTGCCCTGGTCAGTTCACCATAATCCAAATACTGAATTCCAGCATGAAAAAGACCTAATTTTTCATGCAAGCGTGTGGTAAATGCCATAGAACCCAAATTGATTCCCGATAAATAGTTGGTGTAATTTACCGATACTTTGTCTTGCACTTCTCTATCAATCGTAGCGGGGTTCCACAAGGGTTGATCTACATCTCCACTAAGGGTCAATGGCACACCTCCCAAAGCAATTTGTCTTGCGGAAGTAGGTAGATTTAAAAAAGCATACACCGATTCACCCGCCTGTGCCTTACAAATTGTGCTTGTCAAAGTAAATAAAACGAGAAGTATGTTTTTCATTCAATACCTGGAAATAAAGTGCCTATCTTAGAAACGTAAAAATACTATAATATTTTATAAAACATCCAAAACTTATACGCTCTTCTTATCCTCAAAACAGCCCTTCACATAACAATGCATCTAAAACAATTTCGGTTGTGAGGCATTGGCAGTATCCACAGACTCTTCTTCGACTTCAATTGCATCCAAAACAGGTGGTTCGTAGGGATGTGGCTCTAGAAGGTTGACTTGTTTTATTTTGTCTGTTGCTAATTGATTTCCAATGGCTTTGATTCCTTTCACCGCAATAAACTGTTCAAAATCTATGGTACTATTTTGCAAACTTCTTTTTGAAAATACAATTTCTGCGTTGGGACGGTAATCGGTTGCTACAATTTCCAATTGTGTTTTCGGATGTTCGCTGATAAATCGTTCTTCTTTATCTGGGTGATCGATCATAAAACGTTTCACATAATAACGTTCTTTTTCCCCTTCAAAATAAATCGCTGAAATAGGTTTCATCGGATCCCATTTTTCCAAAACAATCATATCATTTTCAAAATGATAGTTCAATTCCGGCTGGATGGTTTTCACGATTCCTGATTGCGTCGCAATCAACAATTTGTCTTCTGGGGTAAATTCACCCAACAGCTCCCCTCTTTCATCTACATTCAAACGCTGTACAGTATCGTCAAACCAGATTTTTCTCGGTTTCAAGGTAGAAACACCCGCCGACTTAAATTCGATATTCTTGACTGCGAATTTGGTAATTAAGTTTCCTTTGGATCCTCTTCCTTTAATAGCTAAATCCGAAAAATCAATGTCCCATTTTAATTTTTTAATACTTCCTACGGCTTTTAAATTTACAGCAACCACTTCGGCTTCTCCGTTCGGGTTTGCTGAGAAATAATGCACGTGAGAGCTCTTATTCCCAACAGTCAAATCGTAGTTCTTATCACGTGTCACACCTGTTACATGAAATCTTTTCATATAACTTGGTCCTGACTTCCCATCACGATACATCATGTTGTACACGGTACGTTTGTCTCCTTTTTTGAAGATAGCAATGTGTATGATATCTTTTCCTACAAAAGTTTTGGAAGCTACTTTTGTGATGATCAAAGAACCGTCTTTTCGAAACACAATAACATCATCAATATCGGCACAATCTGCCACATATTCATCACGTCTCAAGGAGGTTCCTATGAACCCCTCTGCTCTATTGACATAAAGTTTGGTATTTCGCATGACTACTTTCGTCGCTACGATATCGTCAAAAATTCGAATTTCAGTCTTGCGTTCTTTTCCTTTTCCATACGTATCCTTCAATCTCTTGAAATAGGCAATTGAAAACGCTACTAAATTCGCCAAATTCTCTTTGACAGCCGCAATCTTTTCTTCCAAGGCCTCAATCAATTGGTTTGCCTTGTCGATGTCAAATTTTGAAATTTTCTTGATACGGATTTCTGTCAATCTCAAAATATCCTCTTGCGTCACACTTCTTTTCAAGTGTTTGGTAAAAGGCTTCAAACCAGCATCAATCGCTTTCAATACACCGTCCCAAGTAGCTACTTCTTCAATGTCACGGTAAATTCTATTTTCTATAAAAATTCGTTCCAAGGAAGCAAAATGCCACTGTTCCTCCAATTCTCCCAATTGAATTTCCAATTCTCTTTTGAGTAATGCTACGGTATGGTCTGTCGAAATCTTCAACAAATCAGAAACGCCTATAAAAATAGGTTTGTGGTCTTCGATGATACAGCTCAACGGAGAAATAGAACTCTCACAATTGGTAAAGGCATACAAAGCATCAATAGTGGTATCAGGAGACACATTGGGTGGCAAATGCACCAATATTTCGACCTCAGCTGCTGTATTGTCTTCAATACGTTTTATTTTTATTTTGCCTTTGTCATTGGCCTTCAATACAGAGTCTATCAAAGACGAAGTAGTGGTTCCAAAGGGAATTTCATTGATGACCAAGGTTTTTTTATCGTGTTGGGTGATTTTAGCTCTTACACGTACCTTCCCTCCTCTTTTTCCATCATTGTAATTGGTAAAGTCGGCAATCCCACCTGTTAAAAAATCAGGCACAATCTTAAAACTTCTTCCTTTCAAATATTTGATAGAAGCGTCGATCAATTCATTGAAATTGTGTGGTAAAATTTTGGTAGACAGGCCCACTGCAATCCCTTCGGCTCCTTGTGCCAACAAAAGAGGAAATTTTACTGGCAAATGAATGGGTTCTTTTCTTCGTCCGTCATAAGAAGCTTGCCAGTCGGTTGTTTTCGGATTGAAAATAACATCCAAGGCAAATTTTGACAACCTTGCTTCGATATATCTGGAGGCTGCGGCGCGGTCACCGGTTAGAATATTCCCCCAGTTTCCTTGCATGTCAATCAACAACTCTTTTTGCCCCAATTGCACCATCGCATCGGCAATGGAAGCATCTCCGTGTGGGTGGTATTGCATCGTGTGGCCTACCAAATTGGCCACCTTGTTGTAACGCCCATCATCGAGATCTTTCATCGATTGCATGATGCGACGTTGTACGGGTTTGAAACCATCATTCAGTGCAGGAACTGCTCTTTCCAAAATCACATACGAAGCATAGTCCAAAAACCATTCTTTGTACATTCCTGTGACCTTGATAAGGCTTTCTTGCTTTTCTTCCGTTCCGTTTAATTCTTGCTCGTTTTCTTCTTGCATTGTCAATCCGTATCTGGTAATTTGCACTTTTTTTCGCAGCTATTTCCTTTGTGTTTTCTACTATTATTCCGCAATCGCGTCCAATTCTACTTTGAGGTTTTCGATGATAAATTTTTGTCGATCGGGGGTGTTTTTTCCCATGTAAAATTCCAACATTTTTTCGATGGGCATTTCTTTGTCAAGCATAACTGGATCCAAACGGATATTCTCACCAATAAAGTGAACAAATTCATTGGGTGATATTTCTCCCAAACCTTTAAATCGTGTGATTTCAGGTTTTCCACTTAATTTTTGAAGTGCTTGGATTTTTTCTTCTTCAGAATAACAATAAATGGTTTCTTTTTTATTTCTAACACGAAACAAAGGCGTTTCTAAAATAAATAGATGCCCTTCTTTGATGACTTCTGGAAAAAATTGTAAGAAAAAAGTAATCAATAGCAAACGAATATGCATTCCATCGACGTCAGCATCGGTAGCAATTACAATATTGTTATACCGTAAATTCTCCAAACTTTCTTCGATATTCAAAGCCGCCTGCAAGAGGTTGAATTCCTCATTTTCATACACCACTTTTTTGCTCATTCCATAAGAGTTCAAAGGCTTTCCTTTCAAACTAAAAACCGCTTGTGTATTGACATTTCTAGATTTGGTAATAGAACCACTCGCCGAGTCTCCCTCGGTAATAAACAAAGTGGTATTCAGTCGATTGTCCTTTTTTAAATCTCCCAAATGCACCCGACAATCGCGTAATTTTTTATTGTGTAGGTTCGCTTTTTTAGCGCGCTCTCTGGCCAATTTTCGAACTCCTGACAATTCTTTACGTTCTCTTTCTGCCTGAAGTATTTTTCGCTGAATTTGTTCGGCTGTCTCCGGATTTTTATGCAGGTAATTGTCGAGATTCGTTTTGACAAAATCGTTGATAAAAGTCCGAACCGTTGGCAAATCGCCACCCATTTCTGTAGATCCTAATTTGGTTTTGGTTTGACTTTCAAACACGGGTTCCATGACTTTAATACTGATGGCGCTGACAATGGATTTTCGCACATCGGAAGCTTCGAATGTTTTTCCAAAAAACTCGCGGATGGTTTTTACCACTGCCTCCCTAAAGGCTACTTGATGTGTACCTCCTTGTGTGGTGTGCTGTCCGTTTACAAACGAGTGGTACTCTTCACTGTATTGGGTTTTGCTGTGCGTCATTGCCAATTCAATGTCTTCCGCTCTCAAATGAATAATGGGATAGGCAAGATCTTCAACATTGCTATTTTCTTCCAATAAATCTTTGAGACCGTTTTCTGAATGGTATTTTTCTCCGTTGAAAACAATGGTCAAGCCCGTGTTCAAATACACGTAATTTTTGATCATTTTCACCACGTACTCGGTACGAAATTTATAGTTGGAAAAAATACTTGGATCGGGTGTAAAATTGACACGTGTCCCACGACGCTGACTGGATGCTATTACTTCGCTTTTTTCCACTAAGTTTCCTTGTTCAAACTCCGCAAAGACCGTATTTCCATCTCGAAAAGATTGCACACGAAAATTTGAAGACAAGGCGTTGACCGCTTTGGTTCCCACTCCATTCAACCCCACAGACTTCTTAAAAGCTTTGGAATCGTACTTTCCACCGGTATTCATCTTTGAAACCACATCCACGACTTTACCTAAGGGAATTCCACGTCCATAATCTCGGATGATAACACTGGTGTTTTTGACAGAAATCTCAATGGTTTTTCCCGCATTCATCACAAACTCGTCGATCGAGTTATCCAAGACTTCTTTGATCAAAATATAAATTCCATCGTCTTGCGAACTTCCGTCACCTAATTTTCCGATATACATTCCTGGACGCATCCGAATATGTTCTTTCCAATCTAAGGATCGTATATTGTCTTCTGTATATTTGGTTTCCTGCGCCATGTATTAAAAAAATTCTTTGAAGTGTTGCTAAAATAGCATTTTACCAAGAAAATTAAAAGAGCTTCCTAAATAATTATGAACAAGTTATTCAGAGCGTTTCTTTCATTGGTTTACAAGCCCTATTCGATGTGAAGAAAAAACAGCATGTTTGACCCATCTTTTTTGCCCTAATATTTTTTTTTGAAACAAAAAAAAGTCCTGCCAAAGCAGGACTCATTATTTTTTATCTAGGTATATAACCTACATGTGAAAAAATTAAAAATTCGTGTTTTTCTTTTTAAATCTTTAGATTTTTATTTCATTTTTTGATACCAAGCGTTCTCTCATTTAGAATTATTGAATAATTAGTTTTTTATTCAGCCTTCCTGTTTCAGTTTTTAATTGAATGATATATATTCCTGTTTTCATATCTGGAAGTTTTATATCATTGAACTCTTTCCCTTCGAAGGTAGTCTCGAAAATTTGTTCGACCAAAAGATTGTAAATACGAACCTTTACAAGTCCTTTTTCTAGACCTACAATACGAAGATTCCCCTCACTGTTTGTAAAAATACGGATATTGCTATCCAAGTCAAAATTGTTGGTGCTTAGGGTACAATTAGTATCATCACGACTGCCGCTCTCACTAGAAAAACTCCAATTATTTGGAGGACCAGCTAAAATATCTCTCCCAGGTCCACCTTCACACCAGCCCCCAGGTCTTCCCCCAAAAATAACACCTGATTGTAAAGAAGGCAATTCTGCCCAACCATTTAACAAGGCATCGTAATTTTCAAGACTCATATTTGCTCTAAATAACATATCAACCATATTGTTCACATTAGATACATCCCAAGCACTTATATCACCGTTGAAATTTGAAGCGTCAGAAAACATCCTAGACATACTGTTCACATTAGATACATCCCAAGCACTTATATCACCGTTGAAACTTGAAGCGTCAGAAAACATACTAACCATATTGTTCACATTAGATACATTCCAAGCACTTATATCACCGTTGAAATCTGAAGCGCCTAGAAACATATTAGACATATTGTGCACATTAGATACATCCCAAGCATTAAAATCAGTATTGTCTCCAGTAATATCCGAGAGAGCAAACATAAGTTGTAAGTCCCCATTCAGATTTGAAAAATCAGGTGTATCTGTAGCAAGTAGATCCATGTTGAAACATCCAAAAAAAGCTCTTGACAAGCTCTCCCAAGGCATAGAACCCCAGTTATTCACAGATACTAATTTTTCAGAGGAGTGACCCCAATTGTAGCTAAAAGAAAAGGCAGTAGCAGTAGCAGTTGGTCTGATTTGAATAGTATATACTCCTGGAGCAGCAAAAGTGAGGGTTTGTGTTCCAACTAAATCATCTAATGACAGGGAAGCAGCATCGTTATCTCCAAAAAGACCATTATTGTCAATGTCCACATCATAGTGCGCCCTGTCATCCGGTTGAAAGGGCAACGTAATGGTCGTTTCCCCTGGATACTCACCAGCACCTCCCTCTGTATTATAGGTAAGAGTGAAATTTGTTTGCGCACCTGCACTTATTGCCAATACTAGTAAAAAACCAGTAATTGAACTCTTAATTTCTGAAAGTAATTTTAATCTCATATTTATTTTAAAGTTTTGAATTTTTGAATCAAAGATAGTAATATTTATTCATTCAACCTACAGACAAGTTATAGATGGCAAGATCCATGCAATAAATATTAAACTATTTTCCCACATAAATTTAGTTTTTTTTGATTTTTAAAGATTTATTGCTTTGGTATAATACCCCTCTAAATTCAACAAAACACTTGCAAGCATGTGCTTTTCATATTTTATCATTGTACGACATTTGTTCTCAAAAAAAAAGAGTTCTTTTTAGTGTATATATTTTTATTCTATTGCTCCAAATAACTGCTTGTTAATTATTTAGGTTCATTAGGACTCCTCTAAAAAACACTCTATGCTTTGAAATTTTAAAAATTTCAAACAACCCAACCTTGACCAGAAAACTAAACCTGGAAAACCTATCCTATTTCTTTAGAAATGTGTATTTTTGCAGCCTAATTTCAATCTATAAAAATGTCATTATCTAGTTTAAACGCCATCTCACCCATCGATGGAAGGTACCGAGGAAAAGTAGCTTCTTTAGCCGCTTATTATTCAGAAGAGGCTTTGATCAAATACAGAGTCAAAGTAGAGATCGAATATTTTATTGCCCTTTGCGAGATTCCTTTACCTCAGTTGGCCAATTTTGACAGTGCTGTGTTTCCAGCATTACGAGCAATTTACGAGCAGTTCTCTACAGAAGACGCCTTGAAAATCAAAGAAATTGAAAGCGTTACCAACCACGATGTCAAAGCGGTTGAATATTTTATCAAAGAAAAATTTGACAAACTGAACCTAGCGTCTTTCAAAGAATTCATCCACTTCGGACTGACTTCTCAAGACATCAACAATACAGCCATTCCTTTGTCTATCAAAGACTCTTTGGAAGAAGTTTATTACCCTACTTTGGACGAATTGACTGCGAAATTGGCGGATTTATCAGAAGAATGGGACGACATTCCCATGTTGGCACGTACCCACGGACAACCTGCTTCTCCTTCTCGTTTAGGGAAAGAGTTGTTTGTATTTGTAGAACGCGTCAACCAACAAGTATTGCAATTGCAACACACACCACATGCTGCAAAGTTTGGAGGTGCTACCGGAAATTACAACGCACACAAAGTAGCCTATCCGAATATCGATTGGAAAGCTTTTGGAACCCATTTTGTAGAGAATATTTTGGGCTTGCACCATTCTTTCCCCACTACACAAATTGAACATTACGATCATATGGCAGGTGTTTTTGATGCCCTAAAGCGTATCAACAATATCATCATGGATCTTGATAGAGATATCTGGACCTATATTTCCAGCAATTATTTCAAACAAAAAATCAAAAAAGGAGAAGTAGGTTCGTCTGCAATGCCACACAAAGTAAACCCAATTGATTTTGAAAATTCAGAAGGAAACATTGGTATTGCCAACGCCTTATTTGAACATTTGGCTGCCAAATTACCTGTGTCTCGTCTGCAACGTGACTTGACAGACTCCACAGTACTGAGAAATGTCGGCGTTCCATTTGGACATACGTTGATTGCATTTGCTTCGACCCTAAAAGGCTTGAACAAATTGTTATTGAACAAAGAAGCGTTTGAAAACGATCTAGAAAACAACTGGGCTGTTGTCGCGGAAGCCATTCAAACGATTCTGCGCAGAGAAGCCTACCCAAACCCATACGAAGCATTGAAAGGACTGACAAGAACCAACGAGAAAATCAATCAAAATTCTATTGCCAATTTTATTGACACCCTCGACGTTTCCGATGCAATCAAAGCAGAGTTGAAAGTAATTACACCAAGTAATTATACTGGAATTTAAAATAAAAAAGCAGAGAAAACAATTGTCAAACCTAACAAGCGTGTCTTGTTAGGTTTTTTTATTTTACATTTACAACATGATTCAAAAACTAGCGACAACTCTTCTTTTCTGTATCACATTATTGTCTTGTGAAAACGACCCAAAATCTTTTTCATTTAAGCAAGGAAAATTCAAAACCTATCTGGAAAACAAAACAGACAGCTCTTTTATTTACAGAACTGAAAAATTTCAAGTTGAAACTTACCAACAAAAAACAGATACTTTTCACATCACGTGGAAGAACAAATTTGAGTTTCACTTGAAAAAGAAGCACCCCAAAACAAAACTTGACAGCACCAAATTCATTGTAAAGATCACCAAAATTAAAAACAATTCTTATGAGTTTTTGGGCTATTATTTTGGAAGTAATTTCAAGCAAAAAGGAAGTACTTTTCGTTTGGAAGACAGCCCCTGAAATCATTTTTTTTTAAAAAATATTTAAAATAACGGAAACCAACGAAGGTACTTATGGAGCTTTTTACACAATTGGATACTTGGATTGCACTGACCACCCTGACTTTTTTAGAAATTGTTTTGGGAATCGACAATATTATTTTCATTTCCATTACCACCGGAAAACTTCCCAAAGAACAGCAAAAAAAAGCCACCAATATTGGGCTGCTACTCGCCATGCTTTTTCGTGTGATTTTGTTGCTAGGGGTTTCATATCTGATTGCCATGAAGCATTCCATTTTAGACATAGAAACTTCTTGGATCACGACACACATCTCTGGACAAAGTCTCATTTTGTTTGTGGGAGGACTCTTTTTACTTTACAAAAGCACACGCGAAATCCACCACATAGTAGAAGGTCATGAGGAAAACACCTCCGCTACTCACAAAGTGACTACTACCTTGTCCAAAGCCATTGTTCAAATTGTGTTGATCGACCTGGTCTTTTCTTTTGATTCTGTATTGACAGCCGTCGGAATGACCAATGGCGTCGATGGTGCCCTTGTCATCATGATCACAGCAGTTGTCATTTCCATGCTCATTATGATGCTTTTTGCCAATCCAGTTGGGAAATTTGTAAACAAACATCCTACGATTCAAATGTTGGCCTTGTCGTTTTTAATATTGATAGGCTTTATGTTGATCACAGAAGGAGCCCATTTGGCGCACACAAAAATTTTCAACCAAGCGATTGGAGCGATTCCAAAAGGATACTTGTACTTTGCCATCGCCTTCTCTTTGGGTGTCGAAGCCTTGAATATGAAAATTCGAAAAAAATAACTTCTCTTTTTTGCAGTGTTTTAGAAGGAATATTGCGTAAAAAAGAAGCCCACATACCACCCATTGATCCCTGTTTGAAAAATTCTGATTTTGATTTTTGACTTTCGATATTTTTAGAACAATATTTTGTAAATTTGTGCTTTTAAAAATCGAAGCGAAAGCGCTTTTTATATGCAAGACTCAATGATTCTATTTTTTCAACGCAATACCACCGTATTTGCAGTACAAACACAAAAACTTTCTTCAGAAAACATTCAAAAATTAGTTTGGCTGTTCGGAAACGCAACCCAAGTGAACTCTCCTGAAGTAGAAGGCTATTTTGTAGGCCCCCGAAAGGAAATGATCACGCCTTGGAGTACCAATGCTGTTGAAATTACGCAAAACATGAGTATTGATGGGATTGTAAGAATCGAAGAATTTACAAAAGTAGCCTCCAAAGATGCAGAAATTGACCCCATGTTACAAGTATTGTACACAGGATTAGATCAAGAAATTTTCACCATAAAAACAGAACCCCAAGCGGTCCTAGAAATAGAAAACATTTCCGACTTCAATCAAAAAGAAGGCTTGTCTTTGAGTGACGATGAAGTTGCTTATTTGGAAGGATTAGCTACTAAAATTGAGAGAAAACTAACAGATTCTGAAGTATTTGGATTTTCACAAATCAACTCAGAACACTGTCGTCACAAAATATTCAATGGAACTTTTGTCATTGATGGAGAAGAAAAAGAAAATTCTCTTTTCAAAATGATTCGCAAAACTTCTGAAACGCACCCGAACGGAATCGTTTCCGCCTACAAAGACAACGTTGCCTTTGTCAAAGGACCGAAAGTAGTTCAATTTGCACCAAAATCAGCTGACAAACCTGATTTTTACGAAACCAAAGATTTTGAATCTGTCATTTCCTTGAAAGCAGAAACCCATAACTTCCCAACCACTGTAGAACCCTTTAACGGAGCTGCAACAGGCTCTGGAGGAGAAATTCGGGATCGTTTGGCAGGAGGAAAAGGTTCTTTGCCATTGGCAGGGACTGCTGTTTATATGACTTCCTACTCTCGTTTGTCTCAAAACAGACCTTGGGAAACCATGAACGAGCGTGATTGGTTGTACCAAACACCTATGGAAATTCTAATCAAAGCATCAAACGGAGCTTCAGATTTTGGGAACAAATTTGGACAACCCTTAATTTCAGGATCTCTTTTGACTTTTGAAGCAGAGGAATCTGCTACCAGCGCTGACTCATTGCGTACATTAGGATTCGACAAGGTGATCATGCAAGCAGGAGGAATTGGGTATGGTAAAAACGAACAAGCCCTCAAAGACACGCCTCAAAAAGGAGATAAAATTGTGATTTTGGGAGGAGACAACTACCGAATTGGAATGGGAGGTGCTGCTGTTTCTTCTGCCGACACGGGTGGCATGGACAGCCAGTTAGAATTGAACGCCGTGCAGCGTTCCAACCCAGAAATGCAAAAGCGTGCAGCCAATGCAGTACGCGGAATGGTGGAAAGCGATGTCAATCCAATTGTTTCTATTCACGATCATGGGGCTGGTGGACACTTAAATTGTTTGTCGGAATTGGTAGAAGACACCGGAGGAAAAATTGACCTCGACAAATTACCTGTTGGAGACCCTACACTGTCTGCTAAAGAAATCATTGGAAATGAATCTCAAGAAAGAATGGGATTGGTTATCCATCAAGAAAATGTCGCTTATTTAAAACGTGTGGCAGACAGAGAACGATCTCCGATGTACTCGGTAGGTGATGTAACAAACGACGATCAATTTACATTTGAATCGGCTACCACAGGAGAAAAACCGATGGATTTGGCCATGAATGATATGTTTGGAAGCTCCCCAAAAACCATTCTCAATGATAAAACAATTGAAAGAAATTACAATGCATTGCGTTACCAAGCGGAAAACATCCATGAATATTTAGAAAACGTATTGCAACTGGAAGCCGTTGCTTGTAAAGACTGGCTGACCAACAAAGTAGACCGTTGTGTCGGTGGTAAAGTTGCCAAACAACAAACAGCCGGACCTTTGCAATTGCCTTTGAATGACGTAGCTGTAATGGCTTTGGATTACAATGGAAAAGAAGGAATTGCAACCAGTATTGGTCATGCTCCGGTAGCGAGTTTGATTGACGAAGTAGCAGGATCCCGCAACGCCATTGCAGAGTCTCTGACAAACTTGGTTTGGGCGCCTTTGGAAGACGATTTGAAATCTGTTTCTTTGTCTGCCAACTGGATGTGGCCTTGTAAAAATGAGGGTGAAGATGCTCGTTTGTACAATGCTGTTGAAGCAGTTTCTAACTTCGCCATTGAATTGGGAATCAACATTCCAACAGGGAAAGATTCTTTGTCAATGAAACAAAAATATTCTGACAAGGAAGTCATTGCACCTGGAACGGTAATTATTTCGGCTGCAGGACATTGCAACGACATCACCAAAGTGGTAGAACCTGTATTCCAAAAAAATGCAGAAAATAAAATTTACCACATTGATTTTTCAAACGATGAATTCAAATTAGGGGGTTCTTCTTTTGCTCAAGCGATCGCTGGAATTGGAAATGAAAGTCCTACGATCCAAAGTTCTAAAAAATTCAAAACTGCCTTCAACACCCTTCAACAACTGATTAAAGAAGGACGTGTATTGGCAGGACATGATATTTCTGAGGGAGGTATGATTACCACGCTTTTAGAAATGTGTTTTTCTCAAAATAACTTGGGTGTTAACTTGGACATTTCCGCCCTGGGCGAAAAAGACAGTATCAAAACATTGTTTGCTGAAAATAGCGGTGTCATCATACAATCTGCAGATGCAGAGATCGAACGCATTTTAACTGAAAATGGGGTAAAGTTTACCCATCTAGGAAATGCTGTGAGAAGCAACGAAGTTCAAATTACAAACCACGGAGAAATCGAAACTTTTAACATCCCTTATTTGCGTGATGTTTGGTTTGGAACCTCTTATTTATTGGACGAAAAACAAACTGCCAATGGTTTGGCAACAGCACGTTTCAATAATTACAAGGAGCAAGCGTTGCAGTTTGAGTTTCCTGATGGTTTTAAAGGAAAACTTCCTATCATTGACCACAACAAACCGAAACCAAAAGCAGCTATCATCCGTGAAAAAGGATCCAACTCCGAACGTGAAATGGCGAATGCCATGTACCTTGCTGGTTTTGATGTCAAAGACGTCCACATGACAGATTTGATTTCTGGACGTGAAACGCTAGAGGACATCCAATTTATCGGAGCTGTTGGTGGTTTTTCAAACTCTGACGTGCTTGGATCTGCAAAAGGTTGGGCAGGTGCCTTTTTGTACAATGAAAAAGCAAAAACTGCGTTGGAAAATTTCTTTAAAAGAGAAGACACTTTGTCTATTGGTATTTGCAACGGTTGTCAATTGTTTGTAGAATTAGACTTGATCCATCCTGAGCATACAAACAAACCAAAAATGTTGCACAACGAATCTCACAAACATGAGAGCGGTTTTACTTCTGTAAAAATCCAAGAAAACAATTCTGTGATGCTCCATTCGTTGGCCGGCAGCACCCTGGGAGTATGGATTTCTCATGGCGAAGGGAAGTTTTACTTGCCACAAGACGAGGCAAACTACAATATTGTCGGAAAATACGGTTATGAAGGATATCCTGCCAATCCAAATGGTTCCGACTACAATACAGCCATGATGACTTCAAACGACGGTCGTCATTTGGTGATGATGCCACATATTGAACGTTCTATTTTTCAATGGAACTGGGCTCATTATCCTAGATCAAGAAAAGACGAAGTTTCTCCTTGGCTCGAGGCTTTTGTAAATGCTAAAAATTGGATCACAAAATAGTACAGTCACCCTAAACTATTGCTGAAGTTGGAAACATTTTGTAGTTTAGACTTCAATTAACATGCTAAACATGGAAAAAAAATTCACGCAAATTTTATCGGCTTTTATTGGAGTAATCTCCATCTCATCACTTTTGTTTTATTTCAATAAAACATGGTTTGAATTTCTCATTCAAGAAGACGGGTTTCTTGAAAACTTAACTGCGGGTACGCTCTTATTGAGCTCTGTATTACTTCTGGTTCGTTTTGTAAATAATGGAAACAAAAAAAACAGCCTTTGGAAAGCCTTTAATATCCTCATGATTATCGGTTTGTTTTTTGGATTTGGGGAAGAGATCTCATGGGGACAACGAATTTTTGAAATAGAATCTAGTGAATTCTTTAGCCAAAACAATACGCAAAATGAAACCAATCTTCACAACTTAAAAATCAAGGACATTAAAATAAATCGCATCATTTCGGTTTCATTCTCAGTCATCTTTGGCATGTATTTTTTGTTTCTTTTATTCTTGTACAAAAAAGTGACTTTGATAAAGACGCTTGTTCAAAAAATAGGAGTTCCAGTCCCAACCTTACAACAATCCTTCTCTTTTCTAGGAGGAACCTTGCTTATCTTAACTCTCTCCCACTCTAAAAAATGGGAAATTTGGGAATGTATCTTCGTGCTTTCTTTTTTGTGGATTTTAATAGCCCCTTACAACACGGAGGAAAGACTGTTTGTTTCTAAAAAATAAGTTTTACCCATACCTGCTATTTTACTACCTTTTTTAAAGCACCTAGTACCAGAAGGTGTTATTTCAGGTGTAAAAAACAACTGGAATCCATACTTCCAAACTCCTAAAGTTTTATCAAATAAATTATAGGCTTGCATCTTGTCATGGCAGAAAATATTTTTTGTGTTAAATGAAAGCATCGAGAAACTTTGGATTTAATAATATGCAATTTGAGGACTTTCTGATTGAAAATAAATTTAAAATTGAAAATAAGATTCATTTCCCACTGAAATCCATAAGTATCTTTTCCAGTCAGATTTTTTATGTCGTTTCTAAACAATAAAATATTTGCTTTCTTAAAAGCTTTAGATGAAGCAAGAATAGTCAGTGGTTGTTGCAAAAATAACGGGTCATTTATAGATGGAGTCAAGAATGGACACGACTCATTAAACCACCTGAAGATTCATAAATACTAAAACAAAAAACACATCGGAACATTCAATTGATAAGTGGCTTTTTACAATATCCCGATATTCTAAACCAAACTTTATAGTTTACCATGTTTGCCCTCTTTTTTGTAAATCCTATAAAATTCACTATTTTGCAGGAACCTTTTCCCTTACTAAACTTAACCCATGAAAGACGATTCTTTACTATTTGATTTTCCAAAACATCAATTGGAAAATTTCAACCTCAAAAAAGCTTTTACGACCAAACACAATGGCCAATGGACAAGTATTTCTACACAAGAATACATGGATCAATACAATAAAATTAGCCGAGGTCTCTTAAAATTGGGAATACAAGCCAATGAAAAAATTGCGGTTATTTCCACAACCAATAGAACCGAATGGAACATATTAGACATGGGAGTTTTGCAAATTGGCGCACAAAATGTTCCTATTTATCCGACTATTTCGAAAGAAGATTACGAATATATTCTGAATCATTCTGAAGCGAGCTATTGCTTTGTATCCGACAGTTCTATACTAGAAAAACTGAACAAAATAAAAGGAAACACACAACTAAAGGAAATCTATACTTTTGATCAGATAGCAGGTGAAAAAAACTGGCAAGAACTCTTAGAACTCGGCGAAGACACTTCGTTTGAAACAGAATTAGAAGCTCGAAAAAATGCTGTACAGCCAAATGATTTGGCCACAATTATTTACACCTCAGGAACCACAGGAAAACCGAAGGGGGTGATGCTTTCTCACAACAATCTTGTATCCAATGTTTTGGCCAGTATACCAAGAGTTCCGCTAGAGCATGGAAATGCCAAAGCATTGAGCTTTTTACCCGTATGCCATGTGTTTGAAAGAATCATTCTTTATCTCTACCAAGCTTGCGGTATTGAAATTTATTTTGCTGAATCTCCAGAAACCATTAGCGACAACCTAAAAGAAATTAAGCCCAATATCATGACTGCCGTACCTCGCTTGTATGAAAAAGTCTATGATAAAATAGTCAGTAAAGGAACTGAATTGACCGGTATCAAAAAGAAATTATTTTTCTGGGCCGTCGAATTGGGACTTGAATTTGAACCCTACGGAGCTAACGGAGCCTGGTATGAATTCAAGTTGAAAATTGCTCGCAAATTAATTTTCAGCAAATGGAAAGAAGCCCTGGGAGGTAATATAGACACTTTGGTATCTGGTTCTGCTGCATTACAGCAGCGATTGACGCGCGTCTTTTCTGCAGCGGGCATGCCTATATTAGAAGGGTATGGGCTCACAGAAACCTCACCTGTAGTCTCTGTAAACTGTCCTTACAACAAAGGAATTCGTATTGGTACCGTGGGAAGAATCATTGACAATGTAGAGGTGAAAATTGCAGAAGATGGCGAAATACTTGTCAAAGGACCCAATGTCATGTTAGGCTATTATAAAGACGAAGAAAAAACAGCTTCAGTAATGACGGGTGATTATTTTCACACAGGAGACATTGGTGAAGTTTCAGAGGATCTATTTCTCAAAATTACCGATCGTAAAAAAGAAATGTTCAAAACTTCTGGAGGAAAATATGTGGCACCCGCACTGCTAGAAAACGAGCTCAAACAATCGCGATTTATCGAACAAATAATGGTAGTAGGTGAAGGAGAAAAAATGCCTGCAGCGCTGATTCAGCCCAATTTTGAATTTGTACGCGAATGGGCTAATCGGAAAAGTATCTCTTTGGGGGACTCAAACGAGTCTATCATTTCAAACGAAAGCGTCATTGAAAGAATACAAGAAGAAATTAACAGCTGTAACGCCAACTTTGGAAAATGGGAACAGATCAAAAAATTCAAACTCACACCAGACGAATGGAATATTGATAGTGGGCACTTGACCCCTACCTTGAAAATGAAGCGCAAAGTGATCAAAGGTATTTATCAAGATTTGTACAATAGTATTTATACGAAAAAATAAGAACTGCTTAGTAATTCCAAAAGAGATGCTGCTTTGTATGTTGCGTATGCGGAATTCAAAATAGTATCAAAACAAAAGACCTCTCAATTGAAAAGGTCTTTTTTATTTTATTTTGATCTCAAAGGCCTGATTTCCTTCCAACACCCCCTTTAGCACATCGTCCTCTTTTACCTTTCCAACACCAGCAGGGGTTCCAGTAAAAAGAACATCTCCCTTTTTTAGAGTAAAAAACTGAGAGACATAGGCAATCAATGCATCGATACTCCAAAGCATATGACTGGTATTTCCCACTTGTACCAGTTCGCTGTTTTTCGACAGTGAAAAATTTAAACCTTGCAGGTCTTCAAAATCTTGTTTTTTGTAAAATTCACCAATAACCGCACTACCATCAAAGGCTTTGGCTTGCTCCCAAGGATGTCCCTTCTCTTTTGCTTTTTCTTGTATATCCCTCGCAGTAAAATCGATTCCCAATCCAATTTCGTCGTAGTATTTGTGTGCAAACTTAGGACTGATGTGTTTTCCTACCTTATTTATTTTCACCAAAACTTCGACTTCATAATGTACCTCTTTTGTGAATGAAGGTATGAAAAAAGGCATTTTCTTGGGTAAAATAGCAGAGTCCGGCTTTAAAAAAAAGAGTGGTGACGTTGGCTTTTCATTTCCCAATTCTGAAATATGCTTGGCATAATTTCTACCAATACAAATTATTTTCATGTGTCAATTTCTTTAGAGTTTGCAACTATTCCCCTGTTTCAGGAAAAACAATCGCCTTGTTTCCATCCACAATAATTTGATTGTTCAAATGACAATTCACTGCACGAGCCAATACCAATGTCTCAATATCCGCACCTATCTTTTTTAGGGATGTAGGTGTACTTTCATGTGTTACTCTCTCAACACCTTGCTCTATGATCGGTCCTTCGTCTAAATCTTCTGTAGCGTAATGTGCCGTTGCACCAATAATTTTGACACCTCTTTCGTACGCGCGTTTGTAAGGATTTGCTCCTTGAAAAGCAGGCAAAAAAGAATGATGAATATTGATGATTTTATTTTCGTAATGGGCTATAAATCCAGTAGATAAAATTTGCATATAACGTGCCATAATAATCAAATCAATGCTTGCAGAGTCAAACAATTCCATCAGGGATTTCTCCTGCTCCTCTTTCGTGTCTCTCGTTACTAGTTTGTAATAAAAAGGAATGCCAAACATTTCGGCAATGGGTTTTAATTTTTCATGGTTACTAACCACCATTGAAATGTCACAATTCAATTTTCCTTCTTTGTGTCGGTGTAACAAATCGTATAAATTATGGCTTGTATGAGACACCATAATAGCTACTTTTTGTTTTTTTCTTCCATAGTCAACACTCCAAGTAATTTGGTAAGCCTCGGCCAACTTGGAAAAACTTTCTCCTAGTTGTTCTTTGCTCAACAAAACGGAATTGTCTACAGCCAAGCGAATCCTCATAAAAAACTTTGCGGATGTTGTATTGGTGTATTGCTGTGAACTGATAATATTAAAGCCTTCTGAATAGAAGAAATGTGTGAGCTTAGCAATGATTCCCTTTTGATCGGGACACTTAATTAAAAAAGTAACTATTTGTGGTTTCATATATGTATCTTAAAATTAAAAAAGCAAAAACCACAACGAGTCGCACTTTTTTTCGTAAACTTTTCTGTTTGGTTTATTTCTTACTCCAAATCCTGGGTATCTGTCCAGCTTTCACTTGTTACACGATGTATTTTTTATCAAAATTTGGCTTTCTTTTTTCCAAAAAAGCATTCCTTCCTTCTTTTGCTTCTTCAGTCATATACGCCAAACGTGTTGCTTCACCAGCAAAAACTTGTTGCCCAACCATACCGTCATCCGTTAAGTTCATCGCAAATTTCAACATTTTTATGGAAGTAGGTGATTTTTCTAAAATTTCCTGCGCCCATTGATACGCGGTCTCCTCCAATTCGTCGTGAGGAATTACAGCATTGACCATTCCCATTTCATAGGCTTCTTGAGCAGAATAATTTCTTCCCAGAAAAAATATTTCACGTGCCTTTTTTTGCCCTACCATTTTGGCCAAATACGCAGATCCATATCCTCCGTCAAAACTCGTTACATCTGCATCTGTTTGTTTAAAAATCGCATGTTCTCTACTCGCCAAAGTCAAGTCACATACAACATGCAAACTATGTCCTCCTCCCACAGCCCAACCAGGAACAACGGCAATTACTACTTTTGGCATGAAACGAATCAAACGTTGTACTTCTAAAATATTCAATCGATGACTACCATCATCCCCTACATATCCCTGTTTACCTCTCGCTTTTTGATCACCACCAGAACAAAAGGAATACACACCGTCTTTGGTAGAAGGTCCTTCTGCCGACAACAATACAACTCCTATTTCGTTATCTTCTTGTGCATTGTAAAAAGCATCGTACAACTCCGAGGTGGTGCGGGGTCTAAACGCATTTCGAACATTAGGCCTGTTGAAAGCTATTCTTGCGACATTTCCAGATTTTTGATACGTAATATCTATATACGTTTCTCCTAAATGACTTGAAGGTTTCATGGCTACCCAATTTGCTTGACTCATATGATTGTATTTGATTAAAGACATTTGTCTGGATGTAAAGATATGACTATTGAAAAAACTAAAAAAATTAGTACATTCGAATAATTTTACAAACGAACTTTTGTTTATGAAAAAACTGTGTGTATTCTTCCTTCCCTTTCTTTTTTGTGGTTCTTTTTATGCGCAAGAAATTATCGAAGAAGATTTTTATTCAGTTGCTCTGAATGAGATAAAAGTACTTCAAATTTTTATTCCAGAAGGATACGATCTTTCGGAAAACAAGTATCCTTTAACCGTTGTGCTGGATGCAGACGATTTATTTGAAACCTATGTAAGCATCTCAAAATTGTTCGCTAAAAATGACAAAGTCCCGAATCAAATTATTGTTGGCGTATCGCAAAACATTGCTCCTTACAGGGCACTCGAATACGGGTATGATAGCACAAACAGCTATCCTACACAAAAAGGTATGCAGGTGTTTCAATACATCTCGCAAGAGTTGGTCCCTCATTTCCTAGAGAACTACCGAATATCTGATTTTAAAACCATCGTTGGTCAAGAAATTACTGCCAACTTCACGAACTATTTTTTACTTGATAAAAAGCCTGTTTTTAATGCCTATATCAACTTACACCCCGTGTTTGCGATAGATATGCCTTCTTACTTGGCAACAGCACTTACAAGCTTAAAAGGAAAAGATTATTTTTATTACGCTTCCCGTGCACAAAACACACCCTCAGATACCAAAGAAAGAATGGCAAACGTAGATGCATACATTGCCCAAATAGAAAACAGTTATTTTCATTACAAATTTGAAGATTTTGAAGAATCTTCAGAACTCCTCTGTATTCCGAAAGGCATCGCAAGTGCATTGGGTCATATTTTTAGTAGATACGCGAGTATTACAGACAACGAACTCAATAGTGAAATTGTCTATTTGTCTCCTCTGGCTGCAATGGAATATTTACAATTTAAATACGAAAATATCGCCTATTTATTTGGAAAAGAAATGGCGATCCGAATGGAAGATTTTATTGCAATAGAATCTGTAATTATTGAAAAAGAAAACGGTCAACATTTAGAAAAATATGGAGAAATGGTATTAGATCAGTTTCCAAAGAGCCCTTTAGGAAACTTTTATATTGGTTTGTATTACGAAAAAAAGTTTGCATACAGCAAAGCGCTTATTTCGTATAAAAAAGGATATGCAAAGATCCCTGAGAGCTCTCCTTACTCGATCAAATTCTACGAAAACATCAAACGGGTGACCTCAGCAAAACAAAATTCAGAAAACAATTAAACAGTACTTATCTAGACTTTTCCTTTCTTCGAATAGCATTATTGACTTCTTCCGGATTCAGTAATGTGAATACCATTGCTCGCAATCACCAAAAATTTTGATTTGTACAAACTTCCGATGGCACTCTTAAAAGATTTCTTACTCATCTTGAGATGGTACTTGATTTCTTCTGGATCGCTTTTGTCGTGCAATGGCAAAAACCCTGCTTCACTTTGTTTTAATTTTTCCAAAACTACAGCTTCATTTTCTCCAATTTTATTTACAAAACCTATGGGCTGCAAAGAAATATCTAACTTCCCATCTTCACGAATGAATTTGACATATCCAGAAAGTTTCTGACCTTCTCGAACTCTTTGAAAAACTTCATTTTTGTACAACATACCTTCGTATTCTCCATCTACCAATACACTAATTCCTACATTGGTAAAACGACCAATGATCAAATCTACTTGTGCTCCTACTTCTAGTTCCATTTATTTTATTTTATTTAAATAATCTTGCAATACAAGATCATTGATTTCACTTGGTGTTTTGATTTCTAGCAATTTGGGCATAGAGGACTCGTTGTAAAAACTTTGCAAAGAATCTATAAGCTCGGCTTCCGTCTCAGCAGATTCATACTCCAAATTATGCATAGCGCAAAGAAAACTTGCTTCCAATCCATGAGGGGTCTCAAAATATTCGAGTACCTCACTATTTTTGGGGCCTGGAATGATTTTAAATATTCCCCCTCCGTCATTATTTATCAAAATAATTCTAAAATTCGAAGGAATGTACTGGTTCCATAAAGCATTGCTATCGTAAAAAAAACTAACATCTCCTGTGATAAAAAACGTAGACTCTTTTGTGGTCATTGCTGCTCCTATTGCTGTAGATGTACTCCCATCGATTCCGCTGGTTCCTCGATTGCAAAAAACTCTTATACCAGGACTTATTTCAAAAAATTGTGAATAGCGAACGATGGAACTATTGCTCAATTGCAAATTACAATCTTTCGGAATGGATTGTAAAACAATATCAAATACTTTTAAATCAGAAAAAGCGACCTTCTCTAAAAAATGCGCATGCAATTGCTGTCTTGTTTCTTTTAATTGCACCCCTTGCTCTTGGTAATTTGAATCCTTGTTCTTTGTCAAAAAGAAAAACTGACTAAAAAACAATTGGGGGCTTATTTTGAAATGTTTTGTCAAACAATGGTAAGAATCCCATGCTTTTTTTGAGTCCACATGCCAATGTTCTTTTGGCTGGTATTTTCGTAAAAATTGTTTGATTTTTTTTGAGACAACCATCCCTCCTATAGTCAATAAAATTTCCGGCTGAAAAGCCTTCAGGCTTTCTTCCTCCAAAGGTATGATCAATTGATCGATTTGATTGATGAATTTAGAATGTCTGTTGTTGGAAATTGTTTCTGTAAAAACCAATACAGAAGGATCTTTTAAGAAATGTTCTAGTTGCGTTTGTAACAAAGCGTCTGGGTCATGTGACCCTACCAAGACCATTTTCTTTTCAGCCATGTTCCATCGGTTGGCATACGATTGTAAAAAATCGACATCCAAAGGTGTCTCCTCTCCCAAAGTATCCTGGTTTATTGTTTGTTTTACTTTTGGAATTTTCAACATCTCAGAAACTGTATCATACAAGGGTTCGTCGAAAGGAACATTGATGTGCACAGGGCCTTTTTGGTTCAAAGAAATTCGAATTGCTGTTTCTAGCAATTCCTTATTTTCGTGCAGTTTGTTTTCTTCTAAATTCGCATTGTACAAAGAATGTGACTCAAAAACATTTTTTTGACGAATGGTTTGCCCATCTCCTATGTCAATCAAATGAGCAGGACGATCTGCAGAAAGAATCACCAACGGAATATCACTGTAATAGGCTTCTGCTACGGCAGGATAATAATTGAGTAAAGCAGAACCTGAGGTGCAAAGTACCACCACGGGCTTTTTAGTTTGCTGAGCTATCCCTAATGCCACGAATGCCGCACAACGCTCATCAACAATACTGTATGTTTTCACAGCTGGATGATGTGTAAAACCAATCGTCAAAGGAGCATTTCTTGATCCAGGGGAAATGACAACCTGCTCGATACCCTGGGCAATACAAGAAGCAATGACCGACTGGGCCAACTCATTTTTAGGATATTTCATAT
The DNA here is from genome assembly GCA_905479475.1 of uncultured Flavobacteriaceae bacterium. Classification (GTDB taxonomy): domain Bacteria; phylum Bacteroidota; class Bacteroidia; order Flavobacteriales; family Flavobacteriaceae; genus Flavicella. The sequence goes on from CAJQMT010000021.1 coordinate 46,994, forward strand.
GGACGAATCGTCAAATTTTAAAGTTGTAAAATTACGAATAAATCAGCTATCGAAATCTTTTTTGGAACGAAATTATACAGGTATTTAGACGACCAAACAAACGAACTCATCAATAGATTTTGTTTGAAAAAACACCTCTTATAGAACGCTACAAGTAACGCACTACAAGCAGCATTCCATCGTTTTTGTCTTTGAAACTGTTTCTTCCCACTCTTTCTGTGCAACACTCTTTGCCGTAATACCTCCGCCAACATACAAATTCAATTCCTGTTTGTTTTGAACCTCGAGACAACGAAGATTGACATATAGATTAGAGGTTTTCGTTAAGTTCATTTCACCTAAAAAACCCGTGTAAAATTTACGGTCAAAGCTTTCATTTTGAACGATGAATTCAAAAGATTTTTCGGTTGGAAATCCACAAACTGCAGGAGTTGGATGTAGTATCCCTACAATTTCTTTCAGACCAAAATCTTGTTTCAAACGTCCCGAAATAGTTGTTTTTAAGTGCAACAAATCTCCTGCTTTCACCGTTTCTACATCAGAAAAATCCAAGATCTCACAAACTGGGTTGAGTTTAGACAACATATAGTCGGTCACCATTTGTTGTTCTTCTTTTTCTTTTTCTCCCCAATCCACGTCTTTATTTTTCACAAAACGCTGCGTACCTGCCAAGGACATGGTACGAAATGTTTTTTCGGTATAAGAGACCAAGGTTTCAGGAGTTGCACCCATCCACATTCCTACTTTTGGATGATACCACACATAGACAAAAGCTGTCTTATACATGGCCAATAGGTTATCAAACACTTTTTCAAATGCCACTTCCTTTTCTATTCTTTTCATTCGCGCCATTACAATTTTTGAAACCTCCTGTTCTTTCAAATAAGAAATTGTTTTTGACACCAATTCGATATGTTGCTTTTTAGACGCTAAATTTTCTGGAAAAAGATTTGAATCTTTCTGTTCAACTTGTGATTTAAATTCTGAGTGCAAGATCTCGTCTGGAACTGTCAAATAGGCCTTTCCTTTTTGAAAAGGAGCAAAAACAAATCCTTTTTCGGTGTAGTCTTGCGCACGGTGAAGTACGGAGTTTTTTTGAAAAATCGCAGTGGCTAATTTTTCATGTGGTTTTCTGTACGCTACAAAAGGTTGTTTTGCATAAAACGCTTTAACAAGGTGTTCTAAAAAAAGTTGTGTTGCAATCAATCGGTCACTATTTGGTCTTTGGCAATACAATATTCGTCAACTTACAAAAAGAAATCAATTGATCCTTTTCATCTTTGATTTCTATTTTCCAGAGATGGGTTGTTTTTCCTTTGTGCAAAATTGTGGCGACAGCCGTAACTTCTCCTTCTCTTTTACTCTTGAGATGATTGGCTGTAATTTCTATTCCCTTGACAATATAATTTTCGTTGTCTATAAACATGTGAGAAGCAGCACTTCCTACACTTTCTGCCAAAGCAACAGATGCTCCTCCATGCAAAAGTCCCATGGGTTGATGTACTTGAGGAACTACTTTCATTTTTGCTTCTAAAAAATCAGATCCAATGTCTGTATACACAATTCCAAGCGTTTCCATCAAGGTGTTTTTTGCAACGGCATTCACTGCGCGAAGTTTCTCTGCTTTTGTCATCTTTTTGTATTTCGAGTATAAAAATAGGTATTTATTGGCTACTAAAGTTTATTTTTGTGACGAATAATTTACATACAAACATGGTTTTTAAAATTCGAGTCGTTTTAGACGTAAAAGAAGATATCATCAGAACAATTGCCATTGACGGAGAAAAAACATTGGAAGAATTGCACAAAACAATTGCCGCTGTTTTTGGCTTCAACGGACAGCAATTGGCTTCTTTTTACAGAACGGATGACGACTGGAATCAAGGAGAGGAAATCCCTCTGCTTTCTATGGATGAGAGCCCTAATGCGCTGTGTATGGCAAATAGTATGATTGCACAGAATATTGAAGACAGGGGTGAAAAATTAATTTACGTCTATGATTTTCTTGAAATGTGGACTTTCTTTGTAGAGTTGATCGAAGTTTCTGAAGAGCAAGTTGCAGAATTGCCCAAATTGATACTCTCCATCGGTGAGGTTCCTGAAACCGCTCCTAACAAAGAATTCAAAGCAGAATCTTCAAAAGAGGACCCTTATGGTTTAGACGAATTTGGAGATGCTGATGGGTTTGAAGAATTTGAAAACTTAGACGACCTAGATTTTGACAGTTATTAATGTATGACATAATGATTGACATTTTCGTAATTTCGAACAACGAAATCAAAACCCACTCTTAAAATACTTCCCATACAATCACATTTTTTGAATTTTGCATCTTTGGTATATTCATAGAGTTGCCTTTTCAACATTTCTATCTTTTCTTCGGAAGAGATTTGATCCTGAGACATACAATCGAGCAAATATTGAATTCGATCGTAAATACGAATGATTCGTTTGGAAATGGCCGAGCGTTCTTCTATTTTGTATTGCTCAATCGACTCCTCTCTCAAATTGGCATGCACCATATCAACAAACTTGTTGTTTTCTAACAAAAACTGCGGCATGTAGACTTTCAACCTTCCTTCATACGACTGTTGGTCGAAATCAATGGCACGTATGCGATACTGCACTTGGTCAAAATCGTGGGTCGGTACAATCACATAATTGTAAGATCGCATATCTCCTAACAAACGAATGATACTTCGTTCGTTAAATTTTACAAATTCTTTTGACAGTTGCTTCTGATCTCTTGAAGAGAAATGTTCGTATCCATCTCTGATAAAAACATCACCAGGAATACCTTGGATATGACTTTCTACTAAGGTGTTTTCATACACTAAAAAGTTGATTCGATCTGGAGAGAGTAAATGCTCTAATTCCAAGCCATATACACGAGATGCATCTGCTATTTTGATATACATATACATGTAATTGTCATTCAACACATTTCGTACTTTTATTCGAAAAGGTTTGGAATTTCCAAACGTACAGTAATCAATTTCATCGATATTCAAATACGGCAACGAATTGTCACTTCCATCGGCATGCAAAATTGTGTAAATTTTCTTCAAACTCCTATCAATTTCACTACGCTCATGGTCTGGATAATAAACTCGTAACCACAGCGTATCCACTCCTGATTTGTCATGTACTTCCACCGCTCCTGAATACCGCAACAAATCTTCGTAAAAAATTGGCATTTTTACGTTTCTGCTGTATTTCGTGAGATATTTACTGAATTTCGCACTAATAAGATAGCTCGGCTTCTTTTTTGAAATCAACTTGTCCGCCATAAAATGAAGTTCTTTAACTGTTAATCACTCAAATTTACTACAAAAACATGAGTTAACTTTTCTCTACACAAAAAATACATCCTCAAAAAAGTAGTTTCAAACTTTTCTAGCAGTCTTTACAAATAAAAAGAGATTTCTTAAAGAAACATTCATTAAACGATGCCTGCTCAATACCAACGTTTCTTTTTCTTTTTGGAAGCCTCTGATTTTCTTCCCTTTTTATACTTGCTTCCTTTCTTTTTATGCACTTGCGGTTTGGCTTTCGGGTCCAAAGGATACGGATGTTCCTCTTCCACCGTAATATGTGTATTGATTAATTTTTGGATCTCGAGCACATAACTTTTTTCATCGGCTCCACAAAAAGAATAGGAGGTTCCTATATCCCCTGCTCTTCCGGTTCTTCCAATACGATGCACATAGGTTTCTGGGATGTTTGGCAAATCAAAATTTACCACCGAATCCAAATACTTAATGTCAATTCCTCGCGCAGCCACATCGGTGGCAATTAAAATATTGACTTCCTTTTGTTTGAAACGAGTCATTGCCAATTGACGATCTGCTTGGGTTTTGTCTCCGTGAATGCTATCCACGAGGTAGCCATTTTTAAGCAAGGTTTTTTCCAATTTATCCACCCCAAATTTTGTTCTTCTAAAAATAAGAATGTTTCCTTTGATGGTGTTTCGCAACAGGTGCAAACACAATTCTATTTTTTTTGGTTTGGGCACGTAAAACAATACCTGGCTTACATTTTTTGCTACGGAGGATGTCGGAGAAACTTCTACCAAAGCAGGATCGTTTAAAATAGATGCTGCCAAATCTTTTACTTTGTGTGGTAAGGTCGCAGAAAACAGTAGGTTTTGTTTACTTGGAGGACAAAGACGTTCGATTTTTTTTACATCATCAATGAACCCCATATCGAGCATCAAATCTGCTTCGTCCAAAACAAAGGTTTCCACAAAGTCCAAGTTTACCTCATCTTGTTTGTGCAAATCCAACAAACGTCCTGGGGTCGCTATCAAAATATCCACTCCTTTTCGCAAAAAATCTTTCTGAGGTTCAATGGAAGTTCCACCATAAACTACCGTGGTTCGTAAATTGGAGTATATCGAATAGGCTTGAAAATTTTGGGCTATTTGAAGTGCCAATTCACGTGTAGGACTGAGAACCAAAGCTCTTGTCTTTTTCCCTTTTTTAGGAGCGTCTTGCTTGTCAAAAAGCAATTGCAATATCGGCAATGCAAAAGCGGCAGTTTTTCCCGTACCCGTTTGTGCAGAAACCATGACATCTTCCTTGTCTAAAATCCTAGGAATCGTCTTTTCTTGCACCAACGTCGGCATGTCGTAACCTTTCTCGGCAATGGCTCTTAAAAGAGGCCTGTTTAATTGTAATTCTTTGAAATTCATTCTTCTTCGTAAGCTTTCATTTCTTCGTCGTAAAAAGCAGAGGCTTCTTCAATATATTGCGCAACAAGCAATGATAGTTCTTCCTCATCACTACCAATCAGGTCGTCCCACATTTCAATTTCATCGTCCTTTAGATTGATGACAAACCTCGGGAATTCGGTATGAATCACGAAAATATCGTCTTTGTCTGCTTTCGTATTATCGCCTAATAAAAATTTAGGTAGTTCCATTTTTAATATTTTTTTAATGCGCTGGTTTTACTCTATTCATGATTTTTTTCAATCAAATTGTTGGAGAGTTTTTGAAAGCGAAGATACAACATAATTGCCGATACCGTTAACCCTACCAAAAGCCCAATCCATATTCCGATAGCTCCCAAATTGGTTTCAAGTCCCAAGTAATAACATACGGGGAAACCGATCAACCAATAGGCAATAAAGGTGATTCCCATCGGTTTTTTAACGTCCTGCATACCTCTCAAAGCTCCTATCAAAACCACTTGTGCTCCGTCAGAAATCTGAAATAGCCCCCCAATAACCAACAAAGAAGCTGCCATTTGAATTACTTCTAAATCATTGATATAAGCATAAGGAAGGATGTCTTTGAACAAAATAAATCCTGCTGCGAAAAAAATATCGATGAGTGTCATTAAGAGAAATACCGAAAATCCAATACGCTTCAATTCTTTAAAGTTTTTCAAACCTTTCTGATTCCCCACTCGTATGGTTGCTGTCACGCCGAGCCCTACAGCGATCATGAAGGTCATGGTTGCCAGATTCAACGCAATTTGATTCGCTGCTTGTGCAAGAGTTCCAAGGGCACCACTCAACAAAATAGCAGTTCCAAAAATACCTATTTCGAAAAAAAGTTGCATCGCACTTGGGTAGCCCAAAAAATACACTTTCTTAACAATTTCTTTTTTGATGCTTGAAAATCGAATTCTTGACACAAAAGCTGAAAATACTGGCTTGTTGTGCACCGTATATATAATAAACCCGAGCATGGCCAATCTTGAAATAAAGGTTCCTATTCCTGCACCCACCAATTCCAATCGAGGAAAACCAAACTTTCCATAAATCAGCACATAATTCAAAGCCACATTGATCAAATTGGCGATAATAGCGGCTCGCATGGCATACTTTGTCTGCGACATTCCGTCGGCAAATTGCTTGTAGGCTTGAAACACCAACAAGGGCACCATGGAAAAAGCAATGATATCAAAATAAGGTAGTGCGTACACCAATACTTCAGTGGGTTGGCTCAAATGCGACATCAAAGGTTTCAACAAAAATAAAATGGCACACAGCAAAAAACCCAACACCAATGACATCAAAATTCCATGTTGAAAATAAGCATTTCCATTCTGCGCATTTTTTTCACCGTCCGCTTCTGCTACCAAAGGTGTAATGGCCAAGGTAAAACCAATCCCAATACTAAAGGCTATAAAGGCAACACTGTTTGCCAAAGAGACGGCTGCCAAGGGAGCCGCTCCCAATTCCCCCACCATAATATTATCTGCAAAACCAACCAGCACGTGTCCTAACTGTCCCAGCATTACTGGATACGCCAACTGCATGTTTTTTTTAAATTCGGATGTGTATTGTTGAAAATTCAAGGGGCTTTTTCTATTCTGAAATGAGCTGCAAAGTTAGGGTATTTCTGACCGATAGAAGCAGTTTCTTACAAACAAGTACGAAGTTATTCTTCCAAAGTAAAAACCGTAAATTTTTGCTCCATTGGAGACAGAATTTTGAAAAGCGTAGGTATCAACTCTTCTCCATAATTCAGGTAAAACTCAGAAAAATTCAAATTTCTTTCTTGCAAGCCGTTTCGTGGAAACAAACTTTCTTTTAGCAATTTTATTCTTTGAACCTGTTCTTGGTGCTTTTTCTTTTCGGCTTTCAGTAGTTTTTTTTCCAAATTTCGAAGGCCTTTCAATTGCTTTTTTTCCTGAGCATTCAAAGCACCTTGAAAAGATTTGTCTGTTTGAACCACGATCTTTTTCAATTCTGAAAACTGTGCTTTTAAATTATTTTTCTGAACCGAAAAATCTAAAGAAAGTGCCGACAATTCTTTAATTTTTTGAGCAACGAGGCTTTCTTCTTCTAAAAACAATTCTCTCTTTGAAATGTTTAATTTTTGCAATTTTTGTTCCTGCTTTTTAGAAATCAACAAGACAGAATTACGTAGTAATACTATAGGAAATGGAATGTTGGATTCTTGAAACATTTGCTTTAGCTGCAACCAATACGCCAACTCTCCCCCTCCTCCGACATAACAGAGGTTTGGCAAAATCACTTCTTGATATAGCGGACGCAAAACAACATTGGGACTAAAATTCTCTGGGTGTTTCTCCAGTTCTTTTAAAAGTGCGGCTTGGGTAAATTGTTTCTCTGTATTCAAAACACGGTAATTTCCATTTTCCAAGACAATTCTTTCACGCAGCTCATTTTGAATATAAAACAAGTTGATCTCACGTGGATGGACTTGCAAGCGATAGTTTTCTTCTAAAAACTGATTCGTTTGTTCCATGCTCTTTTTTACATATTGTGCAGACAATTCTTTCGCAACAAACGGTGCAAATTGTTGCTTCAAATTTTTATCATCTCCATCTACTATCAGCAAACCGCAAGTTCCGAAAAGTTCATTGACCAAATAGCGGGTAGCATCTGCCAACGTGGGTTGCTCCACATAAGCTTTGTAGAATAGGTTTTTGAGATCCTTTGCCTGTTGACTGTCTCCTATTTCTTTTGAAAAAACTTCCCATACAGCATCTATATTTCTTGTAGACTTTCTGCCCACAGGGCCTTTGCTCTCCACATCCCAACGAATTTTTTTGTTGTGTACAAAAAAGTGATTGATTTCCTCAAAGTCATGATCTTCCGTAGCCATCCAATAAACCGGCACAAAATTTTGATGGGGAAATGTTTTCTCGAGCTCCTTCGCCAAATTAACAGTGGTTACAATTTTATATAAAAAATATAGAGGACCTGTCATGATATTTAGCTGATGACCCGTCGTAATCGTAAAAGTGTTTTTTTCGGAGAGTCGCGTGGTGTTCTCTTCTAACTTTTTGGAAATATCAAACCCTTCATATTGCACTTTTACAGCTTTTTGCAAGGTCTTTCTCGCCGTTTCTGAAAAACTTTTCTCCTTACTCTTTCGTTGCTGTTCGAAGCCTCTTGTATCGGGGAAATTTTCATACAGTTCCGCAAGTGCAGGTTTCTTTTCAAGATAATCCGCTATCAACTTTGTAAAAAATCCGGTTTCGGAAAAAGGGATCTGTTCTGTGTGCATCTACTCTATTTTCTTAGATTTGATATGTGTTCTCTAAAACCTCACATTCAAAGTGCTAAAATACTTTAATTTGTTGAGTTGACAGCATTCCTCTTTTGTTGTCCATTTAATTTTATGTTAAAGTAAATGAGATTCTTTTTTTTCGAATTGTTTTCAAAGTATCTTTGTACTTATAAAAATGTTCTCATGAAAAAATCTCTTTTCTTACTTGTTTCGTCAATACTAATAGCCTGTAGTCCTGCTGCTAAAGACCATGCTGTTTTGCAGGGAAGTGTTCAAAAGGCAACGTCTAAAACAATCACTATTCAAAACAGCGTTTATAAAAAAGAAATCAAAATAAATGAAGACGGTACTTTTCAAGACACTTTGCAACTTGTTCCGACCGTAGAAAACTACATTCAAAATTTTTACACCCTTTCCACTGAAAATGGTCGCATGTTTGTATATCTTAAAAATGGGTACGACCTCAACATTGCAATAGACGAAAGCAATTTTGAGGAAAATCTAGCAATTACAGGAAAAGGTGCTGAAAATTCAAATTATATTTTAGACAGAATTCAGACCTCCGCAATACTAGAATCTATCGAACCTTTTTTTAAGTCAGAAAAAGAAATTTTTATCGCAAAAGTAACCGAAATAAAAGAGACCTTTGATGCCCTTGTTTACCAACACAAAAACATCGACGAAGCCCTTCAAAAAGGAGAGTTGCAAAGCAACAACGAATTGTACGAAGGTTTGATGATGGCATACGAACAACAAAATCGTATTGCAGTCAACACCAAAAAAGGCGCACCTTCACCTACCTTTGTCAACTACGAAAATTACAAAGGAGGAACGACTTCTCTAGACGATTTGAAAGGAAAATATGTGTATATCGATGTCTGGGCAACCTGGTGTGGTCCGTGCCGTCAACAAATTCCTTTCTTAAATGAATTGGAAGAAAAATACCACGGAAAAAATATTGAATTTGTAAGTATCTCTACCGACAGTCCTGCGCAACACGAGACTTGGAAAAAAATGATTGCAGAAAAAAATATGGGAGGCATTCAATTATTTGCTGGAAAAGAGCAAAGTTTTGTGCGCGCTTATGAAATTTCGGGAATTCCACGTTTTATTTTAATTGACCCCGCTGGAAATATTCTAGATGCCAATGCACCACGACCTTCTGACCAAAGTTTGATTGCTTTGTTAGATACCTTGAAACTGTAAATTCTAACTCGGCTCGAAAGGGTAGTTTTCCTTTTGAATTTATTTTTACCAGCTATTCGAATTTTAAAGCAGTGACTGGACTTATTTTTGTGATAATCACAGAGGGAATGAGCAACATAAACAGGCAAAGAAGTAAGGTGCCGAGATTCAACAAAAACACCTGTCCAAAGTTTATAGAAACAGGCACCTGAGACACATAATACGTTTCAGGGTCTAATGGAACTATGCCAAAATAAGACTGCAACAACAAAAGTGTCAATCCAATCAAATTCCCCCAAAATAAACCGCGTACAATCAAATATGAAGCATTGTACAAAAACACTTTTCGCACACTCCAATTCGTCGCTCCGAGTGCTTTTAACAAGCCGATACTTTGTGTTCTTTCTAAAACAAGCACCAAAAGCGCTGTGATCATATTGATTCCAGCTACTAAAATCATGATTCCGATAATAACGTACATATTGGTATCAAACAAATGCAACCATTCAAAAATAGCTGGATAACTTTCTAAAATTGTATGACTGTCCAAGGTAGAAGGAATTTCACTGTAAATGGCAACTCCTTTGGCTTGTAATTCTTCAAAATCATCCAATAGAATTTCAAAACCTCCTACTTGATTCTCTTGCCATTTGTTGAGTTTTTGAATTTGACGAATGTCTCCCAAAAAGAAGGTTTTGTCAAATTCTTGAAAGCCTGAATTATAAATACCTACTACTTGAAAAACACGCCTGTTCGGTATTGCTTGCTGATTTTCTTTTAAAAAGTAAGTATCAAAGGTAGCATTCAAAACAAGGCCCAACCTGTCTGAAAGTGTTTTGGACAACAAAACCTCATTGGAACGCGGTCCAGAAAAATCGGGAAGTTTTCCTGCCAACAAATATGGAGCGATACGCGACCAATCATACGTTGCATCTACGCCTTTCAAAACCACTCCTTCAAAATCTTTTTCCGTCCGAATCACCCCTGCTTTGGTAGCATATACCTGAACGGACTTTATCCCTGAAACGGTATTGAAATTTGGGTAAAAATCTTGGTGTTTGGAAATGGGTTTCTGGGTGGCTGTGGAATAATTATTGTCGTAATTGACCACTGATACATGCCCTTGAAAAACACTGATTTTTTCACGAATTTTACGCTGTAACCCTACTCCTGTAGCGACCGTAATCAACATCATGACCATGCCTAAAGCGATGGCTGAAATTGCAATTTTTATTATTGGAGACGAAATACTACTTTTATACTTTTTAGAGGTGGTAAATCGCTTGGCTAAAAATAATTCGTAATTCAAATTGATAGAGTCATGTTGCAAGTCAAAAATACATATATTTTTTCGGTAATCGACTCTTGGCAATTGCTATTTACATTAAAAAACAAACGCACGTTTTTTTTGAGTGCCTTTTTTTTAACTGCTTGTTTTTTTGCATCTTGTCAGACCGCTCCAATTGAAGTAGGCGCGAACGCTACAAAAGAATACTTCCCCCTACTGCATTCCAAAAAAATAGGTATTGTAGCCAACCAAACGTCTGTAATTTTCAAGAACAAACTGCAAACTCGATACACTCATTTGGTAGATTCTTTGCAAAATTCTGGAATGGATGTGCAGCGTGTCTTTTCACCGGAACACGGGTTTCGAGGCAACGCAGATGCTTCAGAACACGTCTCGGATGGCGCTGATACACAAACAGGAATTCCCATCGTCTCGTTGTACGGAAAAAATAAAAAACCCAGTCCAGCACAACTCAAAGACTTGGACATCCTTGTCTTTGACATTCAAGATGTGGGGGTTCGATTCTATACCTATATCTCCACTTTGCATTACGTGATGGAAGCTTGTGCTGAAAACAACATACCTCTTATTTTGTTGGACCGTCCCAACCCGAATGGACATTATATAGACGGGCCTACTCTAAAAATGGAACACCGAAGTTTTGTGGGCATGCATCCGGTTCCGCTGGTCTATGGAATGACCATTGGTGAATATGCAAAAATGATCCAAGGAGAACAATGGTTGCAAAATAATGTGCAATGCGATTTGACGGTGGTTCCTCTCAAAAACTACAACCATCAGACCAGCTATCCTCTTCCCATACGTCCTTCCCCAAACCTACCGAATGACTTGGCCATCAATTTGTATCCGAGTCTTGGTTTTTTCGAGGGAACCACCATCAACGCGGGACGTGGAAGTGAATTCCAATTCCAACGCTACGGGGCTCCTTGGTTTTTAAAAACTGCTTTTTCGTACATCCCAAAACCTAATTTTGGTGCCAAATACCCAAAACACCGCAACAAAATTTGTTACGGGGTGGATTTGTCAAAACACGAAAAAATTGCCAAAGTAAACATCGCATGGTTGAAAGATGCTTATCAGAAATCTCCAAACAAAGAAAATTTCTTTGGCAAAACGTTTACCGTTCACGCAGGAAACAGGCATCTCAGAGAACAATTGGAAAAAAATTATACTGTCAAAGCCATTGAGAAATCTTGGAAAAAAGACTTAAAGCAATTCAAAAAAATCAGAGAGAAATACCTGCGTTACCCGTAATTTTTTTATGTAAAACAAGGCTGTTCGTTTGAAAAATCATCGACGAAATCACTCTTTGTAGAAATTGAGATTTTAGCTATATTAGCGACCACAATGTTCGCTTGTTTTTTGCACGTTTTTGCGCACAAATGTGCGCACTCCATCACAGCACATTTGTGCGCAAAAAAGTAGCAGAAAGAACATTGTATCCAAATAAAAATTTACTTTTGAGCTTTCGAGCGGTAAACCAATAGAAAAAAAATATGAAAAAACTTGCTAGTTACATTTTAGAAGTCGTGATTTTAAGTCTTTTAATGAGCCTACCTCCTTTGTTCGTTTGGATAGATTTTACAATTTTGAATATAAATGTGTCTGAATGGTCATTGACCGAATTGACCCAAGAACTTGCATTGCTGGCTTCTTTTGGTATTCTCTTTGTAAAAACCTACAAAAACTCCCAAAAAAGCGGGTTTTTGACATTGTTAATGGGCCTGTTCCTAGTGATGTTTATTCGAGAAGGAGATTATTTTTGGGACAAAATAATGAGAGGACTGTGGACCATTTTAGCAATTGTGACTTTTTTCATCACGGTCTACTTTGCTTACAAACAAAGAGAAACCATTTTCCCAAGTCTTTCCACTTATTGGAATACAAGAGGCTTTGGCTATCTCATGATGGGTTTGTTGATGGTGCTCCTATTCAGTCGAATTTTTGGTACGGGAAGCTTGTGGAGAGTCATTTTAAAAGAAAACTACATGGGTGATTTCAAAACAGCTGTCCAAGAAGGGCTTGAACTCTTGGGCTACTTGCTGCTTTTTTATGGTGTCGTATCGATCTCTAAGAGTTCCCAAATTGAGGGTCAACCAAAGGACTGATTCTCCTCTCGAGTGCACCTAGGTTCTCTAACCTCTTCACTTATCTCCAAACTTGCCCTTCTGTTACATCCCTGCTTGTAAATTTTGGAGCTTTGGCTATATTTATCGTTAGCTATGAAAAAAGGAAGTTCATCCATCCAAAACAACTCGTTCGAAAATAGCAACGCTAAATCGTTACGATTTTTTTTGGATGGATGAATTTTCAATTTCACAACAATTGATTTATTTGAGTAAAACCCAAACCTTGTTTTGTCCAGAAGATAAATATGAAAAATGTTTTTATTTCTTGAGATAAAATAAGTTAGTATTGATTATAAATTAAAAAGTCTATGAAATTAACTAAACTCGAAGTACTTTTATTGTTTATTCTAATTAATTCTTGTTCTGTTGATGAAGAACATTTAGAAAATTCTAACACGAATAACAAAATTAAAAAGATAAAAGACTCAGAATTAAAGCATGAACCACCTATCATTCTTTATGATGATTTACCCACAAAAGAAGAAGACGATAGTTTATCGTATTTTGTCATACAAGGAAATCATTGGGATAAGACTAACCTCACATATTTTCATCAAAATAGCACATCTGATATCGCAAATAATGAGGAAAGAATTGCTATAAGGCAAGCGTTCGATTTATGGTCCGAAGTTACCCCCCTAGTTTTTAGTGAAGTTAACGCTGCTACAAATGCAGATATTGTCATTGCTTTTGAAATAGGTGATCATGGTGATGGTTCTCCTTTTGATAATGGAGGTACTGTCGGTTCTGATGGACCTAGAAGAAATGTTTTAGCACATGCTTTTTTTCCATCTCCAAATGATGAAAGTTTAGCTGGAGATATTCATTTTGATGATTTTGAAAACTGGACTTTAGATGAACGAGCTCCTTTTACAGGACAACCCATTGATATAGTAACAGTTGCAGCACACGAAATTGGTCACGCATTAGGACTAAGACATACGGATATAGAAGGTGCTCTCATGTATCCTTCTTATAATGGTTCTCATAGGTTTTTACATTTTGATGATATCGAAGGAATACAAACAATTTATGGCCGTAATTTGTTTGAAACAACTCCAATTATTGATAACATTGGCAGTCATAGCACAAAGACTGTATTTTATTTTAGTGATGTAAATGGAGACGGAAAGTCCGATAAAATTTACTGGAATCGTGATGCTTTTAGTGGTGCTGTAAGAGTGTTTCTTGCAAATGACTAAATCTCTAACAATAGGACTTCTAGATGAAAAAAATAACCCAAAAAATTAGAAAAATTAAAAAAGTTGTGAGCGACAGATCTTATCATCTACGACATAAAAGACAAGCCCTAATGGTTTTAAAAAATATCGAATCTGTAAAAGGAAAAACGGATCCTAAACTAATCAAACTCGCTGACAACTATGCGAAAGAAGTACTTGGGTCTAAAAAATTTTCACCTTGGCTTTATGTTTACAGTGCTATGCGTGAAAAATTTATGGAAGGATGGATTCCTGATAATTATTATGGCAGAATATTGGTCCCCAAACTGAAAGGGGATTATGGTAAAATAGCAGATTACAATTCTTTGACGAATAAAATTTTTAGCGGTTCTAATTTTCCGGATATTGTTTATTTCTCAAACGGACTTTGGCTATCTTCAGAATATGAGGTCTTATCAAAAATTGAAGTAGTAAAGATTCTTAACACTGAAGATTCCTTATTCTTATTTAAAACGGACAACTCTTGTCAAGGAAAAGGAGTTCATTTTCTTAAAAAAGAAAACTTCACAATTGCCTTTTTAGAGTCTTTGGGTAACGGTGTCATACAACGATATATTGATCAACATCCTTTTTTCCAAGACATCTCTCCCAATTCTGTAGCCACCATAAGAATCACAAGTGTAATCAACAATCACGGGGAGGTTTCTGTAAACGCTTGCTATTTACGAGTGGGTAGAAATTTTGACACACATGTCAAATCTAGTTCCCATATTAGAATTCCTGTAAATCTGACTACCGGAACATTGGACGAGCATGGCTATTCAACAAAATGGCATAAAATTAAGGAACACCCAGATACTAAATTTATTTTTCAACATAAAAAAATACCACACTTTGAAAAATTTCTTTCGACAGCAATTGAACTCCATAAAATGGTGCCCTTTGCAATTTGTATTGGCTGGGATATGATTATCGATACGCATGATGATATACAAATTATGGAATGGAATGGGGCTCATAACGATATTAAATTTTCGGAAGCTACACAGGGACCTTGTTTTTCAAATTTAGGATGGGATACATTATGGAAGGAAAACTAACAGACTAATTTACCTCCCTCTCTCACGCAAATAACATCGCCTTCTAAGATACATTGACAAAATGTGGCATGCCGCACTCGCAAGCCCACATAATTCCTAAACTTGCCCTACTATTACATCCCTGCTTGTGAATTTTTAAAGTCTGGCTATATTCACTTGTTCAGTCATGCAAAAAAACATGAATACGTGATTTTCAAGCCTGAAATTGCTGCATAAATAAATGCTATAACAATATATCCAGACCCGTAAAACATCCTTTGGCGTTTTTTTTGAAATGGACTTTGACAGATTAAAATGAAAAAAAGTACCCAAAACTTCTGCACATCCGGTCTTTATAGGTGTTTCAGAAGTGCTAAAAGTGTTTGTGTAAATAAGATGTGTGGAATTTCAACAATAACACGAAAAAATCTAAAATGAACATAGAAAGTTTAATTAATAAAATTAAAATCTTTAGAGAGTTAGTAATTGATTCTGGATTTAAAAGAAACGTTATTGACTTCAAACAATCAATTGCACAAGCACAAAATCAGAGTCTCATTTTTATGAAAGGGCTTTCTGAAAAAGTAAAAGAAAACCTTATTTACTTTGAAAACAACTCTCTTCATAGTGAATTGAGAAGTGTTTTAAGAGAAAATGAAACAGATATCTCAACTGAATTGAGAACTGAAACTGCAACTGTAAGAGAGAGATTGAAAAAGCTTGACGAAAAAGAAAAGCAACTATTGTTAGACAAATACACAATTAAAGAAGAAGACAAAAAAAAAGAGGAATAAAACACTACCCACAACAATTGCTAGCTCTCGCTACTGCTCATAGCCTAAACCGTTACTCACAAAAAGAATGGCACAAAAAAACTTATCCAAAAATAAAGTATTTTGACCTCAGCACTGCACAGCTTCATAAACGGCTAAAAACAAGAAAAACGAACAAAGTCCTTTCCTATTTTTATTTTGGCAATCGCATACTTCTTTGCATTGACTTGCAATTTGAAAAATTTGATGTGGGGAAATTCTTGTAGAAAAGCAATAAGTTCAGAAACCACAAAATTATTTTCAAAAACAAACGTGTCAAAATTTTCAGCTTCACCGGCAAAACTCGCAACATCTAGCAATTGCATCAACCGCAAAGAAAACACTGCGGACTCCCCTTCAAAAGAAACACAAAGATCTTTCGCATAGAATTCCTTTTCAGCAACAGCATCCCCGTAAAAACAAGCATAAAATTTTGATTTCCGTAGCGGTCTGACAGGCATTTTAAAATACTACGATTTGGAACGAAACTTGGTCTGTGGCTTCCCTACAAGCGGCAAACGCTTCTTTACATTCTCTACAATATTGAAAGCCGCTGGGCAAATAGACGCATTGGTCACTGTCAAATCCGTGATTTGGAAAAATTTCCGTCGATTCGTATGCGGGTATTCCGCACAAGCTTTCGGACGCACCTCATAAATAGAACAGCTGTTGTCGCTTTCATTTAAAAAATGACAAGGAACCGTTCGCAAAACATAAAAATCATCCGAATCGCGCTCCAAAAACTGCTCCATAAACTGGGCCTCTTTCATTCGAAAATGCTTCGAAATGCGCTGAATGTCTTTTTCTGTAAAAATAGGACTCGATGTTTTGCAACAATTCGCACATTCCAAACAATCTGTTTTTTCAAACTCTTCCTTGTGTAATTCCTGCATCACCACATCCAAATTTTTCGGAACTCTACGTTTCAAACGCTGAAAGTACTTGAGCGATTCTTTTTCTACATCCTTTGACAATTTTGGCAATTCCGCCAATCTTTTTTCCATTTCTGTCATGCGTTCTTTGGGTGCTTTTGTATATCCTGCAAAGATAGGATTTATTCTTATGTGTTGGCACATCACATCTACTCCCATTTTTCACAAAACCACCAACAACTAGCTCTCCAGAAAAAACGGGCCCTCAATTTTTTTAGAGACGCTTCGTAAGTTTTCCGAGATATTCGCAATTAACCGTCAAGAATTCATAAATTTGCACCACAAATTTCACAACAGATGAGTATCCAACACACACTGACCACAGCCGTTCAAAAAGCGGTTTTTTCCATTTTCGAAAAAGAAATCACTTCCGTTGAATTTCAGGCAACCAAAAAAGATTTCGAGGGAGACGTAACCATCGTCGTTTTTGCCTTGTTAAAAGCGCTCAAAGGAAACCCTGTGGCTATTGGAACACAAATTGGAGCTTACCTCAAAGAAAACGTTGCCATTGTCGAAGATTTCAATGTGGTCAAAGGTTTTTTAAACTTGGTCATTGCCGACAACTATTTCCTAAAAACGTTCAACGAATTGTACCCTGTTGAAAAATTTGGAACTCCAACGCCCCATCAAAAAGACAAAGCGGTGATGGTCGAATACTCCTCCCCCAACACCAACAAACCCCTCCATCTCGGACACATTCGAAATAATTTATTGGGATACGCCGTTTCTCAGATCCTGGCAGGATCCGGAAAAAATGTTTTCAAAACCCAAATCATCAACGATCGAGGCATCCATATTTGCAAGAGCATGTTAGCTTGGCAAAAATTTGGAAACGGAGAAACACCGGTATCTACCGGATTGAAAGGAGACAAATTGGTAGGAAACTACTATGTAAAATTTGACCAAGAGTACAAAAAAGAAATCAGCGACTTGATGGCTCAAGGAAAAACAGAAGACGAAGCCAAAAAACAAGCCCCCTTATTGCTAGAAGCGCAAGCCATGCTGCAACAATGGGAAGCCGGAGAAAAAGAAGTGGTGAGTCTATGGAAAAAAATGAACCAATGGGTTTATACAGGTTTTGAAACCACCTACGAAGCTATGGGCGTTGATTTTGACAAAAACTATTACGAAAGCAATACCTACATTCTTGGAAAAGACATTGTAACACAAGGCTTGAGTAAAGGAGTTTTCTATCAAAAAGAAGACGGTTCAGTTTGGATTGATTTGTCGGACGAAGGACTCGATGAAAAATTGGTCCTAAGAGCAGACGGCACTTCCGTTTACATCACACAAGATATTGGTACTGCCATTGAACGTTTCAAAGATTTTGACATCGATTCTTTGACCTATACCGTGGGGAACGAACAAGATTACCATTTCAAAGTATTGTTTCTCATTCTGAAAAAATTAGGCTTTTCTTGGGCAGACAACATGCACCACCTTTCCTACGGAATGGTAGATTTGCCCTCAGGAAAAATGAAATCTCGAGAAGGAACTGTTGTCGATGCAGACGATTTGATCCAAGAAATGACCGATACTGCAAAAGAAATTTCCCAAGAACTCGGAAAACTAGACGGTTATACAGATGCTGAAAAAGAAAACCTCTACCGCATCATTGGTCTCGGTGCATTGAAATATTATATTTTAAAAGTAGACCCGAAAAAACGAATTTTATTCGACCCCAAAGAATCCATTGATTTCAACGGAAATACGGGACCTTTTATCCAGTACACCTATGCCAGAATTCAATCCATTCTGAGAAAAGCAGACTTTGACTATACCTCTCCAGTTGAAAAAATTGCATTGAGCGACAAAGAAAGAGCTGTCATCAAACAACTGCAGTTGTACCCCGAAACCGTGCAACTCGCTGCCAAAAATCAAAGTCCAGCCATCATCGCAAATTATACCTACGACTTGGTGAAAGATTACAATTCTTTTTACCAAAGTTCCTATATCCTCGGATGTGAAGACCAAAATTTGAAAATCTTTAGAACACAGCTCTCTCAAAAAGCAGGTGCAGTCATCAAATCCGGATTCCATTTGTTAGGAATTGAAGTTCCTAGTAGAATGTAAATGCTTGCAATCATTTGTATTCGATTAAGAAGTGCGAAATTCTGAGAAAATAGTCCCCTCAAAAAAAGAAGCACAGTCATCAAATCCAGCTTCCATGTCCTAGGAATTGAAGCACTTAATAGAGTGCAAGTAATTACAAATGCTTGTATTCGATTGTGAAATACAAATATTTTACAAACTAAACACACCTGTAAAGGTGGAGCTGTCAATAAATCCTGCCTTCACCTCCTAAAAATAAAGTTTTGTAAATAAATCTAAATGTTTACAAACGAATGTAAAAATTTACAAACGTTTGTATTCAGTTCGGAAATAGACAAATCTTGGAGAATTTTGGATTTTTTTTCAAAAACTGTAAGATGGAAGGAGACTCCTGTACACTTTTTCAAAAACCTGTTTTCAAAAATAATTCAAAACAGAGAGGTCCGTTTCAAGAAAAAAGACAATCCTTTTAAAAAAATAACAATGCCTTGTATGTAAAGGTTTGATTTCTAATTTCACTTCAAAATCACTGTGTAAAATAATTTGGAATCCGTACCTTTGCGGTCGGATTAAAATTGAAAAAACACATGAAATACGATGTTATAGTTATAGGTAGTGGACCAGGAGGTTACGTAACTGCTATTAGAGCTTCTCAATTAGGGCTAAAAACAGCTGTAGTTGAAAGAGAAAGTTTAGGAGGAATTTGTTTGAACTGGGGATGTATTCCTACCAAAGCCTTGTTAAAAAGTGCACAGGTATATGACTATCTCAAACACGTAGATGAGTATGGATTGAAGGCCGAAGCTATTGACAAAGACTTCCAAGCCGTGATCAAAAGAAGTCGGGGTGTGGCAGAAGGAATGAGCAAAGGAATTCAGTTTTTGATGAAAAAAAATAAAATTGATGTCATCAACGGCTCAGGAAAAATAAAAAACGGTAAAAAAGTAGATGTGACTGCCGAAGACGGCACAGTTACCGAATACAGCGCAGACCATCTTATTATTGCGACAGGAGCACGCTCACGTGAATTGCCAAACTTACCGCAAGACGGTAAAAAAGTAATTGGATACCGTCAAGCAATGACCTTGCCAAAACAACCTAAAAAAATGATTGTAGTAGGTTCGGGAGCCATTGGTGTAGAGTTTGCACATTTTTACAACAGCATGGGTACCGATGTAACCATTGTTGAATTCATGCCAAACATCGTTCCTGTGGAAGATATCGACGTTTCCAAACAGTTTGAGAAATCACTGAAAAAATCGGGTGTTACTATCATGACAAACGCCTCTGTAGAGTCCGTTGACACTTCAGGAAAAGGAGTCGTTGCGACTGTAAAAACGAAAAAAGGAGAACAAACCTTAGAAGCAGATGTCGTATTGTCTGCCGTAGGAATCAAATCGAATATTGAAAATCTTGGATTGGAAGAAGTTGGCATCGTTGTAGATCGTGATAAAATCATTGTAAATGACTTTTACCAAACAAACATTCCTGGCTATTATGCTATTGGAGATGTGGTTCCTGGTCAAGCATTGGCGCATGTTGCTTCTGCAGAAGGAATTACTTGTGTTGAGAAAATCGCTGGTTTGCATACAGAAGCCATTGACTATGGAAACATTCCAGGATGTACCTACGCATCGCCAGAAATTGCATCTGTTGGATTGACAGAAGCAAAAGCCAAAGAAGCGGGTTACGATATCAAAGTGGGGAAATTTCCTTTCTCTGCCTCTGGAAAAGCAAGTGCTGCAGGTACAAAAGACGGTTTTGTAAAAGTTATTTTTGACGCAAAATACGGAGAATGGCTCGGATGTCACATGATTGGTGCCGGTGTTACCGACATGATCGCGGAAGCAGTACTAGGACGTAAACTAGAAACGACAGGACACGAGGTCCTGAAAACAGTACACCCTCACCCTACCATGAGTGAAGCGGTTATGGAAGCGGTTGCAGATGCTTATGACGAAGTCATTCATTTGTAAAATTTTCTACATATAAAAGCAAAAAAGGCTGTTTGAAATTTCAAACAGCCTTTTTTTACAAATAGTATGAAAGTTACTTTTTATTTTTGTCTCCCTTTCAATTCTTTTTCAATATCGCTCAAGGTAAAACCTTTGGCTTGCAGCAACATCAAATAGTGAAATAGCAAATCCGCAGATTCATACAAAAACAATTCATCATTGTTGTCCATTGCTTCAATGACAGTTTCTACTGCCTCTTCACCTACTTTCTGAGCCACCTTATTGATGCCTTTGGCAAACAAACTGGCCACATAGGATTTTTGGACATCTTTGTTTTCAACACGCTCTTTGATGACCGATTCCAACTCTGAGAAAAACCCATAGGAAGGCGTGTTTTCTTCTTTCCAACAAGTATCTGTCCCTGTGTGACATGTAGGGCCTGCAGGGGTTACTTTTACCAACAAAGAATCGTCGTCACAGTCGTTGGAAATACTCACCAAGGACAAAAAATTTCCACTTTCTTCTCCTTTTGTCCACAAGCGATTTTTACTACGACTAAAGAAAGTTACCTTCCCTGTCTCCATCGTTTTGTCATAGGCATCCTGGTTCATATACCCGAGCATCAATACATTTTTAGTTTCTGCATCTTGTACAATGGCAGGAACCAACCCGTTGTCTTTGGAAAAATCTATTTTCATTTTGAATGTTTATTTAGTGAAGTATTTGCACAGAATCCTGCAAAGAATACTTCTCAATTTTTTATTAAATACGCACAGCAACTCCTTGCTTTTTCAACTCTTTTTTCAAATCTTGAATCTCAATTTCTTTGAAATGAAACACACTCGCCGCCAATGCTGCATCTGCTTTTCCTTTGATAAAAGTATCTGCAAAATGTTGCATGTTCCCAGCTCCTCCCGAAGCAATGATGGGAATGTTTAGCATTTCTGACAATACTTCTAGTGCTTCGTTCGCAAAACCATCTTTGGTTCCATCATGATCCATCGAAGTAAATAATATCTCACCTGCACCTCGTTTTTCCACTTCTTGAGCCCATTCAAATAAATTGATATCTGTTGGCACTTTTCCACCGACCAAATGCACAAACCAATCTCCATCGATTTGCTTTGCATCAATCGCTACCGTAATACACTGCGATCCAAATTTTGCGGAAGCTTTGTTGATCAAGGATGGGTTTTTTACTGCAGATGAATTGATCGATACTTTATCAGCTCCAGCATGCAGCAAATCGTCAATATCTTCTACCGATGAAATTCCACCACCTACCGTAAAAGGAATGTCCACAGCGGCCGCTACGCGCATCACCAAATCGTGTAAAGTTCTTCTCTTTTCCTCTGTTGCAGAAATGTCTAAAAAAACTAACTCGTCAGCTCCTGTATCGGCATAAATTTTAGCCAATTCGACAGGATCTCCTGCGTCTCTCAAATCTACAAAATTAATTCCTTTGACGGTTCTACCATTTTTGATATCCAAACAAGGAACGATTCTTTTTGTCAACATATTTTTTCTATTCTCTCTTTAGACCTGAATTAACAACTTGTCAAAATGTATTCTTCCAATTGTTTCAAGCTTATTTTATGCTCGTAAATGGCTTTTCCTATGATAGTTCCCTCGCAGCCCAATGCTGCCAATTTTGGCAATTCTTCAAACTTTGAAATACCTCCACTCGCAATCAGTTTTACGTTCGGCAATTCTTTCAACATTTTTTGATACAAATCAAAAGAAGGCCCTTGCAACATCCCATCCTTTGCAATGTCCGTGCAAATCACATAAGAAACGCCATCCTTCATATAGCTTTTCACAAAAGGAATGAGTTCTTCATCGGACTCTTCTTGCCAGCCACTGATGGCTATTTTCTCATTGTTCGCATCTGCTCCCAAAATAATTTTAGAGGGGCCAAATTTCAACAACCATTCTTTAAAAATTTGTGGTTGTTTTACTGCGATACTTCCTCCTGTAATTTGACCTGCTCCTGATTCAAAAGCAATGCGCAAATCTTCGTCTGTTTTCAAACCACCTCCAAAATCAATTTTCAAATTCGTTTTGGTCGCAATTTCCTCCAAAACCTTATGATTGACAATATGGCTTGCTTTGGCACCATCTAAATCTACCAAATGGAGATACTCAATTCCATGTGCTTCAAATTCCTTGGCCATTTCCAAGGGATTTTCATTGTACACTTTTTTCGTACTATAATCTCCTTTTGAAAGGCGTACGCATTTTCCTTCTATGATATCTATGGCAGGTATTATTCTCATTTTTTTTACTATGGCATTTTACCGATTGACTCTGTTGCGAGGTAAAAGCGGTAATTCGTTTATAACTTCAAAAAATTATTCAGTATTTGGGTCCCTGCTTTGCTACTTTTTTCTGGATGAAATTGTGTTCCATAAAAATTATCTTTACGCAAAGCGGTTGAATATTTCAAACCGTAATTCGTAGTGGCAATCGTTTCTTTGCAAAGCGGTGCATAATAGCTGTGAACCAAATAAATGAATTCGTTTTCTTTGATTCCGGCAAACAAATCGGATTGTAAATCCGCAATTTGATTCCATCCAATCTGAGGAACTTTTACCGTTTCTTCAAAACGGTGTACATCGGTATCAAAAATACTCAAGCCTTTGGTGTTTCCCTCTTCACTAGAATGACACATCAATTGCATTCCCAAACAAATTCCTAAAACGGGTTGTTTCAACGTAGGAATTACTTTGTCCAATCCTGTTTCTTTCAACATTTTCATGGCACTACTCGCCTCTCCTACTCCAGGAAAAATCACTTTGTCTGCCGCTTTGATTTCGTTTACATCGTTGCTCAAAACAGCTTCGTAACCCAATCTTTGCACTGCAAATTTGATGGACTGTATGTTCCCTGCTCCGTAGTTTATAATTACTATTTTCATTTTCTAATTTTGTATTGAGTAAAGAACAAAAAGTAAAAATCGATCTAATTTATACCAAATACTCTGAACAAGACATTTTTACAACATTCCCTTCGTACTTGGCAAGAACATATTGTTCGCATCTCTTTTTACCGCCATTTTCATGGCTTTGGCAAATGCTTTGAAAATTCCCTCAATTTTGTGGTGTTCGTTGACTCCAGAGGCTTGGATGTTCAAATTACATTTCGCACCGTCGGTAAAGGACTTGAACAAATGGAAAAACATTTCCGTTGGCATGTCTCCAATTTTCTCTCGTTTGAATTCCGCATCCCATTCCAACCAATTTCTTCCTCCAAAATCTACGGCTACCTGTGCCAGACAATCGTCCATAGGCAAACAAAAACCGTAACGCTCGATCCCTAATTTATCTCCGAGTGCTTTTTGAAACAACTCGCCAAAAGCAATCATCGTATCTTCAATGGTATGGTGCTCATCCACTTCCAAATCACCGTCTACTTTCACTGTCAAATCCATCGCTCCGTGACGCCCAATTTGATCAAGCATATGATCAAAAAAGTGGAGTCCTGTTGAAATATCATTTTTCCCTGAACCGTCCAAATTTACTTTGATGTAAATTTTTGTCTCGTTCGTATTGCGTGTGATTTCTGCACAACGATCTTCTAATTTCAAAAACTCATAAACAATTTTCCAATCGATTGTTTCCAAAGCAATAGTGGCTTCCAATGTTTCTTTTTCAACAGAAACCTCTGTGTCAGCCAAACCTTTTACATTGTTGATATAAATCG
The DNA here is from genome assembly GCA_905479475.1 of uncultured Flavobacteriaceae bacterium. Taxonomy (GTDB): domain Bacteria; phylum Bacteroidota; class Bacteroidia; order Flavobacteriales; family Flavobacteriaceae; genus Flavicella. The sequence goes on from CAJQMT010000021.1 coordinate 71,323, forward strand.
CTTTTGCGCCTAAATTCTTCGCCAATTCAACATCGGTCAATCGATCTCCTATCACAAAAGAATTTTCCAAATCATAATTTTCAGAATCGATGTATTTTTTCAACAATCCCGTTCGAGGTTTTCTTGTAGGTGCATTTTCATGAGGAAAGGTTTTGTCGATGACAACTTCCGAAAATACCACACCTTCGTTTTCAAAAGCTTGGATCAGCTTATTTTGTGCAGGCCAAAAAGTGTCTTCTGGAAAAGATTCCGTTCCCAATCCATCTTGATTGGTCACCATCACCAATTCGTATTCCAATTCTGTTGCAATTTTACTCAAGTATTGAAATACTTTTGGGTAAAACTCCAATTTCTCCAAACTGTCCAACTGATAATCTACGGGAGGTTCTATGGCTAAAGTTCCGTCTCTATCAATAAAAAGTACTTTCTTCATATTTCTGTCTATTTTGAGGCTCCTATTTGATGGCTTGCAACAGATTGCGTGCAATCCAAACACTCGATTTTATTCAATATCATTCAATGCAGCAATCAACTTTGTGTTTTCACTCAAAGTCCCTACCGTAAATCGCAAGGTGTTTTCACACAATGGCTGCGTTGTTCTATTTCTAATTACGATTCCTTTCTCTAACAATTGATCGTAGCGCTTGTTTGCATCGTCTACTTTGACCAAAATAAAATTCGCATCGGAAGGGTACAAGTTCGAAATGAATGAAATGCCTTGGAGCTTTTCTTCCAATTTCTTTCGTTCTTCTAAAATCAAACCAATTTCCTTTTCCACCTCTGAAAATGAGGACAAACGTTCTTTGGCCCGTTGTTGGGTTAATTCATTCACGTTGTAAGGAGGCTTGATTCTATTTAAAACTTCGACAACTTCACAAGATGCATAACAAACCCCCAGTCGAATACCTGCCATTCCAAAAGCTTTGGATAAAGTCTGGGTTACAATAAGATTTGGATAATTGTCCAATTTTTCCAACCAGCTTTCTTGTGAGGAAAAATCAATATAGGCTTCGTCAATCACAACCAATCCCGAAAAATTTTCTACAATCTCCTTTATTTTTTCTTCTGAAAAGGCATTTCCTGAAGGATTGTTCGGAGAACACAAGAAAATAATTTTTGATCTTTCATCTATGACTTCCAAGGTTTCTTTTACTCGGATATCAAAGTTTTCTGAAAGCAAAACTTCTTTTGTTTGCACATTGTTCAATTCAGAGAGCACCCCATACATTCCATAGGTAGGCGGCAACAATATTACATTGTCTTCTTTGGGTTCACAAAAGGCTCTAAAAATCAAATCCAACACTTCGTCACTCCCATTACCCAACAATATTTGATTGGTCGGTAATCCTTTCAAGTCGGCAAGCAATTCTTTCACGCCTTTTTGCTTTGGATCTGGATAACGATTGACTCCATTTTGAAAAGGGTTTTCATTGGCATCCAAAAAAACCATTTGCGCAGTTGCTTCTTCAAACTCATCGCGGGCGGATGAGTACGCTTTTAGCTTGGCTATATTGGTTCTTACTATGTTGTTTATATCAAAAGACATGATTTGAGTCTTTACTTTTAGTTTTTATTATTTGCATCGTATTTGCGACACACTTTACAACGAGTTCCAGGATTTACTCTAAGAAAAATCCAGGCCTTCAGGCTTTTGATTTCAAATGCTCCAACCTCATTGTCACTGCATTTTTATGTGCTTGCAAGCCCTCTGCTTCTGCCATCAATTCAATGGCTGTTCCAATATTTTGAATGCCTTTCTCTGTAATTTTTTGAAAGGTGATCTTTTTGGTAAACGCATCCATATTCACACCACTGTACATACGCGCATAAGCATTGGTTGGCAAGGTATGATTTGTTCCTGAAGCATAATCTCCAGCACTTTCCGGAGTATAAGGACCAATAAAAATAGAACCCGCACTCACAATTCTATCCAAATACAACGTTTCATTTTGAACGTTTAAAATCAGATGTTCCGCTGCATATTCATTGATAAAATCAATTTGATCTTTCAAGGATTTTATTAGGATAAATTGAGAATTCTCGATGGCGCTTTTTGCCATTTCTTTTCTTGGCAAGAGTTTCATTTGAGCCACAACTTCTTCTTGAATGGCTTGCAAAGATTCTAAGGTATTCGCTACGCAAATCACCTGACTGTCATGACCGTGCTCTGCTTGCGACAACAGATCGGAAGCCACAAATTCCGGCAAAGCCAATTGATCGGCAACGACCATCAACTCCGAGGGTCCTGCAGGCATATCAATAGCTACTCCTTTGGTCAAGGCAAACTGCTTTGCTGCAGTTACATATTGATTTCCAGGGCCAAATATCTTGTATACATTGGGTACAGAGGCTGTACCCAACGTCATGGCTGCAATGGCTTGCACCCCTCCCAATTTGAAAATGGTGGTCACCCCCACTAATTTTGCAGCATACAGAATCGCTGGGTTTATCTTCCCCTGACTATCTGGAGGTGTGCACAATATGATTTCTTTACAACCTGCTAATTTCGCTGGAATCCCTAACATTAAAATAGTAGAAAACAAAGGGGCGGTTCCTCCTGGAATGTACAAGCCTACTTTTTCAATAGGCCGCATTTCTTGCCAGCAAGAAACTCCCTCGGTGGTTTCTACTACTTTTTTGGGGACAAATTGTGATGCATGGAAAACTTTGACATTCTGTTTTGCCAATTCCATCGCTTCTTTCAAATCTTGAGAAACCAAAGAAGCTGCCTCATCGATTTCTTCTTGACTTACTTTCAGTTTTTCTATCTCAACCTTGTCGAATCTAGCAGTATAAGACTTCAGAGCTGCATCTCCGTTTTTTTGAACTTCTTCAAAAACTTCAGAAATGAGACTCCCCAAATCAGCTGCTTCTTTGGCGGGACGTTTTGTCAACGAACCCCAAGTATCTCGTGTTGGATTTTCTACTATATTCATTTTTTCTAACTTTTGGCTATTCGCAAACAACTAAAGATTCTACAATACCATTTTCTCAATTGGAACGACCAAAATACCTTCGGCTCCTCTTTCTTTTAGGGCATCAATAATGTCCCAAAATTTTCTTTCCCCTTGCAATACTGTGTGTATAGAACTCCAACCCTCCTCTGCCAGAGGCAAAACAGTTGGGCTTCTCATTCCAGGCAACAATTCTAAAATTTCTTCTACTTTGTCATTGGGTGCATTCAACAAAATGTACTTTGAATTTTGTCCGCGCAAAACAGACTGAATTCGAAACTGGATGGTGTTTAAAATTTCTCTTTTTTCAGAAGAAAGATTGGGCCCCGTTGTCAGAACAGCTTCACTCTCTGACATTTTCACCACTTCTTTCAATCCGTTTTTAAACAAAGTACTCCCGCTCGAAACAATGTCGCAAATTGCATCAGCCAGCCCAATATTCGGTGCAATTTCGACTGACCCGTTGATAATATGCAAATCCGCAGTAATGTTGTTTTCTGCAAAAAATTTCTTTACCGTATTTGGGTAGGAAGTTGCAATTCTTTTTCCGTCCAAATCGTTCAAATCACGAAATACTACTTCTTTCGGAACAGCCAACGAAACCCTGCATTTAGAAAACCCCAAACGCTCGATGATCTTCAAATCCTCTCCTTTTTCAACCAAAGTGTTTTCTCCTAAAATAGCAACATCCACAACACCATCTCTTAAATATTGAGGAATATCACCGTTGCGCAAGTACAATACTTCCACAGGAAAATTACGTGCTTCGGCTTTTAATTGGTCTTTTCCATTGTCGATTGAAATTCCACAATCTTTCAATAATTTCAAAGAATCTTGGTTCAATCTTCCTGACTTCTGGATGGCGATTTTTAATTTTGTCATTTTGTTTTTAATTATGCTTAAGCAATGGCAAATGATTTCATTTATACGAAAAAAACCCATTTGAATTGCTCAAACGGGTTTTTGAAAATATGTTTAATTACGACATAACATTCCTAGCTCGTTTGTTCACAAGTGTTCGAATGGTGATGCTGTAATTTATAAGTGTTCATCATTTTATTTTTACATTGCAAATATAGCAATTAAATTAAAAAATTCCTTGCTCTCCATGCAATTTTTTGTTTCTACATTGTTTTAAATCTACAATGCTCTCTAAAGAAATTCCTTTACAAACATTGTGTGATGTCAAAAGATGCTACCTGTCCCAATGTCAATGAATCCAGAAAGATATTTCCAATACGGACTCGAATCAATCTCAAGGTGGGATATCCTACCGCTGCTGTCATTTTTCGAACCTGTCGAAATTTCCCTTCTGTGAGAACAATCGAAACCCAGCTTGTAAGTCCATGCCGTGTGTCTCGAATCTTTTTAGACCGCTCATGAAAATCGGGTATTTCTTTCAAAAATTGGACTTGACATGCTTTTGTGAGATAGCGCTTTCCTTCCAAACCAATCTCTACACCATTTTTTAAACGCTCCAAAGCTGCGGATGGAATGACACCATCTACTTGCACGTAATACTCTTTCTCTACTTTTTGACTGCAAATGGCATCGCTCAATTTCCCATCTGTTGTTAATAAGAGTAAACCCTCAGATTTTACATCCAATCGACCAACAGACATCGTTCCTTCAGGAAAATCAAACAAGGTCCCCAACAGCTTCTTTTTTCTTGTTTTGTTATTCACAAATTGAGAAAGGTAACCGTAAGGTTTGTACAATTTAAAATGATGGTGTTCTTTCATAGCAACAAAAAGGGTGAGTCCAAATATACCTGATACAAGCAAAAAAAAGGAAGATATTTTTTAGACGTCAACCTCTAAATACTCCTTCTTTTAAAAAAATATCACAATTCTAAACTACGCAGGTAAGACAATTTCTGCTTCCAAAGCTGCAAATCTTTTGTCTGTGATTCAATCGATTCTTTTATCTTTTGAACCAATGGGTTTTCGTCTTTCGCGTTGGATATAAAACTAACATTTGTATCTAATTGTTGTATTTCCTTGGAAAGTTCGTCAATCTTTTTTCGCAAGAAAGCAACCTCTCCATCTAATTTTCTGGTATTACCACCAATCAAATGAGCATCCATTTCCATTTTATATTTCAGCATAACGAGCTCTTCTCCTTCAATATTTAACTGTTGGAACAGTTTTTCTATGAGCTTGTTAAAACTTGTTTCTATACCTTTTTCTTTTCCAGGAACTTGCCCTATTTTCTTCCAAGTTTCAATGTATGCTTTTACCTCCTCTAATTTCACCTCATCGTTTCCAACAACACCTTCTATTTGAGAAAGAAATTCTTTCTTCGTTGCCAGAGCTTCTTTTTGATCTTGAGAACCGCTGTCTTGTAATTCGTGTAATCTATCAAAATAATGATTGCAAGCTCCTTTGAACTGTTTCCAAATTTGATCAGAAAATTTTCTTGGAACGTGTCCAATTTTTTTCCAATCCGCCTGTATACGCTTCATTTGTTGGGTGGTTTCCGCAAAATCATCACTATCTTTCAAGGATTCTGCCAGGGCAATCAATTCTTGTTTTTGCTCTAGATTGGATTGTTGTGTTTTATTTTGACTTTTATAGAATGTGTTTTTGGCTTGGTTAAACTTTTTGGTAACTACTTTGAGCTGCTCCCAAATAATTTGGCTCTTGGCACGTGGCACTTTTCCAATGGTAAAAAACAGTTCTCTTTTTTCTTCAAATTCTCGGATGCTTTTTTGCCAATCACTATGGTTCTTGTTTTTAGATACATCAAAATTCTCCAATCCTTGAATCACTTCCAACTTCAATTTTATATTGTTTTCGTATTTCGATTTCTGACTTTCGTAATAAGCATCTCTCTTGTCATGTATGGTCTTTGTAGCAGCACTAAATTTTCGCCAAACATCTTCTCTATGTTCCCGAGACACCGGTCCAATATCTTCTTTCCATTTTTTATGAAGTTCTTGCAGTTCTTTGAACGATTTCACAACATCTTCCTCCTTTGCCAAGCTCTCTGCCTTCTCAATAATCTTGAGCTTTGCTTCCAAATTGTGTTTGAAATCGAGTCCACGCAAGTCGTTGTTCAAATGCAACAAATCGTAAAAACGCTCCACGTGATGGTGGTAATTTCGCCAAGTAGTATTGTATTTTGTTCTAGGCACAGAACCTATCTTTTTCCAACGATCTTGGAGAACCTTGAATTCTTTGTACATCGTCGATGAATCTGCCTTGTCGATAATTGCTTTCAGCGCATCAATGACTTCGATTCGCTTGTTCAAATTTTCCTTCAACTGACTCTCTAAATCTGAATAATGCTTGTTTCGAAGCGTTTTGTATTGAGACATAAGCTCGTTAAAAGCAACTTTTACGGGACTTGCGTAATGAAAGTCAATGGATTCTCCTCCTTCTGCTAGAAAAGCTGCCTTTTTTTCAGCCAATAAAGCTCCAAATTTTGAATCAAATATTTTTTTTATGGTCTCTACATTCGATTTAACTGACTGAACTTTTTGATTTTTTATCAAATCTTCCAACTCTTTTACAAGTTGTTCCATATCCATAGATTGAAAATCTGCTACGGGAATGCTTTCTTTTTCTTCTTGATCCTTCTCGGCATGCGCAGCCACATCATCTTCAATTGATTTCACCACCTTTGCTGCCGCTTCCTCTTCTGCAGATTGTGGATCTGATTGCTCAGCATTTTTTTCGGGCAGGACAGCACTCGTTGATTCTGGTATTTTGTTAGTTTCAATATCCTGCGTACTTTTCTTCGAATCGTCTGACATCTTGCGTATGTTTAAGGTTCCTATAATGAGTCATTAAAGATAGGAATAGCTACTGAAACCACAAAATTGTGAAATAACAAAAAAGTGCTTAAAAAAGAACACCGCTCATAAAAAAGAAATTTTACGAATTCCAAATTTCCCAAGACTTTTCAGCCTGCAACTCTAGCATCTGTAATCCATTTTTAATAACTGCTCCTTTTGCTTTTCCCTTCTGCAAAAATTTCGTTTCAGTTGGGTTGTAAATCAAATCGAACAAAAGATGCTTGTTCGTTAAAAACTCGTAAGGAATATCGGGACATAAATGAACCTCTGGCGAGGTCCCTAATGGAGAACAATTGACCAATAGGGTATGCGTCTCTACAACAGACGCATTGATGGACCCATAGGAAATCTGAGTTTCGTTTTTCGGTACTCTTGAGACAAACTTGTACTGAATCCCTAATTTATCAAAAGCATAAGCCACCGCTTTTGAAGCGCCTCCTGTACCTAAAATCAATGCTTTCTTATGATGTACTTTGAGCAATGGCTCAATCGATTTTGAAAAACCATACACGTCCGTATTATAGCCCTTTTTAACTCCCGAAGCCAAAACTTTAATGGTATTGACAGCACCAATATTTGCAGCATCTTCGTCTATTTCGTCCAAGAAAGAGCCTACCTTCTCCTTGTATGGGATGGTTACATTCAAACCGAAAACAGGCTCTGAACCCTTTGAAAAAATCGTTGAAAATTCTTCAATGGTCTGCAAATCGAAATTTTGGTAGGAACAATTGTCTAAATTCAATTTCGCAAACTTTTTTGAAAAGTAATTTCTAGAAAACGAGTAGGCTATATTTTTACCTACCAATCCAAATATCTTTTTAGTGCTCATTATTATGTTATTTTCTTTTTGTGTTCGTAATAATCAATTCCCAATACAAGTGCAATTCCAAGAACAATACACCCTATTGAAACCCATGTACTCACTGCATTTAAATCCGGAATAAATCGTTGGTAATTCTCGAGTACAGGATTGTTTTGACTGTCTAACAAAACACGTCCGTTTTGCATGACAAATATTTTTTCTTTCCATGGCCAAACCATACCCAAGGAACCGGTGATGAAACCAATAATCAAAGCATTTACAAGGTGATTCCATCGTTTTAAAACATAACTCAACAAATGAGAAATAGACACCAAACCGACAAAGGAACCCATAAAAAAAGTCAAAGAAATTTGAATGTATTTCCTATTTACAGGATCTTGCAGCACTTCAAAATTCCCAACCAACACATTTGTTGTTACGTTAAAAACAACATTGACAGCGTCTACCAGTAGCAATACATAATTCCCAAGTAACATTAACAAAAAGGAACCAGACAAACCTGGAAAGGTCATGCCACTCACCCCGATTATACCGCATAAAAAGACAAACCATAAATTGCTGTTTTCCTTCGCAGGAGGCATAAGACTCAATGCCAAACCAATAGCTACTCCTAACAAAACGACAACTATGTTTTGTAGGGTCCATGCAGTGTATTTTTTACTTATGTAAAAAACAGAACCGACAATCATTCCAAAGAAAACACTCCAGACATACAACTCGTAGGCGCGTAAAAAATAATCAAGCAAAATCGAAACACTAAAATAACTAAAAAGGCTCCCTCCCATGACAAGCATTAAAAAAGGAAGATTCAAATAAACAACCAACGTTTTGAAACGTCCGTTGAGCAACAACTTCAATGCTTTGCCATTTATTTTTTGAAAGGTATAAATCAACTCCTCATAAAAACCAAGCACAAAAGCCACTGCTCCTCCTGAAACTCCAGGCACCTTATTGGCTGTTCCCATTGCCAATCCCTTTAGGAAGAGTATTGTTTTTTGAAAGTATGTTTTTTGTAAGTACAAGAGTTTTGAGTTTTGAGTTTTGTGCTCGTTGCTAAATGAAAAACTATTTTTTTATGGCTTGTATTTTTTCCAAAGCCAGAATAACAGCATAGCCCAAGAGTGCATAGATAATAGCCCATAGCAATTGAGACTCTCCTTGAAAACGGAAAGGTCCGATGCTTTTTTGCAACAAAGGCACTTCTTCCCCGTGTGAATTCAGTCTCCAAGCTAGGGTTTCTTTCCAAGGCCAAATTTTATTCAAAGAGCCTATAACAAACCCCGTCAATCCGGCCAAGGTTATATTTTTATATTTTAAAAACAACCATTTCAACACTTTCGAAAAGCTCAACAAACCTGTGATTGCTCCCAATCCCACTACAGCAATTATTTGAAAATCTCTAGAATGAATGGCTTCTAAAATAATCTTATAGGAGCCTAATAATACCAAAATAAAAGAACCTGATATACCGGGCAAAATCATGGCGCATATTGCCAAGGCACCGGACAAAAACAAAAACCAAAGCGAGGCTCCTTCTGAAATCAAAGGTTCTAGAATGGTAATATAATAAGCCACAAAAGCACCCAAAAGCAAGGTAACAATGGTCGCAAAATTCCATTTCGTGATTTGCTTACCTATAAAAACAACACTTGCCAATACCAGTCCAAAAAAGAAAGACCACAGCAAAATGGGTTGGTTTTCCAACAAATAGGTAATTCCTTTGGCCAAAGAAACTACACTCACTGAAATTCCAAACAAAAGGACGACAAGAAAAGAACCGTTGATCGATTTCCAAACTGCCTTGAGCCCATTCTTCTGAAGCATGGACAAGGTTGAAAAATTAATCGCACTGATACTCTTCAAGAGCTCTTCATAAATTCCAGAAATAAAAGCGATGGTTCCTCCCGAAACTCCAGGAACCACATCTGCTGCCCCCATTGCCATGCCTTTTAGAAATAAAAAAAGGGACTGTTTAAATGTTCTTTGCATTTGTCTATTTTGATTTTGACAAATATAGTTTTTAATTGCAAAACACTTCTTATTCTTTTGTGTATTATCTCGGACGGCACGACGCTACCAAAGCAATGACTTCCTTTAGCTTAAAACAAGCTGGATACAACTCTTTGATGATATTTAAAAATTTAAAATCAATGGCCATTCCGTTTTTCAAATGTAAAAAAGATTCCTCTTTTTTTCCAAGCTCCATAAAAACACCAAACAAGCGGTATTCTATTTCTGCAGATTCTTTGTAGTAGTTTTTTGCCCGAATCAAACTTTCCAATGCGAGGTTGTAATCTCCTATAAAATACTGAACATCTACCAAAGCCATCCATACCTCTAATGCTTTGTCATCCAAACTCAAACAACGCTTAAAAGCATCCACACTCTCTTCATAATTAGACAAGTTTAAATTGATTTCTCCAAACTTTCTCCAATATTCAGGGTTAAATTCATCAATAGACAACAACTTTTTACAATAATAGAGAGCTTTGTCATAGTCCTTCAATTCTACAAAAACATGAGACAAGGCCAACCAAGCCTTGTCTAATAAGGGATCTTCATTCACCGCTTTTTTATAAAACTCTGCCGCTTTGTGAAAGGTTTCATTCTTGCGAAAACAGTCTCCTATTCGCAAATAAACAAATGCTGTAGGATCATCCAACTCGAGCGCCACTGTATAATTTTCAATAGCCTCCTCCCAACGTTCTAAAAACTCCAAGGTTTTTGCCTTTTCGATATAGCCTCCCACAAAATTCTCATCGATTAAAACAGCATAATCGAAAGACTTCAAAGCCTCTTCATAATTTTCAACAACCATATACTGCCTTCCTAATTGGTGCCATGCGACCTCACAGTATGGGTTTTTATTCAAATAATCATTCAAATACACGATGGCTTCGCTGTGTTTTGAATCCATATCAAAACAATAAATAACATTGTACAAGGAGGAATAATCTTCGTAATCCACCTCTACGCATTTCGCAAAATTCACACGTGCTTTGTCAAAATTGTCCAAAAACAAATACTCCATCGCAATCAAGGAGGTAACATCGGCAAGGTCATTGGTATGTTTCAAGGCAATTTTTAAGGAATGAATGGCCTCTTCGTGCTTGTCTTCTTTCGAAAGAATCGCTGCTTTTTGAATATGCACTTCTTCATTTGTTGGCTCCAAAGCCTCAATCTCGTGCAACAGCCTTTTCGCATCTACAATTTTATCTTCAAAAATGTACAACTCCACTTTTAACAATTTTAACATCGCCGAGTAAGGATGCTGCTCCAAACTTAATTTGACTGCTTTTTTCGCCAATGCATGTCTTCCATTGTCTATATAATAATGTATAATTTCCTCAAATTCTGATGAGTCAAAAAAATACACTTTATTGGTTTTTAACATCGATTCAAATCTCGATAAAGCCATAGGCATCTATTGTCTTAAAATAAAAACATTTTCAATAAATTAAAAATACGATTTGACTCGCTTGAAAAGAGTTCCGCTAGCATATTCTTTTTAACAATTTAATTAACATCTCATACTCGAAATTGAAAACGAATCAATACCTTTTCAAAACCAATGAGCAATTGCATCAAAATTTGTTAATTTTTCGATTGCTCTGTATTTGATATTCAATGGGGCTTCTCTCCAAAAATCCAGTTTTTAATTTTATTACTGACGAATTACAAGTATATTTGTTCTTCAAAACCTGCTTTGGTCATTATTATGAGTGATAAAATTTTACTAAACTCCAAGGAAATTAAAATCATATTGCATCGATTAGCCTGTCAATTGATCGAAAACCATGGCGATTTTTCAAATACTGTTCTTTTAGGCATTCAACCACGCGGAACCTTCTTGGCACAACGACTCGGAAAGCTGTTAGAAGAGGAATACAATATTCAAAACATCAAATTAGGTTTGCTAGATATCACTTTTTTTAGAGATGATTTTAGAAGAAGAGATGCGCCATTAGAGGCCAATACTACGCATGTTGACTTTATTATCGAAGACAAAAATGTGGTCATTATTGACGATGTTTTGTTTTCAGGAAGAAGTATCAATGCTGCACTGTCAGCAATGCAATCTTACGGAAGACCAAAACAAACAGAATTATTGTGTCTTATAGACAGACGTTTTAGCAGGCATTTACCAATACAACCCGACTACAGGGGAAGACAAGTGGATGTGATCAATAACGAAAGAGTTGCTGTTCTATGGGAAGAAAACGATGGAAAGGATGCTATTTATCTAACAACGAATGATTAAAAACGAAATGAAGTCACTAAGTGTTCAAAATTTACTCGGCATAAAGCATCTCAAAAAAGAAGATTTAGACCTTATTTTTGAAACGGCAGACCACTTTAAAGAGGTCATCAATCGCCCCATCAAAAAAGTTCCATCACTGCGAGACATCACCATTGCAAATTTATTTTTTGAAAACAGCACACGTACAAAATTATCGTTTGAATTGGCTGAAAAGCGACTTTCTGCAGACATCGTTAATTTCTCAGCAGGTCAATCGTCTCTAAAGAAAGGGGAGACATTGATCGACACGGTCAATAATATTTTATCGATGAAAGTGGATATTGTAGTGATGCGGCACCCGAATGTGGGCGCTGGTGTTTTCCTTTCCAAACACGTAGACGCCAAGATTATCAATGCTGGAGACGGTACGCACGAACACCCAACGCAAGCGCTACTCGACTCCTACTCGATACGCGAAAAACTCGGAGATGTGGCTGGTAAAAAAGTTGTAATTGTAGGCGATGTTCTGCACTCCAGAGTGGCTTTGTCAAATATTTTTGCTTTGCAATTGCAAGGAGCAGAAGTCAAAGTATGTGGCCCCACAACTTTGATCCCAAAACACATTGAAAGTTTGGGTGTAAAAGCAGAGACCAACCTGCGAAAAGCACTCGAATGGTGCGATGTTGCAAATGTGCTAAGGGTACAACACGAAAGAATGGATGTAAAATATTTCCCTTCTACCAGAGAATACACGCAACTGTTCGGAATCAACAAAGAAATTTTAAACTCTCTAAATAAAGAGATTGTAGTAATGCACCCCGGCCCCATCAATCGTGGTGTAGAGATTACGAGTGATGTCGCTGACTCTGATCAATCCATTATCTTAAACCAAGTAGAAAATGGTGTCGCCGTTCGAATGGCCTGTATTTATTTACTCGCTGAACAAATAAAAAGATAGGTATTCTTTGAATCGCTTTCAAAAGGGAACTCCAAGACTAAAAAACCAAATACGATATGCTAATTGAAAAAAATGAAACCTATACGGTAGTACTTCCCGAAGAGAATTCTTTTGCTGAATTCTACACTGTATTTCTTTCAAGAACAAATGAAATCTCGGAGACACACCTCTTTTTAAATTTATTGAACACATTCCCTATATCTGTAAATGAGCTCGAAAAATTTGCGAAGTTTTCCAAACAACAAAAAGAAAATGAGAAGTCATTTGTATTGATTACCAACGCGGTTGAAATTGATGACTTTGAAGACGAAACCTTAAGTGTTGTCCCAACACTTATAGAGGCCGAAGATGTTTTAGAAATGGACGAGATCGAACGAGATCTTATGAGTTTATAACCCCATGAGTATTCAACTTACCATACTCGGCTGTCATTCTGCAACACCCAGAAACAATGCACATCCTACCTCACAATTTCTAGAAATCAACGAACGTCATTTTTTAATTGATTGCGGAGAAGGCACACAAACATTACTTCGAAAAAACAAAATTCAATTTGCTAAAATCAGGCATATCTTTATCTCCCATTTACACGGGGATCATTTTTACGGACTGATTGGATTGATAGCTACTTTTGGTCTCTTAAACAGAGAGCATGATTTGCATATTTATGGCCCCAAAGGCATCAAAGAAATCATTACACTGCAAATAAAACTGTGTAAATCATGGACTAAATTCTCTCTCATTTTCCATGAACTGAACGGCACTGAAAGCACGGTTGTGTTTGAAGACAAAAAAGTAATCGTACGGACCATTCCCTTAGACCATCGAATTTATACCAACGGATATTTATTCCAAGAAAAAGAAGGTCCACGGAAATTGAATATGGAAAAAATTCAATTGAATCCTGAAATACAAGTTTGTGATTACCACAATTTGAAAAAAGGAAAGAATTTTATTGCTACCAATGGTGCTGAAATTCCAAACGAAAAACTGACATTACCTCCCAAAAAACCTGCTTCTTACGCCTTCTGTAGCGATACAGCCTTTCTTCCGGAAATTGTGTCTCTTCTCAAAGAAGTTGATTTATTATACCATGAAGCTACTTTCTTAGAAACCGAAAAATCTTTGGCAAAAAAAACCAAACACAGTACTGCAAAAGAAGCTGCAACCATCGCAAAAGAAGCCCAAGTAGGACAACTTATCATTGGTCATTATTCTAACCGTTACAAAGATCTCACCCCATTCCAAAAAGAGGCAGAAGAGATCTTCTCCAATACACACCTCGCGCAAACAGGAAAAATGTTTTCCATAGGCTAACAAATTATTGCTTGTACAGCCCCAAACCACATTCGTTTAAATATTTAAAGGAATAGATCCTTCTTTCAAATATTCTTTTAAATTTGTAGGAACGCTAACTTTTCACACAAAAAGTGTATGACAAACTCGATCCTTTTTTTTGTAGCCTGTATGTTCTGTATGTTTGTAGGCTTCCTCATTGGCAAAATCATTTCCAAACTCAAGTCTGAAAAAGAACAAATTGGGTTGAAAGAAAAGAACAACAACCTCACAACTCTTTTATCCGAAGCCAAAGAAAATAGCGATGCGCTTCGCAGTTCTAAAGAGCGCGAACTAGGCGCCCTTAGAGAAAAAAACAACGCGCTAAGTATCACGATTACCAAAACAAACGCAACCTTGGAAAATAGCGAAAAGACGTTGCGTGAAAACAAAAAAGAAGTCGAACAACTTCAAGAAAAATTCAGCAAAGAATTTGAAAATTTAGCGAACAAAATTTTAGATGAAAAATCACAAAAATTCAAACAACAAAATAAAGAAAGTATTCATGAAATTTTAAATCCTTTAAAAGAAAAAATACAAACTTTTGAAAAAAAAGTAGAGGAAACCAACAAAGAGAGTATCGGAAGACATTCTGCTTTGAACGAACAAATCAAAGGCCTAAAAGACTTGAATTTAAAAATGAGTCAAGAAGCCATCAACTTGACCAAAGCTTTGAAAGGAGATAGTAAAACACAAGGGAATTGGGGAGAAATGATCCTCGAACGGGTTTTAGAAAAGTCAGGTTTAGAAAAAGGCAGAGAGTACGATCTAGAAAAAAGTTTCGCTGTTGACGCTGAATATAAAACACGTTTACGTCCAGATGTAATTATAAACTTACCGGACAATCGTAAAATGATTGTCGATTCAAAAGTTTCTTTGACTGCTTATGAGCAATTTGTAAACTCAGAAAATGAATTAGAAAAAGCGAAATACTTAAAAGAACATGTCAACTCTTTGAAACGACATATAGATCAATTGAGCGCAAAGAAGTACGAGGATTTGTATCAAATTGAATCTCCAGATTTTGTACTCTTATTTATCCCTATAGAACCTGCCTTTGCGATGGCATTGGAAGAAGACGGCCAACTATACAACAAGGCATTTGAAAAAAACATAGTGATCGTAACGCCTTCTACATTGCTAGCTACCTTAAGAACAATTGATAGCATGTGGCAAAATGAAAAGCAACAAAAAAATGCGATTGAAATTTCCAGACAGGCAGGTGCTTTGTATGACAAATTTGTGGGATTGTATCAAGATCTTATTAAAATAGGACGAAAAATGGACGATGTAAAAAAAGATTACAGCAGCGCTATGAACAAGTTACACGACGGAAAAGGAAACTTAGTTACCAGTGTTGAGAAAATTAAAAAACTGGGTGCAAAAGCTAAAAAATCTTTACCTGAAAGCAGTATTGAAAGAGCTATAGAAGAATAAAATGAGTTACAAAAAGCATCTTTTTTTTATCACACTGAGCATATTAATTCCTTTAGCATCTCAAAACAGTGGCTTTTTTTGGGACAATGTCACTTTTGGCTACAAAATGGGAAATCACCTTTTCTACAACGGATTGTTCAATTTTCATTTTCCCAACGAATTTGACCCTGGACACCCTCCTTTCTTAGCCTTTATTTTAGCGAGCAGTTGGAAACTATTTGGAAAAAACTTACTGGTAAGCCATATCGCGCTGGCTCCCTTTATTTATGGTTTTTTTGTGCAACTCTTTTTATTTTGCAAACAGTTTACGAAAAACAAAAGACAAAGCTACTTTGCCTTTTTAATTGTCGTTTTAGACCCGACAATCTTAGCTCAGCTGGTTTTGATAAGTCCGGAAGTAATTCAAGTCTTCTTTTTCCTTTTGGTCGTAAACAACCTGCATAAGAACTATATTCTCAAAACACTCGGCTTGTTCTTTCTTGGTATTGTTACTTATAGAAGCATGATGCTTTTTGCAGGTATTTTCCTATACGAGGTGGTTCATCATTTATGGCTTTCTAGACACAACTTACCATCTTTTTTTTCAAAAAAAACAATCTTGTGCTATGGCTTTGGGGCTATTCCTGCATTTTCTTATATTTTTTTTAGATTGAGCGGAAAAGGCTGGTTGCAAACGCATCCCGATTCACCTTGGGAAAGTCTGTGGCATTTCGCATCTTTTGGGGAGTTTTTGAAAAATTGTATTGTATTGGTGCATCGTTATTTAGATTTTGGACGCATTGCAATTTTTATTGTTTTGATTGGCCTACTTCTTTTTCAAAGAAAAATTTTCTTGGACAAAAAGAATAAAAAGCTTCTGCTTCTTGCGTTTTCGTCTGTTTTTTTTGTCGCTAGTATTTCCCTCGTCGCCATCAATCCATTTGGACACCGGTACTTTATTGTGTCTTATCTAATTTTTGCACTCGTTGCATTTAGAGGACTATCGCTACTTCCAAGAAAAAGGAAGAAACTTGTATATGGACTTCTAATTGCTAGTTTGGTTTCTGGAAATTTATGGGTATACCCGAGAGAAATTTCCCAGGGTTGGGATGCGTCCTTAGCACATGTTCCCTATTTTGAACTGAGACAAAAAGCCATACAATACCTTGACGAAAATAATATTCCAATTCATAAAACAGGAACTTTTTTTCCGAATGGCGGTAAAATCGACAAAATCGACTTATCAAACGATTCTAGAGCATTTTTAAATTTCAAAGCAGAAGAACCCTATGTCTTTTATTCGAATGTTTACAATCTTAGTGACGGTGAAATTTCTTTAATCGACGCCAATTACAAAACAATCAAAGTCTTTCGAAGTGGTACGGTTAAAATTGAAATCCTGCAACATAAACTAAAAAAGCCTTCTCAATAGAATTGAGAAGGCTTTTACTTTTTTGAATGACTGAAAATTACGCTTTGAAAGTAATTTTACGCATACGCAAACTCTCTGGAGTTACCTCTAAGTACTCATCAACTCTAATATACTCCATACATTCCTCCAATGAGAAATCAATTTTTGGAGCAATTTTCATTGCATCATCAGTACCAGACTTACGCATGTTTGTCAGTTGTTTCCCTTTGATTAGGTTTACAGCCATGTCTTCAGACTTGCTGTTTTCTCCAATTACTTGGCCAATATAGATTTCCTCATTGATATCAATAAAGAATTTACCTCTATCCTGTAAACGGTCCAAAGCATAAGCGGTTGCTTTCCCAGCAGCAGCAGATACAATCGCTCCTTTTTCTTCCTCGGTAAACTCCCCTTTAAAAGGTCCATATTCGCTAAAACGATGGTTGATGATTGCTTGACCTGCAGTTGCAGTCAAAATTTTATTACGCAAGCCAATCAAACCTCTAGAAGGAATTGTAAATTCTAAGTGTTGCAAATCTCCTTTCGGCTCCATGACCATTAAGTCTCCTTTTCGCAACGAAACGAGATTTACGGCTTTGGAAGCAACATCTTCAGGAACGTCAATAGACAAGGTTTCATAAGGTTCACATTTTTTACCATCAATTTCTTTGAGAATTACTTGTGGACGTCCTACTTGCAATTCATACCCCTCACGACGCATTGTCTCAATCAATACGGACAAATGCAATACACCACGTCCGAACACATTGAATTTGTCTTCAGAATCCGTAGTTTCAACTCTCAATGCTAAATTCTTTTCCAATTCTTTGAACAAACGATCACGCAAGTGTCGAGATGTTACAAACTTTCCTTCTTTTCCGAAAAAAGGAGAATTGTTGATCGTAAACAACATACTCATCGTAGGTTGATCAATTTCAGTCCTTGGCAATGCTTCTGGGTTTTCTAAATCTGCTATGGTATCTCCAATTTCAAATCCCTCAATCCCTGTAATTGCACAAATATCTCCACAACGTACTTTGTCGACCTGAGCTTTCCCCATTCCTTCGAATACGTGCAATTCTTTAATTCTTACTTTTTTCGTAGTTCCATCAGCTTTGCAAAGCATGTAATCTTTTCCAGCTTCTAAATCGCCACGGAAAATACGCCCAATAGCAATTCTTCCTGTAAAAG
This sequence comes from uncultured Flavobacteriaceae bacterium, assembly GCA_905479475.1. Lineage (GTDB taxonomy): Bacteria > Bacteroidota > Bacteroidia > Flavobacteriales > Flavobacteriaceae > Flavicella. The sequence continues at coordinate 89,450 of CAJQMT010000021.1, forward strand.
AAGAAAAATCTAAAGAGGTAATTTGCATCTGTGGGGTCCCTTCATTGTATGGAGTCTCTGGTATAGATTCTAATACAGCATCTAACAAAGGAACAATGTCTGTTGTTTCATTTTTCCAATCGGTACTCATCCAATTATTTTTTGCTGAACCGTAAACGGTTGCGAAATCAAGCTGTTCTTCCGTTGCTTCTAATGCAAACATCAAATCGAACACCTTTTCATGTACAATATCTGGAGTACAGTTTTCTTTATCTACCTTGTTTACAACAACAATGGGAGTCAATCCCAATTCAATTGCTTTCCCTAATACAAAACGGGTTTGTGGCATCGGACCTTCAAAGGCATCTACCAATAACAAAACACCATCTGCCATCTTTAAAACACGCTCCACTTCTCCTCCAAAATCGGCATGGCCAGGAGTATCAATCACATTGATTTTAGTCCCTTTGTACTGCACGGAAACATTTTTAGAGAGAATGGTAATTCCTCTTTCACGTTCCAAATCATTGTTGTCTAACAAAAGGTCGGTTCTTTCTTTTCTATCGTCCAAAACTTTTGCCTGGTCGATAATTTTATCTACCAAGGTCGTCTTACCGTGGTCAACGTGTGCTATAATAGCGATATTTCTAATTTGCATACAAAAAATTTAAGGTTGCAAAAATACTATTTTAAATTGGAAAAAAGCTTTTCCAACATGAATTAAACGAGGACATTTAGTTTTTCCCAAAAAAATGCAAAGAATCTATTTTTTCCAAGGGCAATTTCCTTCCAAACTCCACACCGATCGCAGTATTGATTTCTTCGGTCCAAGTACCCGTAATGATCTCATTTGTTAAAAATTCATACGCTACTATCCCTTTGTACTCTTGACCTTCAGACGAATACATAAAGTTCAATATCAAGACACGTCCGTGCAAGAAACCATAACCGTAATGCAAGTCTGTTTTTTCCACCAACCAAGTTGCTCGAATTTGGCCCTCGTCAAGATGCAATGACAACAAGCCTACATAGCTTGTCTCGTCTTCCGATGAATTTTTCCCAACCAAATGATAGGTTCCTAAAATTCCGGCACGAGTAATTGGCTTCTTTTCTTCTTTCTCTTTCAAGTTGGCAAATTTATTTTTCCTTGCAACAAGCTCTTTGCCTAACGAAACAGCATCTTCTTTTTTCATAGAAATCCGTTCCTCTAGCATCTGTATCGCAGAGGTTTTATTTGCTCTTAATTTTTTATTCATGCACTTTCTCTTAACTTGTAAACTCAATCACAGTAATTTCCGGCCACATACCCACTCTCCCTGGAAAACCTAAAAATCCAAAACCTCTATTGACATATAAATATTGTGAAGCTTCTTGATACAAGCCTGACCATCTCGGATATTTGTACTTCACAGGACTCCATTTCAACCATGGGATATCTACTCCAAATTGCATCCCATGTGTGTGTCCCGAAAGTGTAAGATCCACAGGGGTTTGGTGGGGAATTGTTTTCAAATCCCAATGCGAAGGATCGTGTGATAACAATATTTTAAACACCTCTTTGTCCACTCCTTCAAGCGCTCTATCCAAGTCACCATGTTTCACAAAAGAGCTTCCCCAATTTTCTACGCCAATGACTGCGATTTTTTCCCCATCGCGTTCCAAAAATCGATGTTCGTTTTTCAACAAATCAAAATCCATTTCTTCTTGGTACTTTTCCAACAGTTCAAAATTCTCCTGTTTGGCTTTTTTGGAAGGCCATTTCTTGTAATCACCATAATCGTGATTTCCTAAAACTGCATAGACTTTTGGCTCAATCCCTTTAAAAGTTGTCTTGTACGGTTCTATCTCTCTCGAATCACTATTGACAAGATCTCCTGTAAAAAAAACCACATCGGCATTTTGCGCATTGATCAAATCTACCCCACGCTGCACATCTTCCATGCTGTCAAAACTTCCTGCGTGAATATCAGAAATTTGCACAAGACGGAACCCTTCGAATGCTTTTGGAAGGTTTGGGAGTTTTAGTTGTACCTTCTTCACCTTATAATTGTACTTCCCTTTGGTAATACCATACAACATGGATACAAATGGAATACTTGCCACTCCCAAGCCAAGCTTGACTAAAAATTGACGTCTATTTCCTAGATCAACGCCTTTGGAATTTGTTGTAAAAAGATCATACAAATACTGTATTCCAAATTTTAAAACGCGTAGTGCGTCGTCTAAAATCAAAAAAGAGACAAATAATAATTTAAAGACGATAAAAGAAAAACCAAAACCGATCCATAGATTGTGTATCAACGTGGCATTCAACGTTCGAGATGAAAAATGCTTAACCAAAATATAAAAACCTATGTGCGCCAGTAAAGCAAGGAATACATAGACAATTGTTGCCCATTGTTGTGTATTGTTTTTTGAAAAAACAGCCCGAAGCCCAGAGAGAACATAAGCATCTAACAAAACAAGAATTCCAACGAAAATAACAAACCGAAAACCCATAAATAAAATTTTAAAATACAAAAAAACGGAATCTTTTTAGAAACCATGGCAAATTTATGAAATAAATAGTGGCATGTCCTTGGTCATTTTAAAAGGAAGGCGTATTTCTTTGAGAGCGCTCGTGTTCTAAGACTTATGAATTACGGGAACAAAAAATAATGTGTGAAATATATTGCGTAAAAACAATGTATTCATCTTGTAAGATTGTTCTATGCAGTGAC
>CAJQMT010000022.1 GCA_905479475.1 uncultured Flavobacteriaceae bacterium
ACCTGTAAATAATTGGGCCAAAATTCATATTTGACAAAAACGGCCATAGTAGGATTTACAATTTTTACAAATTTTTTGGCATTGGCGTGTGTGTCCAAAGGCAAATAACACACCACATCTGCTCCTTTGTAATTTTTTCGAACTTCATATCCTGAGGGAGAAAAAAATGTGAGAACTATTTTACAAGATGAAAATTCTTTCTTCAATTGCTCCATCACAGGACGTCCTTGTTCAAATTCTCCTAGGGAGGCACAATGAAACCAAAAAACCTGATCTTCGGAAGCTATTTTTGTATTCAAAAGTGAGAAAACAGATTTTCGACCTTTGACAAACAAGTGTGTTTTTTTATGAAATATCGCAAGTATCCTTAGGATAAAACCTGAAAAAATAACCATACTATTATAAATCCATCTCATGGTTGTAAAAGTAAGGAAAGGAAATGAATTATTGGCTGTTTGAATCTGATCTACTAGCCTCAATAATTGAAAAAAGCAGGCAAACTTGCTTCGATCAAACACCGAATTCAATTTGTTTTGAACTTCTTGTAATAAAACAAGAAAACTCCCAACCACAAGTGGAAGGGAGTTTCAGATTTAAAAATCTTATTTCTTAAGCTTCAAACGCTTCGATAGAAACGTATGATTTGTTGTCTTTTTTCTTTTGGAATTTTACAACACCATCAACTTTTGCATGCAAAGTATGATCTTTTCCCATGTAAACGTTTTCACCTGGGTAATGTTTAGTTCCTCTTTGGCGGATGATAATGTTACCTGCTATTGCAGCTTGACCTCCAAAAATTTTAACACCTAATCGTTTCGATTCTGATTCTCTACCATTCTTCGAACTACCGACACCTTTTTTATGAGCCATAATTTTTCGATTTTATTTCCTGCTGACGCAGGGATGTGAATAATTTTATTTTTCTTCTTTCTTCGCCGCCGCCTTTTTAGGAGCTGCTTTTTTAGCTGGAGCCTTTTTAGCTGGCGCTTTTTTCTCAGCTGCTGCTTTTGGAGCTGCTTTTTTAGTCGGAGCTTTTTTGGCTGCTACTTTTTTGGGAGCGGCTGCTTCATCAGAAGCCACTGCTTTCTTAGCTGCTGCTTTTTTCTTAGCACCCCCTACTGCAATCCCATCAATTTGGATTTCAGTCAAATATTGACGGTGACCATTTTTCTTTTTGTAACCTTTTCTTCTTTTCTTTTTGAAAACGATTACTTTATCACCTTTCAAGTGACCTAATACTTTCGCCGTTACTTTGGCTCCTTCTATAGCTGGGGCGCCAACTGTTACGTCTTTACCATCGCTTACTAAAAGAACGTTGTCAAAAGAAACTTTTGATCCTTCTTCGTTTTGCAAACGGTGTACGTAAACCTTTTGGTCTTTCGCTACTTTAAACTGCTGCCCTGCTATCTCTACAATTGCGTACATATGTTTGTTATTTAAATTTTTGTTTCGTGTAAAACGAGTGCAAATATACTTCTTTTTTAGGAATGCACAAGTCTTTCATATCCATTATTTTTTAGTCAGAAATTATTAAAAAACAACTTTCTATGGAAACAAACCTGACCGACTTACAAACACTTCAATTCTTTGCAGAAAAAAACATAAAAAAGAAAAACCTTCGGGATTTTTTTGCGATTCGTCTGTATGACATACCACTCGAAGAAGGCATTTTCAATCTAAGCATCTCGTTTTTTCTTATTGACCAAATAAACACCTGTAAACACCACTGAAATGGCAACCATCTGATAAAAAGACAGGCGTTCGCCATCTATGAAACCCCAAGACACTGCGACCACTGTAATCAAATAAGTAACAGACGAAGAAAAAACAGGGGTAGATATCTGCACCAATTTATTGAACAACACTTTTGCAAAAGCAGTTCCTAAAAGAGATAATAAAAAAACATAGCCCAAAGAGTGTTGCACAATTTCTCTTGAAAAATTCAACTCCTCAAAACCTGAAAAAAGCAACACTAGAAAAGCGAAAGGGAATAGTAACAAAAAACCTCCTGCAGTTATTGCCATAGCATTTGCATCCTGAAGCTTGCTTTTGATAATATTCAAACTCAAAGCGTAGCCGATTGAAGAGAGCAAAATCAAAAGCGTGTAAAAATAATTTTGATCTGGATTGTTTTCTACGCCACTTAAAATAAGCAGCAAGGTTCCTAAAAGCCCCACAAAGATGCCGATGATTTGTTTTTTTTGATATGCAAACCCAAAAAAAAGTGCTCCCAATATCATGGTTATCAAAGGGGTCAAAGAGCTCAGTACAGCAGAAACCGAGCTGTCAATTTCGTCAATAACAAACGCAAAAAAAAACGCTGGAAAAAAACTTGCAATAAAGGCCACTTGAGCAATAGGCACCCAATGTCTCCTTTCTATTTTTATAATTTTATCAAAAGCAACTACAAACAACAAGACTCCTGAAATTAAAATTCTCAATGCACCTATTTGAAAAGGAGCAAGTCCGAGCAATGCCTTTTTCATTAAGATGAAAGAACTCCCCCAAACAAGTGATATTACACCTAAATACAACCATTTTCTACCTTTCATTTCTTCCTTTGTTAAAGATTTTACAAAATTGACTTATTTTTTCGGTAAATAGAATTAATCTGCATAAATTTGTTGGGTAAAATACTAAAGTTTTTAAATCATGAAAACACACAGACTTTTATTCGCTTGCATTCTGTTTTTCACAATGCTAATCTCATGTAAAAACAGCACAGAAACAAATAAAACCCCAGCTACTCAGGACATTCAAAAAGAAGCCGTCCTAAAAAAAGTAAGCATTGGGATTAAAGGAATGACATGTCAAATTGGTTGTGCAAAAACCATTGAATCTAAACTTTCAAAAACCGTGGGGATAACCTCTGCCAAAGTTCTTTTTAAAGACAATCTTGGGGAATTTATTTTTGATACAAATCAAATTTCTGCGGAAGAAATTTCTAAGAGAATTAGTACTATTGGAGATGGATCGCTATACTCCGTGACTGATATGAAAGAAGTCGACTTAAACTAAACCCTCATGAAACTACTAAAAGGATTGTTTTTGCTTGCTTTTGTTGCCGTACTTTCTATTTCTTGCAAGGAAACTAAAAAAGAAACAAACGCTAAAATCACAAAAACATGCAACAAAGATTATAAAAAGTCGTGCTGCGTGGTGGCAGAAAAAAAATGTTATACTTCTAAAAAATTGAAAAATTCTTATAGTGATAAAGATAGCCCGAAGTGTTTGAAAAAAAAGATCGCATGCAAGACTAAATGTGAGGTAAAAATGACTCAGACTAAAAACGACGGCACGTGTTGTAAGTCAAAAAAATAAACAATTCTTTTACGCCAATCCTAAATATTTTAAATTCCATTTTTTTGAAGAAACATTTTAAAACCATTGTAAAAGCCGCTTTGATTTCTGTCTATGTTATTTTTTTAGCAGGATCGATTGTTCGAATGACAGGCTCAGGAATGGGATGTCCAGACTGGCCAAAATGTTTTGGATACTACATTCCTCCCTCTGACGAAGCCGAATTATTGTGGCAACCAGACAAATTGTACAACAAGGGAATGATGATTATTCAAAACGAATCTTTATTAGTCGCTGAAAAAAACTTTACCAGCTCAGATACTTTCAAAAAAGACCATTGGCAAACCTATACCAAACACGACTATGCCGTTTTCAATGTATACCATACATGGACAGAATACATCAACCGGCTTGCATCAGTAATCTCGGGACTCATTTTTCTGTTATTGATCTACACCTCGTTGAAATTTAGAAAAGAAAACAAAATATTAGTATACTTGTCGTTTGTTGCTTTTTTAGGCATGTTGTTTGAAGCTTGGCTTGGAAAAACAGTCATTGATTCGGTCTTAAAACCATCGACTATTACCATTCATATGGTGGTTGGACTGCTAATTATTGGACTGCTATTAAAACTCCTCCACTTACTTTCGACAAAAGAAGAAAGATTGATCAGATACAACAAAACCTTTCACTACTTATTACTCATTTCCGTTGCCTTCTCAATAATTCAAATTGCAATGGGAACACAGGTAAGACAGTTCGTGGATGAACAAGTAAAACTATTTGGATTTGATAATAAGCAAATGAGCTTGTACAATCCTAGTATTGTTTTTTATATTCACCGCTCTTTCACAATTGCGATTGTTCTTGTCAATCTTCTTATCTTTTACAAAAATGAAACACTGAAATTAAACTTCAGGCTTCCGAAATACATCGTAGGACTTATCATCGTAGAGGCACTGACTGGTATTTTAATGTATTATAGTGATTTCCCTATCGGAACACAAGCCATCCATTTGGTGTGCGGAGCTATTCTATTTGGTATGCAGTTTTATTTAGTTCTCCAAAACAAATACGCTACAAATTGAACAAAGGGTAAACAACCATTGTGCAGGCTTTACAGAACTTCGTTTCTTTATTTTGAACAACTTCGTTCTTCTAAAAAACATTACTGGTATTTTTCTGCAAACGGTCTCTTAAAAAAATAAAAAAGCATCATCGCTTTTCCCATACCAAGGTTTCCATCAGATGTATGATGTCTTTTCTGAGATGTGCGACTGCTGGATATAAAGAATCGTAGTTGGGACGAGCGTAAAAATAGAGGGCTCCTGTAATGAAGTTTGCAACGGAATCTGTCGCATGAAACTGAATTTGAGTCGCTGTATTCCCATAGACTTCATACATTTTACCATAGACCTTATTTGTAGTATTTTCATAAGGAACAGCTTGTATGTCATCCGCTTTGATTGCGTGCTTGAAAGTTAATTTTTCGGCATCTTGAAGCAAAGCACGGAGATTCTTTTTGACTGGGGAATAGGTCAATACTAAAGTTGCTTTCAGGGAAGGATACTTGAGATCAATCCAATCGCGATTTCTTTTCTCTACCACGATTGCATTTGAGTTGTAAAAAAAGGAAAAACGTCCTCTTTTTTGAAAAAAATTGTGGGTCGCTTCGGGGTATTCTAACCGCAAAAAAGCGCTCGGCTTGGGTAATGTATCCTCTTCGCACGAAAAAAGGATACTGCTAAAAAGAAGAAATGTGATGAACCTAATTTTTAACATTTTTAACAATGGTTACTTTTAGTTGCTTCAATCTTTTCCGATCCACTGCCTCTACTGTAAATAAATAGTTTTCAAAAGAAATTTTTTCTTGCTTTTTCGGAAACCTCCCCGAAATTTCCAAAATAAACCCAGCCAAGGTCTCTGCTTCTCCTTTGAGTTCTTCAAAAGGGGCTTCGTCAATTTCCAAAACTCTGTAAAAATCTTTCAAAACAGTTTTTCCTTCAAAAATATAATTGTTGGCATCTAATTTTGAATAGGAAAGATCGTCTGCATCAAACTCATCGCTAATATCTCCTACAATTTCCTCAATAACATCTTCCAAAGTCACCAAACCACTTGTCCCTCCGTATTCGTCTACCACAATAGCTAAGTGATTTTTCTTCTCTTGAAAATCTGCAAGTAAATCATCTAATTTTTTATTTTCCGGAACAAAATAAGGAGAACGGATCAACGTCTGCCAATTGAAATCTTTTTTGGTAATATGGGGTAACAAATCTTTTGCATACAGTACCCCTATGATTTCATCAATATTTTCATGGTAAATGGGATTTCTCGAAAAGCCATTGGTGGTAATTTTGCTCAACACCTCTTTAAAAGATTCATCATCAGCAATTGCAAATATATCGATACGGGGTTTCATAACTTGTACCGTCTCCGTATTTCCAAAAGCTACAATTCCTTCCAAAATATTTTTTTCATCTTTTGTAGTCGCATCATCTGAAGTCAACTCCAATGCTTGCGAAAGTTTTTCGACTGAAAAATCATTGTTCTTTCGAGCCAATCGTCTTTCTACCAACCCTGTCATACTCGTCAACAAATAACTGACCGGAGACAACAAGCGATCCAAAAGATGAATCGGGCTACACATCTTTTTGGCGAATTTCGCTGCATTTCTAGTTGCATAGACTTTGGGCAATACTTCTCCAAACAACAAAATAAGAAATGTAATCAGAATAACTTCTATTAAAAAACGAATGCGTTCCTCTAACTCATTTAAAAAGAAAGCCCCCAAAGAAGCAAATAACAATACAATCAAAATATTGATAAAATTGTTCGCAATCAAAATGGTTGCCAATAATTTTTTAGGCTTTTCTAAAAGTCCTGAGATGATATCACATTGTCTTGCATTTGTTTTAGAAAGTTTTTCAAGATCTGTTTTTGAAAGTGAAAAAAAAGCGACTTCTGTACCCGAAATCAATGCGGAGGATATCAATAATAAAAACAAACCTATTGTTTGAACAATGACTGCTACATCATTGGAAGTGTCTGCAAAATTTAGAATGGGTTCTGGGTCCAATATTTTTATTTTTAAAATGGCAAATCACCTTCTATGTCGGCAGAACTGCTTTCAGATTCCTCTTTTAAGGAATTAGATGATGGGGTATTTGACGCATTCGGTACAGACAAAAAAGTCATATCACCAACATGTATTTCTGTTGTATATCTTTTAACCCCTTCTTGTTCCCATTGGCGGGTTTTTATTCTTCCTTCACAATATACCTTGTCTCCTTTTTTCAAATACTTTTCACAGATTTCAGCGAGTTTGTTGCGAACCACAATATTGTGCCATTCGGTAGTTACAACTTTTTCTGAGGTCTGTTTGTTCGTATAACTTTCATTTGTTGCTACAGGAAAACGCCCAATTGCACCACCCCCTTCGAAATAGTGAACTTTTACTTCATCTCCCAAATGCCCTATCAGCATTACTTTATTCAATGTTCCTGCCATAACTATCCAAAAATAATCAAAATATAAACACCTTGTACTTTTTTAGTTTATTTGTTCTACTTTGAAGCTTATATTTTTACAATTCAATAAATGTGGGTTACAAAAACGGGTTTTCAAATTTTTCTAAAAATTTGTGAATTATTCTAGGCACCGCAAAATCTTCTATTTCTTCCCAAGGAATTAATAGCTCTTCTTCAAAAGTTCCTTTGACCAACCAAAATTTCACATACAAATGCTGGTGTGACAATTTGTGTACCCATTCTTTTGAATTGAACAGTTGGACGACAACTTCTTCTTTTTTTAAAAGCGGTGACAATTCAGAATGCGACAATAGTGTATCCATTTCGATGGATGTTCCTGATTCAACCAAAGGAAATTGAAATAAATTTTCCCAAATTCCTTTTCCCGTACGCTGCACTATTTTAGTATTTCCTTCTTCGGAAAGCAATACTACAAAATTAAAATACCTTTTTTTAATTTTTATTTTTTTCTCTTTCACCGGGAGTAAAGCTATTTTCTTTTGATGAAATGCAACACACTTGTATTGAAGCAGACAGCTGTCACAATTGGGTTTTTGAGGCTTGCATTGAATAGCTCCAAAATCCATAATGGCTTGATTGTACAATCCGGGATCCTCTTTGTACATGACTAATTGTGCCAACTCTTTGAATTCTTTGATTCCTTTTGATGAATTTATAGGGGTTTCCACACCAAAAAAACGGGACAATACTCGATAGACATTTCCATCCACTACAGCTTTTACTTCTCCATAGCAGATAGATGCGATGGCGGAGGCCGTATAATCTCCTACCCCTTTGAGCAAGAGCAAATCCTGATAGCTTTCAGGAAACTTTCCGTTCAATTCATTGACAATATACTTTGCAGAAAAGTGCAAATTGCGCGCTCTCGAATAATACCCCAAACCTTGCCAAAGCTTTAAAACACGTTTCTCTTCTGCACTTGCCAAATCAAAAACAGTAGGAAACTCCTTTGTAAACTTTGCATAATAAGAGCTTCCTTGCGCCACTCTGGTCTGTTGAAGAATAATTTCAGACAGCCAGACCCAATAAGGATCTTTGCTTTTTCGCCATGGCAAGTCTCTTTTATTTTCTAAATACCACGATACTAAATGGTTACAAAAATCCATCTTTTTAATTTATGTATGCAATATTACATTATTTATTCGTTTAATTTTTAATGATTTCATTTTTCAAAATTGATTAATTATCATACCTTTGCGGTCTGAATTTTTTTTAAACACACTAGAAAAATAGAATAAAATGACAAAAGCGGATATTGTATCAAGTATTGCAGACAAGTCGGGTATTGAAAAGGCAGATGTATTGGCCACTGTAGAAGCATTTATGAGTGAAGTAAAAGGTGCTTTGGAAAACGGAAACAACGTCTACTTAAGAGGTTTTGGAAGCTTCATTATCAAAACAAGAGCAGAAAAAACAGGAAGAAATATTTCTAAAAACACGACCATTAAAATCCCTGCGCACAACATTCCAGCTTTTAAGCCAGCAAAAACTTTTGCAGAAGGAGTAAAGAAAAAGGTATTAGTAAAATAAATACTAGTAAATTATTAACCAAATCTGATGATTTCAGATTTATAAAAACGTATCATTATGCCAAGTGGTAAAAAAAGAAAGAGAGCAAAAATCTCTACGCACAAACGTAAAAAAAGAGCAAGAGCTAACAGACACAAGAAAAAGTAAGAATATCTTACTTTTTCTTTGTTGTTTTTGCAACAATCGTTCATTGAAACTGAAATTTTAAAAATTAAAATTTCACCGGGTATTATACCCTGTATTAAATTTAATCCATCTATGTAAGAATCTGGTATTCTTATGTAGTATAAAAACTATTCGGAATGAAACTAGAATTGATTATCCGTTCAAATTCATCTGATATTGATTTTGCTCTACTCAAAGATGGGAAACTTATTGAATTTAACAACGAAACAAACAACAACAAATTCTCTGTCGGCGATATCTTTTTGGCGAAGACAGGTAAAATTTTGACGGGGCTCAATGCTTCGTTTGTAAATGTTGGATATCCCAAAGATGGTTTTTTACATTACCATGATTTAGGACCTCATGTTCAATCGTTGAATAAGTTCATTAAAAAAGTAAGCACAGGTAAATACAAAGATTACACTTTAAAAAACTTCCAATTTGAAAAAGAAATTAACAAAAACGGAAGTATCGATCAAGTTCTTAAAACAAAACAAAATGTACTCGTACAAGTTGTGAAAGAACCCATATCTACAAAAGGCCCTAGAATTAGTTCAGAAATTTCTATTGCTGGTAGGTATTTAGTTTTGGTACCATTCTCCAAAAGAGTATCGGTTTCTCAAAAAATAGCAGACCCAAAAGAAAAAGACCGCTTGAAGCGTCTTGCAAAAAGCATTAAACCTGCTGGATTTGGGGTTATCTTGAGAACTGTTGCACAAGGAAAAAAAGTAGCCGAACTAGACAAAGATTTACAAAACTCACTCGATCGTTGGAAACAAATGTGCGGGCAACTAGCCAACACAAATACTCCTACAAAAGTATTGAGTGAATTGAACAGAGCCTCCTCTATTTTAAGAGATGTTTTGAACGAATCTTTTACAAGTATTGTTACAAATGATGACGCATTGTTTCAGGAAATCAACGATTATTTGTTGGAAATCTATCCTGAAAAACAATCTATTTTGAAACTGCATAGTTCCAAGACACCTATTTTTGAAAAATACGGTATCGAAAGACAGATCAAATCTGCTTTTGGAAAAACAGTATCAATGAGTAAAGGTGCATATTTAGTGATAGAACACACCGAAGCGCTTCATGTCGTTGATGTAAATAGCGGAAATAGATCCAACAAGGCAAATTCTCAAGAACAGAATGCCTTAGAGGTCAATTTAATTGCTGCTACAGAAATCGCAAGACAATTGCGGTTAAGAGACATGGGAGGAATTATTGTGGTTGATTTTATCGATTTGCATTCCAATGAAAATCGTCAAAAATTGTACGATCACTTGAAAGCTGAAATGGCTCTTGACAGAACAAAGCACAAAATATTACCTCCGAGTAAGTTTGGACTTGTGCAAATTACAAGGCAGCGCGTTCGTTCAGAAATGAACATCAAAACAAAAGAACCGAATCCAAACGTAAATGGAGAAGTAGAAGCGCCTATTGTACTGATAGACAAACTACAAGTAGAACTGAATCGAATAATGGCAAGTAGAAATAAAAACAAAAAACTGACACTACACGTGCACCCTTTTGTAGCTTCCTACTTGAAAAAAGGAATCATATCTGAACAAATAAAATGGTTCTTAAAACACAAAAAGTGGATCAAAGTATTACCAAGAGATGCTTATCAATATTTGCAGTATCGATTTAAATATTGATGCTGTGAGTATTAGCAAAACACATATCTAAAAAAAGCGCCTCATCATTACGATGAGGCGCTTTTTTATTTTAAATATTTTTTGTAATTAATTATCCGCAATAACCGTTTCACCGCCTTTCCATTCGTTCACACTGGCTATCCTTGAAGCTTCGTAATCCAATTCTAACAATTTGTCTCCTTTCCAGACAAACCATTTTCCAACTTTCACTCCTTTGTAATAATGAGCTACGGTAATTTTTTTTCCTTGCTTGTCAAACTGCAACCATTTCCCAGTCAACTTCTTATCCGCATCATAAAAGCCTTGTTCTTTGACTTCCCCTGTTTCATAAAATGTCGTCACCTTTACCAAATCACCAACCTTCTCATAAGAAGGGTTCATTGCATTGTTAGCAACACGCATGTTTTGTGCATTCAAAACAAATGCAAACAGAATCAATACTATTGTCAAAAGCTTTTTCATAATATATAAGGGGTTAATTGTTATTACACAACAAAGATAGGAAATGATTTACAATTAAGCAAAGTTTTGTTAACATTAAGTTAACATTGGGGTTTCTTGGCTCAAAATTAAAAAATCAAACCCAGGCTAAAAAACCATCTATGAGAGTTCCCTTCTGGAGACCAGGTGTTTACAATTTTTAAGGGACCAATGATTGAGTCATAACCATAGCCCAATGCATAGCCTGATTTGATGTTTTGAAATATTTCACCCCTATTGTAGATATCCAAATCGGTTCTTGCAAAATTACCTGTGAAAGAGAGGAGATGGTTCTTCACAATTTTACAGCGAAATTCTAGAGTCCCTTTTAAATATGAATTGTTTTCAAAAGACTCGAAATCGTATCCAAAAAGAGCTACATGATTGTTGATCAAATTATCTCCATAACCTCCCAGAGCAAATTGAAACTGCCCTGAAGTATTTTCTCCACAAGTAGTACCTCCTTCCCCGATGAATTCAATAGAAAACCGATCAAAAAACGTCTTAACAGCTCCAAATTTCAATTTGATTTGAGAGAACTGGGAAAAATTCTGAGAATAATCTGACGAATCCATGAACCATTTGAATTCTCCATCAACTAGAAATCCATCGGTTGGAAAATAACTACGATCGTAGGTGTCTAGTTTGATATATGTTATGGAATTTAAATAATGGCTTTTTTCGAAAAATGTGGTCAATTCTCCGAAAGCATCTGAGCGCATTTCTAGAAATTTATGCTCTAGCCCCAAGCCTACAGCAAACTTTTTGTTGTAGTTGGCTTGTATATATGCCTGACTTGTGATATCTCTAAATATCTTATTTATTTGCTTTACAACTGCTCCATCGTAACGAACATCAATACGAAATTGATTAAATCTAGAGTTTACTCCATAGCTGGTATAAAAACCATTGTCTACAAAATAATTCAAATCGGCACGGATATTATCTCCAGCAACAAGATCGAAAGAAAAAATATCATTCTTTTGTAGCAGATGTTTTTGTGTAAAATTCAACAGCAAACCGCTTTTATAAATTGGATCGTAATTCAACCCTAATTTAAAATAAGAAGCGACTTCATTTTCGTCCATTTGTAATGAAAGAAGATACGAGTCCTTTTTCGACGGGGTCAATTTGTACTGGATCAAATCAAAATCATCTGCTGAAGAAAGACCTCCAATCTTTTCATCCAATTCAGTGTAGGTAACAACATCCCCTTTTTGAAGTTTCAATTTACCTAAAATAAAAGATCTTGAATAATTTTTCAACACAGCGGTTTTAAAATTCGAAAGTGTGTATTTTTTGACTTTCTCTTTTTCTTTCAAAATTGGTCTTACTTTCTGCAAATTTGCAATTTTTTCAAATGCCTCTTCTCTAAGGATTGCAGCGTCCTCTCCAATGTCGATAATTTCGTCAACACGATCAAAAGAAGTCACCGAAAAACCTTCAAAATCAGGAGCTACATGAATATTCAATGCACTAAGTTTTTCATCGTCCTTGGCATACATTTGAAAATTCACAATTTGGTTCAGAATATCTACAGCTGAATTAACATCTTCTTTGGACTCCAATTCTCCTTGAACATCTACACCAATAATAATGTCTACTCCTTTTTTACGCATTTCCAATACCGGGAAATTGTCCGAAATACCGCCATCAATATATGCAACTCCTTCGTATACCATAGGATTTAATAAAGTTGGTAAGGAAGCACTTGCTCTTACAGCTGCTGCCAAAGAGCCTTGCTCAAACACTTTGGGTTTTCCGGTTTCTAAATTCGTTGCAATACAAAAAAAGGGAATTGGCAATTGTTGAAAATTAGCAATGGTATTGACCGACTCGAAAAGCGTATTCAAACCGTTATAGATACGCTGCCCTGTCGCTATTGCTTTTGGCAAACTAATTTTTCCTTTACGTATAGGAAAAGTCAGTATTGTTTTTTCTCCATACTGCTTTTCAAAAAATGAAGATTGAGCTCTTGAAAGCTTGTCTTGTAACAGCTCCGGAAAATCTATGGATTTAATTATAGAATCTATCTCTCTTGCTGAGTAACCGGAAGCATACAAGCCTCCAACTACTGCACCCATACTTGTTCCTGCTATATAATCCAATTTCACCCCCGTAGCTTCCAAAACTTTTAACACGCCAATGTGAGCAAATCCTTTGGCACCACCACCACTCAAAACTAAACCAACTTTCGGCGGCTTATCAACAGCAATACCTTGTGAAAACGAGAAGAAACTCGCCATCACTATAAAAAGGAAAACAATTCGATTCATACTTTTTTTTATAAAGATACACAAACAATATAAAATAAAATCCCTTCTAAAAACACAAAAGAATTCATCGTATTAACGTGTTCGGAAGGACGAAAATTTCTTTTAGAAAAAACTACTTATTAAAAAAATCAACTACTTTTTTCGCTCGAGACTCTCCAATAACAGACACAAGACTATCCAAACTCGCAGTCTTTACCCTTTTTACAGATTTATAGTATTGCAGCAAAGTCTCAATGGTCTGCTTGCCTATCCCTGGAATCAGTTCTAACTCAGATTTGATAGCATCTTTACTTCTTCTGTTCCGATGATGCGTAATGCCAAATCGATGCGCCTCATTTCTCAAGAACTGAATTATTTTCAAAGTTTCTGAGGTCTTATCTAGGTACATTGGAATTGGATCCTCTGGATAATAAATCTCTTCCAATCGTTTTGCGATCCCAATAATTGCAATTTTCCCTCTCAAGCCCAAAACGTCGAGACTTTTTAGAGCGGATGACAATTGTCCTTTTCCTCCATCGATGACAATCAACTGAGGCAAGCTTTCACCCTCTTCAACCAGCCGTTTGTAACGACGAAAAACCACTTCTTCCATCGAAGCAAAATCATCAGGACCCTCTACTGTTTTGATATTAAAATTTCGATATTCTTTTTTACTTGGTTTGCCATCTCTAAAAACAACACAAGCAGCCACAGGATAGGTTCCTTGGATATTTGAGTTATCAAAACATTCAATATGTCTCGGCTCTGAAGAAAGCCTTAAGTCTTTTTGCATCTGGGCCATGATCCGCTTTACATGACGATCAGGATCTATAATTTGAATTTGTTTGAAACGGTCTTGCCTGTAATATTTTGCATTGCGTTCTGAAAGCTCTACAATTCTTTTTTTGTCTCCCAACTTGGGTACAGTCACTTTTAGGTCCCCTCCCAAATCTACCGGAAAAGGAACGTAAATCTCTGGTGAATTGGCATTGAACTTCTGACGAATTTCCACAATCGACAATTCCAACAATTCTTTGTCTGTTTCCTCTAATTTTTTCTTTATCTCAGAAGTATGAGACTGTACAATTGCCCCATTAGATATTTTGAAAAAATTCACGTAGCCATAGCTTTCATCAGAAATAATCGAAAAAACATCGACATTGTTAATAGAAGGATTCACAACGGTTGACCTGGACTGGTAATTTTGTAACAAATCCAGTTTTTCTTTGATTTTTTGCGCCTCTTCAAACTTCATCTCCTCGGAAAAAACAAGCATTTTATTTCGAAATTTCTCAAGCGATGCTTTAAAATTTCCTTTGATAATATTTCGGATAGCCTTGACATCTTCTAAATAAGCCGTCTCTGATTGAAAATCTTCACAAGGACCCTGACAATTTCCGATATGATAATCCAGACATACTTTGAATTTGTGGCTTTCTATATTTTTTTCACTCAACAAAAAATTACAACTTCGCAACTGATAAAGCTCCTTGATCAAATCCAAAAGCACCTTTGCAGTCTTTATAGAAGTATAGGGTCCAAAATATTCGGACCCATCTTTGATTACTTTTCTCGTCAAAAAAATTCTTGGAAAGCGCTCTTTCTTAATACAGATCCACGGATATGTCTTGTCGTCTTTCAGCATGACATTATAGCGCGGTTGGTATTTTTTTATCAAGTTGTTTTCTAACAAAAGAGCATCGGTCTCGGTAGCCACAACGATATGCTTGACTGTTCTTATTTTACTGACCAATACACGTGTTTTTCCACTCTCTTGATTTTTATTAAAATAAGAAGAAACTCTTTTTTTTAAATTTTTGGCCTTGCCAATATATAAGAGCTGTTCATTTTTATCATAATATTGATAAACCCCTGGAGAACTGGGTAGCGTTTGAACTTGAATCTTTAAAGGCTCGTGCATGAACTAAAATGTGCTTTGAAAAATTGAGGACATTATCTTGGGTCCCTCGCAAATTTAAAAAAAAATGAATGAGCAATCGTTATTTTGACCCACAACAAAAAAAACAACGCTCTACTTGCTGATGAACTCAATACAAGCTTTTGTCTATTGACTAAAAATATTCTTACTTTGCAATTCAATCCGTCCCATGTTTAAAAAAGAACTCCGAAAAAAATACAAAACCATTCGAAACAGGCTTTCTACTTCTGAAATAGAAGACAAAAGCATCGCCATTGCCAATCAACTTCTCAAAGTAGAGGTTTGGAACCATTTGTATTTTCATTTGTATCTCACCATACAAGAACAAAAAGAAATAGACACCACTCATATTTTAAACATTTTGTTTGCAAAAAATAAAGAAATTGTCGTGTCAAAATCTGATTTTAATACTGGAGAAATGATGCATTTTTTAATGACTGAAAACACTCGTTTTATAAAAAACAATTACGGAATCCCAGAACCCAAAGACGGTATTGAAGTTCCTGTTTCAAAATTGGAAGTGGTTTTTGTTCCGCTACTCGCATTTGACAAAAAAGGAAACAGAGTTGGCTATGGCAAAGGATTTTACGATCGTTTCTTAAAAAAAACCAATGCTTTAAAAATAGGCCTTTCTTTTTTTGAAGCAGAAGACCTCGTCAAAGACTCCGAAAAACACGATATTCGTTTGGATTATTGCATCAGCCCAAAAAAAATATATAAATTTTAAAGAATTTTAGAACCCAAATCCTATTCGCTTCAAAGCAACTCTGTCCATAATTTTTATTTGTTTTCCCTCTAAAGAAATAAGGCGATCATTTTTTATCTCTGACAACAACCGAATGACAGATTCTGTAGCCGTGCCCACAGCACTCGCAAGTTCAACTCTTGACAATACAACATTGATACACCCATCCTTGTCTTCTCCAAAAGTTTTGTCTAAAAATAAGAGAGTTTCTGCCAGACGTTCGCGTACTGTTTTTTGAGCCATACTTGCAATGGTTGTATTGGCTTTTTTTAAATCATGACACACCACTTTGAACAAGTCTTTTGAAAAGTTTTTATTCTGCTGAAGTGCAGCAAAAATGTTTTGCTTAGGAATGAAACAAGCAGCAACGTCTTCTTAGGCCAACACAGAAAGACTCACAGGCTCATCCCCCAAAACAGAACGGCAACCTAACATGTCACCATCTTTGATGAATTTAACGATTTGCTCTTTTCCATTCGGGCTCAATTTTGTCAACTTACATTTTCCTTTTTTGACACAATAGACACCATTTAAGATAGAACCTTCCTTAAAAATCACATCTCCCTTTTTAAAAAAAACCTCTCCTTTGTGTTCGGAAATACACTTCAACTCCTGACTACTGAGTGATTTCAAACTACTAATTTCTTTTACGATGCACTGCCGACAATCCCCCACAGTTAGCTCTTGTTTTGAAAATTAATATAGAATCGGATATTAATAAAACCGCGAAAGATTTGTTTTATTGTGTTACATAAATTCTTCCTAAAAGGATCTCAAAAAAATGCTTTGTAAAACACTAAGGTTTATACTTCAGCGGAAGGTGGACTACTTTCTTCGTTTCAAAAAAATCTTCCTCAAAAAAATCAGTAAGATCGTAAAGGTTTGCAGCACGAAACAAAGAAAGTTCTTCCGTTAAATCCCCTCCTTTTAAATATAAAATCCCATTTCTAAGCGAATGCTGTTGCTTTTTCAAAATCTTTTTACGTACCCATTTCACAAAATCTGGCATTTGCGTTACCGCACGACTGACGATAAAATCAAATTCTCCTTCGACTTTTTCAGCACGAAGGTGCTCTGCTTTTACATTTTTTAATCCCAAAGATTCCGCTACTCCCTGAACAACCTTTATTTTTTTTCCTATGGAATCTACCAAATGAAATTCAGTCTCAGGATATAAAATTGCTAGAGGAATTCCAGGAAAACCGCCGCCTGTTCCAACATCCAATACTTTAGAGCCCGGGTTGAAGGCTTGTACTTTTGCAATTCCGAGGGAATGTAGTACATGTCTCAAATACAATTCGTCAATGTCTTTCCTAGAAATTACATTGATTTTAGCATTCCAATCTTTGTACAAAGTTTCCAACTGTTCGAATTGAGAAAATTGCAAGGCTGTGAGGTCTGTAAAGTATTTTTTTATGATTTGCATTGTACGAAAATAGATATGTGACAAAAGTAACATCTTTGTTTCACATACCTAACAAAATTATTAGCTTTTACACATTCCTTCTTCAAAAAAAGAACTATTTTTGTCCCTAGAAAAATAGAGCATGCAAGCATTAAAATTTTCTAAAATTGACAAAGCGAAGTTCTTTAGAACATTGAATAAAAGAGTCAACCTTTATTTCAAAGACAACAAAATAAAACGAACTGGGAATTGGAAACTTTATAGCAAAGCCATCCTAATGTTCACCTTACTTTTTGTGCCTTATCTTCTCCTTCTCACAATTTCAATACCTGAATGGGCAATGCTCTTGCTGGCCCTTGTAAGTGGTGTAGGAATGGCTGGCGTAGGAATGAATGTCATGCACGACAGCAATCACGAATCATTCTCAAGTAGAAAATGGGTCAATAAATTGATGGGAAGTAGCATGTACATTTTAGCTGGAAATGTTTACAATTGGAAAGTACAACACAATGTTTTACACCATACGTTTACCAATATAAAAGGACACGATGAAGACATCGATGCTGGAAGAATTATTCGATTTTCAAAAAATTCGAAATGGTTTAAATTTCACAGACTACAACGTTACTATTCCATTTTCATCTATGGTTTGTTAACCATTAACTGGGCTATTACCACAGATTTTAAGCAAACACATCGTTATCTCAAACGAAAACTTTCCTATGGACACCTACCAAGTCCTGCGAACCAATGGACCACTTTAATTGTGACAAAAATTTTATATTACGCCTTTTGGATCGTTTTACCAATGCTTGTATTGGAAATTTCATGGTGGAAAATTTTGCTTGGTTTTTTTGCAATGCACTACGCCGCAGGGTTGATTTTAAGTATCGTTTTTCAATTGGCACACGTAGTTCCGAATACAGACATGCCTTTGCCTGACAAAAAAGGAAATTTAGAGCATACTTGGGCAATTCATCAGTTATACACAACTTCCAATTTTGCCCCGAATAATAAATTTATCTCTTTTTTTACAGGAGGTTTGAATCATCAAGTTGAACATCATATTTTTCCGAACATCTCGCACATTCACTATGGAAAAATAGCAAAGATTGTAAAACAAACTGCAACAGAATTTAACCTGCCTTATTTTGAGTACAAAACCATGACAAAGGCTTTGAAAGAACACTTCAATCAATTGAAGTTTTTGGGAATAAAACCCGCATACGAATAAAACAAAAATTGATCGCAAAACGACGCGATTCAGCAATCACAAAAAAAATGAAACAATTATCAGACAGAATTAACAGTTTACCTACCTCTGCAACCTTGGCAATGGCTGCCAAAGCAAGAGAATTGAAAGAACAAGGAAAAGACATCATTAGTCTTAGTCTAGGAGAACCAGACTTCAACACTCCTGAATTCATCAAAGAAGCTGCAATTCAAGCCATCAACGAAGACTACAACTCATACACACCGGTAAATGGGTATTTGGAATTGCGCGAAGCAATCTGTAAAAAATTCAAAAGAGACAACAACCTCTCTTACAACCCAAATCAGATTGTAGTATCTACAGGAGCAAAGCAATCGATTGCCAATGTGGCACAAGTATTGCTAAACCCTGGAGACGAGGTATTGCTACCTGCCCCATATTGGGTGAGTTATTCAGCAATTTCTATTTTATCAGAAGCTACCTACGTAGAAATACCCTCTACCATAGATACCGATTTTAAAATCACCCCTGAACAATTAGAAGCGGCGATTACACCAAAAACTAAAATGATTTTCTTCAACTCTCCAAACAACCCAAGTGGAACGGTTTACACAGAAGAAGAATACAGAGCATTAGCAAAAGTTTTAGAAAAACACCCGCAAATTTACATCCTTTCCGATGAGATTTACGAACATATTAACTACGGAACTGGGAATTTTAGTTTTGCTGCTATTGAAAACATGTACGACCGAACCATCACCGTAAATGGTGTTGCCAAAGCCTTTGCAATGACGGGATGGAGAATTGGATACATCGGGGCTCCAGAATGGATTGCAAAAGCCTGTAATAAAATGCAAGGACAAATTACCTCTGGTGCGAACTGTATCGCGCAAAGAGCTACCATTACTGCGCTAGAAGCA
Source organism: uncultured Flavobacteriaceae bacterium (assembly GCA_905479475.1). Taxonomy (GTDB): domain Bacteria; phylum Bacteroidota; class Bacteroidia; order Flavobacteriales; family Flavobacteriaceae; genus Flavicella. The sequence continues at coordinate 19,165 of CAJQMT010000022.1, forward strand.
CCAGTAACCAAGATTGGATATATGGTCGAAGAATTTAACAAAAGAAGAGACATCGTCTTAGATCTTTTAGGAAAAGTAAAAGGTTTCAAACTAAACAAACCAGAAGGTGCTTTTTATGTATTCCCAGACATCTCTTATTTCTTTGGAAAAAAAATCAAAGGACAAAAGATTTCGAATGCCTCTGATTTCTCTATGCTATTGCTAGAACATGCAAATGTTGCTACCGTAACTGGAGAAGCTTTTGGAGCACCAGAATGTATCCGTATGTCTTATGCAGCGTCTGAAGATCAAATTAGAGAAGCAATCAGCAGAATCAAAAAGATTGTTTCTTAAGTTTTTTTTAAAAAAAACACATATCTAAAAATCTCGTATCATTCCAATACGAGATTTTTTTATGGAGAAATTAAAAAAACTACAATACTCAAAATCCACTAAAACTGTATAGAAAAAAAACAGCGTTATCATTTCGCTATCTTTGAAAAAAGAATGTGTGATGAATAGAAGCCTTTATTTGATCATTGCGATTGGTTTTTTAATCCAATGCAAAAAACCATTGAAACACGAGATGAAAAACCACCAACATACCAACCAATTAATTCACGAAACAAGTCCTTATCTACTACAGCACGCACACAACCCTGTGAATTGGTATGCTTGGAACAAAGAAACTCTTGACCTCGCTAAAAAAGAGAACAAACTAATTTTAATTTCAATTGGATATGCTGCTTGCCATTGGTGTCATGTCATGGAAAACGAAAGTTTTGAAGACAAAGCCGTCGCTCAAGTCATGAACGATCATTATATCAATATCAAAATTGACCGAGAAGAAAGACCCGATATTGACCAAATCTATATGACCGCCGTTCAAATTATGACCGGTGCCGGTGGATGGCCACTTAACTGCGTCGCATTACCTGACGGCAGGCCTGTTTGGGGAGGTACTTATTTTCCGAAAAAGCAATGGACCAACGCCCTATCTCAAATTGCAAAATTACACCGAGAAGACCCCGATAAAGTTATTGAATATGCCACTCAACTCACCGAAGGTGTACAAAAAGCAGGACTCATTTCAGTAAACACAGCCAAACCTGAATTCAAAAAAGAAGACATTCTTATTGCGCTTGAAAAATGGACAGAAAGTTTTGACCAAACATGGGGAGGAAACACAGGAGCTCCCAAATTTCCCATGCCAAACAACCTACATTTTCTATTACGCCATGCGACGCAAAACAAGAATAGCAACCTCTCTAAACATGTGTATAACACTTTGGACAAAATGGCTCTGGGAGGAATTTTCGATCAAGTTGGCGGCGGATTTGCACGTTATTCAACCGATGAAAAATGGCACATTCCCCATTTTGAAAAAATGCTCTATGACAATGCACAACTCGTGAGCTTGTATGCAGACGCTTTCCTGATCTCTCAAAAAGAAATCTACAAAGAAACCGTATACAACACACTTGATTTCATTGAAAAAGAACTCACCAATACAGAGGGTGCTTTTTATTCTGCATTGGATGCCGACAGTAATACACCAGAAGGCCATTTGGAAGAGGGTGCTTTTTACGTGTGGACGAAAAAAGAATTGAAAGACATATTGGGGAAAGATTTTGAATTGTTTGCTAACTATTACAACATCAATGATTTCGGGTTTTGGGAAGAGAATAAGTACAACCTTATCAGAAAAAATTCTGACGTTGTATTTGCAAGGCAGCACCAAATAGCCTTCGATTTTCTAAAAAGTAAAGTTCGTGCATGGAAGAAAATACTTTTTGAACACAGATCTCATAGAGAACGCCCTCGATTGGATGACAAAACCTTGACTTCTTGGAACGCCCTCATGTTAAAAGGATATTTAGATGCTTCTCGTGTTTTTAAAGAAGATAAATTTTTAAACATCGCTATAAAAAATGCACATTTTATCAAAAACAAACAACTAAGACCGGATGGAGGATTGAATCACAATTATAAAAATGGCAAGAGTAATATCAATGGTTACCTCGAAGATTATGCCGCCGTAATTGATGCCTACATCTCTTTATACGAATGTACGATGAACGAAGAATGGTTACAAATTTCTAAAAACCTAACGGATTATTGTTTTGTTCATTTTTTCAACAAAACGACAAACATGTTCTTCTTCACCTCTGATCTGGACGAAAGCTTGATTACGCGAAAAACAGAAATTCACGACAATGTGATTCCCGCTTCCAACTCTATGATGGCCAGAAACTTATTTAAATTGGGACATTATTTCCACAACAAATCTTATGACGAAACAGCTCAGAAAATGTTGAACAATGTGAAACAAGAGCTCCAAGAATACCCTTCTGGATATAGCAATTGGCTACAATTGTACACAGATGTCAGCAGCTCTTTTTTTGAAGTAGCGATCGTCGGAAAAAACGCGCAAGAGAAAATGAACGAAATCAATCAATACTACCTTCCCAATAAATTAATTGCCGCAAGTAGGACAGCTAGTGCTCTTGCTCTCTTAAAACATAGATTCCAATCAGAAAAAACATTGATATATGTTTGTGTAGACGGTGGCTGTAAACTCCCCGTTTCCTCTTCAGAAGAAGCAATTTCTCAAATGAAGAAAACTAAAAAATAAATGTTTAAAAACCTCTATAAAGTATTTCTTTTCTTAGACATACTCCAATACTAGAGAATTCTAAAAATAGGCTCTTTTATTTTCAAGACACGGTCACACTTATCTTCCAAAAGAACACGACTATTTATTGTGGATGTGAATGTGTGTATTTTATAATTACTTTCATAGCATCTAAACAACTCAATTCTATGGAAAAATTCAATCTGGAATCCTACGATTTTTTAAAATACAAAGAACTTGCAATCGATTATAGCATCAAGCTAGCCATCGCAATTGGAATCTTCATCATTGGATTATGGATTGTGAAAAAAATTGTCAAAATTGTCAAAAAAACAATGATAAAAGGCAATATGGAAATAAGTCTCCAAAAATTTTTAAGTGACTTGATCAATTGGACTTTGAGAGCTTTATTATTTATTACAGTGATGAGTCAACTAGGTATCGCAACCTCATCTTTTATCGCAATTATTGGTGCCGCTGGATTAGCGCTGGGATTGGCATTGCAAGGATCCCTTGCAAATTTTGCGGGAGGTGCTCTGATCTTAATTTTCAAACCATTTAAGGTGGGTGATTTGATCGAAGCACAAGGAGAGTTTGGCGAAGTCAAAGAAATTGAAATATTCGTGACCAAACTTTTAACACCGGGTAACAAAGTCGCCATTATCCCTAACGGTATTTTATCAAATGGCGCGATTAAAAATTACTCTCAAGAAGGGAAACTACGTGTAGATTTAACAATTGGAATCAGTTATGATTCAGACATTAAAAAAGCGAAAGAAATATTAGAGAAGACACTTACGTCGAACCCAAAAGTTTTGCAGAATCCCCCACCCGCAGTAACCGTTTCAGAGCTTGCTGACAGTGCAGTCAATCTCGCTGTACGCCCTTGGGCGACTCCTCAAAATTATTGGGACGTTTATTTCGAATCCTTAGAAGCTTGTAAAAACGCTTTGGACAGGGAAAATATCAACATCCCTTTTCCACAAAGAGTTGTACACATGCAACAGCACTAATTCCGCTTTTTCGGCTTGGTTCCAACAAAATCTTTCAAATAAAAAGGTTCAAAATAAGCGACATCTACAGTGTCATTTGCTGTGAACTTTTCAAAAGCCAAACCTACCATTTCTTTTGCTGAAGGAAAGGCATTTTCTATAAAATTTGCATTGGGATGCTGGACAATATCTTTGCATTTATCGGAGCCATCTCCTACAAAAAACACAGGACCGTCCTCTAGATATTCTTGGAAAGAGTTTGCATCAATTACCTCTGCCTGTGTCTCACGAACACGTTTGTAATCTTTGTCAAAAACAGCACTATAAACCTCCATTCTTCTTGCATCCAATAAAGGAAGAATATAGCCATTTGCAACCACTGCATTCCGAGACAAAATTTCCAAACTCTCGATGGCTAACATTGGAATATCTAAAGCGAAACACATACCTTTGACTGCAGAAACACCAATTCGCAAACCAGTATACGAACCAGGTCCTTTGCCGACACAAACCGCTGCCAAATCAGAAAATGAAATCCCTGCTTTCTTTACAACGTCTTCAAAAAATACATGTAGTTTTTCGGCATGTGAATAGCCTTCAGTGTTCAGCTCCTCCAAAGCAACCAAAACACCAGACTTACCAATACTAACAGAACAATTTTTTGTGGACGTTTCTACGTGTAAAATATAGGACACTTCGTAAATTTTTAAAACGCAAATATAATACTTTGATTTTTTGATGACGGGACTCATCTGGATTTATTCTTTTATTTTTACAAAATGAATTCAAGCAAAATTATCGAAAACACCATTCTTTTTGTCAAAGAAAGTTTGAAAAATTCAGAAGGAGGACATGACTGGTTTCATGTCGAGCGGGTGTACAACATCTCAAAAAATATTGCCAATAAAGAAAATGCAGATCTTTTTGTCGTAGCATTGGGTGCCTTGTTGCATGATATTGCTGATTCTAAGTTTCATGGTGGAAACGAACTTATAGGTCCCAAAAAAGCATCCTCCTTTCTAAAAGATCAACAAGTCGACGATGAAATCATTCAACATGTTGTAAAAATCATAGAAAACATATCCTTTAAAGGAGGAAACTTCTCACAAGGGTTCCGCTCGCTAGAATTGGACTGTATTCAAGATGCAGACCGGATAGATGCTATTGGAGCTATCGGAATTGCACGCTGTTTTAGTTACGGAGGCTATAAGGGACGATCTTTATACGACCCAAAAATAAAACCTAACCTAGCGATGACCAAGGAAGAGTACAAAAAATCAACCGCACCAAGTATCAATCATTTTTATGAAAAACTACTTCTATTAAAGGACAAAATGAACACCGATACCGGAAAAAAAATGGCTTTGGAACGACATGTATTTATGCAGAATTTCTTAGACCAATTTTACAAAGAATGGGAGGGAAAATAAAATCTAAAACTATATTAAAATTTTGGTTTTCTTTTATTTAAAAATGCAGAAGTGCCTTCTACAAAATCTCCAGTTCCAAAACATGCACCAAAAGATTTGATTTCAGTATCGTAACCATTTTTCTCAAAGTCAAAACCAGCATTCACTGCTTTTATGGCTGCCGTGATGGCACTTGATGAGTTCGAAGCAATCTTAGAGGCAACGGTCAAAATGGAGGGCAAAAGATTTTCTTGTGTCACCACTTTATTTACCAACCCACAAGAAAGTGCTGCTCCAGCTGTCATCATATTACCAGACATGATGAGTTCCATCGCAAGGCCTTTTCCAATTAACTGTGGCAATCTTTGTGTGCCGCCATATCCTGGGATCAACCCCAAAGAAACTTCGGGAAGTCCCATTTTTGCATTTTCTGAAGCGTATCTAAAATGACAGGCCATTGCGAGTTCTAAACCACCTCCCAAAGCAAAGCCATTGATCGCTGCGATCACAGGTTTCGGAAAGTTTTCGATAAAATCGAATACCATTTCCTGACCCTTCCTTGCCAATTCTTTTCCTTCATCCATAGAAAAATTCATAAATTCAGCAATGTCCGCTCCCGCTACAAATGCTTTTTCTCCCATTCCCGTTAGAACAATGACACGCACTGAATCGTCTTTTTCTAAAGATTTCAAAGTACCGTGCAGGGCATGAATCGTTTCTTCGTTCAGCGCATTTAACTTTGCTGGACGATTGATTGCAACCACCGCTAGATAGGGATGCTCTCGATTTGTTAAAATTGTTGCGCTCATTTGACTGTGTTTTTTGATATCAACTTTCTTTTGGAATAAGAACTTTAAAAAGAGTCCCTTTTCCTTCTTCTGATACAAAGCTCAAAGAACCTTCATAACTTTCAATTATTTTTTTTATCATCGGCAATCCCAATCCCATTCCGCTTGTCTTGGTAGTAAATCTAGGTTCAAAAACTTTATTTTTCAGCTCTTCAGTAATTCCTTTTCCATTGTCTTTTACCTGAATCTCAACATGAGTTGTGTTTTCCGCAACACTTACAGCAACTTCTGGATGCTCGACTTTCTTTGTAGCATGAATTGAGTTTTGTACTAAGTTATTCACCACTCTTACCAATTGTGTTTTGTCGATTAACAAATAAATCTTTTCTGCAGAGGTTTTATAAGAAACGTATGCTTTGTCAAAAAGATCTATGGCCATTTTAACCACCATTACCACCTCTACATTTTCTTTTCGTTTGGTTGGCATTTGTGCAAAATCTGAAAATGCGGAAGAAATCGAACTCATCACATCGATTTGCTGAATCAAAGTACGAGAATATTCTTTCACTTTCGCTCTAATTTCACTATCCTCAGGATTGAATTTTTGCTCAAAACTTTGAACTGTTAGACGCATGGGGGTCAACGGATTTTTTATTTCATGCGCTACTTGTCTCGCCATTTCTCTCCATGCCTGCTCTCGCTCGCTTTTCGCCAATTTTTCTGCACTCTCTTCGAGCTTGTCCACCATGTCATTGTATGCAGAAACTAACTTTCGTATCTCCGCAGGAGCATCTGCTAGTATTATTTTTTCATTTCGTTTGTAAAACCCAGCCTGACTCATTTTAGAAATCACCGTTCCAATGGATTTTATGATATAACTCGATAAGAAATAAGCAATTCCAATGGCGAAAAAAAACAAGAGAACGTACACCAACCCTACACGAGACAAAAACTCATTCAAGTCCTTTTCTTGAGCCGAATTGTCTTGGAGATAGTGTAGTTTTAAAATTCCAATAGGAACTTGCTCGTTATTTTGAATAAAGGTATAGGAAGCCTGCAAGCTTTTCCCTTCTTCATTCATTCCTTGCATCAAGCGATAAGAATTCTTTTGTTTCAACTTTTTTAAATCGGCTGAAAGAATTGGTTCAGTGGCAACATTTGAAGTGGAACACAACAAAAGCTTCCCCTGTAAATCATAAATTTTTATGGTTGCTTTGTGAACTGCAGCCATTTCAAAAATACGTTGTTTGAATATTTTCTTAAGGTTTCCGGTTTCCAAAGCATACGCCGAATTGCTCAACCCGTACTGCATGTTCAAACGTATGGCATCTTCTTTTCTTTCAAAACGACTCGTATTGTATTCTTGCGTTTGTTCTCGGTAGTGATACTCTGTCACAACGGCGATCATAATAAACGCGACAAACATGAGAAGGGTCATGGAAAGAAATATTCGAATTCGAAGTGAAAATTTGCTAAATCTCATAAATAAAATAATCTTAAATCACTTAGTCATGCTATTTCCTAAAATTAGCAAAAAAAGCCCAAGCAAACCTCTTTTATTTGTACTTAAATTTGAAATACACAATCATCAAAGCAAGAATTCCTGTAATTGTATTCGCAATAATCATAGCAAAACTACCGAGCAAAACTCCGTAAAAAAACCACAAAGAAACCCCAGTAAAGAATATCAAAAACATACTCAATGAGACGCCTTGTGCTGACTTCGTTTTCCAAATTTTATAAACTTGTGGTACAAAGGATGCCGTGGTCAAAATTGCCGCGACAAAACCAATAATTTCTATCTGAAAGGGGATTTTTGCCATTACTCTTTCGAATCATTTGGCAAACGAACTGTTTCCATATACAAACCATCATCTACTTCTCCGTCTCTATCTTTATCCATAAGTCGGCTAGTCGCATAGCCATCTTCGATGACCGACAATTTCATACTGACCGTATAAGGATTCTCTTTAAATGTCAAATCATAAAACAACGAGTCTTGAGTTACTCGCCATTTCCCCACTGTTTTTCTTCCGGCCACACCATTTCTTTCATGCCACGACTCAAAAACACCATCTTCTTTGAATTTATAAACAGGGATTCCTTCCGGTCTTTTTTCATCTGGATTGCTGTAATCAAAAGCGTATTCTACCAAAGTGTCTTTTTTTTGATAGGTCGGTAGTTCCCACTTGTAGTAAATCGTTTTCCAATTGCCGATCATATACTTCTTCATTTTTTCTTCTGGCGTGCTACATGAAAACACGAATGCGATGAAAAGGAGGGTCGATGTGATTCTTGCAATCTTCATAAAATTCTAATATTATTGAACAATTAACCTACTATATTGACAATCTTCCCTGGCACAACAATCACTTTTTTGGGAGTTCTTCCTTCTAATTGTGTCTGTGTTTTTTCGTGTGCAAGAACTGTCTTTTCAATTTCTTCTTTTGACAAATCCAACGATAATTCTAGAGTAAAACGCATTTTTCCGTTGAAAGAAATTGGATAGACCTTGCTACTTTCTACCAAGTGATTCGCATCAAAGATAGGAAAACTTGCTGTTGCAATGGATTCGCCATTCCCTATCTTATTCCATAGCTCCTCCGCAATATGAGGTGCATAGGGAGAAATCAGCACTAACAAAGGTTCCAAAATTTCTCTTTTGTTACATTGCAACGCTGACAACTCGTTTACTGCAATCATAAAAGTACTCACTGAGGTATTGAAAGAAAAGTTTTCAATATCTTCTTGCACTTTCTTAATCGTTTTGTGTAAAATTTTCAATTCCTCTTTGCTTGCCTTTTCTTCCGAAACGAAACAAGTAGCATCCGTATGATACAACTTCCACAATTTTTTCAAGAAAGAGTACACTCCTGAAATTCCTGAAGTTTTCCATGGTTTTGCTTGTTCTAAAGGCCCCAAAAACATTTCAAACAAACGCAAGGAATCTGCTCCATATTCTTCACAGATGGTGTCTGGATTGACAACATTGTATTTGGACTTAGACATTTTTTCAACTTCACGCCCCACAATATAGGTATCATTGACACCATTGACGATCTCTCCTTTTTCTCCAATGAAAATAGCATTCCTGTAATCTTTATTCATTTCATGATTCCTAAAACCATCAATATCTAATTCATCAGAGCTGTTAATTAAAGAAACATCTGCATGAATCTGAACTGGCTTAATTCTTATCTCAAAATCTTTTATTTCTGAAAGAAAATCTCCGTAATCCTCTTTTTGTATCTCATTTTTGGGTTCAGACTTTAATAGTGCTTTTTTAATTGAATCTTGATCCCATGCATATCCTTTAGAAACAAATATTGGATTTTTAAGTCTCCATAAATTAGAATTGTTTTGTGTATCAACAGCAATGAACTCTCCGATTCTATATACAAAAGCACTTGTTCCCAAAATCATGCCTTGGTTGATGAGTTTTTTAGCAAATTCATCTACTGGCAAATGTCCTTTGTCAAATAAAAATTTCTGCCAAAAACGCGCATACAACAAATGTCCTGTTGCGTGTTCAGAGCCTCCGATATACAAATCGATCTCCTTCCAATAGTTCACGGCTTCTTTGCTTACAAATTCGCCTTGGTTGGTTGGATCCATATAACGATTGAAATACCAAGAGCTTCCTGCCCATCCTGGCATGGTATTCAGCTCCATTGGCCAAACTGTTTCGTTGTTTATTTTTTCATTTGAAACTACCGTATTTGTTTCTGTGCACCAAGCCCATGCATCAGCGTTCCCCAAAGGAGGCTCTCCTGATCCTGTCGGCAAATATTTTTCAACTTCTGGCAAGACGATTGGCAAATGTGCTGCTGCAATCATTTGTGGCAGGCCATCTTTGTAATATACCGGAAAGGGTTCTCCCCAATAACGCTGACGGCTAAATACTGCATCACGCAAACGATAGTTTATTTTTCCTTTCCCAAAACCAGCTTGCTCCATTTTATAAATTGCTAGTTTGGTTGCTTTTTTAACAGGCAAACCAGACAAAAAATCGGAATTGGCAATTTTAGCTGTCTTATCTTCACAGGCAGCTTCTGAAATATCCACGCCCTCAAAAATATTTTTTATGTCGATTTGGAAATGTTTGGCGAAATCATAATCACGTTGATCTCCGCAAGGAACAGCCATCACAGCTCCCGTCCCATAACTCGCCAACACATAATCACCAATCCAAATTGGAATTTTTTCTCCTGTAAACGGATGCAAAGCGTAGGCTCCTGTAAAAACTCCTGAAATGGTTTTTACATCTGCCATACGTTCACGCTCACTTCTTTTGGCAGTGGCCTCAATATAAGCTTCTACTGCTTCTTTTTGTGTGCCTGTCGTGATTTTAGACACCAACTCATGTTCGGGCGCCAGGGTCATAAAAGTGACGCCAAAAATAGTATCTGGACGTGTCGTAAATACTTCTACAACCTCTTGTGAATTTTCACTTTCAACTTTAAATACTACCGAAGCCCCTTGTGAACGACCAATCCAATTGGTTTGAGCATCTTTTAAGGGTTGTGGCCAATCTATCTTCTCCAAACCCTCCAACAAGCGTTGTGAATATGCAGATATACGCATGCTCCACTGGGTCATTTTTTTACGAACGACAGGGTGTCCTCCTCTTTCAGAAACACCATTCACAATCTCATCGTTTGCCAAAACAGTTCCCAAAGCTGGACACCAATTCACTTCGGTATCCGACAGATAGGTCAATCTATATTTTGATAAAATAGTTTCTTGTACTTCTTTTGAAAACGCATGCCAAGCCTCTGCTGAAAAAACTTCAATATCTTCCTCTGCTTCGGCGCGTACTTGCTCGTTTCCTGATTTTTCAAAAATTGCAACCAAGGTGGTAATATCTTCTGCTTTGTTGGAAGCACTATTGTACCAGGAATTGAACAACTGTATAAAAATCCATTGTGTCCATTTGTAATAATCCGGATTGGAAGTCCGTACTTCTCGAGACCAATCAAACGAAAAACCTATCTTATCCAGTTGTTTTCTGTAAGTGGCAATATTCGTCTGAGTCGTGATTGCCGGATGCTGCCCTGTTTGAATGGCATATTGTTCAGCGGGCAAACCGAAAGAATCGTATCCTTGCGGATGCAATACATTGAATCCTTGATGTCTTTTATATCGTGTATAAATATCAGAAGCAATATAACCTAGTGGATGGCCTACATGTAACCCTGCCCCTGAGGGGTAAGGAAACATATCCAAAACATAATATTTTGGCTTGTCCGTTTTCTCGTTTGCTTTGAATGTTTGGTTTTGTGACCAATACGATTGCCATTTGGCTTCTATCTCTCTGAAATTATATTCCATGCAACTCCTTATAAATTATTCTATATTCAGTTGCAAAAGTACTGTTCTTTGCTGAGAGTTGAAAGGTGGCAAGTTGGAAAATTTAAAAACTAAAACGGGAAGTAACAATGCGAAAAAGCAACTATTTGTTTGTAAACAAAAGCGCTGTACCTCCGAAAATATTAGCCATTTGCCTGTTCAATATAGGAAGATAAATTTTGCTGACTTTCTCTATTTCCTGTTTCGTAGAATGCCATGGCTCCAGCATTGCTCATAAAGCAATTTTCAATTCCAATTTTTTCGATAATTCCTGCCTTGGTCATGGCATCTCGAACGGGACCTTTTACATTAGTGAAATAAATTTTTACCCCTAGCTGTGCATAATAATCTATTCGATTGTTCCACATCATAGCCCCTGTACTATCCAAGCCGTTGATACACTCTCCGTCGAGAATAATCAATTTTAATGCTGCTCCTTTCTCTTGAGAAAGTAAATTCAATTGTTCTCTAAAATAATCGGTATTCGCAAAATACAAATGAGAGTCAAACCTTACTATCAAAACTTCTGGATGCACTTCTACATCGTCAAATCTGTTGATATTTCTAAAAAACTGTGTATTTGGAATCCTTCCCAAAACAGCAATATGAGGTTTTGAGGTTCTAAAAATAACCATCAGTAAAGAAAGCCCAACACCCAATGCAATCCCTTCTTTAATACCAAAAGAGAGGGTTCCTACAAAAGTCACCAATAACATCCAAAAATCTACCTTATTTAGTTCCCAGAGTCGAATTGCTTCATTAAAATCAATTAATTTCAGTATGGAAACAATAATAATAGCTGCCAATATCGTTTTAGGCAAAAAATAAAAAACGGGAGTTAAAAACAACAGTACCGCAATTAGAATTGCAACAGAAAAAAAAGCGGCCATTCCCGTTTTTGCGCCAGCATCCTGATTTACTGCAGATCTTGAAAAACTTGCCGTTGCTGGATAGGATTTAAAAAAAGAGCCCAATATATTTCCCAAACCAATAGCTATCAACTCTTGGTTTGGTTTTACATAAATAATATCTTCGTTGCTCTCCAAAGATTTCCCTATCGATACTGTTTCTAAAAAACCAATCATTGAGATGGTCAATGCAATGGGAATAATTTCTGAAAACTGTTGGAAATTAAAATCTGGCACTCCAAATGAGGGAAGCCCTGAAGGGATGTCCTTTATAATAGCAACTTCGTCAAAAGACTTACTGAAAAATTTTAAAAGTAAAATTCCAAAAACAACTACAATCAGTGGACCTGGAATACTTTTATGAATTCGTTTGAATACAAATAAAAGCAGGATTGCTCCTGCTCCAAGACCAAAGGTTTGCAAATTGATCGCAGTGATTTCTTTGAGAAAATGAAGCACAACTTCATGCACTCGATTGCTTCTTGGAATAGGGATTCCGAAAAAGTTTTGAAGCTGGTTGATTCCTATAATCATCGCAGCCGCCGAGGTAAAACCACTAATCACGGGTTTGGACAAAAAATTAACGACAAAACCAAGCCGAAAAACACCTAATAAAAATTGAAATAATCCCACCATAAAAGCCAGCAACACCGCAATGGCAACTATATTTTCTGTTCCTGTAGTGGCAATGGTGGCTATCCCTGCTGCAACCAACAATGAATCCATCGCCACAGGTCCCACAGCTACTTTTGGAGAGGTTCCTAAAATTGCATAAACGACCTGTGGAATCAAGGCTGTGTACAACCCATAAATAGGTGGCAAACCTGCAATCAACGCATAGGCAATCCCTTGCGGTATCAATACAATTCCCACAGTAATTCCTGCCAAAGCATCTTGTTTCAAGAAGCTTTGGTTGTATTTGGAAATCCATTGTAAAATAGGAATGTACTTCTTCATTTGATGTCGTTCTTAAGCGATGGCTTTTCTACTAAAAAAGCTCTCCTTGGTTTCTTTCTTTCGTTCTTCCCAAATGTGAGTAAGCCAATTCTGTCACTTCTCTTCCCCTAGGGGTTCGCATTATAAATCCTTGCTGAATAAGGAAAGGCTCGTAAACTTCTTCAATAGTTTCTGAATTTTCACTAACCGCTGTTGCCAAAGTTGACAATCCAACAGGTCCTCCCTTAAATTTATCAATAATAGTGGTTAGTATCTTATTATCCATTTCATCCAAACCATGAGCGTCCACATTCAAGGCTTGCAATCCAAATTTGGCAATTTCAATAGTAATGGAACCATTCCCTTTAATCTCAGCAAAATCACGAACACGACGCAAAAGAGCATTGGCTATTCTTGGAGTTCCACGACTTCTTCCAGCAATTTCAATAGCTGCCTCCATAGAAATAGGAGTTCCTAAAATAGAAGCACTTCTCTGAACAATTGTAGTCAACAAATCCGTTTTGTAGTATTGCAAACGGCTGCTAATTCCAAATCTAGCTCTCATAGGGGCTGTTAGCATCCCAGATCTTGTCGTTGCACCAATCAACGTAAATGGTTCTAAATTCAATTGTACGGTACGTGCATTGGGACCAGACTCGATCATGATATCGATTTTATAATCTTCCATAGCAGAATACAAATATTCTTCTACCACAGGGCTCAATCGATGGATTTCGTCAATAAATAAAACATCTCGCTCGTCCAAACCTGTCAACAGACCTGCCAAATCTCCTGGCTTGTCTAATACCGGTCCTGAGGTTACTTTTATACCTACATTCAACTCATTTGCCAATATATTCGCCAAGGTTGTTTTACCGAGTCCAGGAGGACCATGAAAGAGTGTGTGATCCAATGCTTCTCCTCTTCTATTGGCTGCTTCTACAAATATTTTAAGATTTTCCAAGGCTTGCTCTTGCCCGGTAAAATCATCAAAAGAAAGTGGTCGTAGTTTTTTTTCTACGTCCATTTCTTCGTTGCTCAAATTGGTGTTTTCTGGGTTTAGATTTTCATTCATCGAGGGCTAGACTTAAGTATTACGAAGATAGGAAATTTTCGCTTTGAAATGCCTCTCAATTCGAATTGGTAGATACAATTACCTCCACCGATATTGTATGGTAAAAAAGGGTACTCCACGAGAAAAAAGAAAATTGGATTGAAAACAAAAAAACCTAGCAGTAATACTACTAGGTTTTTTTGTTTCCTTTAAAGAATCTCTAGGACTCTTCTTCTCCTTCTTTTAGTGGGACGGTTTGCATTACAAAATCTTCGTCGTGCCCTGGCTTGCTGTAATCATAAGGCCAACGTTCCACTGTAGGTATTTTCCCTGGCCAGTTTCCGTGTATTCCATCTACCGGAGTTGTCCACTCCAATGTAGTTGATTTCCATGGGTTTTGTGTTGCTTTTTTCCCTCTGGTGATACTCATAAAGAAATTCACTAAGAATATAAGCTGTGCAACTCCTCCTAACAAAGCAAATAAAGTCATGACCACATTTACGTCAGCCAAGTCATTGAACAATGGAAATGCTGTGTTTGTATAATATCTACGTGGCAAACCTGCCAAACCGATAAAGTGCATCGGGAAAAACACTCCATAAGCTGCTATAGCAGTAATCCAAAAATGCCAATATCCCAATGTTTTGTTCATCATTCTGCCATACATTTTTGGGAACCAGTGATACACTCCTGCAAACAAACCATAAATAGCAGATATCCCCATTACCAAGTGGAAATGTGCTACCACAAAATAGGTGTCATGGACATTGATATCCAAAGCACTGTCACCTAAAACAATCCCTGTCAAACCTCCTGAAATGAACGTAGAAACCAAACCGATTGAAAACAACATAGCTGGGTTCATCTGTAAGTTTCCTTTCCAGAGTGTGGTAATGTAATTAAATACTTTTACTGCAGATGGAATGGCAATCAATAAAGTTGTAAATGTAAATACAGAACCTAGGAAAGGATTCATTCCTGAAATAAACATGTGGTGCCCCCAAACAATCGTAGATAAAAATGCAATTGCCATGATAGAACCAATCATTGCACGGTATCCAAAGATTGGTTTTCTTGAGTTTGTTGCAATAACTTCTGAGGTAATACCTAGTGCTGGCAACAATACAATGTAAACTTCTGGGTGACCTAAAAACCAGAACAAATGTTCAAACAATACAGGAGAACCTCCTTGGTAATGCAACACTTCTCCTGAAATAAAAATATCTGACAAAAAGAAAGATGTTCCAAAGCTTCTGTCAAAAATCAACAATAACGCTGCTGATAACAATACTGGAAACGACACCACACCAATGATGGCTGTGATGAAAAATGTCCACATTGTCAATGGCAATCTTGTCATTTTCATCCCTTTGGTACGTAAATTTAAAACGGTTACAATATAGTTCAAAGATCCAATCAAAGAAGAGGCCACAAAAATAGCCATAGAAACCAACCAAAGTGTCATTCCCATTCCTGAACCAGGAATTGCTTGTGGCAAAGCACTAAGTGGCGGGTAGATGGTCCATCCTGCGGAGGCAGGACCTGCTTCTACAAAAAGAGAAACAATCATAATTACACTTGAAATAAAGAACAACCAATATGAAATCATATTCATAAATCCAGACGCCATATCACGTGCTCCAATTTGCAATGGAATCAATAGGTTTGAAAATGTTCCGCTCAAACCAGCTGTTAACACGAAGAAAACCATGATCGTTCCGTGAATCGTAACGAGGGCCAAATACATATCTGGATCCATGACTCCATCGGTCTGATGACTTCCTAGGAAGGCTTCTATAATCGTAAACGAATGGTCTGGCCACGCGAGTTGTAAACGAAACAACAAGGACATAAGAACCCCAATTACCCCCATTATAATACCGGTAATCAAGAATTGCTTCGAAATCATTTTATGATCTTGACTAAAAATATATTTAGTTACAAACGTTTCTTTATGATGATGTTCTGACATAATTTTATATATTATTCTTTAATCTAAATAAATTTATTATTGCACTACCTCTGTTATGGTTGGTTGCTTTTTCAACCAGCTATAAAATGCCGCTTCCTCTTCCACTACAATTTTCATCTGCATATTGTAATGTGATGCTCCACAAATTTTATTACACAGTAAGAGGTAATCAAAAATGTAAGGATCTTCTCCTTTTGCTTTTCTTATTTTATTAATCCCCGCTACTTTTCGCACCGTTTCTTCTTGACGTCTCATTTCCTCTGTAGTGAATTTTGGCGTAAACCCAAATTCAGTAACCATTCCTGGAACACAGTTCATTTGAGCTCTAAAGTGTGGCATGTATGCAGAATGCAAAACGTCTTGTGAACGGAACTTGAAGACCACCTTTCTTCCTTTCGGCAAATGCAATTCACGTACTGGAATATCATCTGCTGAATTCTCATCTGTCATGTCAATTCCAATGGTATTGATTCCTTCAATATTCCTCACGTTTCCTCTACCCAAGGTATTGTCAGCGCCGGCATATCTTGCTTCCCATATAAACTGCTTGGCATACAACTCTACTATAATTGGATTGTCAACGTCAGAAAGATCCATCACTGTATTCCAGGTGTACAAACCATAACCAATCAAACCTGTCAATACGATTGTAGGAATGGTTGTCCAAATCAATTCTAACTTATGACTATCCGCATAAAACAATGCTTTTCGGTCCCCTACGCCACGGTATTTGTAGGAAAAGAAAAACAGCATTGCCTGTGTTGCAAACTGAACGATTCCAATCAATACAAATGAAATCAAAAACAAATTATCATCATTCTCTCCTTCTACTGATGCAGATTCTGGCAACATGATATCGTTTAAGAAGATCAAACAATACGCCATTAATGCGTAAAATGCAATCAAGAAAGCTAGCAAAAACTTCCCATTCAAATCATTATTCTTTTCAGTAGCCAAAGGGTTTTCTTCTGACTGCACAAAAGCAATAACTTCTTGATTATTCTCGTCTGTTATTGTTTTTTTTGTGAAACGTAGCAATTTGTTGACCTGCCAGATCCCAATGGAAAAAGCAACGGCAATAAAAATGTAAAATAAAGCTAGCATATGTTCTATCTATTTTTTTAATTTATTTTTAGATTTAGTAGTGAAAAGTTTCACTCTCGTGCAAGAAGGGGTTTCCTTTTGCCAATAGTGGCGCTTTTGCCAAGGTTGTGAATGTTGTGTAAATAAAAAGGCCAATGAAAAACAATACGGCTCCTATTTCAGGCACTCCAATAAACCATTCTCCTCCAACAGTAGCTGGCATAATCATAACAAACACATCCAAATAGTGGCCTAACAACACAACAACACCGGCTCCTATAACGAAATGAGGAATGCGTTTGTAATCACTATTAATCAACAGTAAGATCGGAAATACAAAGTTCATTGGAATCATCCCTAAAAATGGCAATTTGTATTCCTCAAAACGTTGTACAAAATACGTAGTCTCTTCTGGCATATCTGCGTACCAAATCAACATAAATTGCGAAAACCATAGGTAGGTCCAAAAAATACTAAATCCAAACATGAATTTTGCCAAATCGTGTATATGACTGTCATTTACAAACTCTAAATATCCTTTGGATTGAAGGTATACAGTCACCATTGCAATTACGGTTACAGCAGACACCATAAATGTTGCTAACACATACCAACCAAACAAGGTACTAAACCAATGTGGGTCCAATGACATGATCCAATCCCAAGACATCATAGACTCTGTGAATAGGAAAAAAGCTAAGAAAGCAACAGACATCTTGAAGTTCTTTTTATAACTCACCAAATTTGTTTCATTGTCTTCGGCCAACGACGCTTTTCTAGACAAATGCCTGTAAACATTCCATCCTGCAACATAAACGATGGCACGGATTGACCAACCTGGAACGTTTAGCCACCAGCTTTTCCCTGCAATAATAGCGTCGTAATTGTCACTTAAAGGGTCTACAGTTCCTGGCTCCATCCAAACGAATAGATGATGCACATGCGCGGATCCTAGTAATAGAAAAACCAATAGTAAAATGGTCACAGGCAATAAATTCCCTGTAATTCCTTCCATCACTCTAAACAAAACGATGGACCATCCTGCTTGTGCAACTCTTTGGATTGCGTTGAAAGCCAATACCAACAGTGTGATACCTACAAAGAAAAACAAAGCGACATAAATCGCAGACCAAGGTCTATTTTTTTGTTGATGATACAAATGCTCAGCATGTGTATCGTATGCACTTTCTTCCACGTGGGTTTTATCTGAAGAATGCGACGATTTCTCGTGATGTGCTTCCTCACCGTGATTTGTTACAACTGCAGTATGCGCATCGTGAGATCCATGTGCATTATGTGCATTGTGCAATTCTTCTTTTACTTCATCAATCGAACTCGGACTACTGATAAAACCTATAGCAATACCAATGATTCCTAAAGCCATTAAGGCGAGTGCGAGCTTTTTTAATTTACCTGAAAACTGATACATTTTTGTTCGTTTTGAGTTCTTAGTTTTTTGGAGTTACAAATTCACAAAAACCTATTTTTATTATTTTAATAAATTATTTCTTAATGTCTGAACATAGTTCACCACTTGCCAACGTTCTTCTCTTGTCAATTGAGATGAATGCGAGCCCATTAAATTTTTACCGTACATCAACACATGGTATATACTTCCTTCAGTAATGTCTCTGTCTTTGTAATTCGGTATTCCTAAAAACTTTTCTCGCTTTACCAAATATCCTTGACCATCTCCTTTCTTACCATGACAAACCACACAATAAATACCGTACAGTGATTTTCCTTTTTCACTGCTTAATTCATGCACAGATAATGGAGATTTCAATTTTTTCTTTGCGGCCTCGTATCCATCTATTGAATCCTCATAGTCATAAGGCACTTGACCTCTTGCAATCGCCCCAGATACAGGAGCTTGAGAATCCATTCCACTTGGAAGCACATTGTTTTCCCCATAAGGTTCGTACGCTACAGAAGTATACATGTCTGGCATGTATCGCGATGTTGGCTTTGTTTTGTCTTCACTACACGATGTCAATGCAACTACGAACGTGAGTAAAGTGAATAGCTTGTATATTGTGTTTTTCATGCGCTTATTTGTTTTCAATTACTTTGATTTCTACCGCTCCTGTCTCTTTTAGCAATGATTTCAACTCTTTTTCGTTATCGTGAATTGAAATTTCCATTAGAAAATGATCGTCTGTTGTTCTTACATCAGGATTCTCTGCAGATTTGAAAGGCCAAATTCTACTTCTCATATAAAAAGTAATCACCATTAGGTGAGCTGCGAAAAAGATGGTCAATTCAAATAAAATTGGAACAAACGCTGGCATATTAGTAAACCAACTGAAATTCGGTTTCCCTCCAATATCTTGCGGCCAATCTTCAATCATCATATAATTGGTCATCCAAATGGCAAAAGACAAACCTGTAATTCCGTAAAGAAAAGCTGTAATTGCAATTTTAGTAGGAGCCAATCCCATTGCTTTGTCCAATCCATGAACAGGAAATGGGGTAAAAACTTCATCGATATGATGATCCGCTGCTTTTACTGTTTTGACAGCATCCATCAAAATATCATCATCATTATATAAGGCGTGTATTACTTTATTACTCATGATTTCCGTCTCTTAATTTTTTATAATTCTCTCCAGATACTTTCATTATTGACTTTACTTCCGCCTGTGCAATTACAGGAAAGGTACGTGCATACAATAAAAACAACACTCCAAAGAACCCAATCGTTCCAATAAATATTCCAACATCTACAAAGGTAGGCTCAAAACGAGTCCATGTAGATGGCAAATGTCCTTTACTCAATACAATGGCAATAATATCAAATCTCTCAAACCACATTCCAATGTTAATGGCTATGGAAATAATGAACGAAGCGATAAAGCTTCTTCTAAACTTTCGTATCCACAGCAATTGAGGAATCAAAATATTGAACAAAATCAACGACCAGAATGCCCATCCATAAGGACCTGTAGCAGCTCCGACAGACATGTAGGTAAAATTCTCATAAGGAGAGCCTGTGTACCATGCTATGAAAAACTCAGAGGCGTAAGCTACAGCTACAATACCTCCTGTTAACATTATTACCATATTCATATATTCCACGTGCAAACGAGTGATATAGTTTTCTAAGTTCGTTACTTTTCTCATGATACCCAATAAGGTTTGCACCATTGCGAAACCAGAAAATATGGCTCCAGCAACGAAATAAGGTGGAAATATAGTAGAATGCCATCCTGGATTGATTGAAGTCGCAAAGTCCATAGATACAATGGTGTGTACAGAAAGTACAAGTGGGGTTGCCAAACCTGCCAATACCAAGGATACTTCTTCAAAACGTTGCCAGTCTTTCGCTCTTCCTGACCATCCAAAACTTAACAAAGCGTAAATTTTCTTTTGGAATGGTTTGATTGCTCTGTCTCTTAGCATTGCAAAATCAGGCAACAAACCTGTCCACCAGAACACCAATGATACCGATAAATAAGTTGAGATGGCAAATACGTCCCACAATAATGGTGAATTAAAGTTTACCCATAAAGACCCAAATTGGTTGGGAATAGGCAACACCCAATAGGCATCCCAAGGACGCCCCATGTGAATAATAGGAAAGAGACCTGCTTGGAATACGGCAAATATAGTCATCGCTTCCGACGATCTGTTGATGGCCATTCTCCATCTTTGACGGAACAATAGAAGTACAGCTGAAATAAGAGTACCGGCATGACCAATACCAACCCACCATACAAAGTTGGTGATATCCCAAGCCCATCCAATGTTCTTGTTCAATCCCCAAGTTCCAATTCCTGTTCCTATGGTAAAAGTGATACAACCCAATCCCCATAAAAAGGCAATCAATGAAATTGTAAATGCTATGTACCAATTTTTATTTGCTTTCCCTTCGATAGGTTTTGCAATATCAACCGTAATATCATGGTAACTTTTATCCCCTAATACTAATGGTTCTCTAATAGGTGCTTCGTAGTGAGACGACATAATTTATATATAGTTTCTTAATTAATTATTTTAAGCTTCTTCTGTATTTCTAACTTTCACTTGATACAAAACATTGTTATCTGTTCCGATAGCTTCGAGTAAACGATACATTCTTTTGTCTGCTTTCTTTTCAACGATCACTTCTTTTTCTTCGTTTACATCTCCAAAGACCAAAGCTCCTGTGGAACAAGCAGAAGTACAGGCTACCGCATTATTAAATTCACCTGGAGCTACTTTTCTTCCTTCTTTTTTCGCGTTTAATATAACGGCTTGTGTTGATTGAATACAGAACGAACATTTTTCCATTACTCCTCTTGAGCGCACTACTACGTCTGGATTCAATACCATTTTTCCATAGTCGTCATTCATGTTAAAATCAAACTCACTGTTTTCATTGTATTTGAACCAATTGAAACGACGCACTCTGTAAGGACAGTTGTTTGCACAATATCTCGTTCCTACACACCTGTTGTAAGTCATTTGATTTTGACCTTGACGACCGTGCGTTGTTGCTCCTACCGGACATACAGTTTCACATGGTGCATGGTTACAATGTTGACACATTACTGGCTGAAAAGCAACCTGTGGATTTTCAGCAGGAACTTCCAATGCATAATAATCACTCACTGCATCTGATGTTGTGTTGACGTTTTCAGCTCTTTCTTCTGACGTAGCATCTAACTCTGATGAATAATACCTATCGATACGCAACCAGTGCATATCTCTACCCACACGGACCTCATGCTTTCCAACAACAGGGACGTTATTCTCTGCGTGACATGCTACTACACAAGCTCCACACCCTGTACAATCAGACAAATCTATGGATAGGTTAAAATGATGTCCGATACTACGATCATGATCATCCCATAAATCAACGTCATTGACACTTACTTCCTCGTGTTTTAAAGATACTTTTGTAACTTGATTCCAAGATTCTTTGGGGTCTAAATTGGTATTGTTGTAGTCTTCTAAAGAGGTTTCCTTCAAAATCTCATACCTACCTGCAATGGTATGCTGCAATTGCTCACACGCGAATTTATGTGTTCCACCAATATTTTCAATAGAAACTATTTGTGTCAACTTCAAGCCGTCCGCTAAAACATATCCATTTACTCCGACTTTCATTTCAGACTTCATGGCTTTTGTTTTACCATATCCTAAGGCCAAACCTAGTGATCCTTTGGCTTGCCCTGGCTGAATCAATACTGGAACTTCTTTTAAGACCGTTCCATTTACAGTTACATTTGCATAACTCCCATTGATCGCTCCATTATCCTGCACGGGATTCTCAAACCCTAAAGAAGTCGCATCTGCTTGTGAAATTGTCAAATAATTATCCCAAGATGCTCTGGTGATTGGATCTGGCAATTCTTGCAACCATGGGTTGTTTGCTTGTTGTCCATCTCCAATTGCTGTAGATGCAAACAAAGTCAATTCAAAATCTCCTGATTTTGTTACTGATTTCAATGCATTGGCTGCAGATGCTGTGTTGATAGATTTTCCTCTCAACTTCCTTGCTTTCGATCTGTAAAAACCATCGTGCAAAGCTTGATTCCATGAAGTACCTCCTAAAATAGAAGTGTTCCAAAAAATTTTTAAGAAATCGTAAAAAGATTCAGAGCTGCCTGACCAAGAAAGCAAACAGTCTTGAAATTGTTTGGTATCAAACAATGGGTTTACGGTTGGCTGTGTCAAACTGTAGGTCTCTGCATCGATTTGAGCATCTCCCCAAGCCTCTAGGTAGTGAGGAGTTGGCAATGCATACTGAGCAATACTTGCCGTTTCATCTTCACTTGAAGCAAAGGCTATGGATAATTTAACTTTTTCCAAACCGCTTACAAAATCAGCACTATTTGCCAATGTATAAACTGGATTGGTTTGAAAAGAAATCAAGGCTCCTATTTTTCCAGCATTCATGTCAGCAACTAGTTGCTGCACATCTGTATCGTTTCCTTGCCTTGTATATTTTACATTTGCTGTATCAAGAATTGAACTTTTTAGCTTTTTATTCAAAGCCAAAGCAATCAATTGCGCATTTTTATCTTGAATTCCTGTCAACACAACACCTTTGCTTCCTGCTGCTTTCAATTGCTTTGCCGCTTTAGCAATGGATGCATCCTGTGTAGTCTCTTTCGAAGGTAAATTTTCACCCGTCACAGCGTTGTACAAGTTGATCAAGGCAAACACTTGCTCCGACGGCTTCAATACAATTCTTTTATCTGCATTTGCCCCAGACAAAGTCATATTAGCTTCCACCTGAATATGACGAGACATTTTTCCTGTGTCTACTTGCCTTCCTGATGTATAGCTTTTTTCAAAACCTCCTCCTTGCCAGTCTCCTAGAAAATCGGCTCCAATCGCAACAATCGTTTCTGCTTTTGAAAAATCATAATTTGGCAACACTCTTTTTCCATACACCTCTTCATAAGCATCTAACGAGGCTGTCTCTGATATAGCATCGTATTGAACATGCTGTACATTTCCATTTTCTTTTGCAAACTTTTTTATCAATTTTGAAGTAGCAGGACTCGCCAACGTACCGGTCAATATAACAATCTTCTCTTCCGAAGCTTTCAATTCCGATAGGGTTGCTTTTATTTGACGATCTACATCAGACCAAGAAAGATTGTTCCCGTTTAACTTTGGGGCTTTCAAACGCGAACTATCATACAAGGAAAGTACAGATGCCTGTACACGTGCATTGGTCGTACCGTTTACTTCTTTGTTTGGCTTGATAAGAATTGGTCTTCCCTCTCTTGTTTTTACCAAAACATTTGCAAAATCATAACCATCTGCTATGGTTGTTGCATAGTAATTTGCAACACCTGGGATGATATCATCTGGTTTTACTACGTAAGGAATAGCCTTTCTAACAGGTCCTTCACAGGCCGCTAAGGAAGCTGCTGCTGTAGAGAATCCAACATATTTTAAAAAGTCACGACGAGACGTTGAAGATTCTTCTAATGTCTCTTTGTCTCCTAAAAATTCGTCTGTAGCAATGTCTGACACAAACTCATTTTGTTCAAGTTTAGCAACAATAGAACTATTTTCGTTTAGTTCTTCAACACTTTTCCAGTATTTTTTCATTGATCGATTGTTTATTTTGTTGAATTGACGCTTTAAAAATTCGCAATTCTATAATATTCTTACTCTTTTATTAATAGTGACATTTTCCACATTCTTTCCCTCCCATTTGAGCGGCAGTCACTTTATCTACTCCATACTTTTTCGACAATTCTTCGTGTATGTTTTTGTAGTATCCGTTTCCTTCCATCTTCACTTGGGTCTCTTTATGACAGTCGATACACCAACCCATTGTCAAAGGCGAATATTGGTACACTTCTTCCATCTCTTCCACGGGTCCATGACATTTTTGACATTTCAATCCAGCAACCGTTACGTGTTGTGAGTGATTGTAATAGGCAAAATCAGGAAGGTTATGAATACGAATCCATTTGATCGGTTCAGATTCACCAGTATATTCTAGATTCTCAGCATCCCATCCAGCTGCTTTGTACAACTTTTGAATTTCGCCATCGTAAAAGGCTTTGCTATACTCTGCGGTTGCGGTTTCTTCAGACACTTCTGCAATATTCTTATGACAATTCATACAAATATTTGTAGAAGGAATCCCTGAGCTTTTACTGTGTTTTGCAGCAGAGTGACAGTATTGACAATCTATTTTATTCTCTCCCGCATGAATTCTATGTGAAAATGCAATTGGCTGTACCGGTTGATAACCTTGATCAACACCCACTTCCAAGAGTGCTGTAAAACCGAAATAAGCAATATTCAACAACACAATGATCGTAGCTACAATTTTAAGAAAACCATTGTTACTCTTTAGATACACCCAAAGAATCAGTGCTAAAATAATAAACAGTACGGTATATGTAATCCAAACAGAAGAACCTTCTTCCTTCACCTCTTCTACCGCTACCATTTGAGCAACTCCTGCTTTCTTTACAGGATCTGCATCCATATACGCTACCAAATTCTCAATGTCTGTATCCGACAATTGAGGAAAGGCCGTCATCGGAGATCCTTTGTATTCTTCATAAATAGCAATCGCATCTGCATCTCCTGAGGCACGCAGTGCATTGTTGTCTTTTATCCATGCTTTCAACCATTCCATTTCTCTCCTTTCAGAGATCTTACCCAATGCTGGCCCCACTAGTTTTTTATCTAGTTTATGGCATGCCGCACAATTCGCATTGAACAGGCTTTTCCCTGCAGTTGCGTCGGCTTGCGCTGATAAGTTCATGGTAAAAATGAATAAAAAAGCAAGAGTAGCATATACTAATCTCGAGATTTGACTGTGTTTTTGAACACTTTTCATACGATAAAATCTAAAATTTCTAACCAATTTGAGGTGATTTTTTTTCTTGTCTAAAAAGAAGGTTTTTGCCCCTTAAAATCATGCTACAAAAGTACTACATAAAACCAAAAATGTAAATTAAATTGACTAGGCAATATATAATTTATACTCATTCTAAATAGTATGAATTTGAAATTATTTAAAAACTATAAATTACATTTGTAAAAACATATTTTTGCAATGAAACTCAGACTTTTATTTTTGTTTGCTTGCTCTACATTCACTGCTTTCAAAGGTGCTGCGCAAGAAAACACACATAGCTTAGACAGTCTTATTTACAAAAAAAGAGCCTACAACGCGACCAAACAGGCGGGCTACTGTATCCAGTTGTACAATGGCGATGAAAAAACAGCAATGTATAAAATTAAAAAATTTGAAAAGCTTTTTCCAGAAATAGAAATACATCGAATTTACCAAGTTCCGGAGTGGAAAATTCAAACTGGAATCTACAAAACTAGACTAGAAGCCGATCGGGTTTTGAATCTTATCAAAAGAAAATACCCTGGTGCTAGAGTGCGGTAATTCATTCTTCAAACATTTCGAAAATTCAGATTTATCTCGAACAAATCACTACTCTTTTGTTCTCAAAGTAATTGAACAACCGAAAACTGTTTTGTTTGAGTCTTCCCAAAAGCATACAGACGGCCTGTGTTTCAATTACATCCTTTATTGATTCAAAACAAAAAAACCTCTTGTAAATTACAAGAGGTTTTTTTGTTTTGAAAAGTTGTTTATTTTAATTTTTTCTTCACTTCTACTTCATGGTAAGCTTCGATGATATCTTCAATTTTGATATCGTTGAATCCTTTGATCTGCATTCCACAGTCGTAACCTTTTGCAACTTCTTTGGCATCGTCCTTGAAACGTTTCAAAGCGGCAAATTCTCCCGTATGAATTACGATACCATCACGAATAACACGCAACATAGAATTTCTAAAGATCTTCCCTGTCAGCACCATAGAACCTGCAATATTCCCAACTTTCGAAATTTTATAAACTTCTCTTATCTCCGCAGTACCCACTATTTCTTCTTTCATGTCAGGGGACAACATCCCTTCCATAGCATCTTTCAAGTCATTGATAGCATCATAGATGATAGAATACATACGGATATCTACTTCTTCAGTATCTGCAATCGTTCTTGCATTTCCTGATGGACGCACATTAAATCCAATTACAATAGCCTCGGAAGCGGAAGCCAACAATACATCAGATTCTGTAATTGCCCCGACACCTTTGTGAATTATATTTACTTGAATTTCTTCTGTAGATAGTTTTTGGAAAGAATCTGTCAAGGCTTCTACAGAACCATCTACATCTCCTTTCAAAATAATATTCAACTCTTTAAAGTCTCCTAAAGCTATTCTTCGCCCTATTTCATCTAAGGTAATATGTTTCTGTGTTCTTACAGACTGTTCTCGTTGCAATTGTGAACGTTTGGTTGCAATTTGCTTGGCTTCTCTTTCATCTTCAAACACATTGAATTTATCTCCAGCTTGTGGGGCTCCATCCAATCCTAACATTGATACTGGCGTTGAAGGCCCTGCTACTAGAATATTTTGACCTCTCTCGTCAAACATCGCTTTTACTTTTCCACTATGTCTTCCAGCCAATACATAATCTCCAATTTTAAGAGATCCTGCTTGTACCATAATTGTAGATACATACCCTCTTCCTTTATCGAGAAGTGCTTCAACAACTGTTCCTGAAGCTCTTTTATTTTGGTTTGCTTTCAAATCCAAAAGTTCAGCCTCTAACAATACTTTTTCCAACAATTCATCAACTCCTTGTCCTGTTTTTGCAGAAATATCGTGTGATTGAATTTTACCTCCCCAGTCTTCTACCAATAAATCCATAGAAGCTAGCTGTTGTTTTATATTGTCTGGGTTTGCAGTTGGTCTGTCTACTTTGTTAATCGCAAATACAATTGGAACTCCTGCTGCTTGGGCATGACTGATCGCTTCTTTGGTTTGTGGCATCACATCATCGTCTGCTGCAATTACAATAATTACCAAATCCGTCACTTGTGCTCCACGTGCTCTCATAGCTGTAAACGCCTCGTGTCCTGGAGTATCCAAAAAGGCAATTCTCTGCCCTCCTGCCAACTCTACGGAGTAGGCTCCAATATGCTGTGTAATTCCACCTGATTCACCAGCTATTACGTTGGCTTTACGAACATAATCCAAAAGCGATGTTTTCCCGTGATCTACGTGTCCCATTACCGTAATAATCGGGGCTCTTGATGTCAAATCTTCTTCTTTGTCCTCTTCCTCTTGGAAGGACTCCTCTACTTCAGCTCCAATAAATTCAACAGTATAATTGAATTCATCTGCTACGATTGTAAGTGTTTCTGCATCCAAACGCTGGTTCATAGTTACCATCATTCCAAGCGTCATACATGCTGAAATAATCTGTGTTGGCGATACATCCATCATGGTAGCAACTTCTCCCACGGTTACAAACTCTGTAACTTTTAGGATTTTGCTTTCTGCAGCTGCTTGTTCTAAATCCTTATCCGTTTGTTCACGGTGTAAATCTCTTTTCTCTCTACGGTATTTGGCTCCTTTGTTTTTGGAAGATTTTCCTTGCAACCTTTCCAAGGTTTCACGTACTTGCTTTTGCACTTCAGCCTCTGTAGGCTCTTCTTTTTTTACTGCAGGTGCCTGACGGCCTCTTCCTTTTCCTTTGTTAAAAGCTCCTCTGTTTCCTCCTTGACGGTTTTGTCCCGGACCGGTTGGCTTTACAATTCTTTTTCGCTTTTTCTTATCTCCAGCTGCACCGTCTTTTTTGGTGTCTTCTTTCTTTTTCTTTGGTCTCTCAAACTGTTTCAAATCGATCACAGTTCCTGTCAATTTAGGACCATCTAATTTTTTGTATTGTGTCTTAAGTCTTTCTGATTCTTCTGGACTTATTTCTGTCTTTGCTTCTTTTACTTGCGGTGCTTGTGGTTTTTCCACATGGTCTTGCGCTTTGTCAATGGCTTTGGCTGCAATCGGTTTTGGAGTTGCTGGCTTTGGTTTTTTACCTTCTGAAGAAGTAACTTCCTCTTTCTTCGCTTCCGCAACTACTTTTTCTTCTTTGGTTTCTTGCGGTGTTTCCTCAACAGTCTCTTCAATAACTTGTTCTTTTTTAGAAGCTCCTGGAATGTCTATTTTACCAACTGTTTTTACTTCTAATTTTTCAGCTTTTGCTTTGAGCACTTCCTTGCGTGCTTCTTCTTCGATTCGCTTTTTCTCTAACTCAGCTTCTTGAACCAAACGAAGTTCTTCTTTCTCTTTTTTCTTTTCTTCTCCAACCTCTTTAGACGCAGCTTTTTTATTTTTATCCGTCTGAAAACCATCCAACAAAACTTCGTAGACGTCATTGGAAATTTTAGTGGTAGGACGCGCCTCCACTTCTATCCCATTTTTTGAAAGATGCTCCACGGCTCTGTCCAATGAAATATTTAGTTCTCTTAAGACTTTGTTAAGTCGAATTGTTTTGCTTTCAGCCATATCTATGTCTAAACTTAATTTATTTTGTTGAGAATGTTAGAATTATGATTCAAATTCTTCTCTTAATACTCTTTGCACGTCTAAAATTGTTTCTTCTTCTAAATCTGTTCTTTTTACAAGCTCGTCCACATCTTTGTCCAAGACACTTTTCGCAGTGTCCAATCCAATATTTTTGAACTCTTGAATGATCCAGCCTTCAATTTCATCAGAAAACTCTGTCAATTCAACATCTTCATCTTCTACTCCTTCGCGTTGAACGTCAATTTCAAAACCTGTCAGCTCACTTGCCAAACGAATATTGACCCCTCCTCTACCAATTGCTCTAGAAACTTCTTCTGGCTTTAGAAATACATTTACTCTTCCTTTTTTACCTTCAACAGGTTCCTCTACAATATCCATAGAAACTATTTTCGCAGGACTCAATGCTCTCGCGATAAATAACTGCGTATTTTTTGTGTAGTTGATTACATCAATATTTTCGTTCCCCAATTCCCGCACAATACCGTGAATTCTTGATCCTTTCATTCCAACACATGCCCCAACTGGGTCAATTCGATCATCGTAGGAGTCTACTGCTATTTTCGCTTTTTCTCCAGGTATTCTGGCCACACCTTCTATGGTAATCAATCCATCGAACACTTCTGGTATTTCTTGTTCGAACAGTTTTGTTAAAAATCCTGGAGCGGTTCTAGAAAGTAAAATGACGGGCTTATTCCCTCTCAATTCTACACTCTTAATGATTCCTCGAACAGATTCTCCTTTTCTGAAAAAGTCTGAACGTATTTGTTCGCTTTTCGGCAATACCAACTCATTCCCTTCATCGTCTAATAAAATGATCGCATTGTGTTTGATATGGTGTACTTCAGCAGAATACAAATCTCCCTCCAATTCTTTAAAATGCTTGAAAATATTTGTACTATCGTGTTCGTAAATTTTTGAAATCAAATTTTGACGCAATGCTAAAATTGCTCTTCTTCCTAATTGAAATAATTTCACTTCTTCAGAAACATCTTCTCCAATCTCAAAATCGGGCTCAATTTTTCTAGCTTCTGCTAATTCGATTTCTTCATTGTCATCTTCAGACATTCCATCGGCAACTACAACCCTGTTTCTCCAAATTTCCAAATCTCCTTTGTCAGGGTTTATAATGATATCAAAATTCTCATCCGATCCGAACTTACGCTTCAATGCAGCTCTAAAAACCTCTTCTAAAATA
This sequence comes from uncultured Flavobacteriaceae bacterium, assembly GCA_905479475.1. Taxonomy (GTDB): domain Bacteria; phylum Bacteroidota; class Bacteroidia; order Flavobacteriales; family Flavobacteriaceae; genus Flavicella. Next base: position 49,327 of record CAJQMT010000022.1, read on the forward strand.
GACATGAGAGTAACTCTATCGATACTTTTATCGTCCTTAAATTCCGAAAACGAATTGATTAAATCTATATTTTCCATGTATTGCTTCCTCTTAAAAAATTAGCTTCACTTTTGCTTCTACTATATTGTTATATGCGATATTCTCTTTTTTTTCAACTGTTACCTTCCCTTTTCCTACAGGCTTCGGTTCTCTCGTTTTCCAAGTCAATAAAATTCCATCGTCTGAAACTTCTTCCAACTTTCCTTCGAACATTTCTTCTTCGGTTTTTACCTTTAAAATTCGACCTTTGTTTTTAGCGTACTGACGCTTAACTTTCAAAGGTTTTGTAATATCAGGAGAACTTACTTCAAGACAAAAATCTTCTTCTTCTCTGTCTAAATTTCCTTCAACTGCACGACTCACTCGGATACATTCGTTCAAAGGAACTCCATTGTCTCCATCAAGAACAATGGCTATTTTGTTGTCCTGAAGAATTTCTAGATCTATCAAAAATAAGGAAGGATCCTTGCTCAAGGCTTCTATTACAAATTGTTCAACTAGTTCTTTCTTCATCTTTAGGATAAAAAAGAGGGGACTTTTAAGTCCCCTTCATTCTTCAGTAATCTTTATTTTACGGGGCAAATATAGGAACAAATATCCAATTCACAAAAAATCCAACAACAATAAGCCGAACTGAAAAATTAGGCCTCTTTTCATAGAACCATTTATCGACTGCTCTTGATAATTCAACAACATCAGCCCTCCCAATAAAATTTATAAATAGAACGAAACACAAACTGTTTAGAATTTCTTAAAACAGATCTTCTAATTTTACAAACAGGAAAACATTTAATATTTAAATCCTTTTGTAAAAACAAGGTAAAGTGCAGCTGCAAGAAAGAAAAAAGTCATTAAAATGTACAAACACAAAAGGGTGGTTTGAAAAATATTCAATCCTTCCGCTTTTTCTTTTAAAAACTCTTTCAAAGAACTCCAAAGATTAGAACTTCTCACCGAAGTTTTATCTGATTTACTTGAATAGTTTTTGGCAACCATAGCTACATGTTTAAAATTAGAATTAAAACAGGGGTAGTAGGGGTTTTGCAATCAAAAGAAGTTCGAGACAATGAACTATGTGTAAAAATACAAAAAATCGTCCTAATATTTGACTTTTTTTTGCAATTAATTATCTCAAATCATTCTTTGATAAACTTCTAAAAAACACTTACTTTTGAGACTTCATTGGAATCTATACAGCAGCATTCTATCCATGTTTTCAACAGCAGAAAAAAAACATTACCAACGCCATCTTATTTTAGATAAAATTGGCATTCTTGGACAGCAGAAGATAAAAAACACGAAAGTATTGGTTATTGGAGCTGGAGGATTGGGGTGTCCAATTCTCCAGTATTTAACCGCTGCGGGCATCGGAACTATTGGGATCGTAGACAATGACCATGTAACTCAAAGCAACCTCCAACGGCAAGTTTTGTTTTCGTATGATGATATTGGAAAACCAAAAGTAGCCTGCGCCAAAGAAAGGCTCCTAAAATTAAACCCACACATTACAATTGAAACATATATGTGTTTTCTAACTTCAGAGAATGCGCTTGACTTGTTTCGACAATACGACATCATTGTGGACGGTTCCGATAATTTTCAAACACGCTACTTGAGCAACGATGCAGCAGTACTAACTAAAAAGCCACTGGTTTTCGGAGCTATTTTTAAATTCGAAGGGCAAGTGAGTGTATTCAACTACAAAAATGGGCCAACTTACCGTTGTTTGTTTCCAATCCCTCCTAGTCCAAGTAGCATTCCAAATTGCTCAGATATCGGTGTTTTGGGAGTTTTACCGGGTATTATTGGATGCTACCAAGCGAATGAAGTACTGAAAATTGCCTGTAATATTGGGGAAGTTTTAAGCGGACAATTACTCTCTATAAACAGTTTGAATCTGCAACAAAATAGACTGAAATTTACAAAAAACAAGACACTTCAAATTGAAAAATTAATAGATTATGAAGCCTTTTGTGGCTTGCCAAAAAAACACAAAACTGATATTTCTCCTGAAGAGCTAAAACAACTTATTTCCAATAAAAATCTTTGTTTGGTGGATGTTCGAAAAACGATGGAACGGGAGCATTTTCATATCGGAGGAATACACATTCCTTTGCATGAACTGCACCAACGAATACTTGAGTTGACAGACAAAGAAACCCTTGTTTTTTATTGCCAAGTTGGACAAAGAAGCAGGTTTGCCACTGATATCGCAAAAGAAAAATATCCTCAAAAAAACATTCAAAATTTAGCGGGTGGTATAGACGCTTGGCGTTCCGCTTTCAATCTTTATTAAACAATATTTCCGATGAACCCATTATTAGATAAATTCGATACCCCTTTTGAAACTGTTCCTTTTTCTAAAATAAAAAACGAACATTTCAAACCTGCTTTTGAGGCAGCCATTGCAAAAGCGAAGGAAGAAGTCGCACTTATTGTAAACAACGCAAACCCTCCTACTTTCGAAAACACCACGGAAGCGTTAGAACTTTCAGGAAAATTACTAGCTCGGATATCTAGTGTTTTTTTCAACCTAAATTCTGCTGAAACCAACGAAGAAATTCAACAAATTGCACAAGAGGTTTCTCCACAATTGTCAAAGTTTTCGAATGACATTCGTTTGAATGAAAATCTATTTCAAAAGGTAAAAGAAGTATACGACCAAAGAGATTCTTTGCACCTTGATCCAGAGCAAATTGTATTGTTAGAAAAACAATACAAAGGCTTTTCCAGAAACGGCGCCAACTTGAACAAAACGAACAAAGATGCACTAAGAGAAATTGACATGCAGCTATCACAACTTTCACTGAGTTTTGGAGAAAATGTCTTGGCCGAAACAAATGCCTACGAACTTCATATTACGGACGAGAAGCAACTGCAAGGGCTGCCTGAAGGAGCAAAGGAAGGTGCTGCATTGACTGCGAAACAAAAAAACAAAGAAGGCTGGATATTCACATTGGACTACCCGAGTTATGTTCCTTTTATGACCTACATAGACCATCGTGAATTGCGAAAAGAAATGGCCATCGCTTTTGGGAAAAAATCGTTTCAAGGAAATAAATATGACAACCAAGAAATTATTTTAAAAATTGTCAAACTTCGTCATCAAAGAGCGCAACTATTAGGCTACGAAACACATGCTCATTTTGTGTTGGAAGAACGCATGGCTGAAAATCCGAAAACTGTATTTGATTTCTCAAACGAATTGTTACAGAAAGCAAAACCTGCAGCGGAAAAAGAATTTCAAAAGCTGAGTGAATTTGCAAAAAATGACGGGATTGACCTTTTACAAAAATGGGACGGAGCCTACTACTCTGAAAAACTAAAAAAAGAGTTGTTTTCATTTGAAGAAGAAGCTTTGAAACCTTATTTTCAACTTGAAAATGTATTGCGTGGCGCTTTTACAATCGCTCAAAAATTATTTGGTTTATCCTTTGAACAAGTTTTTGACATCGACGTATACCACGAAGACGTTCAAACGTACAAGGTTCTCAATGAGAACGGAGATTATGTCGCTGTTTTTTATACCGATTTTTTCCCTAGAAAAGGAAAAAGAAATGGGGCTTGGATGACCTCATTTAAAAATCAATACATTCAAAATGGCGTGAATAGTAGACCACATATTTCGAATGTTTGCAATTTCACAAAACCAACAGAAACCAAACCTTCTTTGCTAACTTTTAACGAAGTAACAACCCTTTTTCATGAATTTGGACATGGCCTGCATGGTATGTTGGCAAACACCAAATACAGCAGTCTTTCCGGGACCAATGTATCGTGGGATTTTGTCGAATTGCCGAGTCAGATTTTCGAAAATTGGTGTTACGAAGAAGAGGCCTTAAAAATATTTGCAAAACATTACAAAACGGGAGAAATGATCCCTATGGCATTGATTCAAAAAATTAAAAAAGCTGCTAGTTTTTTGGAAGGCATGCAAACGTTGCGTCAATTGAGTTTCGGTTTGTTAGACATGGCATGGCATGGTGGGGTAGCCCCAGAAAACATAGCTGATGTAAAGTCTTTTGAGCAAGAAGCTTTTTCAGAGACACAACTCTACCCTGATGTCATAGAAAATTGTATGAGTACCTCTTTTTCTCATATTTTTCAGGGAGGCTACTCGGCGGGATACTACTCTTACAAATGGGCAGAGGTTTTAGACGCAGACGCTTTTGAGTATTTTCAAGAAAACGGAATTTTCAACCAAGAAATTGGAGAAAAATTTAAAAATACAGTTTTATCAAAGGGAGGGACTGTAAAACCAATGGATTTGTACATCGCTTTTAGAGGTAAAAAACCGTCTTCTAACGCACTGTTAAAGAGGGCTGGATTGTTCTAAGTTTTAGCAACTTCCTTTCATGAGAACGAGAGGGCTCCATCAAAACATTCGAAAGAAGACGAGGTCCTTATTTTTTGTATTTGAAGCGATACAAAGTATAGGCTAATAGTCCGACCAATATGTATGGAAAAACCATGAGGTAGACAATACCATCGTTGACGCCCTGAGCCATTCCTTTGTCTCCACTTTCAACAACTGCTTTACACATGGCACACTGCGCCTTTCCAAGTACAGGAGAGAAGAAAAAAAAGAAACGAATTACGTTTTTCATATAGCGAACCTAAAGCACATAATAGGGCGAAATCATCCAATACACCACCACACCTGTTAATGCTACATAAAGCCATAAGGGAAAGGTATATTTCGCAATTTTTTTATGCAATTCAATCTGATTTGTCACTGCTCTCACATATGTAATCAAGACAAATGGTATGACGGCAATTGACAATACAATATGAGAAATTAGTATGAAAAAATACAGGTATTTCAAAACTCCTTCCCCTCCATATTTTGTAGAATCAGATGTCATGTGATACAGTACATAGAGCACTAAAAATACCACAGAAAAAACGATTGCCGATTTCATGAATAGTTCGTGTTGTTTGATTTTTCCTTTTTTAACTGAGACCACAGCCAAAATCAAAAGCACTGCTGTCAGCGCGTTGATCGTTGCATAGATGGGTGGCAAAAAGAAAGGCAATTCCAATTCTATTTTTACTCCAAACAAAATAGCTACTGCCAAGGGAATAACAATTGAAAGTGCAATGATCCATTTGTTGTATTTCGTAGTTTCCATAATTCTTACATTTAAGTGCTTTCGATTCAAATTATTCTTCTAACAAGATGAGAATATCTTCTTTCAGCATGGCAATCATTTTTGAATCCAATCCATCGTAAAATTTTATTGGATTGCTATTTTCTCCTACTTTTATTTTTCTAGAACGAATAAAACCTTGTTTGTCGACGAGTGCGAATAAACCGGAATGTTCAAAGCCTCCCGCAACATTTTCATTTTTTGCAGCGTACAAAAGAAAACCTTCGTTCGAAAATTTATAAATCTCTGATTGATCGCCTGTAAGAAAATTCCAATTTTTCATGGTCGCTCCTTTTTCTGCAGCATAGGCTTTCAATACTTCTGGACGGTCATTTTCAGGATTGATACTTATGGAAGCAATTCCGAAATGCGGATTTCCATAAAACTTATTTTGTAATAAAACGGTATTCTGAGTCATGATTGGACATATCGTGGGACAGGTAGTAAAGAAAAATTCCACGATATAGACTTTTCCTTCATAATCCTTGTTTGAAATCGTATCTCCATGTTGATTGACAAACGAGAAATCAAGAACTTTTTCAAATTTCACAAGGGGTTCTACTGAAACCCGCGCCTGCCATTCCTTGACCATCCAAATTCCAAAAACTAAGATGACAAATGAAATCCCAACATATGAATATTTTTTTGCTGCCATTTAATTCATTTTAGGTTCTTTTACTACAAATTTGGATTCATAAAAGACGACTTTCAAGTCTTCTCTTAATTTATTCTTCAATATATGTACTGAGGTCATATCATAACCAAACAACAAACCGTCGGAAGTATCTTCATCATCTGTCCTTCCTCTTAAATTCAAAGTTTCATCAATCAAAACAGCTTTTGACGAACTATTGTTCTCTTTCAATTCAAATGGGACCTTTAGGGCTTGAAACAAGGTTTTTGTGTTTCCCTCTGAGATTGGAACAAAATGCCACTTTTTCAAATCAATACCCCCCACAAATGCCAATTCGGATGTTAGTTTTTTAATGTTTTGTGGGTTCTCCTCAACAAGTACAACTACTTGAAACTTGATGTATTTCTCTGTTGATTTATAAACTACCTGATACAAATTCAACAATTGTTGTACACTTCCCAACGTGGTATCTTTTCCTAAAAAAACAACTACAGAAATTTTATCCGAGAAAGAAACACCCGAGGTTTGTGGAATATTTCCAACGTTTTCCGTCAAAATGGGCAACTTTTCAAAATTAACTTTTCCAGATGCCAAAAACAAAAAGAAAAGCAAGGGAATGATAAACGTGGCAAATAGTACCACAAATTTTTTCGTTTGATTTTTTTGTGTACTCATAACTTTATGTATAATTTATGACAACAACAAAGGATTCTAATTCTCTTTTTTGAACAAAAAAAGGTGGACAAACCACCTTCTTTTACTTCACTCTTATATTTTAATACGCCCAGTTTATATAGGGAGCCAATGTATCGTGAACATAACCTCCTTCAATAATCAAGAGCGTTGCCAAATAAGGGATTAGAATGACTAGTGGCAGTACTATTGAATACTTAAAATTCTTCTTTTCATCGTTTAAGTGCATAAAATAATACACAATATAGTATGCTTTCACAATGGTTAAAATGATGAACAAACTATTTAGAATGGATGTTCCTAAAAATTGTGTCTTGAATAAAAATTCAGGCTTGATAATTCCCAAAACTACCTCTACAATTGTAATTACTGAAAGTATTCCAAATACTTTCCAAATCAATGCTTTGTGTGATGCTCCGTGTCCCATATTATTTTATTTTTCGGTGATACCGTACTTTTTAATTTTTAACTATTAAACCAAGTAGAAGAATGTAAATACAAACACCCATACCAAATCGACAAAGTGCCAATACAACCCAACTTTTTCTACCATTTCATAATGACCTCTTTTCTCATAAGTTCCTATGATCACATTGAAGAAAATGATGATATTCAAAACAATTCCTGAAAACACGTGGAAACCATGAAATCCAGTGATGAAGAAAAAGAAATCTGCAAATTGCGCACTTCCGTACTCATTCACCTCTAAGTTTGCTCCTTCAACGACACGTGCAGATTGCGAAAGATACTTCAGTCCTTCTTCTCTAGAAACTATTATTTTTTGTTTGGTTTCAGGATCTATTCTTTCAATTCGCAAAAGAACTTCTTCATTTGATTTGAAAGCCTCGAAAACTTCTTCAACAGTATAATTTGGAATCGTCTCTCCGTCTTCAAACCACAATCCGTTGTTTCTTGTGTGTTGTTTTTGTTCGTGTTTACCCACGACAAAATCTCCCAAGGCAATTTGATGCCCATCCTTCACAAACTGAACAATTTTACCATCTTTTAATTGAACTGCTCCATAGGAGCCTTGGATGAAATTTTTCCATTCCCAAGCTTGAGAGCCCACAAAAATAATACCCCCGATGATGGTTAGAAACATATAAAAGGTTACTTTTTTCTTATTCATTTGATGTCCTGCATCCACAGCTAACACCATGGTTACCGAAGAAAAAATCAATATAAAAGTCATCAGTGCAACATAGTACATCGGCGCATGCACTCCGTGCATGAATGGGAAGTGAGTAAAAACCTCATCTGCAATTGGCCAAATGTCAATAAATTTAAAACGCGTCAAACCATAAGCGGCGAGAAAACCTGAAAAAGTCAATGCATCTGAAACGATGAAAAACCACATCATCATTTTACCATAACTAGCTCCCATAGGCTTTACAGAACCTCCGTCCCATGTTTTTTCTTCAGATTGATCAGCAATATTTGATCCCATAAAATTCTTTTTGTAATTATACTATCTAATTCGTTGGCAAAAATAACAATTTAAATCAAGTATTGAAATAGAAAAAGCAAAATAAACCGACCCATAACAGATCTAAAAAATGCCAAAATATAGCTCCCAATTCCAATCCCAACATATCATTCGGAAGATACTTTCCGCGAAGATGATTGTAAATTACTACAAGCAAACAAATTACCCCAATAAAAACATGCAAAACATGTGCAAAAACAATCACCAATAACATGGAAGAGGATACTTCACTCTGAGGTCCTGTAAAAAACAAGCCCATGGCTTTTAATTCTTCAAAACCTTGGTATTGCTGCCAAACAAACCCCAAACCGAAAGCAAGGGTTGTCCATAATAAAACGGAGGCCAATCTGCGATTGTTTCTTTGAAGCACTGTCTTAGATGAGAGCAAGGTCAAGCTACTTACCAAAATAAGCACTGTGCTGATCATAAAAGCCTTAGGAATTTCAAAACTTACCCAGTCCTCACGATTGCTGCTAATCACATAGGCACTTGTCAAACCAGCAAACATCATCGTCATACTCACCATAGATATCCACATCATTGGTTTTGCTGTTTTTCTTTTGGCTTCTCTTAATTCTATTTCTAAAGTATTTTCCATTCTTTCAGATTTATTGTTTTATCTCTTCAAAAATTAATGTAAAAATTTATCTACCACGTAAACCACTTGAATCATTGTGATATACAAAACACTTGCCAACATCAACTTTCTAGCCATGACATTGCTAAAATCTTTCAACATTTTTATAGCAAAAAACAGCATGTATCCTCCTAAAATTAAAATGAGAACTGCTGTTAACGGGTAAATGTAAAAATCACCTGTCAATTTTAGTACCGGAGCTAGGGATACTAAAATCATGATAACAGTGTACAAAATAATTTGTTTGATCGTATTGGTGTCTTTCTTCCCCATAGGCAACATATTGAACCCCGCCTTTTTATATTCTTCATCCTGCAACCATCCGATTGCCCAAAAATGAGGGAATTGCCAAAAAAATTGAATCAAAAACAAAAATCCTGCTTCGATTCCAAATTGTCCCGTGGCTGCTACCCAGCCCAACATGAATGGAATGGCACCAGGAAAAGCCCCCACAAAAACTGACAAAGGAGTTACTGATTTTAAAGGTGTATAAACGGAGGTGTATAAAAAAATAGAAATTGCACCAAACAAAGCACTTTTTGGATTGATTGAATACAAAATCCCGATTCCCAAAACAGTAAAAACAACAGCAATCGTCATGGCTAAATGTACCGACATTCTTCCTGTTGGCAACGGACGATTCATGGTACGTTTCATGAGCATATCCGTATCTCTCTCAATAATCTGATTGAAAGTATTGGAAGCGCCAACCATAAAAAAACCGCCGACAGCAAGCAAACTCAAGGTTGTCATAGAAATTGCATCTACTGCCAATAAGTAGCCCGCCACTGATGAGAATACAACACTCATGGACAAACCAACCTTGGTCAATTGTTTGAAATCACCTACCAACGTGGAAACCGCTACCTCATTTTCAATCTTTTCTGTGGTGGAACTCATGTCTCAAAATTTTTGACAAAGATATTTCTTTATTAGAACTCCACCAACCAAAACTTACAATTCTATACGGATTGAGCATTCTCATATATCCTGAATTTCAGAAACCAATAAGTGTTGCTCTTGACTCCCAATAAAAAGAAATAAAAAAAGAAAAAATAGTTTTGTAAGTTCAAATAACCTGTATATTTGCACACGAATTTGAAAAATCAGGTTCACGACGCTCGAGTGGTGGAATTGGTAGACACGCTGGACTTAAAATCCAGTGGACTGTAAGGTCCGTATGGGTTCAAGTCCCATCTCGAGTACAACACGGGACAAATCCTTTTTTTGGATTTGTCCCTTTTTTATTTTTTCCATTTACGATATTGAAATGAGCTGTTTTCAAAGTCATTTATGGTTCCAAGAATTGATTTGTTATCGGTTGGACTTTAAAGAGTTGTCCAATTTTATATCATCAAAGATGTTTGTTTATGATTATTTCAAATTTCATGCTCGGTTTTCGTTACAATGACGCACAACGGTCTAGTATATGAAAAGTAGCGCTGAAAATAAGCGATAACTTTTCGGATTAACACAAGCCGAATTTTTAAATTTTACTATTTATTTTATTTTTGGGAAATCGTCAAATTAAAAATTTGGCGACTACCTAAAAATGCCCAAGTCTTAGTGTTAGTAATAACTTGCGCTATTTTTTATATACCGTATTAGCAAAAGTACGTGTTTATCTTTTTTTTAATTTTTTTATAATTTTAGTCATAACATCGGCACTAGCTGATTTAGATGTTTGATATATTTTAAGCCCTTCGTCAAGTTCATCATCAATCCAAATATAACCGATACAGTCTAAATTAAAAATTTCCTCTTCTGTTTTTAAATCATAAGCAATAATTGAAATTTTACAGGCTGACTTATATCCATTACTTTTTAAGTTTTTATTTTTACGATATTGTCCCATTCCAATATCGCGAGTATCGTCAAGATAATATACTTTAGAACTAATAATATAATCGCATTTTGACGATTTTTTCAAAAAACTAATATTTTCTTTTAAATTGTCAAAATCAATATTAAATGGGATTAAATATTTGTTATTCTTATCTTTTAATTTGCTAGATGTTTTTAATCTGTCTCCCAATTTAGAAGTTAAAAACTCTTTTAAAAGATTATACGAAGCGTCTTCATTAATTCCAAAAGAAGTGGAAGAAATTGGCGTTAAAAGCCAATTCCCTCTACTCAAATCTATATTTTTAGCAAAACTTTTGTACTGATAATTATAATTTCTTTTTTGAAATCCAAAAAAAGAAATACAAGAGTTTAGTAAGATTATTATTGAAAAAAGAAAAGAAAATGTCTTTAAATCTATTTTATTAAAAATCATATCCTATTCTTATATGGAGTACAGCAGCAGCTTCACTTGCCTTATTGTTAAATCCTATTTTCTTTCCAAAATAAGAGCGAATACCTAAACCAATACCTAATTCATAGTTAAAATGTTTATTGATATTTCTTTTCATACCCCATTTTGGCACTATTAATATTTGACTAGGAACATCATTGTCTTTATTATTCGAAATCACAAACCAATCTGGGTTATATCTAGCAGTAAGGGCAAAGAAATTAGCATTATTATTTCTAATCTCTTTGCCTTTTTTCACTCTTTTATTGATGTTATAATACAATCTAGGTTCTATTGCTAATGTTGGAGCGAATATCAACTCTACTTTTCCATTATCTCCAAATCCTGAATTTAATCCAAATTCTGTTCGTAATGCGATTTTATCATTGAGTCTTAATTCATTATAAATCCAAGCGCCTAAAAATCCTGCTTGTATACCAATGATTGATTTTTCTATATTTGAATTTTGTGCTTTCGTAAATGATACAAAAGCACAAAACAAAATAATTGTTATTTTATTTTTCATATTATTACCTATTCAAAGTCAGAAGAAATTAATCGTTTTCCATACCATTTACCACCATAAAAAGCTCCTCCATAAATATCTATTGATCCAGTATCATAATTAGAAGTACTTAATTTAGGAAATGGTACATCTATGTTATTTATAAAATTACCGTCTGCTGTTGATTTAATTCCAATAAGCGGTACATCAAGAGCTAAATACTTAGTAATGTTATTATCCCTATTTCTTGTCCAGTTTTGATTAAAGACAGTTAATTCTGTTCCGTTTTTTAGAATATTAAAAATAGAAACTGTTGTATTCGAATCAGGTTTGCTATTTCCAAAAGTATTAGGTATTGACTTAATTGCACTTAC
>CAJQMT010000023.1 GCA_905479475.1 uncultured Flavobacteriaceae bacterium
TACAGAAAGTGAGTTATTTGTTTACGAGAATAAGGAAATGCGTGTACTTTCTTTACCAGGTTTTATAAGGTTTGTGTTTAAAGTGCACGACAAATTTTATTTGCAATGTTATGAGAAAGGTTTGTACGAATGGAACGAGGGTACTTTTGTAAAGATTCCAAATACTACGATAAAACACGATATTATTGCGATGTTTCCAGAAGGTGAAAAGCAGTATTGTTTCACGCGAGAGGGAGAAGTATATGTCTTTGACAAGAGCGGACTGAAATTGATTTCGATTCCAATAGCACTGGGAATTGTAAACGATGCGATCCGCTTACATTCGGGTTCCTATGCTGTGGCAACGCAAAGTGATGGTTTGTATTTTTTTGATTCGCAATTTGGGGTACAGCAGCATTTGACAAAAAGTAGGGGGCTATCGGGAAGAACGATCAAATCTTTGTACGAGGATCAATTTCACAATTTATGGGTCGCATTGCATAATGGGATCGATTATCTGAAATTGCGTCTGCCTTTTGCATTGGTGAATGAAGGTTTGGGAGTAGAAGGAACTGGATATGGTGCTGTGCGTCACAACAATCGTATTTATGTGGGTACGAACAACGGTGTTTTTGTGCAAAAGGATGATAGGAAGAATTTGCAAGACCCCTCTTTTGAACTGTTGGAAGGAAGCGAGGGGCAGGTATATGGTTTTTCGAAGACAAAGGATCGACTTATTTTGAATCACGATCGCGGGGCTTTTGAAATGAAGGGGAAGGCTATTGAGCAAATACAATCCATTGGAAGTTGGAAATTTATGAAAACGCCTATTCCAGAAGTGTATCTGAATGGGAGCTATACGGGGTTTACATTTTACAAACCTGGAAGACAGAAGTGGGAACGTACTCATGCCATACCTGATTTGATTGAGTCTATTCCGATGTTTGAGTTTGAGAGCGATTCTGTTTTATGGGCAACCCATGTTTCCAAAGGAGCTTTTCGAATAGAACTGAACGAGGAGATGCAAGTGAGTGACAAAATTAAATTATACGGACAAAAGGATGGGTTTCCATCCAAATTAAAAATCAATGTGTATGAGGTCAATGACAAATTGGTATTTACTTCGGAATCGGGTATTTATGATTACAACCGAGAGAAGGATCTATTTGTGCCGAATGATTTTTTGAATACGTGGTTAGGAATAGGCTATTTGAACGAAATCGTATCCGACAAAAACAATGCAATTTACTATGTTAAAGATTTGGAGTTTGGCGAATTGAAACAAGAAAGTTTGGGGGCTTTTGAAAAGAAAACTGCTGTTTTCAAGCATGTTAATAAATACATCAATGACGATCATGTCAATATCTCATTATTGGATGATGGAAATGTGCTGATTGGTGCAAAGGAGGGCTTTGTCCAATACAATCCAAATCGAAAAATGGAGATGCAGAATGATTTCGAAGTTTTGTTAAAAAATGTAGAGGTGCAATCGTCTTTAGATTCTGTTGCAAATTACGATCCGAAATTTTTAGAAGCGTTTTCTGTTTTGAAAGAAAATACGCTTACGTTTCAATATGCCGCTCCGTATTTCGATGGTTTTGAAAATGTAGAGTATTCCTACCGTCTTTTACCAATCAATGAAAATTGGTCAAAGTGGTCTTTGGCTAGTGAAAAAGAGTATTCGCTTTTGCCTTATGGGGACTATAGCTTTGAGGTAAGAGCAAAAAATATTTATGGAAATGTATCCAAGTCTACTGTTTTTTCACTTCAGGTTTTGGCTCCTTGGTATTGGTCTAGATGGGCACTCGTGGGCTATTCTATGTTGGTTTTACTTCTGCTTGTTTTTATTCCTGTGATTCAGCAAAAAAAGCACAAAGTTGAAAAAATAATTTTGACGGAAGACAAGGAAAAAGAATTGCAAATAAAAAATGAAGAGATTGACAAATTAACCAATGACAAATTAAAAAATGAATTGAGTTTTAAAAACGAGCAATTGACGAGTGTGACGATGCAATTGATGAAAAACAATGAATTCATTCAGGAGGTGCAAGGGAAAATAGCCTCTTCTTTAGAGAAGTCAAATGCAACTCAAGATTTGAAAAGGGTTGTAAATTCAATTGATAAAAGGCTTTCGAATAACGATTCATGGGATCAGTTTGCTTATCATTTTGACCAGGTGCACGGAGGCTATTTGAAAACCTTGGCAGCAAGCAACATCAAACTTTCCCCACGGGAAATTAAATTGGCTGCTTTTTTAAGAATGAATATGAGTTCGAAAGAAATTTCAAAATTACTCAACATCACTGTCAGAGGAGTAGAGTTGGCTCGATACAGGTTGCGTAAAAAACTAAAACTAGACAGAGAGCAGAATCTGGTGGAATATTTGATTGACCTGGATCCGAAATCTTAGAAATTAGGTTTTAGACTGTATTTTGCATAATAGTTATTCAAATGCTCGATGGCTTCATCAGCAGTATCTACAACTCGAAATAAATTCAGGTCTTCTGGGCTAATTGTCGCGTTTTCTTCAAGCAATACTTTTTTAATCCAATCAATCAAACCAGCCCAAAAATCGTTTCCAACGAGTATGATTGGAAAGCGCCCGATTTTTTTTGTTTGAATGAGGGTGATGGCTTCAAACAATTCGTCCAAAGTTCCAAAACCACCTGGCATCACAATAAAACCTTGCGCGTATTTGACAAACATCACCTTGCGGACAAAGAAATAGTCGAAATCCAAGCTCATGCCTTTGCTGATATAGGGATTGTCATGTTGTTCAAAAGGCAATTCGATATTCAAACCAACGGAAACACCGTTTCCTCGGCTGGCGCCTTTGTTTCCTGCTTCCATTATTCCTGGGCCGCCACCGGTAATCACACCATAACCGTTTTGTGTAAGTTTGTAGGCGATTTCTTCCGCGAGGATGTAATTCTTGTCGTCGGGTGCGGTTCTGGCAGATCCAAAAATACTCACACAAGGACCGATGCGACTCAGTCTTTCATAGCCCTCTACGAATTCAGACATGATTTTAAAAATCCCCCACGAATCGTTGGTTTTGATTTCATTCCAGGTTTTTGGAGTGAATTGTTCTCTGATTTTTCTGTCTTCATTTGGTGTCATTTTTGCGTCTTTAAATTTTCATCAAGATAGTTTTTTTGGAAATCATAGAAAAATAAGGATTTCTTTTTTCGTTTTTTTTAACGTTTGGATACCACTTATTGTCTATACAATGGTATTTGTTTATTGGGAAATGTTAAAATTGACTTTTTGCTTTGACATTTCGAGTAAAACTGCTAAGATTGTATTGCTATGAGGTTAAAATTGAAAAAGGGCCTTCCAAAAAAACACTCCATTTTATTTAGTAACGTGTTGTTTTACCACAACATCTGAGAAACAAAGCTTGTCGGTTTTGTAGGCCATGATGCATGTCAAAATATAATGGTATCGAGTTCGTTTTGGCGCATTAGGCATATCTGTGTTATGTAAATTGTAAAAGCTATGAAACATTTTTTTTTGCTGTGTGTATTTTTATCGGTGTTTTTGTCCCATGCACAACTCAAAACAACCTATGAAAAAGGATGGATTTTCAAAGATCAGTTGAAACAGAACGGGTACATCAGATCTGATGATTTATCGATGCGTTCCACACATGTTTGTTTTAAGCGAAGTTTGGAAGAAAAAAAATGCGAAACGTATGGAGCTTCTGAGGTATCTTCCTTTCAGGTGGCGAATGGAGAGACCTTTGATTTGATAAATGTGGCAGTAGATAACCATCGAAAAGAGATCGAACTTTTTGCGTATCTGATTTTTAAAGGAGAAAAATTGTCTTTGTACAAAAGTGTTTACAATGCGGAACTGTTTTATGTCTTGTCCAAAGATGGCGAGCATTATGCGCTGCAAAACAACAAGCTGATTTCGGGAGAAATGGAAATCAGAAAATACAATTACGAGGGTGTATTAAATTTCGTTACGGAGGGTTTGGCTTTCAGAAATGATAAAAAAATCAGCTATGATGAAGATTATTTTGTCGATATCGTATCGAAATACAATGCCTTCAAAAATGCCAAAGGGAGTGATGTAAGAGTTGAGAAAAAAGCAAAAAATTATTTTGTGTTTGCCACAGGAATGGGCGTTCGTGGAGATCGTTCTGAATATTTCGGAAAAATAATACATCGAAAATATGTGCCCAAACTAAGTCGAAAAATTTCGATAAATTTTGGGATCAGCTATTTCCATTATCAATTCACAGAGCAGAACAAAGAGGTGCGAAGGTCTTTGTGGTCTATGCCACTACAATTTCAACACAATTTTTTTGATAAAAATATCAGACCTTATGTTTTTTCAGGTCTTTCCTTTACTTATTTGGATACGTCAGAGAGGTACAATCGCTCTGTTTTACAAGAACGATTTGAACAAAATTACGCATTGAATTTGCTTTATGGCGCTGGCATTGAAATCGAAATTTTTAAAAAGATGTATGTAAAAGCGGAATACAGACGAGAGGCCTATTCGCACCCCGTACTCTTTGGAATAGGTTGTGTTTTGGAGTCTAGGTAATTGGATTCAATTCTTTGCCTAAGAATTTTGCAGTATGGCTTTTTTTGTTTTTCACAATGTCCTCAGGTGTGCCTTTGCACAAAACAGTTCCCCCTTTTTTTCCGCCTTCCAAACCAATGTCAATAATGTAATCTGCCAATTTGATAACGTCCATATTGTGTTCGATAATTAAAACGGTGTTGCCTTTGTCTGCCAATTTGTTGAGCACTTTCATTAAAATAGCAATGTCTTCGAAATGCAGTCCTGTGGTGGGTTCGTCCAGAATGTAAAAGGTATTTCCAGTATCTCTTTTGGACAATTCAGAAGCCAGTTTGATGCGTTGTGCTTCTCCGCCCGATAAGGTGGTGGATTGTTGTCCTAAAGTGATGTAGCCCAATCCTACCTCTTGGATGGTTTTGATTTTTTTGTAGATTTTTGGGATGGATTCGAAAAAAATCACCGCTTCATTGACGGTCATGTTCAGAACATCTGAAATCGATTTTCCTTTGTAGCGAATTTCTAAGGTTTCTCTGTTGAAGCGTTTTCCCATGCAGGTGTCACAAGCGACATGCACATCAGGTAAAAAATTCATTTCAATGATACGGACTCCGCCTCCTTGGCAGGTTTCGCATCTTCCACCTTTTACATTGAATGAAAACCGTCCTGCTTTGTAACCTCGAATCATGGCTTCGGGAGTTTTGGCGAAAAGCGCTCGAATTTCTCCAAATACACCGGTGTAGGTGGCAGGATTGGAACGCGGTGTTCTTCCAATAGGAGATTGATCAATATCAATGACTTTATCGATGTGCTCAAGTCCTTTAATAGATTTGTATGGCAAGGGCTCTTTCACACCTCGGTAAATGTGTCTGTTCAAAATAGGGTACAAGGTTCCGTTGATCAACGAAGATTTGCCACTCCCGGAAACTCCTGTAACACAAATCATTTTTCCTAAGGGAAATGAAACGTTTATGTTTTTTAAATTGTTTCCAGTAGCGCCTGTTAAAACCAGTTCTTTTCCATTCCCTTTGCGTCGTTGAGGCGGAATTTCAATTTTTTTTCTTTCTGTCAAGTAATCTGCGGTCAAGGTTTTTTCTTTGACCATCTCCGCATAGGTTCCTTGACTCACAATTTCACCGCCGTGTTTCCCGGCAAAGGGGCCGATGTCTAAAATGCAGTCAGCGGCTTCCATCATGTCTTTGTCGTGTTCCACAACCAACACAGAGTTTCCGAGATCTCTTAGTTTGATTAGGGAGTCAATAAGCCGTTGATTGTCTCTTTGGTGTAATCCAATACTGGGTTCATCCAAAATATACAATACGCCCACCAATTGGGAGCCAATTTGGGTGGCCAAACGAATTCTTTGGGCTTCTCCTCCTGACAAGGATTTTGAGCTGCGATCTATGGTCAGATAATCCAATCCAACGTCCAATAAAAATTGAATACGTGTTCGAATTTCTTTTAAAACCTCTTGCCCAATGATTTGTTGTTTTTGTGAGAGCTTGGACTCTATATTTTCAAACCAATGGCTCAAATCAATGATGTCTAGCTGTGCGAGTTCTGAGATGTTTTTGTTGTCGATTTTAAAATACAAGGCTTCTTTTTTCAAACGATTGCCCTGACATGTTGGACATGGAATTTCATCCATGTATTTTTTAGCCCATCTTTTGATAGCGGAAGATTCGGAGTTGTCGAATTGATCGTAAATAAAAGAAATAATTCCTTCAAAATCTATTTCATATTTTCGGGTGACTCCCAAAGTTTTGGAGTTGATTTCAAATTTTTCATTGCCTCCTTTTAAAAGAATTTCGAGCGCTTCTTGTGGGATTTTTTCAATCGGATCGTGAAGAGTAAAATCAAAACGATTGGCGATGGTTTCAATTTGTTTGAAGATCCAGCTATTTTTTTGTTCTCCAAGCGGTGCAATTCCTCCTGCAGCAATGGATGTTTTTTTATTCGGGATGACTTTTTCTAAGTTGACATCGTTGATTGCACCCAGACCATTGCATTTTGGACAGGCTCCTTTTGGAGAATTGAAAGAAAAGGTATTGGGTTCAGGATTTGGATAGGCAATACCGGATGTTGGGCACATTAAATTTTTACTGAAATACCGAGGTGTGTCTCCGTTGTGCTCCAGTGTCATGAGAATATTGTCTCCTGCATACAAGGCCGTTTTGATACTTTCTTCGAGTCTTTTGGTTGCATTTTTGTCAATCAAAAGTCTGTCGATCACAATCTCAATATCATGTGTCTTATAGCGGTCCAAACGCATTCCCTTTGTGATATCAACAATGACTCCATTGACCCGAGCTTTTACAAATCCTTGTTTTGCAATTTGTTCAAACAGGTCTCGGTAATGTCCTTTTCTTGATTTGACAACTGGAGCAAGAAGAATGGTTTTTTTGTTGAGGTATTCTTCTAAAATTAAATCGCGAATTTGTTCGTCTGTATAGCTGACCATTTTTTCTTCTGTTTCATACGAATACGCATCTGCTGCTCGCGCAAATAAGAGTCGCATGAAGTCGTATATTTCGGTAATCGTGCCTACTGTAGAACGCGGATTTTTGTTGGTTGTTTTTTGTTCGATAGAAATCACGGGAGACAGACCGTCAATTTTGTCCACGTCAGGGCGTTCCAATCCTCCTAAAAATTGACGTGCGTAGGCTGAAAAAGTTTCGATGTACCTTCTTTGTCCTTCTGCATAAATAGTGTCAAAAGCAAGAGAAGATTTTCCGCTTCCACTGAGTCCGGTAATGACGACCAATTGCTCACGAGGAATTTGAACATCAATATTTTTTAAATTGTGTGCCCTTGCTCCTAGGACTTCAATATATTCTTGTGAATCGGACATGCGGTTGATTTGAAAAACGCAAATATACTTAATTTAAGGTTGTTTTAAACATGCGCGCTCGGGTAACGGATGTTGAAAATAAATGGTCTGAAGTGTTTGAAAAAGTCGAATTTGCCTTATTTCGGGGGTTCCAAGGTTTTTCTCAACGTGGGTGTGGAATAGTGATGTGAGATCAAGAACTTAAAAAGGAAAAAACAGCCTGTAAAAACAATATTTTATTATCTTGCATTGCAAATGAAAAAGAAACGCATCTCAAAAAGGCGATGAAAATAATTCATGACATACGACATTATTTTGAACGGCACGGTTTCAATGTGTCTTCTCGCTTTGCCGATAAATTGGGTATGGGAGTCAAAAGCATTCGCCTGACGTTTATTTATTTGTCATTTGCCACATTAGGAGTTTCCTTTTTTATTTATCTGACTTTGGCTTTTTTGTTAAAGCTAAAAGATATGTTATACCGGAAGCGAACTTCTGTTTTTGATTTGTAAACGTTAAAAATTTATCAATTTGTCATCAAGAATTTACAAGGCTGTATTTCTTTTTTTAAGTGTCATTGCAATCGGTGTCATAGGATACAGTCATTTTTTTGGTTTTTCAATTGTGAACGGTTTGTACATGGCTGTCATTACCATTTCTACAGTGGGTTTTGGCGAAGTACAGCCCTTGGACGATAATGCAAAACTTTTTACCGTTTTTCTAATTTTATCGAGTATTGGTATCTACGGATATGTCGTTGCCGTTATTTCAGAATATTTATCAAACAGTACACTTATGGAGGAATTAAGAATTAAGAAGACTTTGAAAAAAATTGAGAAATTAGAAGGTCATACAATTGTTTGTGGTTACGGCCGAAATGGAAGACAAGCAGCTGCAAAGTTGAAGAATTTTAAAAAATCTTGTGTGGTGATTGAAAGGTCTCCAGAGCTATTGAAAGAAATGGAAGAAGAGGGTTTTTTAGGAATCGAGGGCGATGCTACGGATGACGATGTCTTACTGAAAGCGGGGATAAAAAGTGCAGAGAATTTGATTACAGCCTTGCCTTCGGATGCAGATAATTTGTACGTTGTGCTTTCTACACGTCAGTTGAATACAAAAATTGCTATTGTAAGCAGGGCAACTAATGAGTCTACACAGAAGAAATTAAAAATTGCAGGTGCAGACAAGGTGATCATGCCTGACAAGTTGGGAGGCGATCACATGGCCTCTTTGGTGGTGACACCTGACTTGGTAGAATTTGTAAACAGGATTTCCTTGGATGGAGAGAACTCTGCAAATTTAGAAGAAATTTCTGTGGAAGATTTGCCTAAAAAGTTTCTGATGAAATCGATCCGAGATTTAGATTTGAGAAGGAAAACAGGTTGTAGTGTGATTGGCTATGTGACAGGAGAAGGAGATTATACAATCAATCCATCTTCTGATATGATCTTGGAACCAAAATCCAATTTAATTTTACTTGGAAGACCGGAGCAAATAGCAAAGATTAAAGAAGTTTTTTAAAGCGGACTTAATCTTTTTGAGAGTGCTTGATCTCCTAATAAAAAAACAGGAATCATCTATTTGTTTTAGATGAAGATGCTTAAGCACACGACTGTTGCATCAAAAAAATATTAAACACAAATTATGAATAAAATAAGCTCCACACTTTTGCTAATTATAACTCCTTTGGTTGCCTTTTCGCAAGAAATGTCGATTGATGAAAAAATTGAATCAGGTTTCAAGCCTTTTGCAGATTGGGTAGGTTCTATTGTATTTTACGCAATTGATATTTCTGGACAAGACGTGCCTATTGTTCTTATTGTTCTGTTACTAGCAGCCTTGTTTTTTACCCTGTATTTTAAGTTTGCAAATATCAAATTATTAGGAGTCGCTATCCGTGCGGCAAAAGGAAAGTACGACGCAGTGGACCATCATTCTGTGGGAGTAGTTGCAGGTGAGCCAACTCCTGGAGGAGATGTGTTTGAAAGTCCACAGGCGGAGGGAGTTGTTGGAGAGGTGACGCATTTTCAGGCGTTGACGGCAGCCTTGTCTGCAACGGTAGGTCTTGGTAATATTGCTGGAGTTGCTGTGGCGATAGCTATTGGAGGTCCCGGAGCAACATTGTGGATGATTTTGGCGGGTTTTTTAGGAATGTCTACGAAATTGGTAGAAGCGACTTTGGGTGTTAAATATCGCGAAGTGGGCGAAGATGGGAAAATTTATGGAGGACCGATGTATTACCTAAAAGAGGGCTTGAAAGAAAAGAATTTAAAGGGTCTGGGAAAGGTATTGGCGTTTCTATTTGCCATTTTTGTAGTAGGAGGTTCTTTTGGTGGAGGAAATATGTTTCAATCCAATCAAGCTGCGGCGCAGTTGAAACTTCTTTTTGGTGTTGAGAACGGATTTTGGTTTGGTTTGGTAATGTCCTTTTTAGTAGGAGTTGTCATTATCGGAGGAATCAAAAGAATCGGTCAGGTGACGGAAAAGGTAGTGCCTTTTATGGGAATAATTTATGTGGGAGCTGCCTTGGTGATTTTGGGGATGAATTTTGATGCGATCCCTCAGGGAATCGGGCAAATATTTGAAGGGGCTTACAGCGGTGAATCTGTGATAGGTGGTGTTATTGGAGTCATGATTCAAGGTTTTCGACGCGCAGCGTTTTCAAACGAAGCGGGCGTTGGTTCTGCGTCTATTGCACATGCAGCTGTAAAAACTCGTTTTCCTGCAAGTGAGGGGATTGTAGCTTCTATCGGGCCATTTGTAGATACGGTTTTAATTTGTACCATGACTGCTTTGGTGATTGTGGTGACCAATATTAAAAGTAATTTGTTTGCTTATGGAAATCTGGATTCTGGAAATAATGTGATTATGAATGCAGATGGAGCGCATTTGGGCGGGGTAGATTTGACCTCTGTTGCTTTTGATTCTGCGATTCCTAATTTTTCGATCATTCTTACCATTGCCGTTATATTGTTTGCTTTTTCAACTATGTTGTCATGGTCTTATTACGGATTGCAGGGTTGGAAATATTTATTTGGAAAAGGTAGGCTTGCAGATTTGATTTACAAATCTTTGTTTTTAATTTTTGTTGTGATAGGTGCTTCGTCTAGTTTGAACTCTGTGGTAGAATTCTCAGATGCCATGATTTTTGCCATGGTTTTTCCGAATGTGATAGGTCTGTTATTGTTGACTCCAAAAGTAAAAATGGAGCTGCAACGCTATTTAAAGGCGATACGATCTGTTGAATGATCATTGAGATCCTATGAAAAAACAGCTTCTTTTCGATTATGGCAGGCGCGAACGGAATGGAGTGCTTTGCTTGTTTTTTTTAGTGCTCTGCGTGTCGGTTTGGAGGAGCTCTTCGTTTTCGTTGTTTTTTGAAAAAGAAAAAGTAGCGGTCTGTTTTGAGGGTAATCAGAATCCAAATATTTCAAAAAAAAATCAGATGTACAACTACAATCCAAATTTCATCAATGATGAATATGGATATCGTTTGGGCATGTCTGTAGAGGAAATTGATCGTTTGCTATTCTATCGTTCTCAGAAGAAGTGGGTGAGATCTTCGAAAAAATTCCAAGAAATTACGCTCGTTTCTGATTCTCTGTTAATAATACTGTCACAACATTTTAGATTTCCTTCTTTTAAAGAAACAAGCCATCTTGTTTTAAAAAAAGATCTGAATACAACTACGGCAAAGGAACTTCAATCTGTGTATGGTTTAGGCCCGGTTTTATCTAAACGAATTGTGCGATACAGAAAGCGTTTGGAAGGATTTTCGATGGAAAAACAGCTAAAAGAAGTTTGGGGATTGAAGCCTGAAGTTGTCGTACGAATTTTGCGAAAATTTGAAATCAAAAAAGTACCCACTATTGAAAAAATAAACATCAATACGGCAAGCTTCAAAGAGGTGCTTTCTATCGTGTATTTGGACTATTTGCAGACGCGAGCGATTTTTAAATATAAGAATGCAATAGGGGAAATAAAATCGTTGGACGAATTGAAAAAAATAGAGGGCTTTCCTTTAGAAAAATATGACAGAATAGTTTTATATTTGCAAGCTCAATAAAATACAAACAGTATTCTATTTTAAAGACCCTAGAGAATATGGACTTCAGTTATTCGGAAACACAAGAAATGATCGCGAAATCAGCACGTGATTTCTCAGAGCAGTTTATTCGCCCGCACATTATGGAATGGGATGAGGCGCAAGTATTTCCAATCGATTTGTTTCGTAAAATTGGAGAGATGGGTTTTATGGGAATCATGGTTCCTGAAAAATATGGTGGGTCTGAATTAGGGTACCACGAGTACGTAACAGTGATAGAGGAAATAGCGAAGGTTTGTGGGTCTATTGGTTTGTCCGTAGCGGCTCACAATTCTTTATGTACGGGTCATATTTTACAGTTTGGTTCTGAAGAACAAAAGAAAAAATGGTTGCCGAAATTGGCTTCAGGTGAATGGATAGGTGCTTGGGGTTTGACCGAGCATAACACGGGATCGGACGCTGGAGGAATGAGTACGACGGCTGTTAAAGATGGAGATTATTATGTGCTAAATGGTGCTAAAAATTTTATCACACATGCTATCAGTGGCGATATTGCCGTGGTGATTGTACGGACAGGGGAAAAAGGAGATTCCCATGGGATGACTGCTTTCGCAATTGAAAAAGGAACGGAAGGATTTACTTCAGGAAAAAAAGAAGATAAATTAGGAATGCGTGCTTCTGAAACAGCAGAATTGGTTTTTTCAAATTGTCGCGTACATAAAGACAATATTTTAGGGGAGATTGGAGAAGGGTTTATTCAGTCTATGAAGATTCTGGATGGAGGAAGAATA
The DNA here is from genome assembly GCA_905479475.1 of uncultured Flavobacteriaceae bacterium. GTDB lineage: Bacteria > Bacteroidota > Bacteroidia > Flavobacteriales > Flavobacteriaceae > Flavicella. The sequence goes on from CAJQMT010000023.1 coordinate 12,179, forward strand.
TCTATCGGAGCCTTGTCTCTTGGAATTGCAAAAGGTGCCTACGAAGCAGCATTGAAATATTCGAAAGAGAGAGTGCAATTCGGAAAACCTATTGCGTCTTTTCAAGGAATTTCTTTTAAATTGGCAGACATGGCGACAGAAATTGAGGCGTCAGAATTGCTTATTCACAAAGCAGCTTCTTTGAAAAACGCCAACAAGTCCATGACAAAAATTGGTGCGATGGCAAAAATGTATGCTTCAGAATGTGCTGTTCGTACCACAAATGAAGCAGTTCAGATTCACGGGGGGTATGGCTTCACAAAAGATTATCCCGTAGAAAAATTCTTTAGAGATGCTAAATTGTGTACGATTGGAGAAGGAACTACGGAAATTCACAAGGTGGTTATTTCAAGAAACTTACTGAAAGAATAGTCCCTTGAAGTGTGTGCTTTTTTGAAAAGGTGTCCGAAGATTTATTTTTCACGAAATAACTTTTTAGTTTTGAAATAAGTTGTATTTTTGCAGACCAAATAAAACAATAAATAACTATTGTGAGGTTTTTATTTAGACTTGTTAAGTCAATTTTAAATAAATATTTCACAAACAAACATATTAAAGAGAGTACGATGAGAGGAGGTGATACACAATGTTAATTATACCTATTAAAGAAGGAGAGAATATCGATAGAGCGTTGAAACGTTTCAAAAGAAAATTCGATAGAACGAAAACAATGCGTCAATTGCGTGAGCGTCAACATTTCACAAAACCATCTGTTGCCAATCGTAAGCAAAATATCAAAGCAAAATACATCCAACGATTGAGAACTAACGAAGAATTGAGTTAGTAATTTTGCAAAGAGATTCGAAAGCCTGTTACTTTTAAGTAACAGGCTTTTTTTATGGCCTCGTTTTACGAAAATAAAATGTAGTTTTGTAGTAGGTACTCACTTTTTAAAATATGGATCGTATTGACTTTCGTTTTTTAGAATACATTGAATTGGAAAAAAAATATTCCAAGCATACAGTTCTTGCTTACAAAAATGATTTGGCCGAGTTTCAAGAGTTTTGCAAAACACAGGATCAATTGAGTGAATTGGGTACGGTGGTTTATGCTCAGGTCAGAAGTTGGATTGTTTCCTTGGTGAATTCAGGTGTTACGAATAGAACGGTGAACAGAAAAGTGAGCTCGTTGAATTCTTTTTTTAAGTTTTTGATAAAGACAGAGCAAAGGGCTGTAAATCCACTGGCGAACCACAAAGCATTGAAAGTTGGTAAGAATATACAGGTTCCTTTTTCTGAAAAAGAAATGAACGAGGTGCTGGAAAAAGAAATTGATGAAAGTGATTTCGTGCAATTGAGAGATGCTTTGTTAGTGATGATTTTGTATGCCACGGGCATGCGAAGAGCTGAGCTGATGGATTTGACACTAGACGCCGTTGATTTGTCGAACAGTACTTTTAAAGTTTTGGGGAAAAGAAATAAAGAGCGGTACGTTCCTATGCTAAAATCAGTAAAGAAAAGATTGTTTGCTTATTTAAAACTGCGAGAAGAACAAGCTTTTGACAGTGTGTATCTTTTTGTGACGAACCGAGGAAATAAAATGTATGGAACGCTTGTTTATCGGATAATAAATCTGTATTTTAGGGGAGTATCAACAAAGGTAAAAAGAAGCCCCCATGTCATAAGACATTCATTTGCTACGCATTTATTGAATGAAGGGGCTGACTTGAATTCGGTGAAGGAATTGCTAGGGCATTCTAGTTTAGCCTCAACTCAAGTCTACACGCATACCAGTTTGGATCATTTAAAACAAGTGTATAACCAAGCTCACCCTAGGAGTAAAAAATAGAATTACATGAAGGTATTTGTTCAATCTGTAAATTTCAATGCAGATAAAAAATTAGTGGATTTTGTAGAAAAAAAAGCGATGGGTCTTGAAAAGTATCACGACAAAATTATCGACGCAGAGGTGTTTTTGAAAGTTCAAAAAACCAGTGAAAAAGAGAATAAAATAACGGAACTCAAAATCAATATTCCGGGCAGTGAATTGATCGTTAAAAAAGAGACCAAAACCTTTGAGGAAGGAATTTCTATCGTAGTGGATTCTATGAAAAGACAACTGAAAAAATCCAAAGAAAAAGAGCGTGAATTTCAGCATTAAAAAAAAGTGAAAATAAACTCAAAAAGTTTGTCGTAATAAAATAAACTTTATACATTTGCAGTCCGTTAGAAATAATGGGCTGCTTTTTTATGGGCAAAAGCCGATGTAGCTCAGCTGGCTAGAGCAGCTGATTTGTAATCAGCAGGTCGTGGGTTCGAGTCCCTCCATCGGCTCAATAGAAGAGCCTATCGGTGTTTTTAGAAGTAAAAACAAAAGATCAGATAAGGTTTTAAATTTTATCTGTTTTGTTGGGCAAAATAACCCGGCGATATGTGGTCCAGAAAAAAATAGTAACGAAAAGCTTTTTTATTTCTGTGTAAACAGAGAAAAAATGTTTTGTTCTTTGAATAATGATTGGTGAGATACTCAAGTGGCCAACGAGGGCAGACTGTAAATCTGCTGCGCAAGCTTCGTAGGTTCGAATCCTACTCTCACCACAATTTTTTAGTTTTGAAAAAAATTAAAAAAGGGATTTGACAATAAAAAACGCGAAAGTAGCTCAGTTGGTAGAGCGTCAGCCTTCCAAGCTGAATGTCGCCGGTTCGAACCCGGTCTTTCGCTCTGAGTCAAATTAGGCCGGTGTAGCTCAGAGGTAGAGCGTTTCCTTGGTAAGGAAGAGGTCACGGGTTCAATTCCCGTCATTGGCTCAAAGAAAATTTAAAAGTAGAGTATAAATAAAAAGTATATAACTAAGAATTAAAATTAATAATCATGGCTAAAGAAACTTTTGACCGCTCGAAACCACATTTAAATATTGGTACAATTGGGCACGTAGATCACGGTAAAACTACACTAACTGCTGCTATTACTAAGGTATTAGCTGACGCAGGTCTTTCTGAAGTAAAAGACTTCGATCAAATTGACAACGCTCCAGAAGAAAAAGAAAGAGGAATCACTATCAATACTTCTCACGTAGAGTATCAAACAGCGAATCGTCACTATGCACACGTTGACTGTCCAGGTCACGCGGATTACGTAAAGAACATGGTAACAGGTGCAGCTCAGATGGATGGAGCTATCTTGGTAGTTGCTGCTACTGATGGACCAATGCCACAGACGAGAGAGCACATTTTGTTAGGAAAACAAGTTGGAATTCCAAGAATTGTTGTTTTCATGAACAAAGTAGATTTAGTGGATGACGAAGAATTGTTAGAATTGGTTGAGATGGAAGTAAGAGAATTGCTTTCTTTCTACGACTATGATGGTGATAATGGACCAGTAATCGCTGGATCTGCATTAGGTGGATTGAACGGTGAGCCAGCTTGGTCTGAAAAAATTATGGAATTGATGGCTGCTTGTGATGAGTGGATTGAAGAGCCTTTGAGAGAAGTGGATAAAGACTTTTTGATGCCTATTGAGGACGTATTCTCAATTACAGGTCGCGGTACAGTAGCAACTGGACGTATCGAAACTGGTATTGGGAACACAGGAGATGCTGTTGATATCATCGGTATGGGAGCTGAGAAATTGACTTCTACAATTACAGGTATCGAAATGTTCCGTCAAATCTTGGATAGAGGAGAAGCTGGTGATAACGCTGGTATCCTTTTGAGAGGTATTGAAAAATCTGAAATCAAAAGAGGAATGGTAATCTGTAAGCCAGGTTCTGTAACTCCACACGCGAAGTTCAAAGCTGAGGTGTATGTATTGAAAAAAGAAGAAGGTGGACGTCATACTCCATTCCATAACAACTACCGTCCACAGTTTTACGTACGTACAACGGATGTAACAGGTACAATTAACTTGCCTGATGGAGTTGAAATGGTAATGCCAGGAGATAACTTGACAATTACTGTAGATTTACACCAACCAATTGCAATGAACGTTGGATTACGTTTTGCAATCCGTGAGGGAGGTAGAACTGTAGGTGCAGGTCAGGTAACTGAAATCTTGTAGTAAAATACAAACAATCATAATTACGAGGTGATTCACTTTTTTGGTGGTCACCTCGTTTTTACGGGCGTAGCTCAGTTGGTAGAGCACTGGTCTCCAAAACCAGGTGTCGAGAGTTCGAGTCCCTCCGCCCGTGCATTGAGATATTGACAAGATATGTTCAGTATTGAAATATAAAATAGCAGTGTTGTTCAAAAGTATTCGTAGGATATTTTGTAAAGCTGCATAAAAAATAGAAACAATGAGTGTTGTAAAATATATCAAAGAGTCCTTTGAGGAGTTGAATACAAATATGACCTGGTTGCCAAAAGCGGAAGCGCAAAAGTCGGCCATTGTTGTAGCGATTTTTACGGTAATATTTGCTTTGGCGGTGTTTGCTGTAGATACAGTTTTTCAAAACGGTTTGGATGGATTTTTTAACATATTTAATTAATTAAGATGGCTGATTCTGTAAAGAAGTGGTATGTTGTTAGAGCAATAGGTGGTCAAGAAAACAAGGTGAAGTCCTATATTGAAACTGAGATTTCGAGATTAGGATTGTCAGATTATGTTGATCAAGTATTGGTTCCTACAGAAAAAGTTATACAAATACGTAACGGAAAGAAAGTAAATAAAGAACGTATTTATTTTCCAGGTTACATCATGGTTGAAGCGAACCTTTCGGGAGAGGTGCCTCACGTAATTAAATCTGTGACAGGTGTCATTGGTTTTTTAGGAGAAACCAAAGGAGGGGAACCAGTACCTTTGAGAAAGAGTGAAATCAATCGTATGCTCGGTAAAGTTGACGAGTTGGCTGTTCAAAATGACAATGTGGCGATTCCATATGTTGTTGGTGAAACGGTGAAAGTAGTTGACGGTCCTTTCAACGGATTTGATGGAGTCATCGAAAACGTAAACGAAGAAAAGAGAAAACTCGAAGTGATGGTGAAAATTTTTGGAAGAAAAACACCGTTGGAATTGAGTTATATGCAAGTTGATAAAATATCATAATTGCAATGAATAATACTGTTACACATGGCTTCCACTATATGTACGTAAATTAAGTTTAAAATGGCAAAAGAAGTAAGTAAAGTAGTAAAATTACAGGTTCGTGGAGGGGCTGCAAATCCATCTCCACCAGTAGGGCCCGCTTTAGGTGCTGCCGGGGTTAACATCATGGAGTTCTGTAAGCAATTCAATGCGAGAACTCAAGACAAACAAGGGAAAGTTTTACCAGTAGCAATTACTGTGTACAAAGACAAATCTTTTGATTTTGTAATTAAGACTCCTCCAGCAGCTGTTCAGATTTTAGAAGCAGCAAAAATCAAAAAGGGATCGGGTGAACCAAACCGTAAAAAGGTAGCAAGTATTACTTGGGACCAAGCGAGAGCTATTGCGGAAGACAAAATGCAAGATTTGAATGCATTTACCGTTGAATCAGGTATGAGAATGGTTGCAGGAACTGCGCGTTCTATGGGTATCACAATGAAAGGAGAAGCTCCACAATAAACTTTAAGAAATGGCAAGATTAACAAAAAAGCAAAAAGAAGCTCAAGCTAAGATAGACCCTTCTAAAGTATATTCTTTAAATGAAGCTTCGGCATTGGTAAAAGAAGTTACAAATGTAAACTTTGATGCTTCTGTAGATTTGGCAATTCGATTGGGTGTAGACCCTAGAAAAGCAAATCAGATGGTTCGTGGTGTAGTAACATTGCCTCACGGAACTGGTAAAGATGTAAAAGTATTGGCATTGGTAACTCCAGACAAGGAAGCAGAAGCGAAAGAAGCGGGTGCTGACTATGTAGGTTTGGATGAATACCTTCAGAAGATCAAAGGCGGTTGGACAGATGTTGATGTAATCATCACGATGCCAGCTGTAATGGGTAAATTAGGACCTTTAGGACGCGTTTTAGGGCCAAGAGGATTGATGCCTAACCCAAAGACAGGAACTGTAACTATGGATGTAGCGAAAGCTGTAAAAGAAGTAAAAGCAGGTAAGATTGATTTCAAAGTAGACAAAACAGGAATCGTTCATGCAGCAATCGCAAAGGTGTCTTTTGATGCTGATAAAATTGCAGAAAATGCAAATGAATTGATCCAAACGTTGATCAAATTGAAACCAACTGCAGCGAAAGGGACTTATGTAAAGAGTGCTTTCATGTCTAGTACGATGAGTGCTAGTTTGGCAGTAGATACGAAAGCAAATTAATAGGAAGTTAAAACTCAGAAATTATGACAAGAGAGGAAAAATCACAAGTAATCGAAGATTTAACTGCCCAATTAACAGATAATAGTATCATCTATGTAGCTGATATTTCAGGATTGAATGCAGAAGCAACTTCTAATTTAAGAAGAGCATGTTTCAAAGCTGGAGTTCAGTTGGCTGTAGTTAAAAACACCTTGCTTACAAAAGCAATGGAAAACTCTGAGAAAGAGTTTGGAGAATTACCTACTATATTGAAAGGAAATTCATCGATCTTATTGTCTGAAACAGGGAATGCACCTGCAAAGATTATCAAAGAGTTTCGTAAGAAATCTGACAAGCCTGTGTTGAAAGGAGCCTATATTGAAGAGGCTGTTTATCTAGGGGATGATCAGTTAGAAAATCTGGTGAATATCAAATCGAAAGAAGAACTTCTTGGAGATATTATTGGATTGTTACAATCACCGGCGAAGAATGTTATTTCAGCATTGCAGTCAGGTGGTCAAACACTTTCAGGTATTGTGAAAACATTATCAGAGAGATAAAACAAGCGCACAAATAAATTATTATATTACAATTTAAAAATTAACAAAATGGCAGAATTAAAAGATTTCGCAGAACAATTGGTTAACTTATCAGTGAAAGAAGTAAATGAATTGGCGACAATATTGAAAGACGAGTATGGTATCGAGCCAGCTGCAGCAGCAGTTGCAGTAGCAGGACCAGCAGCAGGAGGAGCAGACGCAGCAGAAGAAAAAACTGAGTTTGACGTAATCTTGAAAGCAGCAGGAGCTTCTAAATTAGCAGTTGTAAAATTGGTAAAAGAATTGACAGGTCTTGGGTTGAAAGAAGCGAAAGGTATCGTTGATAGTGCACCAGCACCAATCAAAGAAGGAGTATCTAAAGATGAGGCTGAAGGTCTTGTAAAATCTTTGGAAGAAGCTGGAGCAGAGGTAGAGCTTAAATAAGCATTCCTCCCACAATTAAACTAAGGTTTAGGTCTTAAGGAAACACTCCTTTCGACCTAAACCATTTTTTGCATATATATTTATTCTTTATTTAAAACAGAATTTTAACTAAAATTTTTTCTCCTTTGGCAACGAAAAATAGTACTGAAAGAATAAACTTTGCATCGGCTAAATTGGCAACAGATTATCCAGATTTCCTGGATATTCAAATCAAATCTTTTCAAGATTTTTTCCAATTAAAAACAAAAGCTGATGAGCGAAGTGATGAAGGTTTGTACAAAACTTTCATGGACAATTTCCCAATTACAGATACAAGAAACAACTTTGTATTGGAATTTCTAGACTACTTTGTAGATCCACCTAGATATAGCATACAAGAGTGTATCGAAAGAGGGTTGACACATAGTGTTCCTCTAAAAGCTCGTTTAAAATTATACTGTACAGATCCTGAACATGAGGATTTTGAAACCATCGTACAAGATGTCTATTTAGGAACCATTCCTTATATGACGAATTCTGGTACGTTTGTGATCAATGGTGCAGAAAGAGTAGTAGTGTCTCAATTACACCGTTCACCGGGTGTGTTCTTTGGACAGTCCTTTCACGCAAACGGTACAAAGTTATACTCAGCAAGAGTCATTCCTTTTAAAGGATCTTGGATTGAATTTGCGACAGATATCAATCAAGTGATGTACGCTTATATTGATAGAAAGAAAAAATTACCAGTAACTACCTTATTCCGTGCAATCGGATTTGAGAGAGATAAAGATATTTTAGAAATTTTTGACCTTGCAGAAGAGGTGAAAGTTTCTAAGAGCGGTTTGAAAAAAGTTTTAGGACGTAAATTGGCGGCGCGTGTTTTGAAAACATGGCACGAAGATTTCGTGGATGAGGATACAGGAGAGGTAGTTTCTATTGAAAGAAATGAAATAATTTTCGATCGTGACACCATCTTGGAAAAAGAGCACATTGAAGAAATCATTGATTCAGGTGCCAAAACTGTATTGTTACACAAAGAAGAGAATGAATCTGCAGATTATGCAATCATTCACAATACCTTGCAAAAAGATCCAACAAACTCTGAGAAAGAGGCTGTGGAACACATTTACAGACAATTGCGTAATGCTGAACCGCCAGATGAAGAAACAGCTCGTGGAATTATCGACAAATTGTTCTTTTCAGAACAACGTTACAATCTAGGAGAAGTAGGTCGTTACAGAATGAATAAAAAGTTGAATCTTGATGAGTCTTTGGACGCAAAAGTTTTAACGAAAAATGACATCATCACCATTATAAAGTATTTGATTGAGTTGATCAACTCGAAAGCAGAGGTGGATGATATCGATCACTTGTCAAACCGTCGTGTAAGAACTGTAGGTGAACAATTGGCGAGTCAATTTGGTGTTGGTTTGTCTAGAATGGCACGTACCATCCGTGAAAGAATGAATGTTCGTGACAATGAAGTATTTACGCCGATCGATTTGATCAATGCAAAAACTTTATCCTCAGTAATCAACTCTTTCTTCGGAACTAATCAACTGTCACAGTTCATGGATCAAACGAATCCATTGGCAGAAATTACGCACAAACGTAGATTATCAGCCTTGGGGCCTGGAGGACTTTCAAGAGAAAGAGCAGGATTTGAGGTTCGTGATGTACACTATACCCACTACGGGCGTTTGTGTCCAATCGAAACTCCGGAAGGACCAAATATTGGTTTGATTTCATCTTTGGCAGTATATGCAAAGGTGAATCATCTAGGATTTATCGAGACGGCCTACAGAAAAATTGAGGACGGAAAGGTAAATACAACAGACGAACCAATTTATTTGAGTGCTGAAGAGGAAGAAGGGCATAAATTTGCACAATCAAATTTACCATTGAAAAATGATGGTAGCTTTGTAGATGACAAGATCATTTCAAGAGAAGAAGCAGATTATCCGGTAGTAGAGCCTTCACAGGTCAGCTATATGGATGTATCTCCGAATCAAATCGCATCGATTTCAGCATCTTTGATTCCATTTTTGGAACACGATGATGCCAACCGTGCATTGATGGGATCAAATATGATGCGTCAAGCAGTACCCTTGTTGCGTCCAGAAGCACCAATTGTAGGAACCGGATTGGAACGCAGAGTAGCCAAAGACTCTCGTATCCTAATCAATGCAGAAGGAGCAGGGGTTGTAGAGTATGTAGATGCAAACAAAATCACTATCAAGTACGATCGTACAGATACCGAAAGATTGGTGAGCTTTGATACAGATGAAAAATCATACGACCTTATCAAGTTTAGAAAAACCAACCAAGGGACAAATATCAATTTGAAGCCAATTGTTAAAAAAGGTGATAGAGTTTTAGAAGGACAAGTTCTTTGTGAAGGGTATGCTACTCAAAAAGGAGAGCTTGCTTTGGGTAGAAATATGAAAGTAGCCTTCATGCCTTGGAAAGGCTATAACTTTGAGGATGCGATTGTAATTTCTGAACGTGTCGTAAGAGAAGATGTTTTCACTTCTATTCATATTGATGAATATTCATTAGATGTAAGAGATACGAAATTAGGAAACGAAGAATTGACCAATGATATTCCAAACGTAAGCGAAGAAGCAACGAAAGATTTGGATGAAAACGGAATGATTCGTGTTGGAGCTGAAGTGAAGCCGGGAGATATCTTAATTGGAAAGATTACACCAAAAGGAGAATCAGATCCTACACCAGAAGAAAAACTGCTACGTGCTATTTTTGGAGACAAAGCAGGAGATGTAAAAGATGCTTCTTTGAAAGCTTCTCCATCTTTACGCGGAGTGGTAATTGACAAGAAATTGTTCCAAAGAGCTGTAAAAGACAAATCTAAAAGAACAAGAGACAAAGAAGAAATTGCGAGATTAGAAAATGATTTTGCAGTGAAATTCGAAAGTTTGAAAGACGAATTGGTTGAAAAATTATTCAACTTGATCTCTGGAAAAACATCTCAAGGAGTTCAGAATGATTTGGGTGAAGATGTGTTTCCTAAAGGGAAAAAATTCACTTTAAAAATGTTAAATTCCGTAACGGATTATACACATTTGACAAAAGGCTCATGGACGACAGATAGTGATTTGAACGGCTTGATTGGTGAATTGATTCACAATTATAAAATCAAAGTAAGCGACCTACAAGGAAGCTTGCGTCGTAATAAATTTACCATTACAGTTGGAGATGAATTGCCAGCAGGTATCTTGAAACTAGCGAAGATTTACGTAGCTAAAAAACGTAAGTTGAAAGTAGGTGATAAGATGGCAGGACGTCATGGTAACAAAGGGATCGTTGCTCGAATCGTTCGTGCAGAAGACATGCCTTTCCTAGAAGACGGAACACCAGTAGATATCGTTCTGAATCCACTTGGGGTACCATCTCGTATGAATATTGGACAAATCTATGAAACCGTATTAGGATGGGCTGGTCAAAAACTAGGTCAAACCTATTCGACACCAATTTTTGACGGAGCCTCTTTGGATGAGATCAATTCTTATACAGACCAAGCAGGAGTGCCAAGATTTGGACATACTTATTTGTATGATGGAGGAACAGGAGTTCGTTTTGATCAACCAGCGACAGTTGGCGTCATTTATATGATCAAACTGGGTCACATGATTGAAGACAAAATGCACGCGCGATCTATCGGACCGTATTCATTGATTACGCAACAACCATTGGGTGGTAAAGCTCAGTTTGGAGGTCAGCGTTTTGGAGAGATGGAAGTTTGGGCACTAGAAGCTTATGGAGCGTCTAGTATTCTAAGAGAAATCTTGACAGTAAAATCTGATGATGTGATGGGAAGAGCGAAAACCTACGAAGCGATTGTCAAAGGTGAGCAAATGCCTGAACCAGGATTACCAGAATCATTCAACGTATTGATGCACGAGCTGAAAGGTTTGGGATTAGACGTTCGATTAGAAGACTAAAAAGGTTGGCGAGTAATCTAGGTTGCTCGCTGATTTATTAGCCTACGATTGAATAGGCATATTAAAATTTACATTTATAATTCGAATCCATTTTATACCATGGCAAGAAAAGAAGATAAATACACTGTTAAGAAATTCAGTAAAATTTCAATTGGTTTGTCCTCTCCAGAATCTATCTTAGATATTTCTAAAGGAGAAGTTTTAAAACCAGAAACAATCAACTACCGTACACACAAACCCGAAAGAGATGGTTTGTTTTGTGAGCGTATTTTTGGTCCTATCAAGGATTTTGAATGTGCTTGTGGAAAGTACAAAAGAATTCGTTACAAAGGAATTGTTTGTGATCGATGTGGGGTAGAAGTTACCGAGAAAAAAGTACGTAGAGACAGAGTAGGACACATCAACTTGGTGGTGCCTATCGCACATATTTGGTACTTTAGATCATTGCCTAACAAGATGGGATACCTTTTAGGGTTGCCTTCTAAAAAGTTAGACATGATCATTTATTACGAACGTTATGTTGTTATTCAGCCAGGTGCTGCTACCAATTTGGATGGAACGCCATTGAATAAAATGGATTTTCTTACCGAAGAAGAGTATTTGGATATATTAGAAACCATTCCACAAGACAATCGTTATTTGGAAGATTCTGATCCAAATAAATTCATCGCTAAGATGGGAGCAGAATGTTTGATTGATTTGTTAGATAGAATTGATTTGGATGCACTTTCGTATGAATTGCGTCACAAAGCTAACACAGAAACTTCGAAGCAACGTAAGACAGAAGCACTGAAGCGTTTGAACGTCGTGGAAGCCTTCAGAGATTCTCAGAAAAATCGTGACAACAATCCTTCTTGGATGATCTTAAAAGCGATTCCAGTGATACCACCAGAGTTGCGTCCTTTAGTGCCTTTGGATGGAGGTCGTTTCGCAACTTCTGATTTGAATGATTTGTACCGAAGAGTAATTATCCGTAACAATCGTTTGAAACGTTTGATGGAAATTCAAGCACCTGAGGTAATTTTGCGTAACGAAAAACGTATGTTACAAGAATCTGTAGATTCTTTGTTTGACAATACGCGTAAAGCATCTGCTGTAAAAACAGAATCAAACAGACCTTTAAAGTCTCTTTCAGATTCTTTGAAAGGAAAACAAGGTCGTTTCCGCCAAAATCTATTAGGGAAGCGTGTTGATTATTCTGCTCGTTCTGTAATTGTTGTAGGACCGGAAATGAAATTGTCAGAATGTGGATTGCCAAAAGACATGGCAGCTGAACTGTACAAGCCATTTATCATTCGTAAGTTGATTGAAAGAGGGATTGTAAAAACAGTAAAATCTGCAAAGAAAATTATAGATAAAAAAGAGCCTGTAGTTTGGGATATTTTGGAGAATGTTTTGAAAGGACATCCAGTATTGCTAAACCGTGCGCCTACACTTCACCGTTTAGGGATTCAAGCGTTTCAGCCTAAGTTAATTGAAGGTAAAGCCATTCAATTGCACCCGTTGGTATGTACTGCATTTAATGCCGATTTTGATGGGGATCAAATGGCGGTTCACTTGCCATTAGGACCAGAAGCAATTTTGGAAGCACAATTGTTGTTGCTGGCATCTCATAACATTTTGAATCCAGCAAACGGAGCACCGGTTACAGTACCTTCACAAGATATGGTATTGGGTCTTTACTATATGACAAAAGAAAGAAAGTCAACACCAGAAGTTCCTGTAAAAGGAGAAGGATTGACGTTCTACTCTCCAGAAGAATTGACCATTGCTTACAACGAAGGTGCGGTTGATTTGAACGCAGGAGTGAAGGTGAGAACTCAAGATATTGATGAAGCTGGAAACCAGGTAACCAAAATTATCGCAACGACAGTAGGTCGCGTATTAATCAACGAAGTTGTACCAGCAGAAGCAGGATACATCAATGAGGTATTGACCAAGAAAAACTTGCGTGGAATTATCGGGAACATTTTAAAAGTAACCGACATTCCAACCACAGGAAAATTCTTAGACGATATCAAAACGATGGGATTCAAATTTGCCTTCCAAGGAGGTCTTTCGTTTAGTTTAGGGGATATCATTATTCCTGCTGAAAAGCAAGGAATGATTTCAGACGCAAATGCGGAAGTAGATGTGATCATGGCAAATTACAACATGGGTATGTTGACCAACAAAGAACGTTACAACCAAGTAATTGATATTTGGGGGTCCACAAACAACCGTTTGACAGAATTGTCCATGAAACGTTTGAGAGAAGATCAACAAGGATTCAACTCGGTATATATGATGTTGGATTCAGGAGCCCGTGGATCGAAAGAACAAATTCGTCAGTTGACAGGAATGCGTGGATTGATGGCCAAACCTAAAAAATCTACCGCTTCAGGAGGAGAAATTATTGAAAATCCGATTCTTTCAAACTTTAAGGAAGGACTTTCAATTTTGGAATACTTTATCTCTACACACGGTGCACGTAAAGGTCTTGCCGATACAGCTTTGAAAACTGCCGATGCAGGATATTTGACACGTCGTTTGGTAGATGTAGCACAAGATGTAATTGTGAATGAAGACGATTGTGGTACTTTGAGAGGATTGGAAGTAACTGCACTGAAGAAAAACGATGAAATTGTTGAGTCGTTGGAAGAAAGAATTGTGGGACGTTTTACGTTGCATGATGTTTACCATCCTGTTTCTAAAGAAGTTTTAGTCGGAGCCTCTGAATTGATTACAGACGAGTTGGCTAAGAAAATTCAAGAAGCTGGTGTTGACACTGTGGAGGTTCGTTCTCCATTGACTTGTGAAGCGAAGAAAGGAATTTGTGCAAAGTGTTACGGACAAAGTTTGTCTACACGTTCTATGGTTCAAAGAGGAGAATCTGTCGGAGTAATTGCAGCACAATCTATTGGTGAGCCAGGAACACAGTTGACATTGAGAACTTTCCACGTTGGAGGAGTTGCAGGAAATATTTCTGAAGAAAATAAATTGATTGCGAAATTCAATGGAAAAATAGAAATAGAAGACTTGAATACAGTTCAAGGAGAAGATGCACAAGGAAACAAAGTGGATATCGTGATTTCTAGAACTTCTGAAATTAAAGTAATCGATGAGGTCACAGGATTGGTATTGAGTACAAACAATATCCCTTACGGATCTCATGTGTTTATCAAAGGAAAGAAAAAAATCAAAAAAGGAGATGTCGTTTGTCAATGGGATGCCTTTAATGGTACAATTGTTTCTGAATTTGGAGGAAAAGTTGTTTTCGACAATGTAGAAAAAGGAATCAATTATCAAGTAGAAATTGATGAACAAACAGGTTTCCAAGAAAAAGTAATTACAGAATCTAAAAACAAAAAAATCATTCCTTCCTTGATTATTGAAGGTGCTGACGGAGAAGTTTTACGTTCTTACAGTTTGCCTTTGGGTGCACACCTAATAATAGACAATGGAGATACTGTTGAAGCGGGTAAAGTTTTGGTGAAAATTCCACGTAAGTCCGGTAAGGCTGGCGATATTACAGGAGGTCTTCCTCGTGTAACGGAATTGTTTGAAGCGCGTAATCCATCGAATCCAGCCGTTGTTGCTGAAACGGATGGTGTGGTTTCCTTTGGAAAAATCAAGCGTGGTAACCGAGAAATTATCGTAGAGTCTAAATTAGGAGATATTAAGAAATATTTGGTAAAACTATCCAATCAAATCTTAGTGCAAGAAAACGACTTTATCAAAGCAGGAATGCCATTGTCAGATGGAGCTGTAACACCAAATGATATTTTGAAAATCCAAGGTCCTTCAAAAGTACAGGAGTATTTGGTAAACGAAATTCAGGAGGTTTACCGTTTGCAAGGTGTAAAGATTAACGACAAGCATTTTGAAGTAGTCGTGCGTCAGATGATGCGTAAGGTTCGAATCATTGATTCGGGAGACACCTTGTTCCTAGAAAACGCACTTGTCCATAAAAATGACTTCATTCAACAAAATGATGCCATTTATGGGATGAAAGTGATTGAGGAAATTGGAGGATCTGAAGAATTGAAAGCGGGACAAATTATTTCTGCTCGTAAATTGAGAGATGAAAATTCTCGATTGAAAAGAACCGATAAAGATTTGATCGTTGCGAGAGATGCGAGACCGGCCACGGCAGAGCAAATTTTGCAAGGGATTACAAGAGCCTCTTTACAGACAAAATCATTCATCTCTGCTGCTTCCTTCCAGGAAACAACAAAAGTATTGAATGAAGCTGCTGTAAGTGGTAAAGTAGATTCTTTAGAAGGACTGAAAGAGAATGTAATTGTTGGAAAACGTATTCCAGCAGGAACAGGAATGAGAAGTTACAACAAGACAATTGTTGCTCCTAAAGATGAAATGGAAGAGAACTTGTAAAAGTTGATCGTACAGTCGAAAGACAAAACGAATATAAGAAGCGAATGGTTCACAATTTTTTGTGGACCATTTCTTTTTTTTAAACGGAAATATTTATATTTATCTAATGAAAGAAGTACAAAATAAAGACGGAAAGTTGAATATTGAACTCGATGAAACCATCGCAGAAGGAACTTATTCTAATTTGGCGATTATCAATCATTCGGCATCAGAGTTTATCGTAGATTTTATCAATGTCATGCCAGGGACACCCAAAGCGAAAGTGAAATCAAGAATCATCTTGACTCCGGAGCATGCCAAAAGATTGGCAAAAGCTTTGGTTGAAAATGTAAAACGTTTTGAAAAAGCAAATGGAACAATCAATGAGCCAGAAAACCCTCCAATTCCAATGAATTTTGGTCCCACGGGACAAGCATAATATCCAATTATATAGGACCTTTTTTATAGAATTATTCGCTGTGTAGGTTCCTTGTTTTCTATACAAACGAACACCGAAAAATACTTTTTATAGATAGGCGGATTGTTTTAAATTCTATCCAAAAAAATAGGGATTTCCTCCGCTCGTTTCTAAATTAAGTTTTATTTTTGCGCATGCAACAAAAAGTACTTATTCTAGATTTCGGATCGCAATTCACGCAATTAATTGCGCGTAGAGTTAGAGAACTCAACATTTATTGCGAAATACACCCCTACAACAGCACAAAGTTTGATGTAGATAATTACAAAGCAGTTATTCTTTCAGGAAGCCCACACTCCGTACGAGGAGAGAGTGCGCCACAACCTGATTTGAAAAAAATCAAAGGGAAAAAACCATTGTTGGGAGTTTGTTATGGCGCTCAATATTTGGCACATTTCTTTGGAGGAGAAGTAGGTGCCTCAAAAACGAGAGAATACGGAAGAGCCAATCTTTCTTTTGTTGATCATACAAGTGAGTTGTTCGATGGAGTAGATACTGGAAGTCAAGTTTGGATGAGTCATTCGGATACGATTTTACATTTGCCCGAACACTATACGAAAATTGCAAGCACGCATGATGTAGAAAATGCAGCCTATCAAATTGAAGGCGAAGAAACCTACGCCATTCAATTTCACCCAGAAGTATACCACTCCACGGATGGGTTGACTTTATTGAAAAACTTTTTGGTAAACATTGCAGACGTTGCTCAAGAATGGACACCGGATAGTTTCGTAGATACTACAGTAGCAGCTTTGAAAGAAAAAGTTGGAAGTGACAAAGTGGTTTTAGGCTTGTCTGGTGGTGTTGATTCTACGGTGGCGGCTGTTTTATTAGATAAAGCCATCGGTGAGAATTTACATTGTATTTTTGTAAACAATGGTTTGTTGCGGAAAAATGAGTTTGAGAGCGTTCTAGATCAATACGAAGGAATGGGGTTGAATGTAAAAGGAGTAGATGCTTCTCAACGATTTTTAGATGCTTTAAAGGGAGAGTCAGACCCTGAAAAAAAACGAAAAATTATTGGACGTGTATTTATAGAAGTTTTTGACGATGAATCTCATTTGTTGACGGATGTAAAATGGTTAGCACAAGGAACGATTTATCCTGATGTAATTGAGTCTGTCTCGGCAAATGGCGGTCCGTCGGCCACTATAAAATCGCACCACAACGTTGGTGGCTTGCCAGATTTTATGAAATTAAAAGTAGTGGAGCCTTTGCGCATGATTTTCAAAGATGAGGTACGAAGAGTAGGGAAGTCCATGGGTATTGATCCGGAATTGTTGGGAAGACATCCTTTTCCTGGGCCAGGAATGGGGATCCGAATTTTGGGCGATATTACCGCTGAAAAAGTAAGAATATTACAAGACGTAGATGCTGTTTTTATAAATGGTTTGAAAGCTTGGGGTTTGTATGACAAAGTTTGGCAAGCTGGAGCAATGTTATTGCCAGTAGATTCTGTTGGTGTGATGGGTGATGAAAGAACTTATGAGAAAGTAGTCGCTTTGAGAGCGGTAGAATCGACCGATGGAATGACAGCAGACTGGGTAGATTTGCCTTATAAGTTTTTACAAGAAACGTCTAATAAAATTATTAACAATGTCAAAGGAGTCAATCGAGTTGTGTATGACATCAGTTCAAAACCTCCTGCCACCATTGAATGGGAATAATAATTTCCTTCTTCGGTATAGTTTTGTTTGGAGTAAAGTCTTTGTAAATTTGTGTAAAAAATCAAGGAGCTGTGAGTAGTTCAAACTGCGCTCACAGAATTTTTAAAAAACAGGAAACATGAAAAAGTTATTGTTATTTATTAGCATTGTTTTTTGTACCGTTTTTACAGGAAACTCTCAAGAAAAAAAATACCTAGAACATGTCGTTCAAGAAGGAGAGAGTTTTCGAAAAATTGCAAGGAAGTACAGGATTAAGAAAAAAGAACTTTTCAAACTCAATCCAGACCTCCGGAAAAGGCCTTCTGAAAACACCATTCTTCTTGTACCAAACCCAAATTACAAAGAATTCTCAAAGAAGCAGGAAGGATCTTTAAAGAGTCATATTGTACAGCCAAAAGAGACCCTTTTTGGTATTTCCAAAAAATATTCGGTTCACATAGACTTGCTAAAAGAATACAATCCCTCTTTGAAAGATAGAGGTCTAGATATAGGAATGGTTTTGAGAATCCCACAGCTCAAAGTACTTAGCCAAGAAGAGCAAAGGGCGATCAAGCTTGCAAAATGGGCAAAAACATACGAGTTACACACCGTTGTAAAAGACGATAGTTTTTATAGTTTGACGAGGAATTACCACGTTTCAAAAGAGAGTCTTTTGCGTTTAAACCCTGAATTGAAGGAAGGCTTGAGGTTGGGAATGGTTTTAAAACTTTGGAGGAAAAGAAATATTGACAATACCTTGCAGAGTACGCGCAACTTGTTTAAAGATAGTATTGTGAATTCAAAAACGATAGATGTTGCCCTTTTGTTTCCTTTTAAATTTCGTAAAAATGATACGCTGACAAAGGAGCAATTGTTTTCTTCGAAAGGAAAGCTGGAAAACATTGTCACGGATTTTTATTTGGGAGCTGAAATAGCTATCGACTCGTTGAAACATCAAGGGCTGTCAATTAATTTAAAGGTGTTTGATTCAGAAAATAACAAAGATTGTATTTTGGATTATTTTGATGCCGGTGCTTTTGATAGTATTGATGTTGTGTTTGGTCCAGTCTATAACAAACATGTCAATTTGGTAGCAGAAAGATTGAAAGACATCCCCGTTGTTTATCCATTTTATTCTAAAAGACAAGCGAGTTTCACCAATCAAAATGTAATCAAAACCGCACCAGATCGTTCCGTCTATGAAACGGCGGTCTTAGACCATTTTAAAAGAAATCACACCAACGAACACGTCGTGGTTGTTGGGAATTATACGGTAGCTTCAGAGTTGAAAATGAGATATTTTAAAAGGGAGTTGTTGCAGAATGATTCCATTTCAGATGTTGCGATGTTGCAACCTGAAGAGGGCTATATTCAAAAAGAACGTTTCATACAGGCAATTGATACTTTGGGTGTGAATTGGGTATTGTTAACGACAAATAATAAGGTAGTGACGGCAGATGTAGTAAACAATTTGAAATCTTTACCAAACAATCCCTCTGTAAGATTGTTTGCGATGGAAAAAGCACAAAATTTTGATATTATTGAAAACAACACCTTGGCTAAGATGAATTTTACTTTTGCTGCATCAGGTGTTCAAAACGATTCATTGCCCGAAGTAGCTAAATTTCATCACAAATACTTGTTGAAAAACCATGCCTATCCGACCGACTATGCAATTCGTGGTTTTGATATTGTATACGATGTGCTTGTGCGTATGAGTGCGACGGAAGAATCCCTGTTAGATACCGATTTTTCGGGAGGTTCGAGACGGGTAGGAAATTCTTTTTTCTACGAAAAAGAATTTCTAAAGCCGGTAACAAACAGAGCGGTTTATTTGCGGAAGTACAACGAAGATCTGACGATGGAAGACCTCCCATTATTCAAAGAGGAATCAAAGGATATAGAACAAGGGGACCTTACGTTAATTCTGTCAAAGGAATGAAAGGTTCTTTTTCAAAAGAGGACTTATTTTTTCAATCGTTTTTTTAGTTCCCAATCCTTTCAAGGCCTCTAAATGTCTGTGATGATGTGCGTCGGATCCAACAAAATCGATCATGTCTAATTTGACAAGTTTTTCTGCTATTTTTTTGGTTGATTCTCCATAATATCCTGTTAAGGAGAGTAAATTTAATTGAAATCGGCATCCTGCATTTTTCAGCTTTTGATAGATGTCTAAGTTGTTGTGGTAGAAATTATAACGTTCAGGATGCGCTAAGATAGGTCTGTAGCCTGCCAATTGAATATCGAATAGAATATCAAACAAATTCACAGGAGCGTTGAAATAAGAAAGTTCTACCAACAGAGCATCATCTTTGAGGGTCAACAAGTCTCTTTTCTTAAGAAGTTCACAAAACTGTTCGTCTAAAATATATTCTGCGGCAGCATCAATTTTTATATGCGAGAGATCTCTTCTCTCCAATTCTTCTTGAACCAATTCTAATGTATCAAGAATGATGTCCGAGCTGTTTGGCCAAACGTTACCCAAGATGTGAGGAGTAGTTATAAAGTTTTGAATTCCATAGGAATCCATTTTTTCAATCAATGAAATCGATTCCTTTAAATTTTTTGCACCATCATCAATTCCTGGAAGAAGGTGAGAATGTATGTCTACAAAGTCAAAAGGAAAAACTTCTGACAAGGGCTTTTTTTTGTTGAATAAATCGAACACGCTCCAAAGAATTTTAAGAAAGACAAATTTATTGAATATTTCTTAGATACCATACTTTAAAAAATAGAATATACGGGATTTGATTCTGAACTGAGTGAGAAGATAGACGTTGCTTTTGTTTGTGAAATCATCTGTGGGGATTTAAATTATCGGACAACGTGTTTAGTCGTTGTTTTGAATTGAAATTGATGTGTATTTATGTTTTATCATTGAAGTGATGACTGTGATTTTTTATCAATGATACATTTGATATTAATTAAAAAATAGAAAGAATTGAACTTGTTGAGATTACGAAACAGGGATAGATAATTTCATTAAAAGTAGTGTAATACGTACTTTTTGTTTTTTAAAAAAACATTCGAAAACTTTATCGTAAAATTCTATTGTTTAATCTGTCGGATGTTGTTATCTTTGGCCGACTCAAACTCAACGATTTATGATTTTAATTGCAGATGGAGGATCTACCAAAGCGGATTGGATTGCCTTAGACGAAAACAAAGAACAATTATTTAAGGTAAGAACAGGAGGTTTGAACCCGGCTGTTGTCCCCGTAGAAGTTTTGCGTGCTCGTATTTTGGAAGCCGATGAGTTTTCTGAAAATTTAGATGCAGTTACTCAGATCTTTTTTTATGGAGCTGGTTGTGGAACCGATGTCGCTACAAAAATACTTAAAGATTTGTTTGAGGAGCTTTTTCCAAATGCAGAGGTCGTCGTTGCAGAAGATACTTTGGCAGCTGTATATGCGGCGGCAGGAAATGACCCTGCGATTGTTTGTATTTTGGGAACTGGATCAAATAGTAGTTATTTCGACGGCGAAACGATTCAGTCAAATGCAGTTTCTCTTGGATACATTGTTATGGACGAGGCGAGCGGAAATTATTTTGGAAAACGGTTGATACGAAATTATTTTTACAAAGTGATGCCACCTTACATGGCAGAAAAATTTGAAAAGGAATTTAATTTGGAGCCAGATCATATCAAATTCAATTTGTACCGTCAGCCAAATCCAAATACTTACCTAGCAAATTTCGCTAGTTTTATGTTCCATTACAAGGAAGATCCGTATGTGTTAAATTTGATGGAAGACGGTTTTGATGCTTTCTTTAGAAGCCGCGTGCTTCCTTACAACAAAGACAAATCAACCCCGATTTATTTCATTGGTTCCATTGCGTACTATTTCTCAGATATTTTGGAAAAAGTAGCGGCGAAGCACGATTTGAAGATCACAGGGGTGATCCAAAGACCGATCCATAACTTGATTGAATACCACAAACAAAATTTAATCAAATAAAGCTACAATTCGCTCCAATGCCATTCCGCGAGAACCTTTGATAAGATAAGTGGAGGAGCTATCGGTTTTAAAAGAATTTTGAAAAGCCTCAAAGTTGAGATATTTACTTGCTTTTGAGGTTTTTACTTTTGAAAAATTTTTTCCGATCAAAATGACTTGCTCGAAGGGAAGCTCTTCTGCAAAATCAGCAATGTTTTGATGTTCTTCATCACTGGATGTTCCCAGTTCAAACATGTCACCTAACACGACATTTTTGTGTTTGGCATTCATTTGCGAGAAGTTTTCCAAAGCAACCTTCATGCTACTCGGATTTGCATTGTAAGCGTCTAATAGTAGGGTGTGAGCTCCTTTCCGTACTATTTGCGATCTGTTGTTCGTAGGGACATAGGCAACGATGGCTTCTTGGATGTCTTTTTTGGCAACCTCAAAATACTCGCCAATGCTCATGGCCGCTAAAATATTTGAAAAATTGTAGGCACCGATCAAATTTGTTTTTAAAATTTGACTATCGTATTGGATTTCTAGAAAAGGATTGCTGTTGGCAAGACTTATTTTTGAGTTCAGTAACAAAGAGGTGACATGTTCCGTTTTTTCCAATTGTAAAGAGTCGTTTGGGTTTACAAAGGCCTTGCCATTTGTTTTTTCTAAAAACTGATACAATTCTGATTTTCCTTTGATAACACCTTTCATGCCTCCAAACCCCTCCAAGTGTGCTTTCCCGAAATTGGTGATATATCCGTAATCTGGTTCAGCAATACTTGCTAAAAGTTCAATTTCTTTCAAATGATTGGCTCCCATTTCAACAATACCTATCTCAGTGGTTTTGTTCATGGAAAGCAAGGTCAAAGGAACTCCAATATGGTTGTTTAAATTTCCAATTGTAGCAACGGTGTTGTATTTTTTTGACAAAACTGAGGCAATCAATTCTTTTGTAGTCGTCTTGCCATTGCTTCCTGTCAAAGCCACTATCGGTATGTTTAAAAACCTTCTGTGGTAGTTGGCCAGTTGTTGCAGTGTTTCGAGGGTGTTGGAAACTAAAATTGTCTGATTCGATGTAATATGGGCCTTGTCATCAACCAATGCATAGCGGGCACCGGATTCTATGGCCTTGTAAGCAAATTTGTTTCCATCGAAATTAGCGCCTTTTAAGGCAATAAAAAGACAATCTTTTGTGATGTTACGCGTATCGGTACAAACATCATGACTTTTTAGAAAAAGAGCATGTATTTCTGAAATTGTCATTTTAAAATTGTCTTAGAATTAAAAAATCACCTCTGAAAGAAGTATTGTTTTTTATTTTTTTGTGAAAGGGTGTTTCTTTCCTTTGCCCATGGGGCCAAGCTTGTCCATAGCACATCTAAACCCGATAAATTCTGCTCCCATATACTGCGGTAAAAACCTTCTTTGCGCGGGATCGAGCCAAAATTCACGATCTTTCCAGGAGCCCCCTTTATAGACTCTTGATTGATCATCAATAGCAGTTGTTCTTAACTTGCTGTCATATTCAGTTTTGTACGATCCGCTTTCTTCATCTAAATAAGATTTTGGTGAAAGTGGAGCATTGTACATTCTTGATTTTTCAGTAATTTCCCTGGCTTCTTTTCGGTAATGTCTTGAGTTTATTAAATCGCCATCATTTACGCTCGCGTTGTTCGCTAAGTGGTAGTTGAATCGAAGTTTGCTATCTTCCTTCGTTATGGGAACATACATTACTTTTCCTGGAATATTCTTAGGGACTAACTTGCCATTTGGCAATGTGTCATATACAAGGTCTTCGTAATTAGCGATATTTACTTTCCCATTTTGATCGATTACTTTTTTAAGAAATAAATTCCCGCGAGCATAGTTGAAATCATTCATTTCTGTATCAATAATAGGGCGATAGACATCGAATACCCATTCTGCTACATTACCAGCCATATCATATAATCCAAAAGCATTTGCAGGATAAGATTTGATTTTATTAGTAATATCTGCTCCATCACTAGACCATCCTGCAATACCACTATAATCTCCTTTTCCTTGTTTGAAGTTTGCCAATTGATCTCCTTTTTTAGATTTGGATTTGTTTCTCGTGTATTTTCCATTCCAAGGATATTTTTTTCGACCTCTGAGCGTATTGTACTCCCGGTTTTCGATCACTGCTTTGGCAGCGTATTCCCATTCTGCTTCCGTTGGGAGTCTGAAATCGGGGGTCAAAATCCCATGATGTAATTTGACATGCTTTCCATTGAATGGGGCTTCCTTGGTTTGTGAATCTTTGTCCTCGAGTTTATTGGATCCTTGGTGGTAAATATTTGCTCCTTCATCAAATATCAAATTGGGGTTCAATAAGTAGGTTTCCGTGTTGAAATGATTTTTTCCTTCGGCACGTATGCTATCGTTTTCAAGTAAGGGTTTTAGCACTCCTATGTCCATGAGTGCTTTTTGATTTACGATATCTGTTCTCCATTCGCAATAATCATTCGCTTGAAGCCATGAAACACCAACAACAGGGTAGTTCGCATAGGCAGGATGTCTTAAATAAGTTTTGCTCAACGTTTCATTGCTGCCGAGCTCATTTCTCCATACAAGAGTGTCCGGAAGGGCCGCTTCGTATATGTGACGATAATTTTCATTTCTTGGAGGAAAGATCTTTTCGGTATACAACAAATACAATAAGTATTCTGCGTTGGTTACTTCTGCTTCGTCCATATAAAAGGAACGAACCTGCATTCTTTTCGGGGTGGTGTTCCAATCGGCCATGATGTCCTCTTGAACACTACCCATAGTAAAAGTTCCTCCTTCAATCAATACCATACCTGGAGGTGTTTTTTGTTCTTTGTAGTTTTGGTTTATTGCAAAATCTCCGTGTCTTTCATCGTTCAATTTCCAACCTGTGAGTGCAGAAGTATTAGATGCTTGGGAGGTTGAAAACTTACTACAGCTAGACAATGTGCCTGAAATGATGTACAAGAAAACTAAAAACTTCCATGGGTTCTTCATAAGTAATGAATACTTTTGTTTGGGGTTATGAGCAACGCAATGTACGATATTTATGTGTTTTTTCAATGATTTGAATTTAAAATACGGTGCCTGTAAAAATATATATTTCTTTAGAAACACAATAACGATTGGATTATTTCTTTATTATGTAGTAACTTTCCAAATCAAAAAAGAAATTGTAAAATGATTCATATCAAAACGATCGCAAAACAACTTGAAAGTTTATTTCTCGTTTTGTTTTTTAATCTTTCATTTGTTGGGTTTTCACAAGTGGGCACACAGAAGGTTTTTGAGTTGGAGTGGGATCTGTCTAGCGGTTTGAAAACGAATACTTCGATGGTGTATCAGATTCCTTTTGTGAAAGGAAATGGTGTCAATGCAGAAGGAATTCCTGAGTGTATATACACATGGAAAGCTCAAAATCTCAATGCTATTCAAGAATTCCAAATCAAAAATGAAGTGTATCGAACAGTTTCTGCTTCTTTTTTAGGAGAAATCCCCTTGAATGACTTGTCTTCTGAACTTCGTCCTAATTTGACTCTATCCAAAGGGACTTCGGGGAATTATGTATCCCTTCGTTTGCAACCAATTATCAAAGAAAACGGACAGTATAAAATATTAGAGCAGTTCGCGCTGGATTATGTTTTAGAAAACAAAAAGAAGTCCAAAAGATACGCAAGAATTCAAACAGAATCTTCGGTGTTGTCTAGCGGAACTTGGTATAAAATAGCCATTGACAAAAGTGGTGTGTATCGATTGAACAAGAGTTTTTTAGAAAATCTTGGAATTGATACAGGAAATTTAGACCCAAGAAATATTCGAATCTTTGGAAATGGAGGGAAGATCTTGCCCAATGTCAATGGAGAATTTCGATACAGTCATTTACAAGAGAACAGTTTGTTAGTTGTTGGAGAGGCCGATGGTATATTTGACAATTCAGACTATGTTGCGTTTTTTGCACAAGGGCCAGATGATTGGGTTGTGACCGATGAGAATGTTGTTTCGCATAGAAAAAATATTTATTCAGACTACGCCTATTATTTTGTATCCGTAGACAGCGGACAAGGAAAGAGAATAGAAGAAGAAACACCCATCAATGCAACTGCTACGCATCAAGTGAGTACCTACAAAGCGTATGCCTTTTTCGAAGAAGAAAAAGTAAATATTTTCAATACAGGACAGGAATGGTTTGGAGATTTGTTTGCAGGAAGTTCATCCTCAAAAAAATATGAATTTCTTTTGGAAAATCTTGATATGTCAAAAGAAGTCCTTGTTCGGGTTCGGGCAATGGCTCAATCCGCTCTCGGTTCAACAATGACAGTTCAAATCAACGGAAACAATGAGTTTGATCTTGACTTTTCTTCGATATCGGCGGGAGCTTTTGTCAAAGCAAATGCGACAATTGCTGAAAATTCAGTGTTGTTAACTTCTGAAGACTTGACCGTTTCCATCCAATACAATAGCACTTCAGATTTATCCGCATATGCGCGTTTGGATTATATTGAAGTGATCGCTGATAAAAATTTAGCGGCAGGAGGAACTCAGTTTGGTTTTCGTAATTTTTTATCGAAAGAAGCAGGAAATGTTCTTGAATATTCGATTTCAAATGCTTCATCTGTAGCTCAAGTTTGGGATGTCACCAATCATTTGAATCCTAAAAAAATTCAAAATTCACAAGCCGGTTCGACGGATTTTGTTTTCAAGGGAGGATCAGGAGAACTCAAGGAGTACGTTGTCTTGAATGAAACTGATTTTTACGTCCCGACGGTTCCAGAAACGACTTTGGTGGAAAACCAAAATTTACATGGTTTGAGAGATATTCAATACCTGCTCATTACCACCAATGATTTTGCAGGTGAAGCACAAAGAATTGCAGATTACCACATGGCAAACTCTGGTTTGACAGCTCAAGTAGTTTCCCTAGACAAAATCTATAATGAATTCGGTTCTGGATCCAAAGACATTACCGCCATACGGGATTTTGTAAAATATCTTTACGACAATGCAACGAATGATGATAAACGCGTCAAATACCTGTGTTTGTTTGGAGATGCTACCTATGATTACAAAGATATATTGATAAAAAATAGGGGGAAGAACTTCGTGCCTGTCTATATGCCCTCTCGAAGTTTTAGTTTGACCTACTCATATGTGACAGATGATTATTATGGAATGATGGATGCTGGAGAAGGAGGAATGGAATCTACAGACAAACAAGATGTGGCCACGGGAAGGGTTTTAGTGACAACCCAAAAACAAGCGAAAGAAGTTGTCGACAAAATATTGAACTACTACAACAGTGAAACGGCGGGCGATTGGAGAAATGAAATTACTTTGATTGCTGATGATGTGGATCGTGTTTCGGAATTTATTTTGCAAGAGGATATGGAATTTATTGCAGATCAAATCAAGTCAAATAAACCTGTATTTAACGTAAAAAAATTATATGCAGATGCGTTCAAACAAGAAAAAACTACCGGTGGAGATTTGTACCCTGATGTGAACGCAGGACTCAACAATTCTATAGAGAAAGGGAGCCTGATTATCGATTATTTTGGGCATGGAGGAGAAGATGGTTGGGGGCAAGAAAGGTTTTTAGACATTCCCCAAATCAAATCTTGGCAAAATAAAGATAGGTTGCCTTTGATTATTACAGTGACGTGTGATTTTACAAGGTTTGACAACCCAGATAAGTTCACAGGAGGAGAAGAAGTTCTTGCAAGTACACAAGGAGGCGCTGCTTCCATGATATCCACAACGCGAGAAATTTTTATTTCTTTCGGAAGAAAGTTTAATAAGAGTTTGATGCCTAATTTACTGGGGTATGCTGGACAAGATTATACTATTGCCGAAGCTTTGATGCATACGAAAAATGAAGCGCCTTCTCCAAGCAGACAGCATTTTTTTATTTATGCACTAGGAGATCCCGCAATGAAATTAAAAATACCAAAGACGGGAATAAAAATTAACAGAGTCGTCAATTTGGGAAAGACAGAGCAGGCGCAAGATTTGATACTCAAAGACACTTTAAAATCCTTGTCTAAAATTCGTTTGGAGGGAACTGTAATCAATGCTTCTGGAGAAACATTGACTGATTTTGAGGGAACTGTAAGTGCATCTATTTTTGATAAATTGATAGAAAAAACAACCTTGAACAATGATGGAGTTGGTGAGATAATGACCTTTGACGTACAAGATAGTAAAATTTTTCGTGGAGAAGGTATTGTGGAAAACGGAGCTTTTCAAATTGAGTTTGTAGTGCCGAAAGACATTAAAATCGCTCATGGAAAAGCAAAAATAAGTTTGTATGCAGAGAACGGGCAATTGGACAAGGGAGGCTTGGATATTGAAACAGTCATTGGAGGAGTAGATGCTTATGCTGGAAGCGACACGATAGGCCCTGAGATTGTGATGTATTTGAATGACAATTCTTTTATCGATGGAGGGAATACAAATGAAACTCCCAATCTTATCGTGGAACTTTCAGATGAGAATGGCATCAACACTTCTACCAGTTCTATCGGTCATAATATTACAGCCGTGCTAGATAGCGACACGAGCAACCCAATCATTTTGAATGAGTTTTACGAAGCTACCTTGGGAGATTATACGAGTGGAAATATTTCCTATCGATTGCGAGATTTAGAAATAGGAGCACATAGCTTGACCTTAAAAGTGTGGGACACTTACAATAATTCCTCAGAAGAAACGTTGAATTTCCGTGTAGTTGATGACACAGACTTGTTGTTAGAAAATGTGTTGAATTATCCCAATCCTTTTATCAATTACACAGAATTTTGGTTCAAGCATAACAAGCCGAATGAGTCTTTGGATGTCAGCATTCATATATTTACGGTTTCGGGTAAACTAGTCAAAACAATCCATCAAGAAATAACAGGCACAGGAAGTGGCTTGTCGCGAGAAATTACTTGGGATGGTCTGGATGATTTTGGACAGAAATTAGGAAAAGGTGTTTATGTTTATCACTTGTCTTTGAAAACAGCTGATGGATTGTCTGCTGAGACTTATGAAAAATTAGTATTATTGCAGTAACAAAAAAATAAAAGCAAAGCTACATATGAAAAAATCAAAAATTCAAATAATCACAACCCTGTTGCTATTTGCGGTGACCATTTTTAAAGTACAAGCCCAATCCAATGCAATTTCAACAGTAGCACCTTTGCTATTGATAAATTCAGATGCCCGATCGGCAGGTATGGGAGATTTGGGGGTTGCCACAAGTGCTGATGCGAGTTCTATATTTCACAATTCTGCAAAAATGGCATTCAATACATCGGAATACACCTTTGGATTGAATTACACACCTTGGCTACAAAATTTGGTCGATGGTCTATTTATAGGAGGAGGTTCTGTGATTCACAGAATTGATGAAAGAAGTTCTTGGGGAGCGAATTTGCGTTATTTTTCCTTAGGAAAAATTGAATTGTTTGATGAGCAAGCGTCGTCACTTGGAGTTGAAAACCCATCAGAATTATCCATTGCTGGATCCTATGCATTGAAATTGAGTGATCATTACTCCATGGGGGTAACCCTTCGGTACATTCGTTCCGATTTGTCGATCAACGTTCAAAACACCGATATCCAGGCAATCAATGCTTTGGGGGTGGATATTTCTGGTTTCTATCAATCACGAGAGCGAAATTATGGGAGTTTCAACGGTCGATGGAGAGGTGGATTTAACATTTCCAACCTAGGGCCTAAAGTGTCTTATACGAGTGGAGGAGATAAAAACTTTATTCCAACTCGTTTGCGTTTGGGAGGAGGATTTGATTTTATTTTAGACGATTACAATACCATTGCAGTCACCGTAGAAACGGCAAAATTATTAGTCCCAACTCCCGGTGGTGATGCAGAAGATTCGGATTGGGTAGAAGGAATTTTCAACTCCTTTGGGGATGCTCCTGGAGGTTCGAGTGAAGAGTTGGAAGAATTTACCTATTCCATAGGAGCTGAATATTTGTACAACAATTCCTTTGCAGTAAGAGCCGGTTATTTTCACGAAAGCGAAACGA
Organism: uncultured Flavobacteriaceae bacterium; assembly: GCA_905479475.1. GTDB lineage: Bacteria > Bacteroidota > Bacteroidia > Flavobacteriales > Flavobacteriaceae > Flavicella. The sequence goes on from CAJQMT010000023.1 coordinate 41,756, forward strand.
AAGGAAACAGACAGCATTTTACGATGGGTGCAGGATTAAAAGCCAATGTTTTTAACATCGATTTGTCGTATTTGATCAATGCCTCAGATGTAAACAATCCTTTGGAACAAACCTTGCGTTTTTCTATTTCTTTTGATGTCGGGGATATTTATGAAAATTTTTAAGGAAAATCAACATAGCTAAAAAAAGACCGAGAGAAATATCCTCTCGGTCTTTTTTTTAAATTCTTCTCTCGAAAAGAAAGTTGGATACATAGCATATCAAATGTGATTGCAAGCGCTGTAAATATCTGCTAACAAATTCGTATTTTTGGGCAACTTTAACATAAACGACACTACCTCATGAAAGACTCCTTTGAATTTGACCAAGACATACAATCGTATTTGCGAGAGACAGCCAAATGGGCGAAATTACTAGGAATTTTAGGATATATTGGAGTCGGTTTTTTGGTGTTGTTTTCTTTTTTTGTGAAGGGAATATTTGAAATGCTCCCTGAAACAAATATGCAGCAAATCCCTACGACTACCTTGTCTATTGTTTATTTTGTTTTGGCAGGAATCTATTTCTTTCCGGTGAATTACCTTTTCCATTTTGGGAAAAACATGCGTCTCTCTTTGGAGTCAAAAGATCAGGAATTATTTCGGGATGCTCTTAAAAACTTGAAGTCGCACTATAAATTTATAGGCATGTTCGCATTGGTAATCGTAAGTTTGTACGGCATGCTGTTTTTGTCAGCAGTCGTTGGATTTGTATTCTCTTAAAAACGGTTTTATGGCAGTATTGATAACAGGAACAGGAAGTTGTGTGCCGACTATTGTAAAAAAGAACAGTGATTTTTTAGCGCATCATTTTTTAAACGAAGACGGTCTCGCATTTGGGAGTGATAATGAAATCATCATTGAAAAGTTTCATGCGATTACAGGAATTGAAGAGAGGCGTTATGCCGAGAATCATCTGAAGGCTTCGGACTTGGCATTTTTGGCATCGCAAGAAGCAATTTCTGCAGCGAATATTGATAAAAACACCCTTGATTATATCATTGTAGCCCATAATTTTGGAGATGTTTCCAAAGGAACGATTCAAAGTGATATGCTGCCTAGTTTGGCTTCAAGAGTGAAGAATAAATTGGGAATTGTCAATGCAAACTGTGTTGCTTACGATTTGATTTTTGGATGTCCGGGTTGGGTTCAAGGAGTCATTCAAGCAGAATCTTTCATAAAATCTGGCCTTGCAAAAAAAGTATTGGTTGTTGGAACAGAGACACTTTCTAGAGTGCTGGATCATTCGGACAGAGATTCGATGATTTATTCAGATGGAGCAGGAGCTTGTGTGTTGGAAAGCAAAGAATCCACGACAAAAAACGGAATTTTAAGTCGCGGAGCGCAAACATTTTCAGAAGACGAAATCAATTATTTATTTTTCGGAAAATCGTATCAAAAAGAATCGGACGGCACTGGGTATATCAAAATGCACGGCAGAAAAATTTATGAATTTGCATTGAACAACGTCCCTCAATCCATGCAGAAAGCTTTGGATGCGAGTGGTGTTTCGATTCACGAAGTGACCAAAATATGTATCCATCAAGCCAATGAAAAAATGGATGAAGCTATTGTAAAGCGTTTTTTTAGGCTATACAAATTGCCCGTGCCAAAAGGGGTTCTGCCCATGAGTATTCACAAACTAGGAAACAGTTCTGTGGCAACAGTTCCTACCTTGTTGGATTTTATTCTCAAAGGAAAAATGGAAGGACATCAATTGGTTGCAGGCGATGTTGTTATTTTGGCATCCGTCGGTGCTGGAATGAATATCAATGCAGTGGTGTATCGCTTTTGATTTTAGATAGGTTGCTTTGGGACGAGAGGGTTGCGTTGACTTTTTATGGCATAGAAATTTCAGTTTGTTCCGCGTGTTGTAAAAAAAGCGTGCAAACAAGAAAGGACTTGTTCGTTCTGTAATTTTTCTTTTTTTCAAAGCGACAAGAAAAAACGGTTCCAAAAAGTCGTTTTTCTTCCAAATGTTGTATCAATTTCACCATACTCTGGTAGCTGCCCTTCACTTCAAAAGAGTAGGTGGTAAACAAGGTGTTTTTAAAGACAGCCGAATGAGGCTGGTGAAAAGAAACAATTTTTAATTGTTGTTTTTTTCCAAAAGTGTGAATGGTTTCTAATAAATTATTTTGAAGGGAACTCGTTTTGTATACAGGGTAGGTCTTGAGGATTTGTTCGTATTGTTTTTTTTGAAGTATCAAACGGTTTAGTTCAAGCAGTGTTTCTTGGTTTTGGAGGTGTTTTTTTTCAAGGAATTTAGCTTCTTTTTTCAAAGCGAGTGTCGGTGAGATTGCAAGTATATAGCAGACCCAAAGGGATGAAAGAAAGCTGAGTAGCAAGATTTTGTTTTTTTTTGAGTCGCTCATAATGCCAAATGAATTGTAAAAGATGTTTTTGTGTTTTTTCCTGTGCCGTAACCAAGCACAGCACACGATTTTACCCAAGATTTGCTTTCTAGATTTTTGATCCATTCCGTAAAATTTTCGTCTACGGAAGTAGTTCCAGAAATAATTATTTTGCGAGCATCAAATAAAATCTCTTTGTCTTGCTTTACTTTTTTTAGAATGGGTTGGTAATGGATTTTTGACAACAAGACCGTGCTCGGAATACTGATTCCAAGTTCATCAAGATACCATGAAACGGTTGAATTGGAATGCGCTGCTATTGTATTGACCAGTCCTTTTTTTTGCTCAATTTCAATTTTCATTGCAGTACGTTGGTCATCGTGTACTTTATTAAATGGCATGCTTTCTTTGAAAACTTTGATTTCATTTTGGTATTTGAAAAAGAAAAGAGTGTTTAGGAGCAGTATGGTAAAAAGGACTCCTGTCCCAATACGGGTGCCGTGATAGTATCCTTTTCTGTGTGAAAAATTTTTTAAAAGTTCACGGTTTCTATCTAAAAAGTTGTGGAGGTGTTGGTTTTGTTGGGTGTAAAAATTCAAGATGGCTGAGAAACCGAGCAAGTCATAGTTGGAAATTTTCAATCCATTGAGGTTGTATGTTTTCAGAGTAGTTTTTTGTTCCCATTCTATAGACTTTAGTTGTTTGTTGTTGTCCAAATGAAAAGAAGCATTTGAACTTTGGAAGCTTGTGTTATTGAAATATGGGATGCTGTTTCTTAAGGCACTATTTCCTATTGAGAATCCGGTGATTGCACGATTTTTTATTTTGTAGGTTTCTATGATCTTTTCAACAATTTCTTTTCTGCAAATACTAACCATACTAAGGGTTTTATGAGTCGTAATTTCGATATAAAAATCTTCGATAAGGAGATTTGGGAAACAAAAATTAGCAGCTTCTAGACTATTGTCAAATTGTTTTTCAACTATTTTAGACAAGACCTGTTGGTTGTTAATAACCAAGAGTATGGGGTGTTTTTTTGAAATGTTTTCACAACATTTTTCTACAGAAGAATGGCTTTTTTTTTGAGCAACAGACAGTGTTTTTTTGGAGGTGTCCAGAGTCAGGCAATGATAGATAACTTTGCCATTGACAAAAGCGTGTTCAATAGCTGTATAACGGCGGCCGCAAAGAAATCGTTGCAAGTTCATTTGATAATTGTTGGTTTGATTAAGATGGACAATTTCTTTTCTGTATTTTCTTTTTTTCGACTGCTAAAAAACCATTTTATAATCGGTATTCTGGCTAAAAAAGGCACGCCAGATCCGGAGTTGTTTGCCGTTTTTTCTTCCAATCCACCTAAAATAATCACATCTTGATTTTTTACGCGAATGGTAGACGAAAATTCTCTAGAGTTCATGTCAGGCGGTGCATTTGGCTCAATCCGAGTCCCGTTAAAACTAGATTGAACAACATGAATGCTCATGGTAATGTTTTCATCTCCAGAAACCAAAGGCATGATTTCCAATGCGAGTTCTGCATCAATCGCTTGGTAGTTGGTGATGGTAGAAGTTTGAGGGATTTGAGATCCAATAAAGTCTCTGTTGGTAACCACGTAGTAGGTAGTTTCTCCGATGGCTAAATGAGCTTTGTGGCCGTTGAGTGTTGATAATTTTGGCGTCGATTTGACATGAATATCCCCGTTGTTTTCGAGTGCTTTGATATTTGCGTAAAAATTAGGAACTACTTTTCCTAAATTTAGGGAGCCAAAGCCATTGAAACCGCCGATAATTTTATTGATGGTTTGTGCTCCCAAATTCAAGTTTGCGGAAGGAAAAATCTTGCCTTCCGTTGTGGTGGGTTCTGTTCCAATTCCCATATCAATTCCTGTCTCGATACTTGCATTTTTTGCATGTTCTATGAACATGACTTCAATTAGAACAACAGGAACAGGTTGGTCAATGGATTTGATAAATTCACGGAAACGTTGAATGTTTTGATAGGGGCCGCTCACCACAAAGCTGTTCAATTCGAGATCGGTTTTGATTTCTAGTTCTTCTAAAATATCCTTGGGTAACATGTTCACCAAGGCTTCGGAGGTACTATTGTAATTTTCAAAAGAACGGTTGTTTTGGGTGTTGAGTCGCTGTCTATTCGTATGGTTTCCGATGTCGGAATTGTTCAGATTGCTGTAAGAATTAGCTCTAGAATTCAAATTATTTCTTTGAGAGTAATTGTTTGGAGTTCCTTGTCCGCGCATCATTTCTATAGAGCGATGTTGGAGGGGAATGATCACATTGTTGCGCAAAGACAATTGTTCTTTTTTTCCAAAGAAATAGAAAGTGTCTTCTTTTTTATAGGAAAAAGAGGTGTTCTCTAACATTTTATCAAGTAACATTTCAAAGGAAATGCTTTTCGCTTTTACGCTGGTTTGGCCTGCTTCTTTTAAGGAAGCTGTTGTAAACATGTTGAGGTTCAAGTCGAAGCCAATATTTTTTACAATGGTTTCAATAGCTGTATTCTCAAAGTCAACTTCGAGCGTGTTCGAGAGCGTATCTTTAATTTTGTAATAAAAATTGGAGTTTCGTGAATGCATGGGTCTTTGGTTCGACATTGATTGTGTGGCGATGGTTTCGTTTGGTTCAAATAAAAAGATACCATCTCTTGATTGGTGCACCGCCAAATGATTTGCAAAAGCGAGTTTTTCCAGAGCTGTTTTTAAAGGGAGTTCTTTGATATAAGCATTGAGTTTGCGCTGTCCAAGTCCTGGAGTAAACAGCATGTTTTTACCACTTAGGTTGACAATTTTTTTAAAAACTTTGGCCAATGTGTCTTGCTGTAAGTCCAAGGTCAGCAGGTCAGACTTTCGGTTGTAAACAGCAAAAATTTCTTTTGGGATATAGGGTTTTATCGGCGGGAGGTATTTTTTTAAAGACAGAATGTTTCCGGTAAAATCGAGGGTCAAGTCGTTATTTTTGCAGAGGTAGTAAAGCACATCTGCTACAGTGGCCTCCGAAAAATTATTTGAAATCGTAAGTCGATGGAGGTCATTGTCAATACTGATGTTGACACGGTGTATGTTTGCCATGGCCTGCACAAAGTTAGCGAGGCTGGTTTCACGGACATTAAAATCTACTTTTTGAGCAAGTCCACGTGTGTTTTTAGATAGGCTGTCCAGTTGGGTTTTTATTTCTAGCAAGCGGTTTGTTTTTTGCTGTTCTTGCGTGTTTGCGTTCTGTAAAAACAGTAAGGAAAGGCAGATGGTATGGAAAATAAGTTTCTTGTACACGGGATGTTTTTTTTAGAAAGATGTTTTCAATTGTTGTTTGTCGTTTCAAGTTTTTAAGGGGTGAGTAATGGATAAATTTCTTCCAAAGAAGTGGTGCTGTTTTTGAGGAGTTGCAAGGCATTTGATTTCAGGGTGTTTATATGGTTTGCTTCCAGATAGGCATCAATTTCTAATCGGTTTGTTTTGATCATTTCGGTCAATTCGCGTGTGATGGGAAGGATTTCATAAATTGCTTTTCTTCCAGCATATCCGGTGTGAAAACAATGTTGGCAGCCCGTGGCTTGAAAGTGGCTTTTGAGATCGGTTGGAAAGGAACTGTTTTCATTGAGTTCAGCGGGTGTTGTGCGCACTTCTTTTTTGCAATGGGGACATAGTTTTCGCACCAATCTTTGCGCCACACTCATGTGTAAGGTACTGGCAATTAAAAAGGGAGGAATGTTCATGTCAATGAGTCGAGCAATAGTGGCCCATGCGGAGTTGGTATGAATGGTTGACAAGACCAAATGCCCGGTCAATGCCGCACGAATGGCCATGTTTGCTGTGGAGCTGTCTCTGATTTCACCGAGCATGATAATGTCTGGATCTTGGCGTAAAAATGTTTTTAGGGTATTTGCGTAGTCCAATCCGATGCTTTCTTTCAGTTGGACCTGATTGATGCCTTCAAGGGTGTATTCGATGGGGTCTTCTATGGTTAGAATGTTTGAGTATTCGGTGTTTAAAAGTTTGAGAGTGGCATACAAAGTGGTTGTTTTTCCGGATCCTGTTGGGCCAGAAATCAACACAATGCCCTTTGGTTTTTTGATGCTCTCTTTGTAGCGATTGAGTTCGTTATTTGCAAAGCCCAAACTTTCTAATTGGAGGTTGGCACTGTCTTTGGAGAGCAGTCTCAATACAACTTTTTCGCCATGAAGCGTTGGGAGTACGGAAACGCGAATGTCAAATTTGTCATGTTTTGTTTGGATTTGGATACGTCCATCTTGGGGCAGTCTTTTTTCAGAGATGTCTAATTGTGCCATGATTTTTATGCGGTTGACAAGCACGGGGTAGTTTTGCAAGGTAACGAGATATCTTTCAATCAGTTTGCCATCAATTCGAAACCGAACGCGTCCTTTTTCTTCAAAAATTTCAAAATGAATATCGCTGCTGTCCGTTTCTTTTGCTTCGTGGATCACGTTGGATAAAAAATCATCGGAATAATGCAACTGTTGTTGGGTGTGTTGCTTTTTTTTGCGGTAGTTGACCGCGAGGTATTTTTGAATTTCTTTTGCTTTGCACGGAATTAACACGGTTTTTTTTCCGAGGATGATTTCCAATTCCAATGCGAGGTTGTCTGGGTTTTTTGAGGAGGTTTGAAAAACGATGGTATCGACATGATCCTCAGACGGAATGATTTGATAGTGGTGTGCTTGCTCTGGGCTAATGAGTTGTTTGAGCGCTGTTGCAATGCTGTAATCAAGTGTGTTCATAGCAGGTACAAATTGGTGAAATTAAAAACGGTATTGCTCCCTAGTACAAGGGCTAAAAAAAGGGCTTGGAAGCCTGCCAAGGGAATCAGCGGGTTCTTAGAAAAATAACGTGACAGTTGGAAAGTTGCGAGTGAAAACACCAACGAACCAGCAAACAAAACCACAAAAGTGAGTGTTGGAAATCCAATGGCCATTGCAGCAAAAAAAAGGAGGTCTCCCATTCCGATACTCGTGGCAAGTGAATTTTTTGACAAATACTGGGTCACTAAAAAAAGAACCATGCCTATGAAACACAGTATGCAAAAGTTGAAGGAAATAGCACAAACAAACGAGTAGAAATTACTGTGGAGATAATGCAGTGCTCCGAAATGCAAACAGACAGCAGCCAATAATAGGGCAAATACCTTCCTTTCCTTTAGGTCTTGTATAAAAACAAAGGTCAAGCAAAGGATGAGTGAAATGGTGAGTACAGTCTTCATATTGCCATGTCTTATAGAATCTTCACATCAGTCTTTTGTGATTTCTACGAGTTTTAAATTTTGATCTACTTGCCAAATATTGTACACGCCGTCTCCATCAAAATCTGTAATCGAAGTTGCGGTGGCTTTGAATTCTGTATTGGTGGCAAGCACAATTTCATAGACATAATTGGCGCTTCCATTTTCAGCGACGGTGATAGGGGCCTCAAAACCGAGTTCTTGAAATTCGAGACTGTATTTGGAATGGATAAAAAAATGTTGCCGTTGCAAGGTTTGTAAATGTTTGAGCTGGGTTTGGGCTTCAATACTTTTTGTTTTGGAGATCAAAGGCATCAATTTGGGCAAGGCCAGGAGTAATAAAATTCCGATAATGACAAGGACCACCAAAAGTTCTTGTAGGTTAAAAGCAGGGCATTTTTTTTTGAGAAATTTCATAGCACATTAATTTCATAGAGTCCACAAATGTAAGGATTTTGTTTCAAAGTAAACATCTGTTTATTTATTATCACAATTTTAAGAGTTGCAAGCGATTTGTATTGGCTGTTTTATCCAATTTTTGAATTTTTTTCTATTTGTGTTGGTTTTTTTACAAACAAATGTTTACATTTAGCGTACGAAAAAGAAAAAAATTGCTAGAATTTATTCCTTAAGGGGAAATTCTTACGACCATTTATGAAGCATCGAAGACGTGAAAGCGCGTTTTTTGAACGCCGTTTTGTCTGAAAACACATACGACCTCTAGAGGGCTAGATGTGGTTTGAGTTCGGACAGTGTTTTTGGAACACACCGATGTCAAGAGATTAGAAATGCACTGTTTCTTTTCCTTGTTGACAATACACAACGTTTTGCAGTCGCAGCTGTGCAACCGTTTTTGCAACAGGGCTTCGCAAAGAAAATTACACTACCCCCATACCCCATTACTACCCTAGGTGCTGTCTTTTAGACGCATCCATTAAAAAGGACGATCGAGTTTAGGAACTCGATGGAAAGTCGCGAAAAAACAGGAGTGGACATAGAGCTATAAAAACAAAAAACCAAATGAATAAGAACAGAAAATCATTCGCAAAAAATCAAAAACAACGAACACATGAATAAAATCAATTTATCCGTAGCTATGGTCACATTGGCAATCGCTATTTTTTCACTCATTAAAAGTCAGCAAAGCTCTGAATTGGTGTATGTAGATGTCAATAAATTATTGGAAGGTTATGAAAAAACAGCCGTTGTGCGTGCTGAATTTCAAAAGAAATCTGTGGTTTTAAGAGCCAATGTCGACAGTCTTTTGGTCGATTGGCAAAACGAATTAAAGGCCTATGAAAAAGAACGCTCAAAAATGTCTAAAAAAGAATTGGCATTGAAACAAGAATTGTTGGGAAACAAACAACAACAAGTCAACAATTACCAGCAAGCCATTCAAAAACAGTTGCAGTCAGAAGATCAAAAAACAACCCAGACCGTTGTGAACGACATCAATGGATACGTAAAAGAATACGGAAAAAAACACCGCTATAAAATCATTTTTGGAGCCAGCGGAGGGGGCAATATTATGTATGCAGGAGAAGGAGCAGATTTGACAGAAGAAGTACTGGAAGGATTGAATGCAGCTTATGGGGACTAATGGATTTTTGGTCTGAAGTCGGCGTCGACGCGTCATTGGTTTTTGGTTTAGGTTTGAGGTTAACTCAGCTTGTTTGTCGCTAGACGACCGACCGATGACCATCCATTACCCTTTATAAAATGCAAAGTGAGGTGACGAATGCACCACGTTGCGATAGAAAACAAGACACGAAAAGTTTTCCAAAGAGCATGTAAGGTGTTTGGGAATGGCTAAAAAGTGCCCTCAATTGACAGCAGCACAGGGGTACAGTAGTCTAAGAGTGGGGGGGGTGCTTTGGGGCAAGTATTGCGAAAACAGAAAGCATTCGGCAGCTTTTGTGGGCCAAAAACCCGACCTGTTTGTGAAATAAATTAAAAAAAAGGGATATGAAAATAAAAATTATTTGCTGTCTAACGATTCTAAAAATCTGTTCAATTCCAGTTTTTGGACAAGTAAATTTAGATGTAAACAAAATATTCGCACCGGCTCCCGATGCGAATGCGTTTGCGGAATATGCTAAAATACCTGTTGATTTATCTACAGGTCTTGGAGCAATTAATTTACCACTAATGGAATTAAAAGGAAAAGACATGAATATTCCTATTTCTATAAGTTATCATTCTAAAGGCAATAAGGTTAATGAAATATCGAGCAATATAGGTTTAGGATGGGTTTTAAATTCAGGTGGCGTAATTACTAGAGTAGTTAGAGGAGTTCATGATGACGATATAGAGGGATATATTGGAAAGAATCGTAGAGGAGTTAAAGTCACAGAAAATAGTTTTTATTCGTTGGAAAGAGACGAACAACTTTCCTATGCATCAGGTGCATGGGATGCTGAACCAGATATATTCTATTTTAACTTTTTAGGGAATACAGGAAGGTTTGTTTTTGGGGCAAATGGAGATATCATTATGACTCCTGAGCAAGACTTCATAATAAATCCGCCTTTTGGACCAAATAGCACTAATGATTACTGGTCTATAATCGACAAAAGGGGTACTACTTATAAATTTGACAGCAAAGAATATAGTAAAAGTGAAGTCATTTTTGGAATATCTAAGGAGGATAGCGGTAGGTATATATCTTCCTGGTATTTATCTTCTATAACAAGTGAGAAAGGAGATGCAATTAATTTTGAATATCAAGAGGGATCAGAAATAGAGACTAAATCTGTATTAGAAAAATATTCTCTTACGAATTGCGGAACTGGTGTTGGGTTTGTTGAGACAACCACTAAAACACTTAAAACTCAAACTATAAGTAGTATTACATCTAGGTTTGGCAAAGTTAATATTTTATCATTGCCCGATAGATTAGACATTTCAGGAGCTAGAAGAATAACTGAAATATCTCTTGTTGACAATAATACAAAGTTGATTAAAAAAATAAAATTTAATCAAGGGTATTTTAGTTCTATGGAAGGTTGTGACAATCAAGAATGCAAACGTTTAAGATTAGATAATGTCGTTCAAGAATCTCCTTTTGTTTCACCTGACGAATATCTTAAAAAATATAGTTTTGAGTACAATTCAACGAAATTACCGAGAAGAGATTCTCCACAAATTGATCATTGGGGTTTTTATAATGAAAATAATCAATCCAACCTAATATCACGTTTGGAACCAGCCAATATCAATGCTATCAGGGAGCCAAAAGAAATTGGAACGAAAGCTAATGTTTTGGAGAAAATAATTTATGATACAGGGGGGAGCCTTTCTTTTCAATATGAATTGAATGAATATAAATATTCTTCTTCAGTAAATCGCAACTCAGGAGGATTACGAATAGCTTCTGTAAAGGAAGAAAACATTAAAAGCAATAAAATCACAAACTATAAATATATTAAGGAAGGTACATCTATAAGTAGCGGCTCTCAATACAGAAACCCTGTTTATATTTCAAACCTTAGTTTTTGGTGGGATTTTGGAGGACATTCGACCGTAGTACCTCAATATGTAAATTGTGTTGGAACTACTATTTATTCTGTTTCTCAGAATAATTTATTTGACTTAAATGGATCCAATGTCATGTATAATGAAGTTATAGTAGAAAACCCTGATGGTAGTACAGAAATTAATAAGTACACAGACTTTAATTCTAATCCTGATATTTATGATAGTAATGATTATTTTAACTGCAGCATTTTTAGTAGAGGCAGTAATGTTAGAGAAAGCAATACAAGTAGTATTGAACCTCTAGGAAGTCCTTTTGGGCCTCCTTCTTTCCATAAAACATTTCAACGGGGATATTTGGTAGAGAAAATTTTTAAAGACAACTCTGGGAATTCTCTATATCAATTAAACAATATTTACACAGAAAAATCCCCAATAGATTTTAAGCAGTCAGTTGGATACAAGTTTGATGAACTTTGGGTTTATCATGTTTATCAGATTGATCTAATTAACCCAGGGGATCTAAATGGTAATGGATTTATAGATTTTGATGAAAGGCCGCAAGAGACTGCCTCCTTTATACAGACAATAAGAAATTATAATATTAGTAGATATTATGAAAACAATGGTGTTTATCAATTAAAAAAAACAATTGAAAAAGAGGGTCTTGTTGAAAAGACGACTACTTATAGCTATAGTGACTCTAAACCGACATTAATTAAAGAAAAATCCTTAGAGCTTAGTAATGGTTCTTCAAAGAAAGAAGTGTTTACTTACCCCTTTGAGTTGTTAGGTGCTCTAAATACTATTTTAGCAGATGAAAATAGAATTCAAAATCCAATCGAAAAGAGAGAATTTCTAAATAATGAACAGCTCTATTTAGAAGAACGTGTTTTTAAACATTATGATTTGTACAACACAGGTAAAAGTAATAGGATACCCCTACTTGAAAAATTAAACCTAAAGAAAAAAGAGTCGGAAGAATATACAAGTATGGTTATTGATAAATATGATAGATACGGCAACGTATTACAATATCATAGCAACGATAATGTGTTTACTAGTATTATTTGGGGTTATAAAGATTGTTACCCCATTGCCAAAATAGTGAACGCAACCTATGCCGAAGTTTCAAGCTATGCAAACAACCTCCAAACAAAATCAAATGCCGATGACGACAGAACGGTGGGTACATCTGGCAACGAAGATCAATTGCGAAGTGCTTTGAATGCCTTGAGAAGTGTCACGGATTTGTCAGATGCCCAAATCACCACCTACACCTACGACCCCTTGATCGGGGTCACCAGTATCACCGACCCTAGGGGGCAGACGGTTTACTACGAGTACGATGCCTTCAACCGTCTCGAGAAAGTCAAAGACCAAGACGGACGCGTATTAAGTAAAAACGAATACCATTACAAAAACCGATAGCTATGAGAAATGGAGTAAGATTAAAAAAACAAGGACTTGTGTGCTTGCTTGTTTTGTTAGGAATCGGAACGATGCCTGCGCAATATCAATATATAAATGGCCCAAGCATTGCAACGCAAGGAGAATCGAAACGCTATTATCTAACCGGAGTAGACACCAACCTTTTGCAGATACAAAATTGGGAAGTCAATGGCGGTACCATACAAGGGGATGATCGCGGTGTTTCTTCAATAGAGGTTGTATGGCATACCCCAGAAGCTAATAATTCCGTTCGTATCATATTCGCAGATTTGGAAGGCCCTGATTACTACGAAGAAACCATAGAAGTAAGAGTAAACCCTGCAGAGCAGCCAGAACTAAATGGCCCAAGCACGGCAACGCTAGGAGAATCGAAACGCTATTATGTAACCGGAGTAGACACCAACCTTATGGAAATTCAATACTGGGAAGCAGACGGAGGCGAGATACAAGGAAATGATTTTGGTGTTTCTTCCGTAGAGGTTGTATGGGATACCCCAGGAGCAAATAACACAATTATGGTAGAATTGGCCACCTTGGACGGCTACGAGAATTTTGAAGAAACCATAACAGTAGCGGTAACTGAAGCGGTAGAATTACCACTACTAACGTGGTATCAAGACCTTGATCAGGATGGATTTGGTGATCCCAATGTTTCCATAGAACAAGAAACACAACCAGAAGACTATGTTCAAGACAATACAGATTTGTGTCCAACACTTGCAGGAACAAATTTTGGATGTCCCTCTTTGAATGCTAGCAATCAAAATTACATCCACACAACCCACTACCAACAGCCCTATTCAGAAAGCGAGTTAGCCACAGTGCCCAACAATGACAAACAAGAAAACATTACCTATTACGACGGCCTCGGCAGGCCCATGCAACACATCGGAATCCGCGCAGGCGGTAGTGGCGAAGACCTGATTACCCCCATCACCTACGATGCCTATGGCCGACAAGACAAAGAGTACTTGCCCTATGCCGCCACCAGCAACAACGGCTTGTACCGAGCCGACGACCCCACAGGCCAAGCCCAGCAGTTTTACCAAACCAAATACCCCGACGATTTTGAAAACCTTCTTTTAGAAGAAGTAAACCCCTATGCCGAAAAAATCTTTGAAAAGTCGCCACTGAACAGGGTCTTGGAACAAGCCGCTCCTGGAAAAGACTGGGCAGCCGGCAACGGCCACACCATCAAATTTGACTACCAAACCAACAGCGCCAACGAAGTACTGCTCTTTGCGGTTTCCTTTGCCCAAAACAACCCCGAACAACCCCAGTTGGAATTGCCCACTTCCTATTACCCAGCCGCATCGCTCTACAAAACCGTGACCAAAGACGAAAACTGGCGCAGCTATGACAAAAAAGACCGCACCACCGAAGAATTTAAAAACAAACAAGGACAGGTGGTCTTAAAACGAACCTACAACCAACAACAAGCACACGATACCTACTATGTGTACGACGATTTTGGCAACCTGACCTATGTGATTCCTCCCAAAGCTGCTGAAACTATTTTTAGCCAAGCCACCACCAGTGCACATACCGTGGTCTTTCCACAAAGTGCCTTTACACAAACAAGTTATGGTTCAGGAAATGTAGAAGTACAAATCACAGGAGATCAAATACAGGTTACCTTCAACGCTGGTTTTAGCCCCAACACTCTGAGCGGTGCTCCACAAGAGATCCATGCCCCTTGTACATTGCCCGACTTGTTTTTAGGCTATGTACAAACATCGCATCCCTACAACGGTGTTTCCGCCGCTATCAGAGACGGGAAACTACAAATCAACAATCCCTACAATTTGAGTATTACCAGCATCAATGGGGTGTTAACACAAGCCCTAGACCCCTCCTGTGGCGCCCCTGAATTGGATACCGATGTGTTGAACGATCTTTGCTACCAATACAAATACGATAGCAGAAACCGCCTGATCGAGAAAAAAATACCTGGCAAAGGCTGGGAATCCATTGTGTACGACAAGCTAGACCGCCCTGTACTTACCCAAGATGCCAATCTGAAAGTACAAAACCAATGGCTGTTTACCAAATACGATCTCTTTGGCAGAGTGGCTTATACTGGACTTGCCAGCACCTCTTACAATTCCAGAACTTATTTGCAACAAGGCATCCACACCATGACCACCCCATCTGTGAGCAGAACCGACAGCCCCCAAACTCTTGCCGGTACCCCGCTCTATTACCAAGACATTTCCTACCCGAATCTTTCAATAAGTGCCCTACATACGCTCAATTACTTCGACAGTTACCTGCCATTGCCCGCAGAGCTCACTGCCCCCACCGAGGTATTTGACCAATCGGTAACCACCCGTACCCAAGGGCTGTCGACCCTTTCCAAAGTCCGTGTTTTAGACACAGACCAGTGGCGTACCACGGTGCATTATTACGATGAAAAAGCGAGACCTATTTACACCCATACCAAAAACGAAGCCCTCAACACCACAGACATTGTGGAGTACAAGCTCGATTTTACAGGCACGATTTTGGAAAGAAAAACCACCCATACCAAAGACAACAAGGCCCCCATCATCACCACAGACCGCTATACCTACGACCCCATGGGCAGGCTGCTTGCCCACAAACAACAGATCAACGACCAAGCCGAAGAATTAATCGTGTACAACACCTACGACGCACTCGGGCAACTCGAAAGCAAAAAAGTAGGCGGTGCCGTTGCCGCACAAACCGAAAATTCCGAAGGCCTACAAACCGTAAACTATACCTACAACATTCGCGGATGGCTCAAAAGCATCAACGAAGACACAAACTCAGACAATGACTTGTTTGATTTTAGTTTGACATACAACCAACCCACCAGTGGAGTCGCCCTGTACAATGGCAATATCTCCCAAACCCGTTGGAAAACAGACAACGACCAGTTTGCCCGCCATTACAGCTATAGGTACGACGATTTGAACCGCATTACCGCTGCTTACTACCATGTCTGGTCCGAAAACGGTCGTTTCCACCTAGGAAGCCTTTCCTACGACAAAAACGGAAACCTCCAACGTTTGTACAGAACAGGAGCCATCGTAGACAATCCCGATGTAAAAAATGCCAGCCATTACGGCACCA
Source organism: uncultured Flavobacteriaceae bacterium (assembly GCA_905479475.1). Classification (GTDB taxonomy): domain Bacteria; phylum Bacteroidota; class Bacteroidia; order Flavobacteriales; family Flavobacteriaceae; genus Flavicella. The sequence goes on from CAJQMT010000023.1 coordinate 57,419, forward strand.
TGGATTATCTGAATTATACCTATGACGGCAACCAACTGCAAAAGGTAACCGACACTGGCAATAAAAACTACGGCTTTAAAGACGGCTCCAATACCGACAACGATTATGCCTACGATGCCAATGGAAACATGACCGAAGACAAAAACAAAGGCATTGCAAACATAGAATACAACCACCTCAATTTGCCCACCGAAGTGCAATTTGGAACCACTGACAAAATTAGCTATCTTTACGAAGCTACCGGAAAAAAATTGGAAAAGAACGTCATGGAAAACCAAACAACCATCACCACACAATACGCAGGCAATGTGATTTACCAGAACGATGTGCTCCAGTTTTTCCATA
>CAJQMT010000024.1 GCA_905479475.1 uncultured Flavobacteriaceae bacterium
CCTATGTTGTCAGTAATGATGTGACCACCGCTCAAAGCCTTGACAGGCAAATTGTAAACAATGCTTCAATCTAATTTTAAAAATAAAACTATGGACATAATTGAATTAATACTTGACGAAGAAATGGACAACGCGGGCGTCGAAGCCTTGTCAATAGTCTCTGATCCAGCCATTATGGAACAATTTATCGCTTTAAATAGCCAAGAAAAAAAATATAAGTTTGCTGAGATTGACAAAGAGCGACAGATTTTGTGTGGCCCCGCCTTAATTCCAGATAAAATGATTTACCGTCGTGATGGTGATCGCGAATATTATGTCCATTTTTCAGCTTCAACTGTCAGAAGGGCCTCTGAATTGTTTTTTATAAAAAGCAACCAGAACAATGCAACCCTTGAACATGAATCACCTCTGGAAAAAATGACCATTGTTGAATCTTGGATCATTGAAAATCCCGAAATGGACAAGTCCAAAATGTATGGAATGAATCTTCCAAAAGGAACATGGATGATTTCAATGAAAGTCCAGGACAAAGAGATCTGGGATGAACAAGTGAAAAGTGGACTTGTCTCAGGTTTTTCAATTGAAGGATTTTTTGCTCAAAAAGCAATTCCAGCTAAAAAAGAAGAACACTCAGCAGAAGCCATTGCAGTGGACAAAATCAATAAATTAAAAGAATTATTAACCCCAAAAAAATAAATCATGAAAAATGAAAAATTAAGGCATTACGCTGGAGCAGTCGGAGTTTTTCTCCTGGTGATATTTCTCCTTATGTTCCTGTCTTTCAATGAGATACCAGAAAAAAACAAAGATATTTTCGTGAGCACCTTGGGAGTAATAACTGGAGCATTGGGTGCGATCATCGCTGTAATAGTGGGCCGCGATCCAGATCGAGAAAACTCATTGTCAAAAAAAGTTGACAGTCAAGCAGATCAAATTGAATTTCTAGTCAAGCAAAAGGATGAGCTTGAGGGCATGCTAATCAAAATGCAAGAATCACTGATCGACAACATGTCAATTCTAGGAACAACGCTTTTTGATACTAAAATTAATCCACCAAAAAAATCAAAAAAAGATGAGTAATAAAAAAATAGTTAAGAACTGGAATAGGCCAGCCGATTCCAGGACAAGTCCAAAAGGCGGCTCACAACCATGTTTGTGTCCAGACAACACCTATCATCCAGATTGCTGTGACGGCTCAATGCATGCCCAGGGAATTGGTAGCACACAGGCATAAAATAACACTTTGAAAAAAACTCGTTATATAAACAAGAAAAACAACTCATGAAAGCAATGGAATTAATAAAAGAAATCCGAGGAATTCTCGGTGTTGAGCTCAGCGAAAAAGATGTTGAAAAAACAAACGTTGAACTTGCAAACGCAACTCTCAAAAATGGAACAGAAATTGAGTTCGAAAAACTAGAAGCTGGAGAATCTGTTTTCATAGTCACTGAAGATGAGGGTGAAAAAAAACTGGTAGCCCTTCCAGTTGGTGAATACGAAATTGAAGAAAAAATTCTCGTTGTTTCTGAAGAAGGTGTAATCGGAGAAATTAAAGAAGCCGAAAAGACTGAAGAAAAAGAAGATGATAAAACTGAAGAAGTTGAAGCATCCGAAGAAGCTGAAGAAAAAGAAGAAGAAAAAATTGAAGCTGAGTATGTGACAAAAGAAGAATTTGTCGCAGCTGTAAAAGAAATCAAAGCAATGGTTGAATCATTATTGAGCAACCAGGAAATGAAACAAGTTGAGGTTGAAGCTGAAAAAGTAGAAACAAGCGAGCAAAAACCAGAACAAGTTGAAATGGCAGCAGAGCCAATCACCCACAATCCTGAAGCAGAAGCAGAAACAAAATTCAATTTTGCATTTCAGGAAAACACAATGAACAATCAAACATCAAGAATAAAATCAATATTAAATAAATTATAAATCATGTCTTTAACAATTACAAATTCAACTTATAACGGCGTCCATGCTGGTGAATATTTAGCCGCAGGACTTCTTTCAAATGACACTGTCGCCAATGGCGGTGTGACCGTAAAAGCAAACATTCTACACAAACAAGTTTTAAATGTAGTCAGCACAGCTGGAAATTTAATCGTTGACGCAACTTGCGACTATACTCCCAGCGGTTCAACTAATATGGTTGAAAAGGTGTTAACATTAAAAGATTTCCAGATCAATCAAACAATTTGCAAAAGTACGTTTGCACAGGATTGGCTGGCTGCAGAGGCTGGATTCAGCACCCATAGGGACATTCCTTCAACGTTTTCGAAATTTATCATTGAGCATTTTTCAGGACAAATCGCTGCATCAATGGAAACAATGATCTGGCAAGGTGACCAAATGTTTGGCAACCAATTCAATGGATTTAAGCAATTGGCGTTTATAGACACCGATGTGATTGATGTTCAATCTACTGCGATCACGTCTGGGAATATTGCTGAAAAATTACAAGAAGTTGTTGATGCGATTCCAAGCACAATCCTATATTCTCCAAATATGAGAATTTACATGGGAAGCAAAGATTTGCAAAAGTACATTAGATCATTGGCGGGCTTTGCTTCTGGTGGTCAAGGGGCCGCAGGTATAGAGAACAAAGGTTCTTTGTGGTACAATGGACAACAACTCACCGTGGATGGCGTTGCAATTTTCCATGCACCAGGTTTGCCCGAAAACGAAATTTTTGCTGCTGAGACTACGAATTTACACTACGGTTTATCACTTTTAAGCGATCAACAAGAGATCAAATTAATTGACACTTCTGAGACATTAGGGGACGACAATATTCGTTTTGTTGCACGCTTTTCAGCTGGCGTACAATTCGCCAAAGGAAACGAGATCGTTTTCAGAAGAAACGCTTAATAATTTTATAACTAACTAAAAACCAGCACTATGCCATGTAGCCTTAGCCGAGGAAGATCCCTCAACTGTAAAGATACGATCGGCGGAATTGAAAAAGTTTTCTTTTCCACCAGTGACCTGGGTGACCTTACAATTGGAAGTGATGATGAAGTCACTGACATTTCAGGAACAGGAATTGTTCTTTTTGAATATGTTGTAAAAGGAGCGAACGGGCTGGAAACAGCTGTGACCTCATCACCTGAGTCGGGAACAACTTTTTTTGAATCAACTTTGACTTTGCAATTGCCAAAGACAACCAAAGAAGATTTAAAAGAGACAAAAATGCTTGCATTTTCACGCCCAAAAGCTTTCGTTTTGACAAGAAATGGAGACCTGCTTTTGTGTGGTGAAAAATATGGGATGGAATTGTCGTCAGGTGGTATTTCATCTGGCCAAAATTTTGGTGACTTCAATGGAATTAATTTGACTTTCACAGCCAGTGAGGCAACACCGCCAAGGGTTGTCATTTTATCTGGAGCAACTGCGACTGATCCATTTGCTGGCGAAGCCGAAATCACCACGACTGTGGGGACAAATTCCTAAAAAAATTCACTGAGATCAGTTGAATTAAATGTGTGTGTTTATTTAGAAAGGGCGGTCAAGATGGCCGCCCTTTTTTATTAAAAAGAAAAAAATGATTAAGCTGCGAGAAACAAACGAAAATCAGACAATTACATTCATACCAAGATACTACAATGAAAGCGCCACATACAGCCTTAAAATCACAACTGAGGGGTCTGGCGTTGTCGTATATGATCAACAAGTGACAGAAGGATTTGAAACTGAAAAATATTACTACAAACACACCGATCAATTTGATCTAAAAACTGACACCACTTATGAGCTTGAAATTGATCACGATGACACGGTGATCTATAAAGATAGGATTATGGTGACAAATCAATCTGGCGACTACTCAATCAATGACCAGGTTTACACATATAAAAGCACACAAGAAAATACAACTGAAAACGATTTTAAATTTTACTCATGAAAGACAGCAACGTTCACATTGTAAATTTATCAGAATACACAAGGCCAGAAATAATCGAGTCCAAAAAAAATAATTGGGTTGAATTTGGCAATGATAACAATTATTTTCAATATTTAATTGAAAGATATTTAAACTCACCAACTCACTCAACTGTCATCAACTCAATCAGCGATCAAATTTATGGACGTGGCCTGGATGCTTTTGATAAACATAAAAAGCCAAATGAGTATGCAATGATGCTTCAGCTTTTCAAAAAGAAAGATTTGAAAAGATTAATTCTGGACATAAAAATTCTCGGGATGGGTGCATTGCAAGTTTCTTACAAAGGAAAGAAAATTCACTCAGTGACACATTTCCCAATGGAAACATTAAGGCCCGAAAAATGCAACTCAAAAGGTGAAATTGAAGCATGGTATTATCACCCCAATTGGGCTGAAGCAAAAAAAAGCGATAATCCAACACGAATTTCTGTATTTGGAACAGGTGCAAAAAATGAAATTTACATTTTGAAAAAGTACATTTCATCAATGACTTACATGTCATTGCCTGACTCAGTTGCTGTTTTGCCCTATTGTGAGCTTGAGGAAAATGTCTCAGATTATTTGCTCAACACTGTCAACAATTCATTTTCAGCGAGTAAAATGATCAATTTTGCTGGGGGGGTTCCTGACCAGCACAAAATGCGGGAAATCAAATCCGATATTGTCAGAAAATTGACATCACAGCATGGAGACAAAATCATTGTTTCATTTTCAGAAAACAAAGAGTCAGCTCCAGACATCATTGATTTGCCAGTCCCAGATGCCGCGGCCACATATCAATATATATCAGAAGAATGCAGTCGAAAAATTATGATCGGACACCGTGTGACAAGTCCATTGCTTTTGGGCCTTAGAGATGGGAATTCATCCCTGGGATCGAATGCAGACGAAATTGTCAATGCTTCACGATTATTTAACAATGTCACAATCCGACCATTCCAGGAGCAAATCACAGATGTCCTGGATGAAATCATGTCAGTCAATGGAATATCATTGGACCTTTATTTTAAAAGCCTTGAGCCCTTAGATTTTAGAGGTGATGACAAAATTGTGACTCAAGAAGATGAAGATTCAGAGCAAATTGACGATCAACTTTCACTCAGTGAAACTCCATTTCTTTCAGATGATGAGGGTCAGGAATTGCTTGACATAATCAGTCAATTTGGTGAGCCTGAGGACTTGAGTGATTACGAGCTTCTTGATGTTGATCTTGCAGATGATGAGCCTGAAGATTTTGACGCTGAAAGGCACCTCAACGGGATCAATCTTTCAATGGATATTGATTCCGATCCAAGAAAAGACTCCAATCAAGACAGTCCAGAATATAAGGTCCGATATAAATATGTTAGAGGTACAAGAAAAAAATCTGGTGAGGGCAAAAGCAGACCTTTTTGCGATGCAATGATAAGGGCAAATCGATTATTTCGCAAAGAAGATATCTCACAAATGAGCTTCAGAGGTGTAAACAAAAGCCATGGCCATAAAGGCCGCAAATATTCGCTCTTTAAATGGGCTGGCGGGGTCAACTGCTCCCATGTGTTCCAAAGAATGGTCTTTCGTAAACGCTTAAAAGCAGACGGGACACCATATGGTGGTGATGCATTAAAAGGAACAGATTTCATCAATGTAAATCAAGCCGTCAGACAAGGTTTTAAGCTCCCAAAAAACCCAAAAGAGGTGTCAGAGCCAAACAGCACAAGAGATGACAAAGGGCATCATCCAAATTGGGGCAAAAATTAGACAATAACAGTTCTGGTTTTTGTCGATTTATTAAGTAAGAAGAAAACAAAATGAAATCACTGTTTATAAATGACAAAGATGTGAAAACATTCACGTCTATAAATGCCAGCCTTGATCCAGATAGGTATCTAAACTCAGTTTATTTGGCCCAAATTACGCACATACAAAATTTGCTAGGATCAGACCTTTATGAACGCATTTCAAATGACATAGAAAATGACCAATTAAATGCAACTTACAGGGCTTTGCTGGTGGACTATATTAAACCATGTTTAATTCACTATTCAATGGTTGAAATGCTGCCAAGAATACACTATCAAATCACATCAAAAGGAATTTACAAACACCGATCAGAAAACTCTGACAGCGCTTCAGCTGAAGAAGTTGATGGAATGATTGAAAGAGAAAGATCAGCGGCTCAATTTTTTGCAGACCGTTTTGTTTCTTATATCAGAGACAACACATCAACTTTTCCTGAATATCTTTCAAATACTGGACCAGATATGCATCCAGATCACACGTCATTTTTCACAGGAATCGTCCTGGATTAAAAAACAAATTCAATGGCCATTCAAAATCTAAATTTAGGAACAGAAAATCAAGGTAATGGTGACAGCCTGAGGGCGGCCATGGTTAAAATTCAGGCCAACACATCTGAATTATACAATAAAGCTCTGGCGCCCCTTTACAATTTGATCACTGATTTGCCAGTTGCCTCTGATCACCATGGGATGTTTGCTCATGTCCATGAAACTGGAGCAGCTTATTTTGCACATGCTGGAAATTGGGTTAAATTGCAAAATGAGGGTTATTTTACGGCTGGAGCAAATGTTCAAATTTCACCAACTGGTGAAATTAGCTCAACTGACACTCAATTGACAGATTCTGAAATCTCTGCATTGGGTTATATTAAAACCGAAACCGATTCTCAACAATTGACATTTATTGGGGGCCAATTAAGTATTTCAAACGGGAACACAATCACGATTCCAGACACCAATACTCAGCTGACAGATTCAGAAATTTCTGCATTGGGTTATATCAAAACATACACTGACACCAATACTCAGCTCAGTGATTCAGAAATCGGTGCTTTTGGTTATATTAAAACCGATACTAATACTCAGCTCAGTGAAACTGAAGTTGTTTCATCACTCAATGATCGTGACGTTAATTTGGGAACAGGAAATCTGACAGCAAATTCTTTTTCAATTACTGGTACAGAAGCCGTGCAACTTCCGACAGGAACAACTGCACAGCGGCCATCTAGTGGAGTCGCGGGCCAGTTCCGATACAATACAACTGAAAACGAATTTGAGGGATACACAACCGAATGGGGTGCGATTGCTGGCAGCGGTGGTGGCTCATCATCAATTGCAAGTGATCAATTCACAGCAAATGGGAGTGATGTTAATTTCACTTTAGTAAATGGATCACCAACTGAGAAATCATTGACCATGGTTTTCATTCAAGGTGTTTACCAGGCGAAAGCGAATTATAATCTTGTTTCAAATCAAATACAATTCACAGCCGTTCCAAGTGAAGATGACACAATCGAGGTTTTGTCAATTTCAGCTGCATTAACTGGAAACGCTGTCACCAGCGTAAATGGACAAACAGGAATTGTCCTGGTTGATACAAATCCAGGCGTTTTGGTTGTCAATAACAACACCACAGCGGTCGCGAATAAAGTATATGTTTTCACAGCTTCATTGACGTTGACACTTCCATCATCACCAGCTTCAGGTGACACAATAAAAATATCAAACAGATCACTGGTTGATACTTGTATCCTGGCTAGAAATGGAAGCAATATTCTGGGAGCTGCTGAAGATTTAACCCTGGACAATGCTGGAGCTAGTTTTGAATTAATATACACCGACACATCCAATGGATGGGTCATAATAGGACAATAAATGGGAAATTTAACAGATCATTTTTCAAGTGGTGGCGGCGCTGGAAGTAATATTTTGGAACATCTTGTCTGGCACCCCAAAGGTCAGACAATATCAACATTAAAAGGGGGTTTTACTGCTGGCAATATTACAACGCATCAAGATTTTTCATCTACACAAATGCTCCCTGTGAATGGAACTCAAATTCCTTACTTACCGCCTGACGGCACAACACAGGTTTATATCAGATTTGAATTTTTGTCCAGACACCCTTCAAGTGGGTCTACATTGGGATCAGTGTCTATTGAAATTGAGAGACCTGGACATGGTTTTATTGATGTGTGGGATTCACGAACTCAATGGTTTCACAGTCAAAGTACTTATGAAGTGAATAGGAAAGCAGTTGAATGTGTGATAAATATAAACGGCACTGAAGATAGAGAACAAGGGAGCGTAAGTTCTTGGGATGTCGCCAGAAACATCAAGGTAATGGCGGCGGCTTATTCGTCTTCTTATACACATAGAATGCACAGAACAGATTATTGGAGAAATGGAGGTACTGATTCTTTTGTCAGACCAATCATGACAATTATTGCAATGAAATAAAAAAATAAAATGCCAAATTTATATACTTACCGCATAATTTCTTTAAAAAAAACAAATGAAGTTTATCAAGATATCATTAAAAGTTTTGTGATTGAGATCACAGCAATTGATGGTTCTGATCAAATTTCCAAAGAATATAAAATCAATTTGGAAAATCCATCAGAATTTGAATTGAATTTTATCTCATTTCAAGATTTGCAAGAACAAGATTTGGTTGATTGGTTTGAAAATGATGCGCCACAAAAAAGAATTGCGACCGATGATATAAACCTAAAACTCAAAGAGCACATACAAGAAACAGTCACATCAAATTTTCCCTGGTCATGATTGGAATCACTCAGCTTTTAAATTCAAAACTAAACCCACCAATACTTTTGGGGAGCACCGCCGAGACTGCTTTTACATCTTATGCTCAAGTTGCGGCAAGTGGACAACCAAATGGGTTGTATTATTTTAATGACGGCACTAGAACAAGACAGATGTACTTTGATATAGATGGCACAGAAAACGGTACGGGAACGGGTGGCTGGGCCAGATGGGATTCCAACATTGGTGGGCAATATCAAGGGGCTGAGTGTATTCTTGCAGACACGGGAATTACCAGTGATGGATTGTTGTCAATACGCGCGGGAAACTATCCAACGGGTGCTTATGCAAGCATTGGTAATTATAGTGCATCACACGGCGCGTGTGGGATTGGTGGTGGTAATTATGTAAAGGCTAATAAAATTGCCTTCAGCGACATTTATTTCCCTGGCCACACGGGATACTACAAAAGCAATCGATTTTATGTTTACAGCGCACCAGCTACTTTCAGCAGCGCTTACACATATTCAAATGCACATTATCCAGGAATAGCTCCGATAGTTTCTGGTGTGACTGATTTTGATTTACGTATGATCAGCACAAATACACCAAACCCAGATTCAAGCTGGAATGATGCAAATAAAGCAGCCTATGGAATCAAAACTGGTTATGTATATCATCTGAACGGGACAACTGATAAATTATTTCACTGGGCTCAAATAAATTATTCTTCAACAAATCAAAAGGTACAAATGAAAGTCTGGTTTAAATTTTAATATATGGCACTAACAAAAATAACTTCTGGAGTAATATCACAAGAATTTCAAGCGGGTCAGACCCTAACAGCTTCAGGCACAATTGACATTGATTGGAACTCAGCGCAGGTTTTTAATTTGACACCAAATCAAAACACAACCTTCACATTCAGTGATTACAAAATTGGAATGGTCAAAATAATTGTCATAATTGGAACAGGGGGATCAAAAACTTTAAATTTTCCGACAACTGCTGACATTCTTGGTGGCGAGTACGATGACGCCACTGGAGTTAAAAATTTTGTGCAAATAGTTTGCACCGATGACAGCAGCACACCTCAATTTTTTTACACAATTTCACAACCTTCTTAGTAAAGAAAATCAAAATGAATAGAGAAAAAAACAAAAAAACCCAATTTACTTTTGACGAAAAGAAACATGTTTTTGAAGATATGACACCAGAAGAACAAGTTCTGGTGAATCACATTTCTGACCTTGAAAACAAAATCACAAAAGCAAAATTCAACCTTGAACAGCTTCAATTCGGACATCAATCATTTGTGATTGCATTGCGGTCAGCTTTAAAAGTCAAATAAAATGGATCAAAAACCCTTATTCTTGAACATATTCGCACTAATTTTTTCCTCAGTTCCTGAGATAAATTCATTTCTTCAAACTCTTGTCCTGGTGTTGTCCATTGTGATTTCAATTTGGCAAATCAAAAAAATGAATGATGGAAAGTAAATTTTTTAAAATTAGCGAGTTCGATTGTCCTGGTTTCCCAGGCTCGGGTGTGAATATGTCAAAAGAGTTAGTTTCAATCCTGGACAACATTCGAAAAAATTTGCAAAGGCCGATTCGAATTTCAAGTGGATATCGGACCAAAGAACACAATGAAAGCCTTTTAAAAAAAGGATACAAGGCAAGCAAAAACAGTGAACATTTGCGTGGGAATGCGGTTGATATTTTTGTCAATAGCAGCTCCGAAAAATGGGAAATTGTAAATGCAGCAATTGAAAATTCAATTACCAGGATTGGAATCAGTTCAAATTTCATTCATCTAGACATTGGTGATCGCGATGGATCAAAACCTGGAAATGTCATCTGGACATATTAAACAGAAAACGCTGGATCGACGCTCATGAATTAAAATAAACAATCATGAGTAAAGAAAAAAAACCTTTTAAAAGTACCAAAGTCGGAAAATTTCTCCTGGACAAAGCTCCAGCATTTTTCGCAAAAGTTGCTGACGACACAATTGTCGGAAATGTCATTGAGGCATTAATTCAGCAATCACCAATTCCACAAGAAGACAAAACAGTTGCACTGGCAAAACTCGACATTGAGCGCGCTGAGATCGATGGTGTCACAAGTCGATGGATTGCAGACAGTAGCAGCCAAAGTGTATTGGCGCGAAATATAAGGCCCGCTGTTTTGTTGATCCTTGTCATTGCATATGTCATTGGCTGGTTTTATGGCCTTGAAACTGGAGACACTTCTGATCTTTTGGTGTGGGTCCTGTCGGGATATTTTGGAGCGAGATCAGTTGATAAATTAGGAA
>CAJQMT010000025.1 GCA_905479475.1 uncultured Flavobacteriaceae bacterium
AGTGCAATTTTTTGACGCTCTTTTTTTGGGGTTCCCCTGTAAAACAATGGCATGGCTACATTTTCTAGTGCCGTTTTGTAGCTGATGAGATTGAATGATTGGAAGACAAATCCAATCAGTTCATTCCGCCATTTGGCTGCTTTTTTTTCGTCTAGATTTTGAATTTCTTGTTGGTTGAGTACGTAGGTTCCGTCGTCATGCGTGTCTAACAGGCCTAAAATATTCAATAGGGTAGATTTGCCAGAACCAGAAGACCCCATGATAGAAATGAACTCTCCTTCTTGTACTTGCAAATCCAAGCCTTTCAATACGTGTAAAAAACCTTTCCCAATGGGGTAGGATTTGTGTAGTTTTCGTAGATGAATCATGCGGTAAGTTTTCGATAACTAAAATACACTAAAATTACGGACATCGGTGTATTGACAACTGTTAAAATTTTGTTCAGAATTTAGATACATGTGATTTATTATTTTCTTTTGAGGATTGTTCCCAAATCTTCCCAAAAATCACTGTAAAAATTTTTTGATTTCAAGAGTGTTTCGTGAGTGCCATGTGCAGTAATTTTTCCTTTTTCCAAAACATATATTTGGTCAGCAATTTTTGGTAAAATTTCTTTGGATACGAAACTCAATCCAATAGTCGCTATTGTAAGTGATAAAAATTTTTTTTTCAAGCTGTTTTATTTTGAAGAGGAGCGAATACTTTTTGTATTTATGTTTTTTTATTGAGACTTAGCTTTTGGGCTATAATACCAAGTGTGGCGGATAAACTTATCAACGCGAATGAAACAATACTCATTTCTCCTTGAGCGAATGTGAAAATAGCACCTATCTCAATTATAACGAAAAGGGCTATTATAAAAATATGTATGTTTTTCATAGTGCTTTTTTAAGAACAAGAAGATATCATTCCTCCGAATGCAATGCCTTTAGCTGCAAAAGCAAATATCAATGATGCTCCTCCAGTTACAAATACAAAGCCAACTGTTGCCGCTACCATACCAGCTACAGCCCAAGCACAACTGCTACCTCCCTCAATCTGTTCCATTTGTTCTAAATCCAATGTTTTCATAAATAAATCATTTAAAAGTGAGACCCTTCCATTTGTATGGGTTTTAGAAATTTAGAAGGGTCTTGTCAATTTCTAAAACTGTGGGGTCTGGAACGGCACAATAAAAGTAAAAAGAAATGAAACAAAGTCTTATTCAGTTTTTGCATAATCTTACCCTATTTTTGCATAAGTATTTAAAAATGGCGTATTTGTACAAGTTTTGGGTTGAAAATGGGAACTCCAATTTAGAATTCCCATGTGTTTTAATGGTGTTTGTTCAAATAAAACATACCTATTTTTTATAGAATAGATGTTCAATTATTTTTCTCTCTCTTTGCGAAATACAATTCCCAAAAACAACCTAAAGCAAGAAATGAGTTTCCAATTAAACCCGATAATTGGATATAGCTATTTTTTTTGGGGTTCAATCCATAGTTTAATAGCTCATACAATTCCTGTCCAACCATAAATAGTGTAAAATAGAGGATAATGATAAAAATGGTTCTTCTGTTTTTTTTAATGAAGCTCATAATTGAAAAGATTTTAAGAGCATGATTGCGCTAAACCAATACTTCCATGAATAAATTTTGCAGCAAATTTCAGTTCAAAAGTTGTATTTTCAAGCTAGATGACAAAGTTATTTTTCCGTATAATTTTTATAAATGTAAATATCAAGGAACAAAGCTATTGCTAAGAAAAACATTGATATTGGGCCAGAAATCTGAATGATTACATTTTTATTGATGTCTATACCATTGTCTAGCAAGGGATAGGATAAATAACCAGTCATCCCCAAGGCAAATACAAAAAACACGAACTTTACTTTTTTACTTGCGTTGTAAAACATATTATATAAAGTTTTAAGAGCAAGCTCCAGCTGCATTGATTGCTCCTCCAATGAATCCAACTGCCCAAACTGCAGCTACTATCGGAGCAGCAATAAAAGTAGCTGCAACCATTGAAACACCTAAAAGGCCCAATGATAGTCCACATCCGCCTCCCTCAATTTTTTCCATTTGTTCTAAATCCAATGTTTTCATAAATAAATCATTTAAAATTAAGACCATTCAATTTGTATGGGTTTTAGAAACTGAGAACGGTCTTGTCAATTTCTAAAAAGAGGGGGGCTATTTAGCGTCCCCATGTTTCTTTGTTTTTCAATATTTTAAGAGTCTAAATTTTATTTCGAACAGGTCGACACTGTTTTCAATTCTATAGAGAAAATGTCCTCTAGATTTATCTTTATAAAAAGGATTGTTTTCATAGACTTTTGAAAAGTACGGAGAATTCCATCCAAGTGGAAGGGTGTTTTCATAGGTGTGTCTTTTTATTGTATAAGTGCATCCCTTTTTAGGGACACAGCGTTTCAAACGGTTTGCTAGGTGCTCAATCGTTTGCAGTTAAATGATTGAACATCCATCATTCTGTAACGTTGTTCGCAATTTGTTTGTATTTGTAGGGCAAACTTGCGGCCCATTGTTGGCTGATTTGTAGGGATTCTTGCGCGATCAACGGAGTTTTTTCGGCGTGTTTTTTACCAGCAGGAGTTTTGTAAAAAGCAATGACTTCTTGCAGATCTTTCAGGTCTAGGTGTTTTTGATAAATTGGAACAGACAATTCCGTCAACTCTAAAATACTCGATTGTACAAATTTGGACGTTACCGCTTCCAATTCTTCTTTTGGAATGCCTTGTTTTGTTGCTGAAGCATGGGAAGCATCTGCTCTAAAATCAATTCAAAATTGGCATTGGCCCCACTAACTTTTAACAGTTCTGATAGAACCGATTTGTATGCCGCGTTGTTGTTTTTTTGAGGAGTTTGTATTGTATTTTGTGCAATTGCCCCAAAATGACTCGCCATCAGGAAGGTGAAAATAATTTTCAATGTTTTCATTTTTTTTCTTTTTAAAGTTAGTTTTTTAGTCGGGTAGTGCAATCAATTTTAAAAATGCAAGAACTTTCAAGAGAGCCGGTTTTTCTCTTCGTTTACAAACACAAGCTTTTATCTAGTTTTATTTGTCTTTAGTTTACAATAGAAAGGTTTTTTCCTTCAAAAAAAAAATAGGAGTTGGGTAAAGTTAGAAACAATCCAACGAACGTTGTGTACTGTTTGCATAATTGCATCCTTTTATTGCACAAGCCAATTCTTTTGGCGCATAAGTGTCTGTCTAGAGGCGGTTTGTTGGGGTTTTTGGATAAGGGTTCGATTTTTAGGTGGCAAAATTTTTTTACATTTGAGAAAAAAGTAAGCATTCCGTATACATACGTCTAAGTTTTAAATAAATTAGAAAAATTATGATCGAAGCACTTGTAAAGAACCTTAATCGAGGGTTGGTTTTGTTGGAATCTATTACTGCGGAGCAATACAAAGATACCACTGTCGCACCGTATTATTCGAGTATCGGAAGACATATTCGGCATATTTTGGATGTTTACGATTGCATATTTGAAGGTCTGCCAACGGGTAAAATTGATTTGACGGCACGCAAGCGAAACCTTGAAACGGAGGAGTTGCTTGTGGAAGGGATCAATTACATCGCTGCGATTATCGGAAAATTACAAAATGTAAAGAAGGAAGATTTTCAGCTGTCTGTCAAAGTTTCTGATGATTTGGGTGCGGTTAAGGTGACAGCTAGCTACACGTTGTCAGCCATTTTAATTCAAGCCCACAGTCACGCCATTCATCACTATGCGAGCATTGGCTATATCATTCATCAATTGGGACTTTCGTTGCCAGATGCTGCTTTTGGTTTCAATCCGACGACCCCAAAAAATGCAAGAATTCCAGTTTAAATAAAGGAGGCTAATTGGATGGTTGCTTTTTTTTGTCTTTTTCAAAAAGCGTGTTCAGTAGGTGTTTTATTCCCAAAAAAACAAGTGCAATACCTCCGAAAGCAAGGATGGCTCCAAAAGCAATAAAAATGTAATTCTGATCTTTTTTAATGGCTGAGAATCCAATATTGAGAACAATGGGTGCCAAAAAAAACAAAGGAATAGCTCCGAAAATATATTGGAATCCTTTTTTGTATGGATTTTGAGTGTTGTTCATTTTTTGTAATGTTCTAATGCATTTCGCACCGATCCAAATTTTGTCAATAAGGAGTGCGCCTCGTCTGTTGTTATTTTCAACTCCTCGACAAGCATATTTGTTCCTCTGTCTACCAATTTGTCATTGGATAATTTCATGTCTACCATTTTGTTTCCTTTGACTTTTCCCAGTTGAATCATGACGGCAGTACTGATCATGTTCAGAATTAATTTTTGAGCGGTGCCTGCTTTCATTCGAGAACTACCTGTAACAAATTCAGGCCCCACTGTGGCGACAATAGGATGTTTTGCCAAAAGGTGTAAAGGGCTATTTGTGTTCATCGTAATACAACCCGTAGGAATGCCCATTTCTTTTGCTTTTTTTAAAGCGCCCAAAACATAAGGAGTCGTTCCAGAGGCAGCAATACCGATGAGGACATCGTTGGTCGTGATTTCAAAAGCTTTTAAGTCTTTCCATCCTTGTTTTGTGTCGTCTTCAGCATTTTCAACAGCTTTTCGAATGGCGTCATCTCCTCCTGCAATCAACCCGATCACTTTGTCAAATTCGATACCAAAAGTAGGCGGGCACTCAGAGGCGTCTAAAATACCCAAGCGTCCGCTGGTGCCTGCTCCAATATAAAACAAGCGTCCTCCTTTTTTCATTTTCGAAACAATCACAGCAACCAGTTGTTCGATTTGAGGCAGGGCTTTTTCTACAGCTGTGGCAACTTTTTTGTCCTCGTGGTTGATGTGCTGCAGCAATGCACCGACTTCCATTTTTTCCAAGTCGTGGTATGCAGAGCTTTGTTCGGTGGTTTTGGTGAATTTCAAAATACGTTTTTTTTATTGAACGGTATAGGTTTCTTCAGTGACTTCTGATAACTTGAAATACCCCAACGGATTTTCGTCGGGCTTGGTCAAGTTACTACAGTTCCCCAAAACAGCAGCAGGCGGAGTTCCAAAGGGACCCCCATTTTCGGTTTGTGCTAGCAAAAGTGCCAAGTAATCGTGGTAATTTTTGGAGATTCCATGCAGTCGAAATGTAATGGTTTCTCCGGTTTTTAAATCTTCGTCAATTTCAAAGCCACTATTTTCGTTCCCATTGATAAATTCATCTCTTGAAACACGGTAGGAATTCAAATAATTGATACTGGTGCTAAATTCTTCCAAATAATAATTTTCTTCGTCGGCAGGATCGGTGTAGTAAAAGTCCACACGAACCGCCTCGTTTCCAAAAAAACTTTCTGTAGATTGCTCAATATCGGTGATTTCTGTCACGGACTTTAAGGTTTCTTTGGCGGTAAAGTTTTCCGAATTGTAAACAATGCTTAGTGTGTATTCCTCGTTTATATGAGGGTTAAAATTGGTTGTTTTGTAAATGCCTGAATTTCCGTCTTCCGTAAAAATAGTTTCTTGTCCGTTTCCTGAAATTTTGACCGAGGCACCACTTGCTATGGGGGCTGTGTTCTCGTAAAATCCTGCAGTTTGCGTCAATCGGATACTTTGTTCTTTTCCATCAGTTCCTTTCTTCCAATTTATATTGGCGTCGATTACCAATTTTTTTGGTCCCTCCTTCAAAGGAAGATCGATCACATCTTCACAAGCAGTAAGCATTGATACAACGATTAGTAGATAAAGGTATTTCATGTGCTTAATATTTAAAATTATAGGTAATCGAAGGAACCATTCCAAAGATAGAACTTCTGACGGCTTCGTTGGTTCCATTGTCTTCATTTTGACGAAAGTTCATGGCTGCAGCATTCTTTCGATTGTATACATTGTAAATACTAAACACCCATTCTCCTTTCCATTTTTTAGCAGTGTTCCGTTCGGGAGTATAGGTGGCGGCAATGTCTAGATGATGGTACGCGGGTAAATTGAATGCGTTCCTGTCTCCATATATAGGAACCGTAATATTTTCACTTTCATTGTCGTAATTTCCTCCCAAATTGGTTGTGAATTGTCCGGTAGGGTAAGTGGTCGGTCTTCCTGTTTGATAGATAAAATTGGCTCCGTATCTCCATTTTTCAGAATGTTTGTAACTGGTAGTGATGGAGAGATCATGCGTTTTGTCGTAAGGAGCGTTGTACCATTTGCCATTGTTGATTCCTGTAGCGCTAGGAGTGGAGCCTTTTACTTGTTGCTCTGTTTTCGAAAGTGTATAGCTGATCCAGCCTTTGAAATTTCCTTTGTTCTTTTTCAAGGAGAGCTCCAAACCATAAGAGCGAGATTTTCCCGGTAAAATGATAGTTTCTATTTGCTCCTCTGCAATCAAATCCGCTCCAGCTCGGTAGTCAATTCTATTTTGAACGGTTTTGTAATAGGCTTCTGTTTCAATAGAATACATCTCGTCTTTTAAGTTTTTATAATATCCTACAGCAACTTGATCTGCAATTTGGGGTTTGATAAATTTGCCACTCGGTGCCCAAACATCCAAAGGGGCCGCGGAAACCGTATTGGAAATCAAATGAATGTATTGGTACATTCTGTTGTAATTGGCTTTGAAGGCATGGTTGTTGTTGGGTTTGTAGGATATTGCGAATCTGGGTTCTAGACCTCCAAACTGTTTGATAACCTCTTTTTTTGAGTAATAGGTAGTCCCTGTAGTAGTTCCTTCTTCATAGTTGCCTGTTGAGGTATTGAAAACAACGGGCTGGTCGTTTTCATAATTGAAAAGAGTTTGTCCTCCCATTCTAAAAAAAAGGCTCGATCGGATTCCGTAATTGATAGAAATTTTATCGTTGATGGATTGTTCTGCTTCAAGATACAAGGCAGGTTCAAAAGCGTACTTTTGTTCGAGTTTGTCTTTGTTGACTGCAGAATTTTCTTTGCTTGGTGAAATTTCACCCGGATTGAAGTGGTAATGGATCAAATTGACCCCGTAATTGAGTTTGAATTTGTCCGAATAATAATGTTTGAAATCGTATTTCAGGTGAATGTTTCGAATGCCAGATTCCCAGTCCATACCAATAAAATCAAGGTTTAAGAAATAATTGTAATTGGTGTAAATCACAGAAAGATTTGAAAACAATTGGTCTGAAAAAAGGTGGTTCCAACGGGCGTTGAACGTGGCGTTTCCATACGAGTTTACAAAAAGACCTCCAATGTTAAAGGCGTCTCTTCCGAAATACCCTGAGAAGTACAATTTATTTCGATCATCGATATCAAAATTTAATTTTGTGTTCAAATCATAAAAGCGCAAATCGTTGTCTTTGGTCTCTGGGTTGGCTTTTAAAAAGAGGTGTGCGTAGGAAGATCTTCCTGCAAGCAAGTAAGAGCTTTTGTTTTTTTGAAGGGGTCCTTCTGCCATCAAACGACTTGAAATCAGTCCGATTCCCCCTGTGAGATGGTGTTCTTTTTTATTTCCGTCTTTTTGATAAATATCGAGCACAGAAGCTGCACGTCCACCGTATTTGGCAGGGATTCCCCCTTTGTATAATTTGATATTTTTGATCGCATCGGCATTAAAAATGGAGAAAAACCCAAAAAAGTGAGAGGAGCTGTAGAGGGTTGCTTCGTCCAATAAAATTAAATTTTGATCCTCAGCGCCGCCTCTTACATTAAATCCTGAGGCCCCTTCTCCAGCGCTGGTGACTCCTGGTAGTAATTGTATGGATTTGATCAAATCAACTTCTCCCAAAACCACAGGCATTTCTTTGATGGTTTTTACATCTACTTTGTGAACGCTCATTTCAGGCTTTTGAAGACTGATGATGGTGCTGTTGCTTTTGACAATTACTTCGTCAATTTGTTCGTTCACGGTTTTTAAATTCACATTTAGTTTGGTATCCCTATTAAGGTCGATCTTTTGTTGAACGGTTTCAAAACCTAGGTAGCTAATTTCTAACTCATAGATTCCTTTTGGCAATGTAATAGAATAAAATCCATAGCCATTGGTGGTGGTTCCCTTTAAAAGCTCGGGAAAAATTACGCTGACACCGATCAGGGTCTCTTGAGAGGCCTCTTCAGAAATCCTTCCACTAAGGGTGTAGTTTTCTTGTGAAATGGCGTTTGGAATACTAAAAAGAAGAAAGAAAACGATAGGGATAAGATGTTTCATAGAGACTATGTAAATGTAAATACATCACAAAAATAACCAATTAAAAAGGATTTTAGGCACGATATAGTAAAGAGAATAGTGTGTAAATGTTCTTTGTGTAAAAAGAAAAAGCACCTCTGAGAGGTGCTTTTTAAAATCAGTGGATGTTCTTTGTATTTAAAACGATGCCAAAAGATTGTTGAGCGTCTGGCTCGGTCTCATTGCAGTTTCTGTTTTTTGAGCATTTGGATAGTAATACCCACCCATGTCGATAGCTGCTCCTTGCGCGTTGTTCAATTCGCTAATTATATTTTCAGCATTTTTAGCTAAATTTTTTGCAAAAGGAGTAAAGGTGTCTTGCAACTCAGTATCTTTCGTTTGAGTTGCCAAAGCTTGCGCCCAATACATAGCTAAGTAAAAATGACTTCCTCTATTGTCCAATTCACCCACTTTACGAGAAGGAGAATTGTCGTTGGTCAAGAAAGTTGTGTTGGCTGTGTTCAAAGCTTCTGCCAGAATCAATGCTTTTTTGTTGTTGGTTTTGATTCCCAAATCTTCCAAAGAAACAGACAAAGCTAGGAATTCACCCAAGGAGTCCCAACGCAAATGACCTTCTTCTACAAACTGTTGTACATGCTTTGGAGCGGAACCTCCTGCACCTGTTTCAAACAAACCACCGCCGTTCATCAAGGGTACAATGGAAAGCATTTTAGCCGATGTTCCCAATTCTAAAATTGGAAATAAATCGGTCAAGTAATCACGCAAAACATTTCCAGTGACAGATATCGTATCCTTTCCTGCTTTGATTCTCTCCAAAGAAACTTTGGTTGCTTCTACTGGAGAAAGGATGGTGATGTCCAAACCTGTTGTGTCGTGGTTTGGCAAGTATGTGTTTACTTTTTTGATCAACTCCGCATCGTGCGCTCTGTTTTTGTCCAACCAAAAGATAGCAGGGGTATTGGTCGCTTTTGCTCTGCTAACTGCGAGTTTGATCCAGTCTTGCACGGGAGCGTCTTTTACTTGGCAAGCTCTAAAAATATCTCCTGCTTCTACAGCTTGTTCGATCAATACAATTCCATTGCTATCGGTCACTTTGATATTTCCTGATCGAGCCACTTGGAATGTTTTGTCATGTGAACCATACTCCTCCGCCTTTTGTGCCATCAATCCTACGTTGGGAACGGTTCCCATAGTAGTAGGGTCAAAAGCTCCGTGTTTTTTACAAAAGTCAATAGTTTCTTGGTACACTCCCGCATATGATCTGTCTGGGATCAATGCTTTGGTATCTTGAGATTTTCCTTCGGCATTCCACATTTGTCCAGAAGTACGTATCATGGCTGGCATGGAGGCATCTATAATCACATCACTAGGCACATGTAAGTTGGTGATTCCTTTGTCAGAATTTACCATGGCCAATGCAGGACTATTTTCATAGACAGCTTCAATAGCTGTTTTGATTTCTTCTTGTTCTGCTTCAGGTAAAGCACCAATTTTATTGTAAACGTCTCCTATCCCGTTGTTGGCAGAAATACCTAGTTCTTTGAATTTGTTGCCGTATTTTGCAAAAACATCTTTGTAAAATACTTCTACGATGGCTCCAAAAATAATTGGATCGGATACCTTCATCATTGTTGCTTTCATATGCACAGAAAACAAGACGTTGTTTGCTTTGGCATCTTCAATTTCTTGAGCTACAAAATTTTTCAGTTTAGCAATGCTGAGTGTGGAAGCATCTACGATTTCTCCTTTCAATACAGGGACAGCTTCTTTCAAGGTTGTGACAGTTCCATCAGTTGCGTGTAGTGTAATTTTCACATCGCCGGCCTCAGAAATGGTTACCGATTTTTCGCTTCCGTAAAAATCACCTTCTGACATGCTTGCTACATGTGACTTTGAATCTGCAGACCAAGCGCCCATCGAGTGGGGATTGTTTTTTGCGTAAACTTTTACGGGTCCTGCTACTCTACGGTCAGAGTTTCCCTCTCGTAGTACTGGATTCACAGCAGAACCTAAAACTTTCGCATAGGTTGCTTTGATGTCTTTTTCCGCTTCGTTTTTTGGTGATTCCGGAAAATTAGGAATTGCATAGCCGTTGGATTGTAATTCCGAAATGGCTGCTTTCAATTGTGGTACTGAAGCACTGATATTCGGCAATTTGATGATATTGGCTTCGGGTGTTTTTGCTAGAGCACCCAATTCTGTTAAGGCATCACCCACTTTTTGTTCTTCGGAAAGGTATTCTGAGAAATTCGCAAGAATTCGTGCTGCAAGAGAAATGTCTTTTCTTTGAATTTCGATAGTTGCTTTTTTCGTGAATGATTCTACAATTGGTAGAAATGAATACGTTGCCAAAGCTGGAGCTTCGTCCGTAATAGTGTACACAATTTGTGATGTTTTTGTCGCCATATAACTGAATGTAATTGAATGTTTAAAATTTTCAGATGTTGTTTTCTGAAGTGCTTCTAAACAAGAGAATATCTTATTTTTTGCGCATGGCAAATGTATGAATTAATTGCGGGTATTTTGGTTGCAAAATAACAGAAATGACCAGGGGATTTTAGTAAAAATAAAATTATTCAAAACACTTTTTGTATTATCCTAAAATTTTGTGTGTCTCGAAAGAATTTTTTTGCCAAAATGAAAAAGCCCGATTGAATTTTCAATCGGGCTTTTTTTATGGAATACTGAAGAGTACTAGCTTCTTCTAACTTCTTTGATTCTTGCTTTTTTACCAGTAAGACCTCTGAAGTAGAAAATACGAGCTCTTCTAACTTTTCCTTGCTTGTTTACTTCAATTTTTTGAATTGCAGGCAAGTTGATAGGGAAAATTCTCTCAACACCAACAGTTCCTGACATTTTTCTGATCGTAAAGGTTTCGGAAGATCCTGAACCTCTTCTTTGAATGACAACACCTCTAAAAAACTGAGTACGTGTTTTTTGTCCTTCTTTAATCTCGTAATACACAGTAATGGTATCTCCTGATTTGAATTCTGGGAACTCATTTTTTGCTACAAATTCACTTTGTACAAAATCTATTAAATTAGCCATTGTTTTCTTTTTTAATGGGTTTTCGAAAAATTAACATACACGATTTTCGTCAGAGGTTAATTTTGAGGTTGCAAATGTACATTATTTTTTTTCAAATAAAAAGAAGCGACTCTTATTTTTTTGGACTGTAATTTTCACAATAATAGACCCAGAACTTTCGAATGTTTTTGCCGTTTTTCTTTACGAAAATTGGGGTAAGCTCTGTTGTTTTCGAAAAATACTGGTTCAATTCATCTTTGCGATTTGTTCCTCTTTTTTCATTGTTTTTAAATCGTTTGTCTGAATCTAAAAACAAAGCATTTTTCCCTTTGAGCAAAGAGAGATCGTCTCCGATATAGTCAAAATGAAGCGCGTGTTGGCCTATGATGTTTTGAGAGTATATTTTCTGATTGCTATAAAAATTCATACAAGCAGCTGTTTTGTAATTGTCTGCGGAAAAAATAAAGGTATTTGGGTAGTGAGATTGAATTTCTTCTGTCTGTTTTGTCAGTTCTTCCCATCCCAGCCAAGTATCGTCACTTTTTATGGGGACGATGTAAAACAAGATTTCAAAACTGATGGCCACATGAAACAGTATAGAAATAAAAACATGGTTTTTGGTCATTTTCTTGGAGAAGAAGTAGCCTGCCAAAATGATTCCTGTGATGTAAGAAGGCATCAACCAATTCAGTTTGACCCAGTATACAGGTGTCAGTGAGAGAAAACCCACAAAGGTTGGGATAAAAAATGCGAGTAAGAAAAGTGTTTTGCTAGGGGGCAATTGCCATTTTTCAAAAACCTTTCTGAGATATTTGTAAACGATGTTAAAAAATACAGCGAGTAAAATTGGACCTAGTAAAACCAATTGATGTCCAATGGCTCCAAAGAAATAGTTCGGTTTTAATTGAAATTTTGCGATGTCTCCTGTTCTACTCGAAGACTGGAATAGGAAGGAGGCAAAATCGTTTTGGTAATTCCAATACCAAACAGGGAAGGTGGTGGCTACTGAAACAAGTAGAGCTGCCAATGGCCAGGGAGTGGTGAGTAACTTTCTTTTTTCTTTTGAAAAAAGCAGAAATCCTAAAAGTCCTATTTGCAGAAACAAACCGGTGTATTTGCTATCAAATGCAAGTCCCATTGCGAATCCTCCTATCATCCAATAACTTTTTTTGTTTTCAAAAATAGCTTTGTACAGAGTAATCAAGGAAAGTGTCCAGAATAAGAGCAAGGGTACGTCCGGTGTAGAGTTAAAAGACAGAATAGAGGCGCAGACAGTTGTGCTGAGGAGTAGCAATGCGTTGGTGGCCTTTTTGTGAGGTAGAAAAAAGGATGCGAGTTTGTGAAAACTTACCAATGTGAATGAGGTGATCACAAAATCTGCAAATTTAACCACAAAAACAGTTTTTCCAAAGAGTCCCGTGAAAATAGCAAGAATGTATCCGATCATCCCAGGATGGTCGAAGTAAGAAAGGGCCAAATTTTCACCATAGAAATGATAGTAAGCATCTTGTGGCATCAATCCCATAAAAGGAAGTAAACACAGGCGGAATACTTGAAATCCGAGCACAATACTTAGGACAGGATGTTTCCTGGAAAAAGAGATAGGGGTAGTCATTAAGGGGTATGTCTAAATTTTAGTCTTTTAAAAGATTCGGTTTGATCTGTTTTGTTCGCTCATAGGCTTGTTCCGAACGCCATTCGTCAATTTTTGGAAAATTACCAGAGAGTAATATCTCGGGAACTTTTGCTCCTTTGTATTCAGAGGGACGGGTGTAGACTGGTGGCGATAATAGGTTGTCTTGAAAAGAGTCTGTCAATGCAGAGGTTTCGTCGCCAAGAACACCTGGAATCAATCGTATGATAGCATCGCATAGCACGGCAGCTCCTAGTTCGCCACCACTCAATACATAGTCTCCAATCGAAATTTCTTTGGTAACGAAAAGATCACGAACACGCTGATCTACACCTTTGTAATGTCCGCACAATACAATGATGTTTTCTTTCAAAGAAAGCGTGTTGGCTGTTTGCTGGTTTAAAATAGGTGCATCCGGAGTCATGTAAATGACTTCATCGTATTTTCTTTCCGATTGTAATTTTGAAATGCATTTGTCGATGGGTTCAATCATCAGTACCATTCCAGCACCACCACCAAATTGATAGTCGTCAATCTTGTTGTATTTGTTCAGCGCGAAGTCACGTAGATTGTGAAAATGAACTTCGGCCAGTCCCTTTTCTTGGGCTCTTTTTAAAATTGAATATTCGAAAGGGCTTTGAATCAGTTCAGGGGATACGGTAATGATATCAATTCTCATGTTGCAAAGATACTTAAATAAGTGGTCGGTTGTTTTCAAATTTAGAGAGACAAGCTCGCTTTTGTCATTCGGTCGTTCTGGAAAATATCTTTTCGAAGAAGGGTATTGGAAAATCCATTTTCTTTTAAAAGATTGAGGGTTTCTCTCCCCAAGTATTGGTTTATTTCAAAAAATAGCTGGCCATCTTTGGTGAGATGGTTTTTTGCAAGTGCACAAATTTTCTCGTAAAAAACAAGCGGATTGGCATCGTCTACAAACAAAGCGGAGGCAGGTTCGTAGGCCAATACATTTTTTTTGATTTCTGTTTTTTCAAGATTCCGCACATAGGGAGGATTGCTTACGATGATATCGTATTTTTCCGGGAGTGAAGAAGTATTTAAAATATCATGTTCTAGAAATTCAATGGCAACCTTGTTTTTCGTGGCGTTTTCTTTTGCGATGGCAATTGCTGTTTGAGAAAAATCCAAGGCAGTGACTTTTGCATTTGTGGAGTTTTTGGCCAAAGCTACCGCAATGCATCCACTACCTGTTCCGATATCCAATATTTTTAAATTCTTTTTATCTTGGGTTTCGTCCAAAATCCATTCAACCAGTTCTTCCGTTTCAGGTCGGGGGATCAATACGTTTTTGGTTACTTTGAAAGGAAGGCTGAAAAATTCTGTTTTGCCTAAAATGTATTGTATGGGGCGTTGTTTTTCCAGTTCCTCCATCGCTTTTTTAAAAAATAACTGATTTTTTTGTGTGATCTCAAATTGAGGTTGTAGTGCTCTGTCTATTCTTGTCAATCCCAGTTCGTGTTCGGCCAGTAAATGAAAAAAAGAGTCAATCTCTTCTTTGGGATACAAAGAGTGGAGTTTTGAATGAAATAAGGAATGCAATTGTGTAATTTTCACAGCGTTCAATTTTAAGAAGGATGTTATCTCTTGCAAAAATACATTTTTATTACGGAGCGTTCTTTATGGGCACGGTGGATCTTCTAATTGAAAAATCTATTTGTTGGAATGGTGGTTGAATGAATCATAAAAACTATTTTTGTAGTATGAAGCAAGAGGAGTTTTATATGCAAAGATGCATTGAGTTGGCTCAGAAAGGAATTGGATCTGCACGTCCCAATCCTTCAGTGGGTTGCGTGATTGTGCATGAGAATAAAATAATAGGGGAAGGTTATACCAGTGCTTATGGTGGACCACATGCCGAGGTCAATGCTATAGGGTCTGTTTGGGAAAAACAATTGCTTGAGGAATCAACTTTGTATGTTACCTTAGAGCCTTGCGCACATTTTGGAAAAACACCGCCTTGTGCAGATGCTATCATTGCTCATAAAATTCCAAAAGTCGTTATCGGTTGTTTGGATACTCATTCTTTGGTCTCTGGAAAAGGAATTGCTCGTTTGAAAAACGCAGGGTTAACTGTTACTGTTGGGGTATTGGAGCATGAATGTAAAGAACAACACAAACGGTTCTTTACTATTCAAAATAAAAAGAGACCTTTTATTGTTCTAAAATGGGCAGAAACAAGGGATGGTTTTGTAGCTCCACAAACAAAAGAAAAAAACCGGCCAGTTTGGATCAGTAATGAAGTGTCCAAGCAACTGGTTCACAAATGGAGAAGTGAAGAACAAGCTATTTTAGTCGGCACGAATACAGCGATTGCAGATAATCCAAAATTAGACGTTAGAAGTTGGAAAGGAAACAATCCTATTCGAATACTTTTAGATCGTACGCTGCGTACACCATTGGATTCCAATTTGTTGGATGGCAGTGTGCAAACTATTGTTTTTACAGCAGTCAAAAAGGAAAATTTTATATCTAAAAAAAATGTGATATACCGGCAAATAGATTTTTCAAAGAATAGAGAACTCCAAATTTGCAAAACCTTGGCAAAGGAAAACATTCAATCCATGCTTATCGAAGGAGGACGAGAAGTCTTGCAGTCATTTATTGATGCAGGTTTGTGGGATGAGGCACGAGTTTTTATAGGAGATGTTGATTTTGAAAAAGGGGTTTTGGCACCGAAATTACATGAAATAAAGACTACGGATTTCAAAATAAAAAACACCTTGTTGAAATTCTATAAAAATTCCAATTCCGTTTTATAGACCTATGGAAATGGAAGATGCTTATAAAACCATCGCTGAAGCCTCCAATGAAACCTTGATAAAAGAAAAAGGAAGTAAATTTTTTGGATATGTCTTTCCTGTTTCGACTGAGCAAGAAGTGAAATCTTTTTTAGCAGCTGTCAAAAAACAACATCCTGCCGCACGTCATTGGTGCTACGCCTGGAAATTGGGCGTTGAAAAGGTTCGATATCGTGTGAATGATGACGGTGAGCCTAACAATTCTGCAGGTCAGCCTATTTACGGACAAATTTTATCGTTCAATTTGACGAATGTATTGATTGTGGTAGTCCGGTATTTTGGAGGTGTGAAGTTGGGAGTAGGAGGTTTGGTAAAAACTTACAAGGCATCTGCTCAACTTTCTTTACAGAATGCTTTCATCGTTCAAAAATATTTGGAACAAACCCTTTGTTTGGAATTTGATTACCAATATATGAGCAAAGTGATGCGTTTGTTGAAGCAAAGAAAACTTGCCATTTCCAAACAGATTCTTCTCGAATATTGTGCGCTAGAAATAAGCGTCAAAAACTCGCAATATAATAGTGTCAAAAAAGATTTGCAAACGGTCCCTTTTTTAAAGATAGTTTGAGACTGTTTTGAGCGTTTGATTTTTGTAAGGGAAACACTTTTTTTGTAAAAAAGTTAGCTTAATTTTTTGAGAAGTTCTTGAGGTATTTTGATAGGCCTGTTTTTGGAGGTGTCTACAAAAACCAAAGTGGTATCCGCTTGGCATATAAGCTCCTCTTTTTCGTTATAAATTTCGTAGTGAAAAATAATTCGGGCAGAGGGTTTTTCTTTTAAAAATGTTTTTAGAACCAACTTGTCATCATATTTGGCTGGTTTGATATAGCGAGTGTTCATCGCGTAGACAGGAAGAATAAGTCCGTCCTCTTCCATTTTTTTGTAGGAGATGTCTACTTGTCTTAACAGCTCTGTTCGACCCATTTCAAAATATTGTGCGTAGTTTCCGTGGTGTGCATAACCCATTTGGTCTGTCTCGGCATACCGAATTCGAAATGCCATTGTATTTTCAATCATTTATTTTTTTTTGAGTGCTGTGATGTTACGTAAAAAATAAATAGAAACCAATAGCAAAATCATTTTTTTTTACTAAAAAATATTCACATTTTTGTAAAACAATTGGAATGACATTCATCTATCATTTTCTTTTCGAAATCTAACTAAATTTATTACCCTAATAATAATGACAAAAGTAGCCACTACGGTTTGGGAGGAATGCCTGTCTTTTATAAAAGACAATATCAAACCGCAAGCATATAAAACTTGGTTTGAACCCATCAAACCAATTCGTGTTTCAGGAGAGGTTTTAACTGTACAAGTACCAAGTAAGTTTTTTTACGAATGGTTAGAAGAGCATTACATAAAATTGTTAGGTGTCGCTTTGAAACGTCAGTTAGGAAGTGGAGCAAAATTGGTGTATGAAGTTCGAATGGAGAATTCTTACCGAAGCAACAGTCCACAAATTGTAAAGATTCCTAGTGCAAATAGAGCTCCTTTGAAATCTCAAAAAGTAGCCGTTCCATTGGAATTGAATAAAAGAGAACTGAGAAATCCTTTTATCATTCCCGGGCTCCAAAAAGTGAAAATTGAATCTCAATTGAACCCGAGCTATAATTTTGAAAGCTTTGTGGAAGGAGATTCAAATCGGCTGGCGCGTTCAGCAGGAATGGCGGTAGCGAACAAACCTGGAGGAACATCTTTCAATCCTTTGTTGATTTACGGAGGTGTAGGTTTGGGGAAAACGCATTTGGCACATGCCATAGGAGTTGAAATAAAAGACAAATATGCAGACAAGACTGTTTTGTATATTTCTTCAGAGAAATTTACACAGCAATACATTGATTCTGTGAAAGGAAACACAAGAAATGATTTCATTCATTTTTATCAAATGATCGACGTTTTGATTATTGATGACGTTCAGTTTCTCTCGGGAAAAACTGGAACCCAAGACGTTTTTTTTCATATCTTCAACCATTTGCATCAAAACGGAAAACAAGTCGTTTTAACCTCTGACAAGGCGCCTGTTGACATGCAAGATATCGAACAACGGTTGTTGTCTCGTTTCAAATGGGGACTTTCTGCAGAGTTGCAAACTCCTGATTTTGAGACTAGAATATCGATACTTCAAAATAAGTTGTTTAGAGATGGTGTGGAAATGCCGAGTGAAATTGTTGAGTATGTCGCAAAAAATATCAAGTCGAATGTTCGAGAATTGGAAGGGGTACTTATTTCTATGATTGCGCAAGCCTCTTTTAATAAAAAAGAATTTACAATGACTTTGGTCAAACAAATTGTTGACAAATTTGTGAAAAACACAAAGCGAGAAGTTTCTATTGAATACATACAAAAAGTAGTGTCAAAATATTTTGATATGGATGTGGCTACGTTACAGTCTAAAACCCGCAAGCGTCATATTGTGCAGGCGAGACAACTGGCCATGTATTTTGCAAAACGCATGACAAAATCTTCTTTGGCGAGTATTGGATCTCAAATAGGAAAGAGGGATCACGCCACGGTATTGCATGCTTGCAAAACTGTTGACAATTTAACCGAAACGGACAAGCAGTTTAAAAAATATGTGGAAGACATCACCAACAAGTTAACATTTTAATCCAATGATTTCAGTTTTGATGGTCTGTTTGGGAAATATTTGTAGGTCTCCCTTGGCTGAAGGTATTTTAAAATCAAAAGTGAATTCAAAAAAATTCTATGTAGATTCGGCTGGCACAGGTGCTTGGCATGTTGGAAATCCTCCCGATTTTCGATCTATTGAGGTTGCCTCCAAATACGGAATAGATATTACCTCACAAGAAGCACGTCAATTTACGCAAGAGGATTTTGATAAGTTTGATCTTATTTACGTCATGGATGCCTCAAATTATCAAAATCTTTTGAAATTGGCTAAAAATGAAGAAAATCGCTCCAAGGTAAAAATGATATTAAACGAGTTGTACCCTGGAAAGAACAAAGAGGTTCCAGATCCTTATTATGGTGGTGATTATGGTTTTGAAAAGGTTTACCAGATGTTAGAGGAGGCGTGTAACTTAATTGTAAAAAAAGCAGTGTAACTATTCCGATTGTATGAATTTAGGAAAATTGTATTTGATCCCGACCACTTTAGGGGAAAATGAACCTTTAGAGGTTATGCCACTTTCTGTAAAAAAAGTAGTGGAAGAAGTAGATGTTTTTATTGTTGAAAATGAAAAATCTGCTAGAAGATTTATAAAAAAAATAACACCCAAAAAATCACAGGCTATCTTACAAATGAAGCTGTTGGATAAATATGTAGATGTTGTCGAGGTACAGCGTTATTTAGATGTTTGTTTCCAAGGAGTTTCTGTTGGATTGTTATCTGAAGCAGGGGTTCCAGCCATCGCTGATCCAGGAGCAGAAGTGGTAAAACTTGCTCATGAAAGGGGTGTAAAAGTAGTGCCGTTGGTAGGGCCATCTTCTATTTTAATGGCTATGATGAGTTCGGGAATGAATGGCCAAAATTTTGCTTTTAATGGCTATTTACCTATTGACAAAGGGGATCGAAAAAGAGAGTTAAAAAACCTCGAGAAAATTTCGAAAGAAAGGGGGCAGTCTCAGATTTTCATTGAAACACCGTATCGCAATGAGAAGATGTTTGCAGATTTGAAAACAATACTAACGCCAGCTACTCGTTTGTGTATCGCTGCAGATATTACACTTTCCACAGAATTTATCAAAACCCTTGCAGTGGAAGATTGGAAAAATCAAATCCCAGACTTGCACAAGCGTCCTGCTATTTTTATCATTCACAAGTGATACAATTTGCATGAATACGTGGTTTGTCGTATTCTTAAACACAGGATGGGATTATACGAGTCCTGGCATTCTGTTGGGTTGTATAGAAGAGGTGTCGTAGGCAGCAAACATTTCTAAATATATTTCCACTGTTGTTCCAAAGGCATCCGAAAATGTTTGTGTTCCATTGCTTCGTAAAAATTTCTTAACGTTTCCTGCTCCTGCCAAATGTGCAGCAGCTAGAATGCCAGATTCAGTAATAACAATTCCCTTTATCTTTTTTCCAACAGAACGTTTGATGTCTTTTCGTAAAATCCATTTGTTCACTTTACATAGGGCCACAAAGGCTTTTTCTTGCAAGGTAGGATTGGAAAGGAATGCTGTGGTGTCAAATATATCAAAGCGTTCCAGCGTAGCGCTTCCGAATTGGTATTTTCCTAAATATCCTAATTTATTCACCACTTGATAGTTTCCTTGAGACTCTTTAAAAGCCAATGCTTCTTTAAAGTCCTCGAACTCATTGCGGTCAAAGGGGAGTTTGAATTTTGGAGTCGCCTCTTTTTCCAAAACTGTGGCCATGCAATTTTTAGGATTTCTAGTAAAAATTCCACGGGCGTTCATTGAATAAACGCTTAATCCCAAGACGATACTTAAAACATATTTTTTTCTGATAGAGTCCATGTGTTTTCTATTTCGATTGAGTTTTGTTTTTTGCGGCGCAAATATACAAACTATTTTTAAACTAACTGAAAATGTGGTAGTTTGAAAAAATTGGTATCGATTTTCGTGATGAAGACTTCAATAAAAAGTGTTGGCAGTCTGTGAAGTGGTAACGAACTCGGAGACAAAACGATTATCTTTTGATTCCTTGTTTGGACAGCCATCTTTGGTATTTTCGTGCATTT
>CAJQMT010000026.1 GCA_905479475.1 uncultured Flavobacteriaceae bacterium
AACTACCGCCAAATCAATCGCAGGGTCGTCGATATGAATGCCGCCAGTTATGTTTAAAAAAACATCTTTTGCTCCCAATCGAAAACCAGCTCTTTTTTCCAATACAGCCAAAATCATATTCAATCTTTTGAGATTGTAACCCGTTGCCGAACGTTGTGGAGTTCCGTAGACGGCAGAGCTCACCAATGCTTGAATTTCAATCATCAAAGGACGCATGCCTTCTAAAGTGGCTGCCAAGGCAGTTCCGCTCAAATCACCGTCTTTTTCACTAATCAAGATTTCGGATGGGTTACTGACTTCACGTAAACCGCTACTCAACATCTCATAGATTCCAAGTTCTGCGGTAGAGCCAAAGCGGTTTTTTTGAGAACGCAGAATACGGTAGGTATGGTTGCGATCTCCTTCGAATTGCAAAACTACATCTACCATATGTTCCAAAATTTTTGGCCCTGCAATACTTCCTTCTTTGTTGATGTGTCCGATGACTAAAACAGGAGTGGCGGTTTCTTTGGCAAATTTTATGAGCTCGGCAGTCGTTTCTTTGATTTGTGAAACGGTGCCAGGCGAGGCTTCAATATGTTGTGTGTGTAAAGTTTGTATTGAGTCGATGACCAAAACATCTGGTTTTGTCTCTGTGATATTTTGAAAGAGATGTTGTGTATTGGTTTCTGTAAGAATCAAACAGTTGGCGTTTTTTGATTGCAAGCGTTCTGCTCTCATTTTTATTTGCGACTGGCTTTCTTCTCCAGAGACATACAAAACTTTGTGCTGCATTTTCAAAGCGATTTGTAGGAGCAAGGTGGATTTTCCAATACCAGGTTCACCTCCTAACAAAATCACGGACCCAGGAACCAATCCACCACCTAAAACAGTATTCAATTCATTGTTCTGGGTATCAATCCGAATTTCTTTGTGGATTTCAATTTCAGCAACCGAAAGCGCTTTGTTTTTCTTTTTTGGTTCCGTTGTTTGTTTCCAATTCCTTTTTTCTTCTTTTTGGACAATTTCTTCAACGATGGTGTTCCACTCATTGCAAGCAGGACACTGTCCCATCCATTTGACGTGTTGTGCACCGCAATTCTGACAGAAAAAAGTTGTTTTTACTTTGGACATGGGTTTTGTTTTTTACTACCGACGACGGATTGATTTGTTATAGATAGGTAAAAATAAAAAAGAAAGTCCACCAAACACCAAAACCATCAAAGTTTGTGAGCCCCACATGATCCAACCAAAACTGGTTCCTCCCACATTAGAGACTCCATAGAGCAACAGGGCTTGTTGAATAGCAATTGGATAGGCTCCAACACCCCCATTGGTAGCTGCATAACTAAATGTACCAATCACAAAACTAATCAATACAGCATTTACAGAAAGATTTGCGGTTTCAGGAATTGCAAATTTCGCAACATATAGCATCAGGATATACATGGCCCAAATAAAGAGCGTATGCCCTAGAAAAGCCCATTTTTTTTTCATTTTCAAAATGCTTTTGACACCCACAATTAGTCCAGAAAGAAAAGATCGTAATTTTGTGAAAAAAGGTTTTTGGGATTTTTTAATCGATTGGAAAAATAAGTAAAAGCCAACACCAAGTGATGCGACAACAAGAATCGTATACAGTGGATCCTCTGGAAATTTTGAAGTAATTTCATGTTTAATTAGTTCGTATTGCGCCAGAAAAGCAAGAAAAATACAAAGGATATACATCAAAACATCTGCGACTCTTTCGGCGACAATCGTCCCAAAACCTTTTTCAAAAGGTACGTTTTCATATTCAGCCAAGGCAGCTGCTCTGGAAAGTTCACCAGCTCTAGGAATACCAAGATTTACCAAGTAGGCAATAATGACAGCCATGGCACTATTGAGGAATTTAGGTTTATAGCCAAGCGGCTCTAGCATAAATTGCCACCGATAAGCTCTAGAGAAATGACTCAGAACACCTAAAAATAAGGACAACAATATCCACCAATAGTTTGCAGTTTGAAAAGCAGTTTTAACATCCTCAAGATCTTGATCTGTCAGTTTAGAGAACGACAGCCAAATAAGAAAACCTCCCAGAGCTAGGGGGATGATGGTTTTAAGTGCTTTTTTTTTATTGCCCGCCAAAATTAAGAAAGGGAATTGTTGGTTTCATCTGGAAACACTAATGAAGGCTGAAAGCTTTTTGCTTCTTCGAAGTCCATACTTGCATAGGCGATGATAATAATAATGTCTCCTTTGGCAACCCTTCTAGCTGCAGGACCATTCAAGGTAATTTCTCCACTTTTACGTTCACCAGGAATTGCATATGTCTCCAGGCGTTCTCCATTGTTTATGTTTACGATTTGAACTTTCTCTCCTTCAATAATGTTAGAGGCGTCCATCAAATCTTTGTCAATAGTGATGCTTCCGATGTATTGTAAATCAGCACCTGTAACTTTGACTCTGTGTATTTTAGATTTTACGACTTCTATTTGCATGGTGTAAAATTAATGAATTTGTATGAGTTAGAAAGTTTAAAACTTTCAATTGTCAAATGAATTGGAATAAAAGCTTTTAGATGGACAAAGCGATGTTGTCAATGAGTCTGATAGGGCCTGCAAAAACGGCAATAAAAGCTCTGTAAGGTTCGTTTTCTTTTTTGATTTTAACCGTTTGTAGGCTTTTTTCTTCCGCAATTTCAAAGTATTCCAACTCTAAAAGAGTTTGTTTTTCAAATTTGTTTTTCACCCAATCCGAAAGTTCTGGAAAAGAAAAAGAAGCTGCTTTTTGTTTTACTTCTTGCAGTGTTTGATGGATAAATGGAGCTGCTTTTCGATGTTCGTCAGAAAGACGAATATTGCGTGAACTCATGGCTAGCCCGTCTTGCTCTCTGCAAATTTTACAGCCTACTATTTGAATATTGAGTTGTTTTATGTTGACTAGTTTTTTTATGATTTGCAATTGTTGAAAGTCTTTTTCTCCAAAATAAGCTCGTGTTGGTTTGGTGATGTCAAAGAGTTTTGAAACAATAGTGCCCACGCCATCAAAATGATTTTTTCGGTGTCTCCCCTCCATTTCGTGTTCCAAACCGTCGAAGGAAAAATGTTCTGAAACAATTTGATGGTCGTAAACCTCGTTGCTATCAGGGGTGAAAATAAAATCACAGCCTGTTTTTTCTAACAATTTTAAATCTTTTTCAAGTGTGCTAGGGTAATTTTCCAAATCCTCTTTGTTGTCAAACTGTGTTGGGTTTACAAAGATGCTTACCACCGTAACATCGTTTTCGGCAATGGACTTTTCGACAAGAGAAAGATGTCCCTTGTGCAAAGCACCCATTGTAGGGACAAGACCAATTGTCTTATGAGATGATTTCAAGCTAGTTAAAACTTTTTTGATCTCCTGTGTAGCTGCTATTATTTTCATGGATGGATTCCTATCAAACGACTGCAAACTTAGTATTTTAACATGAAATTAGCATAAAAATTCGTATTTTTGCAAGATTCTATAAAAACAAAAGAGTTTAGCCCATGAAAGATAAGAGAGTTTTGTACGTTTCATCTGAGGTATTGCCATATCTACCAGAAACTGAAATGTCATCAATGTCGTTTGAAGCAGCAAGAAAGGCGCATCACAAAGGTGTACAAACAAGAATTTTTATGCCGCGCTATGGGGTTATCAATGAAAGAAGATACCAGTTGCATGAAGTGATTCGATTGTCAGGAATGAATTTGATTGTCAATGATATGGATATGCCACTGATTATCAAAGTAGCTTCCATTCCAAAAGAGAGAATGCAAGTTTATTTTATAGATAATGAGGAGTATTTCAAAAGAAAAGCAACGGTGAAAGATGAAAATAGTGAGTTGTTTTCAGACAATGATGAGCGTGCTATATTTTTTGCCAAAGGGGTAATTGAAACAGTAAAGAAATTGAATTGGGCGCCAGACATCATTCACGTACATGGTTGGATGGCTTCACTTTTGCCACTGTATCTAAAAGAATATTACAAAGACGACCCTTTGTTTGCCGAGAGTAAAATAGTTACTTCTCTTTACAGTAGCTCCGATTTTGAGGGAGCCTTGAATTCAGAATTGATAGACAAAGTAAAATTTGATAATATTTCAGAAGACAAAGCGGAAATATTAAAAGTGCCAAACCATACCAATATACTAAAAAGTGCGATTCAAAACTCTGATGGAATCATCAAGGCGAGTGAAGACATTTCAAACGAATTGACAGATTTTATCAAAGAACAAAACAAACCCTCTCTAGAGTTTTTACCCGAAGAAGCTTACCCTGATGCTTACCTTGAGTTCTATTCGAATGAAGTGTTGAATTAAGATTTTAAAAAAAATTGATGACAAAAAGAGTTGTAAAAACATGGATAAAAGGAAGCTTTTTATCTTTGTTGTTTTTGTTGAGTTTAGCTTGTGAAGACGATTTAAATAGTGTCAATGCAGATTTTATAGACAGTGACATCTTCGAGACAAACAATCTAGAAAATATTGAGGTACAAACTCAAACAACCACAATTGAAAAGGTGAATGCTGTTGGCCTGGGGGAATACCTATTGGGAAATTCCCAAGAAACTTCTTTTGGAAGATTGCAAGCAGCTATGGCTAGTCAGGTCAATTTGCCATCTGGAGGCATTAGACCTTCGCAAAAAAGATATTTGAAGCCAGAGGAAGTTGTGTCAGAAATAGATACTTTTTTCCCAGTGTTGGGAGATATTTCAACGAGAACTCTATATTCAATTGACAGAAAATTCGATGCAGTGTTTCTTGTGATGCCTTATCACGCCTCTACAAGTCATGAATCCGGAGAGCAACGAAGCTATCAATTGGATTCTGTTTATGGAGAAAGCAATGCAAGTCTCAAAATTACGGCAAGTCAGTTGGGAGAATTTTTGAGTTTGCAAGATCCAACAGGCCCAGCCGAGGCGAATGCTTACTATTCCAATAGAGATTTTGAAGCAGCAGTGCCTTTCGAGCGGGTTCTGGGAGAGAAAGAATTTGTACCAAGTCCAACAGATACAGTGGTATATTTTGATCGCCATTTTAGCACGAAAACGATAAAAGATAGTATTTTAGTAGCAAATGCAGCGCCGTTTATTGCGATACCATTGAATATGGATGCCTCTTATTTCAAAACGGAATTTTTGGATGATTTTATTCTCACTTCTGATGATACCCAGTTGGATCGTTTTGCTGAAAATGAAGATTTTACGAGGTTCTTCAAGGGAGTATACATAGAAACCAATGAAGAGACTACTACCTTGCTGTCTTTGCCGATAACAAATGCTTATCTAAGTTTCAATTATACAGATTATATTACGGCGACGATAGAAGACAATACAACCATTGTTTTGGACACCGTTTTTAGAGAAGAAAAGCTTTCTCTGAATACGATCAATGTAAATACTTATGATCACAACCACGACCAATCGAGCGAAGAGGATGTTGCCACAAAATTGTATGTACAGGGAACAGGAGGATACGATGTTACTGTTGATTTGTTCACTAACAGATCCATTGCAAGTTTGCGAGAAGAAGCAAATAAAGAGGGGGAGGAGTGGTTGATCAACGAAGCAAGCTTAAAACTTTTTGTACACAAAGAATACGAAGACAGGATAAGTTATCCATACCCAGATGATGGAGATTGGGATTTACAAAGAAGTAATGTCATCTTGTTTCTATACCGCCAGCCAACAGATGCTGCGGGAATTCAATTATTGGATTATTTTTCAAATTCACCCTTTTATTCGGTACAAGGAATACTGCGTTACGATTCAGAAACAGAGGATTATTATTACAAGTTTTACCTTACAGACTATATTACAAATTTATTACAGGATGAGGACTCGAATACCGATGACATCGATCCGATGGTAGTGAAAACGTATGTTTCTGGAGACAATCCTTCAACCAATTCTGACACCTCCGTGGATTCAAAAAACTGGCAACATCGAGGAGTTGTTTTAGATGCTTCTAAAACAGAATTTAAATTGAATTATTCAAAGCAAAACTAACAGCGTTTCTACGCTTAAAAGAAACGATTATGTGTGGAATTACAGGTTATATAGGAGATAGAGACGCCTATTCAGTAGTTGTCAAAGGATTGCAAAGATTGGAGTATCGCGGGTACGATAGTGCAGGAATCATGTTGTTTGACAAAGATGTACAAGTACACAAAACCAAAGGAAAAGTTGTCGACTTACAAGCGATCATTTCGAAGGAAAATAGGCAAGGAAATATCGGAATAGGACATACCCGCTGGGCGACACATGGAGTACCTAACGATGTCAATTCACACCCTCATACATCAAATTCAGAAAATTTAACCATTGTTCACAATGGGATTATTGAGAATTACGACAAAATCAAAGCAGAATTGTCGAAAAGAGGGTATGTATTTCACAGCGATACAGATACCGAAGTATTGGTAAATTTAATAGAAGAAGTTCAAAAACAAAAACAATGCAAGTTAGCAAAAGCGGTGCAACTAGCTTTGAAAGATGTCATTGGTGCCTATGCAATTGCGGTTTTTGACAAGCAAAACCCTGCGGAAATTGTGGTTGCCAAATTGGGAAGTCCCTTGGCAATTGGAATTGGAGAAAACAATGCGGAGTTTTTTATTGCCTCTGATGCTTCTCCCTTTATTGAGTACACAAAAAACGCCATCTATTTGGAAGATGAGGAATTGGCAATTGTCAAAGCTGGATGTGAGATCGAAGTACGCAAAGTAAACGACGATTCGGAGGTAAACCCCCTTATTCACGCTTTGGATATGGACCTTTCACAGATAGAAAAAGAAGGTTTTGATCATTTTATGCTCAAGGAAATTTACGAACAGCCGAAAGCAATAATCGATACCTATAGAGGACGTTTGCTTGCCAACGAAGGCATTGTTCGCATGGCGGGAATTGAAGAATATATTGAAAAATTCAAAAGTGCCGATCGAATTATCATCATTGCTTGCGGGACTTCTTGGCATGCAGGATTGGTGGCAGAGTATATTTTTGAAGAAATAACAAGAGTACCTGTCGAGGTAGAATATGCCTCAGAATTTCGATATAGAAATCCAATCATTACGGAAAAAGACGTGGTCATTGCCATTTCTCAATCTGGAGAAACCGCAGATTCTTTGGCAGCAATTAAAATGGCGAAAGAAAAAGGAGCCTTGGTATTTGGTGTTTGCAATGTGGTGGGATCTTCTATTTCACGAGAATCGCATGCAGGAGCTTATACCCATGCAGGCCCAGAAATCGGTGTGGCTTCTACTAAAGCATTTACAACCCAAATCACTTTGTTGACTTTGATGGCTTTGAAATTGGCAAAGGAAAAAGGAAATATTTCAAATTCTAATTTCCACGCATATTTGCAAAGTATGGAGTTGATTCCTTCGAAAGTAGAGAAGATTTTAGAGCAAAATGAAAAAATAAAAGCAATCGCAGCAGATTTTTTAGAAACCCCAAGTTGTTTGTACTTAGGAAGGGGCTATAATTTTCCAGTTGCTTTGGAAGGAGCCTTGAAACTGAAAGAAATATCTTACATCCATGCAGAGGGTTATCCAGCAGCAGAAATGAAGCACGGCCCTATTGCGTTGATTGAAGAAAATTACCCAGTCATTGTCGTTGCCATAAGCAAAGGGCATTATGAGAAGGTGGTGAGTAATATTCAGGAAATCAAATCGAGAAAAGGAAAAATCATCGCTGTCGTAACGGAAGGAGATGTTACCGTAAAAGAAATGGCAGATTGCGTCATTGAAATCCCAGAAGTAGAAGAAGCCTTGAGTCCCCTTTTGACAACGATTCCACTTCAATTGCTTTCTTATCATATCGCGGTAGCAAGAGGCTGTAATGTCGATCAGCCTAGAAATTTGGCGAAGTCTGTGACAGTGGAATGAGTATGACAAAAGGTATTTAATCACTCATTTTTGAATCAAAGAAGAAGTATTCTAACCAAAAACCTATCGTTTTTTATTACAGGCCAATTTTTTTTACAATGTATTATTGACCTATTGGAATCACGGAGAACGACTCCGGGTTGTTATTTACAACACGAATGTAAAACTCAAGAGGGTTGCAACAAACTTCACAGTCTTCAATGAAGTTTTGTATTTCAACAGATGGGTCAATTAGTTTTAGTTGGTTCTCCCAACAATGTGGACAGTCAAAATAATATTCAATCATACTAATTTTTATTTTCGAATGTTACCAGTTGGCGAGGTCATGGCGCACAAACAAAATAGATGTACTTAGTGGTTACATTAGTGAAATTTCAATACCCCCCCCCTCATAATTATCCACTTAAAATGGACGCTCCAAATTTAGGGATATTTTTATGAAAAATGGACTACATTGAGATTCGGAGGTTTGGTGGAGGAAAGAAGAAATCGTATTTCAAAATAGTACGAATTTGATATAAAATTCAGGTTTTTTTTTGGTTGAAATGCTTTGGAAACAATTTTTTTATTCCACTTTCGAATCCGTACTTTTGTCAAATGTTTCAACTAGGAAAAACAATTGTCTCAGAAGAGATTATTGAAAAAGAATTTGTTTGTAATTTATCGGCTTGTAAAGGAGCCTGTTGTGTTGCGGGCGATGCAGGCGCTCCTTTGGAAGAAGAAGAATTGCAGCGTTTAAAAGAAGTCTACTCTGAGGTAAAACCACTGCTAAGAGAAGAGGGTGTGGCGGCTATTGAAGAGCAAGGTCTCTATACAACCAATGAATTCGGAGAACACGAAACGCCGCTGATCGACAATGCAGATTGCGCCTATGTAATTTTTGATGAAAAAAAGAAAGCGCTTTGTGCAATTGAAGAAGCATACAATAGCGGGTTGATTTCTTGGAAAAAACCTGTTTCCTGTCATTTGTACCCCATACGAGTTCGAGAATATTCTGAATTTTCAGGCGTCAACTACGACAAATGGGAAATTTGTGACGATGCCTGTTCTTTAGGGAGCGAATTAAAAGTGCCGGTTTATAAATTTGTAAAACAGGCATTGGTGCGTAAATTTGGTGAAGATTGGTATGCAGAATTAGAGAAGGTGGCTGCAACATTTCAAAAAAAATAATTTCTTCAAAAACAGGGTTTTGTTCCTTTGTATTTTGCCGCTTAGGCAGGTATGAAGCCGTTTTACTAGGCCAGGAAAAAACAAATTGAAAAACGCTACAATTTTTAAAACAGAAGCCCTTGCTTTGGCGTTGTTACTGTGTATACAGGGTTTAAAAACCTGTAAATCAGTAGTTTAATTCCTGTTTTTTCAACAAAAAGAGAGGGATTGTTAAGAACTTTTCATTTTTGTGAATAAGTATAACTTCCAATTTTAGGCATTTTTTCCAATCTTTGTGAAAGAAAATAACAAACGAGAACTCAATCCCAAAAAAGCATAAAATGTCCCAAATCGAACCCATTTTACAAGAAAACAAAGACAGATTTGTAATATTTCCTATCCAGCACCAAGATATCTGGGAATGGTACAAAAAGCAGGAAGCAAGTATCTGGACTGCCGAGGAAATTGACTTGCATCAAGATGTGGTGGATTGGGAAAATAAATTGAACGATGATGAGCGCTATTTCATCAAGCATATTTTAGCTTTTTTTGCAGCTTCAGATGGAATCGTAAATGAAAATTTAGCGGAGAATTTTGTAAGTGAAGTCCAGTATTCAGAAGCAAAATTTTTCTATGGATTTCAAATCATGATGGAAAACATTCATTCAGAAGTGTATTCTTTGTTGATTGATACCTATGTAAAAAAAGAATCTGAAAAAGAAGAATTGTTCAAAGCAATTGAAGTTTTTCCTGCGATTAAGCTGAAAGCAGATTGGGCATTGAAATGGATAGAATCAGATTCTTTCGCAGAAAGACTGATTGCCTTCGCAGCAGTGGAAGGAATTTTCTTTTCAGGGAGTTTTTGTTCAATTTTTTGGTTGAAGAAAAGAGGATTGTTGCCAGGTTTGGCATTCTCGAATGAGTTGATTTCAAGAGACGAAGGATTGCACTGTGATTTTGCTGTTCACTTGCACAACAACCATATCGTAAATAAAGTACCAAAAGAGCGTATTACAGAAATTATTGTAGACGCTTTGAATATAGAACGTGTTTTTATTACAGAATCATTGCCAGTAAGTTTGATTGGAATGAATGCGAAATTAATGACACAATATTTGGAATTTGTAACAGATAGATTGTTGTCTGAATTTGGTTGTGATAAAATTTACAATGTTTCAAATCCATTTGACTTTATGGAAATGATTTCTTTAGAAGGAAAAACCAATTTCTTCGAAAAAAGAGTTTCTGAGTACCAAAAAGCGGGTGTAAAAGCTGGTGGTACCGGAGCGATTAGCTTTGACGCTGATTTTTAAAAAATAACAAGATTTAGAAATCCTTACGGTAGTAAGGCCTATCAAGTAAAAGCACTCATGTCAGTTTTAAATTGGCAGAAAAAGGGACTTTTACCCCCAAAAATAAAATAACCAAAAAACCCATGCGCATATGTTTGTACTAAAAAGAGACGGTAAGAAGGAGCCAGTGATGTTTGATAAAATTACGGCGAGGATACGTAAAATTTGTTACGGATTAAATCCGTTGGTAGATCCAGTAAAAGTTGCCATGAGGGTAATTGAAGGTTTGTATGATGGCGTGACCACCTCTGAGTTGGATAATTTGGCTTCTGAGATTGCAGCGACCATGACAACAACCCATCCAGACTATGCAAAATTAGCAGCGCGTATTTCCGTTTCGAACTTGCACAAGAATACGAAAAAAGTATTCTCTGAAGTAATGGAAGACTTGTATACTTACGTCAACCCAAGAACAGGAAAGAAAGCTCCTTTACTATCTGACGAAGTTTATAAAATTATCAAGAAAAATGCAGATTTATTAGACTCTACATTGATCTACAACCGTGACTTTAATTACGATTATTTTGGTTTTAAAACATTGGAGCGTTCTTACCTTTTAAAATTGAACGGGGAAATTGCAGAGCGTCCACAACACATGCTTATGCGTGTGTCGATTGGAATTCATATGGACGATTTGGATGCGGCAATGGAAACTTATGAATTGATGAGTAAAAAGTATTTTACCCATGCAACACCGACACTTTTTAATTCAGGAACCCCAAAACCACAGATGTCTTCGTGCTTTTTATTGCAAATGCAAGACGACAGTATTGATGGAATTTACGACACATTGAAACAAACGGCGAAAATTTCACAATCTGCAGGTGGAATCGGTTTGTCTGCCCACAACATTCGTGCGACAGGCTCTTACATTAGAGGAACCAATGGAACTTCCAATGGAATCATCCCAATGCTAAAGGTATACAACGATACAGCGCGTTATGTAGACCAAGGAGGAGGAAAACGAAAAGGATCTTTTGCCATTTATTTAGAGCCTTGGCATGCAGATGTGTTTGATTTCTTAGACTTGAGAAAAAATACAGGAGCAGAAGAAAAGCGTGCGCGTGATTTGTTTTTAGCCTTATGGATGCCAGATTTGTTTATGAAGCGAGTAGAACAAGATGGGGTTTGGACTTTGATGTGTCCGAACGAATGTCCAGGATTGTACGATACCTACGGAGACGAGTTTGAGAAATTGTATGTTGGATACGAGAAAAAGAAAAAGGGACGTAAAACGATCAAAGCGCGTGAATTGTGGGAAAAAATATTAGAAGCTCAAATTGAGACAGGAAACCCATACATGTTG
Source organism: uncultured Flavobacteriaceae bacterium (assembly GCA_905479475.1). GTDB lineage: Bacteria > Bacteroidota > Bacteroidia > Flavobacteriales > Flavobacteriaceae > Flavicella. The sequence goes on from CAJQMT010000026.1 coordinate 11,674, forward strand.
TACAAAGATGCCGCAAATAGAAAATCCAATCAAAAGAATTTAGGAACCATTCGTTCGTCAAATTTATGTACAGAAATTATGGAATATACCGCCAAAGATGAGGTTGCGGTATGTAATTTGGCGTCGATTTCGATTCCAATGTTTGTTTCTGAAGGAACAGATGGGAAAAAATATTTCAATCATAAAAAATTATACGACGTTACTAAAAAGGTGATTCGCAATTTGGACACTGTCATTGATAGAAATTACTACCCAGTAAAAGAAGCAGAAAATTCGAACATGCGTCACCGTCCAGTTGGATTAGGAATTCAAGGTTTGGCAGATGCTTTCATCATGTTGCGCATGCCATTTACATCGGAAGATGCTAAAAAGTTGAACCAAGAAATTTTTGAAACCTTGTATTTTGCTGCCGTGACTTCTTCTATGGAAGTTGCCAAGGCCAAAGGTGCTTACTCAACGTACGAAGGATCACCAATGTCACAAGGAGAATTCCAATTCAATATGTGGGGTGTTTCTGAAGACGAATTGAGTGGAAATTGGGACTGGAAAAAGTTGCGCAAAGATGTCGCCAAAAATGGGATTCGTAATTCCTTGTTAATGGCGCCAATGCCAACAGCCTCTACTTCCCAAATACTAGGAAACAACGAAGCTTTTGAACCGTACACATCAAACATTTACACACGTAGAGTGTTGTCAGGTGAATTCATCGTTGTGAACAAACATTTGTTAGAAGACCTGGTAGAGTTAGGTCTTTGGGACAATACTATGAAGGAAGATATTATGAGAGCCAACGGATCTATCCAGCATATCGATGTCATTCCTCAAGAGCTGAAAGAATTGTACAGAACGGTTTGGGAGTTGAGCATGAAGGATATCATCGACATGTCACGTCACAGAGGATACTTTATTGATCAATCTCAATCGTTGAACTTATTTATGGAGGATCCTGATTATTCAAAATTGACATCAATGCATTTCTACGCATGGAAGTCGGGTCTGAAGACAGGAATGTATTATCTCAGAACCAAATCAGCTGTGAATGCAATTAAATTTTCATTGTCTACAGATAAAAAAGCCGTTGTCCCAGGAAAAGAAGGAGCAGAGGAAGAGCCTATGACAGCAGATGAATTGAGACAGATGATTTTACAATCTCAGAACAATCCCGACGATTGTGAGATGTGTGGATCTTAAAGATAAATATTGGTCTTAAAAAAAAGGGAATTCAAATTTGAATTCCCTTTTTTTGATAAGAATAGTTGTTTTCTAAAATGCTACTTGAAAGCGAACTTGAAAAACACGCAACTTTCCTTCGTTTTCAATAGTGGCCCAAACTTGATTTAGGACTACTTTGGTCAATGGATTTAAATACCAGTTCAATCCCAAAGTAACATCTTTTTGAGCACCTCCTATGAGCGTTTGACTGTCTAGATCAGAAGTCGAATACTTGGCAGCAACTTCCAAAGCACCATAGCCGTGTTTTCCATCAAAATTTTTGAGTGGACGGACAGAATTCAAACCTGACAAGGAGCTTTTATAGGTTCTCTTTTCACCTGTCAAACAGTAACTTGCTTGAATGTAATAGGTAGAGAAACGGAGGTCTTTTTCGAGACTTGAGGCCAAGCGTTTTACTTGTGTTGTAAGGTATTCACCCTGAACAGAAAAAGCATTCCAACCATACAAAGCCTCCAAATTGATCATATTGCTGTGCTGTACTTCCTCAATTGTTTTGGTGTCAATGTAATATTTCTCAGCAACATGTGCCTCAGGCTTGGATCGAATTCTTAGAGAATGGTCGCTTGGTTTTCGAAAACTATAACTACCTCCAACATGTAAAAAAGAAGCTTCCCTGCGAACTGGAAGACCTGTAATTCTCTGTGTAATATTATATCCTCCATTGGCTTCTAGATCGTTTGCCTTGTTCAAATCTGCATTTCTAAAAAGTCCGAATTGTCCAGAAAGTCTTTTTTGTAAAAAGTCATTGTAGATCAAAAGACCATTGTTAAAGATGGGTACATAATCAACTGCAAAAGAACGTTCCAAAAACAAAAGATGTTTGCTGCTTGTGGAAACTTCTAACCGCAAAGGTTCTTTCAGTTGACCGACGCGAATGTTTCCTAAAAAAGGAATTTTTTTAAGACCCATGTAGGCGCCACGAAAACCAACTTTTCCCCCTTCAAATGAAACAAACAAACCAAAATCTACTTGATCGTAAAGCGTTCCTACATTGGAAAGCCATGCACGTCTAAATTTCGTTCCATTCTCTGTCAGGAGTGAACCTTGAATAGATTCAAGGGCGTCGTTTTGAGTGTAGAAAGCATGATCGTATTGAATACGTCCACCGATTTTCATTTTGAAATTTGCATCTGTAGATTGGAATGTAAGTCCAGATTTCCAATCAACGGTCGTTTCTTGTGAGAAACCAATGGAAGGCATAGCCCACGCAAGGAACAAAATTTGTTTGACAAAGAGTTTCATAGTATCTTTTATAGAGTGAGGTATTGAGACGCTCATCCAACATTGCAGAAGCGAATAATTCTCACAAGTTGTTGCAAATCTATGAAATCATATTCGAAAATGAAATGGGATAAATTGCAAACAGAATTGTATCTTGCAAAGACATCTTAAAATACTAAGTTTACGAATGAATTGGGAACAATTATTATCCTTAAAAAGAGCAGGAGATACAGCACAACGCTTGCGTAAAAACCAAAACGAAACCCGCTTGGGATTCGAAGTCGATTTTGATAGAATAGTTTTCTCCTCTTCTTTTCGGAGTCTGCAAGACAAAACACAGGTCATTCCATTGTCTCAAACAGATTTTGTACACACGCGATTGACGCATAGTATGGAAGTTTCTGTTGTGGGGCGTTCTTTGGGAAGAATTGTAGGACAGAAAATAATTGAGAAATACCCCCATTTAAAAGAACAAGGTTATACATTCAATGATTTTGGAGCCATTGTGGCTGCTGCAGCTTTGTCGCATGATATCGGAAATCCACCTTTCGGACATAGCGGTGAAAAAGCCATTGGAGAGTATTTTAAAACAGGAGAAGGGAAATTGTTTCAAGAGGATTTAACAGCCAAACAATGGCAAGATTTGATTGATTTTGAAGGGAACGCCAACGGATTTAAAATTTTGACAGAGGGCAATGCTAGGGCGACAAGCGGTTTGCGCTTGTCATACGCTACGCTTGGAGCATTTATGAAATACCCGAAGGAATCGTTGCCTAAAAAGCCAACCAAACATATTGTCGATAAAAAATTTGGATTCTTTCAGTCAGAAAAAGAATTTTTTTGTGAAGTAGCTCACGATTTGGGATTGAAATCCATGCGTCAAGGAAATGATCTTGCCTTTCACAGGCACCCTTTGTCTTTTTTGGTAGAGGCTGCAGATGACATTTGTTACACTATTATCGACTTTGAAGACGGAATCAACCTTGGCTTGATAGACGAAGAATTTGCCTTGGAATATTTGATAAAATTGGTGAAAGACACCATTGACACACCAAAATACCATTCCCTTCAAAATAAAAAAGACAGGGTCAGTTATTTGAGAGCTTTGGCCATAGGAACCCTAATCAACGAAGCAGCAGCAGTTTTTTTAGAGAACGAATCACTTATTTTAGAGGGCGCTTATGGAGTTTCTTTGTTGGACAAATGCAAATACGAAGCTCAAATCAACGACATCATTCAAATCAGTGTCTCAAAAATTTACAATAGTGTTGACGTGATTGAAAAAGAAGTGGCAGGATACAAAATAATTGCAGACTTATTAGAGGTCTTTGTCAAGGCAATCAATCATACTTTTGAAGGAACAGCTTCCAATTACGACCAACTGATATTTAAATTGCTTCCCGAGAACTGTCAAAGATTGGATGCCAATGTATACGATAGAATTTTAATGGTATGTGGTTTTATTGCCAGTATGTCAGATGGTTATGCCATTTTATTACACAAAAAAATAAAAGGATATTTCATGTAAGTTTCCTGCAGATATTACTTGGACATTCTTCTGTATTGAGAAATAGTTGTATTTTTGGGAGTCTTAACACTTTTATGAATGCCGTGTCTAAAAAATAAAAACACTGTTTTTCGCGGATTGTGTTAGCTTAACTTCTATACAAATATTAGAATATGAAGAAATATGTTCTTTTCATAATTATAGGGATGTCACTTATGATAAGTTGTAGTGATTCCAAGCGTGATTTTTCTATAGAAAAGAAAAGAGCGCAACATGCAATTTTTTTACAAAATAGTCCCGTAAAAGAAACTCTTCAGCTAACGAAGAAAGCGCGAAAAGCGAGAAACCTACCGCCCAATAAATACTACGAAAGAGAGTGGGAATTGACCATGAACCCTTCATATGGAAAACCAGAGCCCACAAAAGTATTACAGCTTCAAAAAACACTTAAAAAGAGTAAAAAGGGACGTCAATTTAGAGTCCCTGGAGACGAGCCTGACAATTCATGGGTAGAAAGAGGTCCTAACAATGTGGGAGGAAGAACCCGAGCCTTGCTTTTTGACCCCAACGATGGAACAAACAAAAGGGTTTTTGCAGGAGGCGTAAGTGGAGGGTTGTGGCTGAATGAAGACATCACAGATGAAAATTCTTCCTGGGTACAAG
>CAJQMT010000027.1 GCA_905479475.1 uncultured Flavobacteriaceae bacterium
ACGTTCCGTGTATGGTGTCGCAGCATCCCGCAGGGTGCTATGCATTATACACATTGTTAGCATTTCGTTTTTAATAATCCTTTCGAATTTGGATAGCCTCTTCAATCCAATCTTCTATATTATTTTTTATGTCATTATAGGCATCAGAGGAACTCGGGTTATAGCATTTTAGCACACTTGATAATTTCTTCTTTCCTTTATCCAAAGTAAAGTTATCAAAAGGGTTAGCTCCTTTATTGCTTTTACCATTGTTTGGACATTTTAAATTATGAATGTAGATACCTACAACGCCTCTGCTCTCATCCCATGCTTTTTTTATTTCATGCTTAACCCATTTTCTTTTTGACGTTTCCTCTCCAACCATTACGATAACACAACTTCTATAATTCATGTTATCATCTATCCACTTCTTAATTCCTGTATCTCCCTTTTTCTTAACTTCTTCCCAGGCATTAGCCGATACGGGCTTGTTATCTTCTAATGCTCCAATGCTTCTAATCTGCGAAACACGCATAACATCATTTTTAAAATGAAAACTGTAGAATACTTGTCTTTTTTCTGCCATGATTTTTTCTTTTAATTAAATAAACAATCTTTATATGTAAGGAATATTCCGATAAAAACTAAAATGATAATAACAGATAAATACAACCATTTAATTGTTGGAGAAAAGAATACATTCCAATACGAAAATTGTTTATCCAATTCCTTTGTATACTTATGTATAGGCATCTCATAAGGTCTAACACTTATTTTTTCTTTAAGACCTGTTACGTCATTGTAAATCCCCCTAAACTTTCTTTCTTGCTGCAAAAAGTAACTGTCAAGAAACCAAAATAGTAGCAATGGAAGAATCCCGACAAATATGAATGTCACATTTGTTGTTGAAGCATATATTGCCATAAGTGCAGTAACCAATGTAATAGCTAAACCTTTTATTTGAAATGAATTTGCATTCATTCGAGTAATGACATTTTGGATAAACTCTAAATGTTGTCTTTTGTCTTCTTCCATTTTTGTTATTTCATTTGACATTATTGTCTAGGTTTTATTTTTTTGTGAATACTACTATTTTGGCGAATCTCGTTTTAATGCAATTCAGGTTTTGTTAGCCGGTGAGTTATTATTCATTCGTAAACTTTTCGATATCCGTAATCATGAATTTCAGCATATCCCAATCTTTTAGTTTTGTATTTTTATTGTAAACATCTTTTCTAATAGATAAAATCACTGCCGCAAATTTTTTCAACGTTAATTCTGGTGCAGTTTCGGCTTCATTTTTATAAAAGCTTTGCATCATATTATTGTAACTGTTTACCATTTCATCTGATCCAATTGCAATTAAGTTAAAGGCTGCTTTAAGATACTCAACTGTTGTAATTTGTGCAGAAGCTTTGTCTTTCTCTTTTTGGCTTGCTCCACTTGAGAATAAAACAATTATTGGATGTAAGATTTGATTATATGTTTCAATCCTTCTTTCAAGCGCACGTTCCTCTATTGCTTGAAGCTCTTCTTTTCTTGATTTAAAAAACCATGAAACTAATCCTCCAATAACAACTAAGATCGGAGCACCCAGTCCAACAATTAATGGTAAATACTCAGTCATAGTGCTTATGTTTTAATGAATGCTAACTTTCTTATAAAAAACACTTTTGCTACTTCAAAAGCATCCAAACAAAGGGATATGCAAAGGCTTCACCTTTTGGAATAGTCGTGCAAAACAGCGTTCAGGAATAAGCTCATATACATTTATCTAAAAATTAGTATTCTTCTGAGCGTTTTTAAGAAAAAACAAAACGAGCCTTTTTCGGCTTTCTTTGTTTTGGGTAGTGGGTTCTTTTTCCGCTTGCTTGTAAAGTTGTTACAGCGACCTCAAAGGTATCGCTTTCGAATCAGTGAAACGAGACAACAGCAGCTATTTCAACAGTCGTCCGTTTGTTTGCAACAATCGCTTCATAATTTGGCATATCCGACCAAAACAGAGCGTTGCAATACTTTTAAAAAAGAAAAAGCTTTACAAACATGTTGTTTGTAAAGCTTTTATTTAGCTCAGACAGCAAATTTGTCCGAATATTTGGTAGGAGTTACTTCAATTTTTTGGCATTCTTTACTTTTTGTTGGGTCAGTGCCAAAGCAATGACCTCGCTCATATCACTCACATAATGAAATTTCAACCCTTTCAAATAGGAATCTTTGATCTCGTCAATATCGCGTTTGTTTTCAACACACAAGATGATTTCTTTGATATTCGCTCGTTTGGCTGCCAATATTTTTTCTTTAATTCCACCTACGGGCAACACTTTTCCTCTCAAAGTAATTTCGCCTGTCATTGCCAAATTTGATTTTACTTTTCTTTGCGTCAAAACAGAGACAAGAGAGGTCAGCATGGTGATACCAGCACTCGGTCCGTCTTTTGGAGTAGCTCCTTCCGGAACGTGAATGTGAATTTTATAATCTTCTAAAACCTTCTGATCAATTCCAAAAGCATCACTATTCGCTTTGATATACTCCAAGGCAATAGTAGCAGATTCTTTCATTACTTTTCCAAGGTTTCCGGTAATCGAAAGCGCTCCTTTTCCTTTGGAAAGAATGGATTCGATGAACAAAATATCTCCTCCGACGCTTGTCCACGCCAAACCTGTCACGACTCCTGCAACACGGTTGTTTTCGTATTTGTTTCTTTCCATTCTAGGAGCTCCCAAAATCTCGACAATGTCTTCGTTCGTCAATTTTATATTGTACGTATCTTCCATAGCTATAGACTTCGCAGCATGACGTACTACCTTGGCTATTTGTTTTTCCAAACCACGCACCCCAGATTCTCTTGTATACCCTGTTGCAATTTTTTCCAACTGCGCTTTCGGCACTTTCAAATGCTCTTTGGTCAAGCCGTGCTCTCCCAATTGTTTCGGTAGCAAATGTTTTTTTGCGATTTCAACTTTTTCTTCGATAGTATAGCCCGATACGTTGATCAATTCCATACGATCACGCAAAGCCCATGGCACTTCCCCAATATTGTTTGCCGTTGCAATAAACAATACTTTGGAAAGGTCGTATCCAACTTCTAAATAATTGTCGTAAAATTCTGTATTCTGTTCTGGATCCAAAACTTCAAGCATCGCCGCAGAGGGATCTCCTCCATGACTAGCAGCCAGTTTATCAATTTCATCCAAAACAAAAACTGGATTGGAAGTTTTGACTTTTTTCATGTTTTGAATCAATCGACCTGGCATGGCTCCAATATAAGTCTTTCGATGTCCTCTGATTTCAGATTCATCGCGCAAGCCACCTAAAGACATACGTACATATTTTCTCCCCAATGCCTCTGCAACAGACTTTCCGAGGGATGTTTTTCCTACTCCGGGAGGGCCATACAAACAAATAATAGGCGATTTCATATCACCTTTTAACTTCAATACAGCCAAATGTTCAATGATACGTTGTTTTACTTTCTCTAGGCCAAAGTGTTCTCTATCTAATATTTTTTGAGCGCGTTTCAAATCAAACTTGTCCTCAGAAAATTCATTCCATGGCAATTCCAATAGCAATTCCAAGTAATTTCTCTGAACAGCATAGTCGGGCATTTGAGGATTCATCCGTTGCAAACGTCCAATTTCTTTGTCAAATCTTTCTTGTACTTCTTTGCCCCATTGTTTCTTTTTTGCTTTTATTTTTAAGCCATTCAACTCCTCATCATGGGAAGCGATTCCCAATTCTTCTTGAATGGTTTTCAATTGCTGATTTAGATAGTACTCGCGTTGCTGCTGGTCCATATCCACACGTGTTTTGGACTGAATATCATTGCGCAAAGCCAAACGTTGTAGTTCTTTATTCAGCTCCTTCAATGTCAACATTGCTCTCTCCTTCAAACTATTTTTTTCAAGCAACCTTTGTTTCTTACGAACACTTAAATTCATGTTAGATGAAATAAAATTGACCAAGAAAGATTGACTTTGAATATTTTTAATAGCAAATGCAGCTTCGGAAGGCATGCTTGGATTTTCTTTGATAACTTCCAAAGCCGATTCCGTTACCGACGCCATTATTTCTTTGAATTCCTCGGTAACATCTGTAACACTCTCTTCTAAAAATTCTTGCGTAGTCGCTTTTAAATAAGGTTGTTCCTGTATCACTTCTTTGATTTGAAAACGCTTTCTACCTTGTATAATAACCGTCGTATTCCCATCAGGCATTTTTAGAACTCTTAGAATTTGCGCGACAACTCCCGTATTGTGAATGTCTTTTGCAGTAGGAGTTTCTACGGCAGCGTCTATTTGAGAAACAACACCGAGTACCTTGTCTCCTTTATTCACGTCTTTGATCAATTGAATGGACTGGTCTCTGCCTGCTGTGATCGGAATTACGACACCTGGAAACAATACCGTATTTTTTAAAGGTAGTATCGACAACACTTCAGGAATTTCTTCCTCGTTGATTTCTTCCTCATCTTCTGCTGTTAATAAGGGAATCAATTCTGAATCTTCATCCAACATATTTTGAAGCGACAAACTGTCTATTTTTATAATTTTTGAATTACTCATAACTATGTTTTACTGCCAACTTGACATTTTAATGATTTGCATGTGTTGAAAACTAAAAGAGATTTTATCTCAAACTACCTATAAACAACGGACTTCGGTCTAAATCTCTAGCCTTTACATCCATTATTAGTCAATTCTTGTGCCAAGTAAAAAAAAGAAGTTTACAAAGTGCTGAATATTTTGTAATTTAATACTCCATTAATTTATTTTATGAGAACACCTGCCCAATGGTTCGCAATGTACGCGGTAAGCCACCAAAACATATTAAATAAAAAAATACATTTCGTGTGTGTACCCGTTATTTATTATTCCATCATCGGCTTGTTGATGGCAATTCCTAACCAGATTTTGAAGGAAACATTGCGAATCAATTTGCCTATTGTTGAAAATTGGGCGGCTATCGTGGCTTTTATTGTGCTCCTATTTTACCTACAATTGAGTTTGAAAATTTTTATACGCATGCTTTTGTTTACAGCTCTATGCATGGGTTTGAATCATTGGCTGGGATCCATCGCAAACAATTTACACGTTTCTAGTACCCTGTTCGTCGTTGCTTGGATTGGACAATTTTACGGACACAAAATCGAAGGAAGAAAACCTTCTTTTTTGGAAGATCTTCAGTTTTTATTAATCGGACCTGCATGGGTTTTTGAAAAAATATTTTAATTTTGTAAAGTCCACAAAAAAACCGAATCAAATGATTCGGTTTTTTTGTGTTATTTTTGATAGACTCGTATCCAATCGACGTGCATGTATTGTGGAAAGGGTGTACTTTCATCAGGACGTCCTGCATGGGAACCACCTACTGCTACATTCAATAACAGAAAAAATTCTTTGTGAAATTCTGACATTTCCTCGGACGTAATAGCAACAGAGGCATAGCTTTTTCCATCCACAGACCAAACAAAACTTTCTTGGTTCCACTCCAATTCAAAAAGATGAAAATCCTCTGAAAAATCCCCTGTTTCCAAATGATATGACAACGCTCCCATCATCGCATGCTTGTTCTCTTTGTTCGCATAATGAATATTCGCTTCAACGACAGAAGGGTCCTTAGATCCATACAATTCCAAAATATCAACTTCTCCAGACTGTGGCCAAGGTGTATCTCCTCCATTTTCATCAATATTGTTCCCTAACATCCAAAAAGCTGGCCATATCCCTTTACCGGTAGGCAACTTGATACGTGCAGCAATTTTTCCATATTTCCAAGACTGTTTGTTTGCCGTATGCAATCTTGCAGAGCTGTATTGATCCATCCCATGCGTATCACCTTCGTGCATCGCTCGAATAACCAACTGGTCATTTTCTATATAAGCATTCTCTGTACTGTTGGTATAACGCTGCCATTCTTCGTTGAAACGTCCGGCCTCTTCTACTTGAAAATTCCAATTCAGCGTGTCGAGTACTTCCGTATTGAATTCGTCTGACCAGACCATTTTCCAATCGCTATCCGCATTTATTTCTATCGTCTTTTCGCCTGCAGCTGTAGACTTCTTTTTTTTATCAGCACAAGAGCATAGCAACACTCCCAATGCCAATACAACTAGTGTATGTATTTGTTTCATTTGGTATTTGTTTGAGTTATTTTGTTTTTCCAAAATATATGGTGCTACAATATAATCTTAATTTTAGAATTTGTTGCTTTGAAAAGTTTTATTTGACTCTTCAAAATAGTAATTTCGCAAAAACCAATCGCAAGAAGTATGTCCATTGTATCTGAATTAGAAGCGCGTAGCGGCCATCGCTGTGAATTGTGTGGATCAGCCAACAACACAGCTATTCATCAAGTAAAACCTGTGAATATTGGAGGAATTGACGAAAGTCTCTTGGCTTGTTTCACTTGTAGTTCTCAAATTGAAAATCCAGAAACGACCGACGCAAACCATTGGCGTTGTCTCAACGACAGCATGTGGAGCGAATATGATTCGGTAAAAGTGGTGGCTTGGCGCATGCTACACCGATTGAAACATGAGGGTTGGCCACAAGATTTGCTGGACATGATGTATCTAGAAGAAAGCGCTGAAAAATGGGCTGCAGCTACTGGAGAACATTTGAATGACGACGAAAAAGTCATCCATAAAGATGCCAATGGCGCACTCCTTTCCAGCGGAGACACCATTACCCTGACCAAAGATTTAGAGGTAAAAGGGGGTGGAAATTTCACGGCTAAAAGAGGAACGGCAGTTCGAAACATTTCTTTAACGCACGACAATGCCGAGCATATCGAAGGAAGAATAAATGGAATTGCAATTGTCATCTTGACCAAATTCGTAAAAAAATCTTTCCCAAAAGAATTTTAGAAAGATGCTCTCTCTCCTTAAAGAGCTGACTTTAGATCTTTTTGATAATTTTTTAAAAACTTCTGCAATTTAGGTTGAATTACCACACTGCAATAAGGTTCCTGTTGGTGCAATTCAAAATAATTGTGATGATAATCTTCTGCGGGATAGAAATCTTCAAACGGAACTAACTCACTTACAATGGGATTTTGAAAAACCTTTTCTTGGGTCAACTCTCTTATTATCTTCTCTGCCACTCCCTTTTGAAAGTTATCATGGTGAAAAATAGCCGATCTGTACTGAGTCCCAATATCGTTTCCTTGTCTATTGAGCGTGGTTGGATCATGAGTCGAAAAAAACACTTCTAAAAGCTTGGCATAGCTCACTTCTTCAGTATCGAACTCGATATGCAACACTTCAGCATGTCCCGTTCTACCCGTAATGACTTCTCTATATGCCGGATTTTTAACATAACCGCCACTAAAACCAGGTGTTACTTTTTGAACACCTTTTAGCTTGCTAAAAACAGCTTCTGTACACCAAAAACAGCCGTTTCCCAATGTTGCAATTTGTATTGTCATCCTCTTATGTTTTAATACTGTTTTGAATAATTTTCATCACCAAAGGAAAGAAATAACTCTTAAAAATAGCGTCGTAATCTTAAAAATTCACCTTGCCTTCTAAATAATGCTTTTTGATGCCAAAAGTATTTTTCAAACTTTGAATCTTCGCATCCAATTGCTTGAGATCATTTTCTTTGGATGATTTTGTACCTACCAAAAGTACATTTTTACGTGTATGTTCGTTGGAAACAAACTCAAAAATTTTTGTCTGGTAATTTTTCTTTTCTAAAATCAAAGCTCTCAAAGTATCCGTCACCATTTCAAATTGACGCTCTTTAAAAATCCCATATTTTAGGATCGGACTTTCTTGCTCCTGCCCCTTCAATTGTTGGCGAATGTCTTTGTGACAACAAGGGGCACAAATAATCAATCCCGCCTTGGCAATAATTCCTTTTGAAATTGCATCGTCTGTTGCCGTATCGCAAGCATGGAGCGCAATAAGAATGTCAATTTTTTTGTTTTCGTAAGCTTCAATAGGCTGGCATTCGAATTGCAAATTCTCAAAGTTACATTTCTCGGCTACATTGTTGCAATAGTCTACCAATTCATGTCGCAATTCAATCCCTGTCACCGTAACTTCCATTTTCCGTTGCACGACTAAATAATCATACAAAGCAAAGGTCAAATAGCCTTTTCCGGAGCCCATGTCCACAATTTGAATTTTTTTTGGCAACCTGGCATTGGCAATCAGATTTTCCATGATTTCCAAATACTTATTGATTTGACGAAATTTATCTGCCATTTTTGGAATGACATTATTTTCTTTGTCTGTCACCCCTAAATAATGCAAATACTGTCCCAATTCCGCTCGTTTTTCTTTGGGTTTGTCATGTGTGACAGGAGGTTTACTTGCAAAACTTGGTGCTATATTTTTGTATGATATGACCTTCTTTTTAGAAATGAAGACCTGAAGATCTTCGCGCAATGTAAACACCACCGCTGTTCTAAAGGTTGACATCAGCTGTTCTTGCAGAACTTCAATACCTTCAGTTACGGAATAATTCTTTACCTGGTCGTTGGTTTTGTAATGATAAGTAAAGGATAGTTTCAAAACGTCCTTTACCAAAATCAAACGCACATAAATATTACGCAAACCCTCATTTTTACGCAGGGGTTTACTCAATGTAATCTTTACAAAATCATCGGCTGAAATACTCGTTTGAATTACTTCTGAAAAGGTTTTGAAATCCATAATTCTAATTGAAATCCATCCGTTCGATCAAATGAATATTTTTTAATTTTTAAAGTGTTTTGATGCTTGCTTGCAGTGTCTCTATTTTGGCCAAAGCATCTGCTTCTTTCTTGCGCTCGTTCTTAATAACCTGTTCTGGTGCATTGTTCACAAAACGTTCGTTGCTCAACTTCTTTTGGACAGATTTTAAAAACCCTTCTGTATATTTCAATTCTTCTTCTAGCTTTGCTTTTTCTGCTGCCACGTCAATTGAACCTGCAATGGGTATAAAATATTCGTTTGACTTCACACGAAAGCTCAAAGCGCCTTCTACTGCTTCTGTTATGGTAGTTATCTCAGAAGTATTTCCGAGTTTTTGGATCACAGTTTTGAAAGTTTCACCTCCGCTTTCATTTTGCAACACAGACAAGGCTATGATTTCTTTGAAAGAAATATTTTTTTCTTTTCGGATTTTTCGAATCCCTGAAATAATCTCAGATGCAAATTCAAAATCTGCTATGATTTTTTCATCGAAAGGAACAATGGCAGGATGTGTTGCTATAATCAAAGCCTCTTCTGGCGTTCTTGATTCAATATGTTGCCAAATTTCTTCTGTTAAGAAAGGCATGAATGGATGCAGTATTTTTAGATTGTCTTCCAAGCACTTGATTGCTGCTTTCAACGTATGGCTGTCAATAGGCTGTTGGTAAGTAGGTTTGATCATTTCCAAAAACCAAGAAGAAAAATCATCATAAATCAGCTTGTAAATAGTCATCAATGCCTCACTGATTCTGTACTGCTCAAATGATTTTTCAATTTCTACCAATGCCTTTTGGAATTTTGCAGTGTACCATTGGATCGCTGTTTTAGAGGATTCTGGCTGTGCAATGGTCTCTGAAACACCCCATCCGTCAATCAAACGAAAAGCATTCCATATTTTACTTGAAAAATTTCTCCCTTGTGCACACAATTCTTCGTCGAATAAGAGATCGTTTCCAGCAGCTGCACTCAATAACAATCCAGTGCGTACGCCATCCGCTCCGTATTTCTGCATCAATTCAATTGGGTCCGGTGAATTCCCTAAAGATTTTGACATTTTTCTACGTTGTTTGTCACGAACCAATCCTGTAAAATAGACATTGCTAAATGGTTTGGCATCGGTAAATTCGTATCCTGCAAAAATCATTCGTGCTACCCAAAAGAAAATAATATCGGGTCCAGTCACCAAATCGTTGGTTGGATAGTAGTAGTTGAATTCTTCATTGTCTGGATTTTTGATCCCGTCAAACAAAGAGATAGGCCACAACCAAGATGAAAACCAAGTATCCAAAGCATCTGGATCTTGTTTTAAATCGTCAAGAGTCAGTTGTGTATTTTTCGTTTTTTCTTTTGCCAAAGCCAAGGCCTCTTCTTTCGTCGACGCCACGACATAGTCTTCCATGCCATTTCCATAAAAGAAGGCTGGTATTTGATGTCCCCACCATAATTGACGAGAAATATTCCAATCGCGAATATTTTCCAACCAATGTCTATAGGTATTGTTGTAATGCTTCGGATACAACTTGATTTCTTCGTCTTTCAAAACTGCATCCAACGCAGGCTTTACAATATCTTCCATTTTCAGAAACCATTGTACGGATATTTTAGGCTCAATAACAGCTTTGGTTCTCTCGGATACACCCACTTTGTGCATGTGTTGTTCCGTTTTAACCAATGCCCCTAGTTCTCGCAATTCTTTCGCAATTTCTTTTCGAACTGTAAAACGATCTTTTCCTTCGTAATGGAGACCTAAGGAATTCAAACTTCCGTCCTCATTCAAAATGTCGATCACTTCCAATCCGTATTTCTCACCAATCGCTTTGTCATTTTGATCGTGTGCAGGTGTAATTTTCAAACAACCTGTTCCAAATTCTACATCTACATAGTCATCTTCAATAATTGGAATTGCTCTATTAGCGATGGGTACAATTACTCTTTTACCTTTCAAGTGAGCAAATCTTTCGTCGCTAGGGTTGATACAAATAGCAGTATCTCCCAACAATGTCTCAGGTCGTGTTGTGGCTACTGTAATAGTTTCAGTAGTTCCTTCTATTTGGTAATTGATATAATACAGGTTTCCTTGTTTTTCGACAAATTCTACTTCTTCATCAGAAAGTGTTGTTTTTGCTTCGGGATCCCAATTCACCATGCGATACCCACGATAAATCAATCCCTTTTTATACAAATCAACAAACACATTGGCTACTGACTCACTTAAGTCGTTGTCCATGGTAAAAGCGGTACGTTCCCAATCACAAGAAGCACCCAGTTTTTTCAGCTGATCTAGAATAATTCCTCCATGCTTCTCGGTCCACTCCCATGCGTGTTTCAAAAATTCATCACGTGTCAAGTCTTCTTTTTGAATGCCTTCGGACTTCAATTTGGCAACCACTTTTGCCTCTGTCGCAATCGAAGCATGATCGGTTCCAGGCACCCAACAAGCGTTGAAGCCCTTCAATCGTGCACGACGAATCAAAACATCTTGAATGGTATTGTTCAACATATGCCCCATATGCAATACTCCTGTTACATTTGGCGGAGGAATGACGATTGTATAGGCCTCTTTTTCGTTTGGTGTAGAATGAAAATATCCGTGCTCCATCCAATAGCTATACCATTTGTCTTCTACATTCTGAGGGTTGTATTTATTCGGAATCATAATTGATTAGTACGTTTGGTGATCTGTTTGTCTTTTTATTCGAACCGAGCCATTTAGGTGGCTCGTCCGAGTTGCAATATGAATTGTCAAAAATACAACTATATCTAGTCATAGCAAATTTATTATGTCAAGGATTAAAGTAAGTCGTCGTTAAAAAATAATTTTGAAAAAAGGTCTAATTCAAAATATTACAAACTGTTTTGTTTTAACTAAAAACTAACATTTTTGTATTTTGTTTCTTTGGAAAAAACCTTATTTTAGCTACCTAAATAAAATAAAAATGAAAAAAACATTTCTTACTTTAAGTTTTCTAGTAGCAACGCTTTTTGTGTCTGCTCAAACAGCAACAAAAGCTGAAACCTTTGATGACAATGCACCAATATTTCAATTTGAAGAAGAAGTCATTGATTACGGTAAAATAGAACAAAACGCAGATGGAAACCGTGTTTTTAAATTTACGAATAGTGGAAAATCACCTTTGATTATTTCCAATGCCAAGGGAAGTTGTGGTTGTACAGTACCTACATACGACAAGAACACCCCAATCATTCCTGGAGAAACGGGTGAAATCAAGGTGAAATACGCCACCAATCGAGTGGGACGTTTTTCCAAAACAATCACACTGACATCCAATGCTTCCGAAGCAAAAAAAATACTCCGAATCAAAGGAGAGGTATTAAAACCTACAGAATAAAGTTAGTATAACAACACATTAAAAAAAACCATCTATTCGATGGTTTTTTTTATGTTTCTTTTTGAGAAAGAAGCTTACGGAATTACAATAACCTGAATTTTTGTGTCACTTTATATACCGCTTTCAAAACAGCTTGCTCTTGAAGTGAAAAATCACATCCTTTGAGTGCTCTCATTTTTTTTGCGGTCTGTATAAAATCAGTCATTCTTGTTTCCTTGTTGTTTCCCCAACGAAAAGAAGGAATGAATTTTGCAGGAAATCCTGCTGCAAACACATTGGCTCCCACCCCGATAATTGTTCCTGTGTTTAGCTTGGTATTGACTGCTGTTCGTACATAATCTCCAAAAACTTGACCACACTTTAAGGTTTTTGAATTTTCGTAGGTTTCTGATTCATAGCTCCACAATTTTACTTCTGAATAATTGTTTTTTATATTAGAGCCTGTAGTGTTTGCTCCTAAATTACACCATTCCCCTACAATAGAATCTCCCAAATAGCCCTCATGTCCTTTGTTCGAATTGTCCATAAAAATGCTGTTTTTCAACTCGCCTCCTACCACACTATTGTTTCCAACACTGGTAGCTCCATAAATTTTAGTCCCCATTTTCACTACAGCATTTTCACCCAAACAGAAAGCACCTCGTATCAACGATCCTTCCATTACAAGTGAATTTTTACCAATAAAAACAGGCCCTTCACTCCCATTTAACATGGTGTATTCGACAACAGCTCCCTCTTCTATAAAAATATTTTCAGGACATATGACTTGGTTTGTTTTGCTAATTTCCTGTGACGTTCTGTCTTTTGTTATGTTTTTAAAATCTTCCTGCAAAACGTGCTTGTTTTGTTGCAACATATCTTGAAAATTTAAAAGACGAATCGGTTCTTCTTTACATGTGATTGCTGTATAGTTATCAAAATCTACTTCATGTTGAGAAGCATTCACAAAAAAAGCAACGACTTCATTATTACAAACGAGCATTTCATTTTCGGAAAGTGATTTAATTTGATCGACAATGGCTTGTTTTGGCAAATAGCTGGCTTCTATAAAAACATTTTGGTCTAATTCGACCATCGGAAATTTATCTTCCAAATAATCCTCTGTCAATACCGTGCAAGTACTACCCAAATAATATTCCCATTTCTCTTGAATTGTAGAAATTCCAATTCGCAAATGCGCAACAGGTCGTGTGTAGGTCAACGGTAAAAAATGCACTCTTTGAGAACCGTCAAATAAAATATAATTCATTCCAAATACAAGATTACACTACAAATTCTAAAAAACTCTTGACAGATTGAATCCAAAAAACACATCTCCTGAAGCCCAATCTCCATTTCCATTCAAAAATCCTGAATCGTTCATTTGTTGTGAATTCGTGAAATGCAACTGAAACACATGGCCTCCTGTTTCAATATCGAAACCGATGGAAAGCGGATTTACATAGGTGTTTTGAGCAGCTCTATTTGCATGTGCTACATAATCGATATTCAATGTCCATCGCTTTGACAATTTGTAACGCCCCCCAAAACCAAGACCATATTGGCTATTTTCCTGACTGTCAAAAGGCGTAAAGTTTTCATGCCAGTATATCGGTGCTATTTGCAAAGAAAGGGCATCGTTCATTTTTCTGGAGATCAATAATTCTGCCAAGTAATTTAGCCGATGCTTGTCTTTGAACCGGACATAGCTAAAATCTGGATTTGCAGATTTATATGCCATGGATCCAAATGCCACAATAGAAACTGGAAATCCGTTTTTTTCTTGGTTGTGAATTTTCAGCTTAGCACTCACATCATAAGTTTTATCCATCGAACTTCGCGACAATCCTGCTGTCAGCCAATCCGTAAAACCGTAAATAAAACTAAATCGAATTTTGGCACCGTCCAAACCATACAACTCTTTGAATCCTCCTTTTACGGAACTAAAACGATGGGCAATGACAAAATACAAATCGCCTTGAGCTGCTAATTTTGTAGACTCTAAATTCACAATTTTCAACCCTTTGAATACAGATGTTATGCTTGTATTTTCTTGCAGTTCACTTTGGAGCTCTTCTAACAATTCCTCTTGAGCATAGCTCATAGGAAACACCAAGAAAAACAGCAAACAGGAATAGAAACGTTTCATTGTCGTATTTTTTTTAAAATTATTTTTTCACCAAAGAACATTCATCGAGCTTCACCACTTCTAACAATTCATCAAAGCCTATACACCTGCCCTTTATAGTAAACGTTGTGTTAAAATTCTTATCCATGTTTGTCGATAAATAACACAAAATTTTATCATTCAAAGTGACGCTTTCAGAATCTTTTTCTGAAACTACACCGGTAATCATAATTATTTTGTTTAGATATTTCTTTGTAGCTGCTTTGCTATCCTTTATAAATTCATACTGCAATTCTTCAGGAGCACTTCTAAAATCTGCTTCCGTGATTTGAATGTTACGATGTTTTTGATAAACATACTTGTAAGTTGCGACTCCAAAAACCACAAAAAAAAGAAACAACAGCAACGAAAAAGACTTTTTCCACATACTACGAAAATATCAAATTCTTTTTTAACAAAAAAAAATGTATTTTTATTTTCAGAAAACTCAAAGTTATTTTAATTGAATTCCCTGTTTTTTTAAAAACGGAACTCCCTAAATCAAATATCATGTATAAAAAATTAGTACTTACTGGAATTTTATTAGCCTTTATTGCAAGTTGTTCTTCGGACTCTGAGGCAGATGTAACAGAACCTCTACCGATAGACAATAATGAACCAGCAACAGCTGTTACCTATACCAATACAATTGAAAAAATGATTACAGAAGGCTGCTCCAACACAAATTGTCATGGCGGAGGAAAAAGTCCATTACTTACAAACTACGAACAAATAAAAACAGCTTTCGAAGCTACTGGAACGTTGAGTGCTTTGGGAAGAATTGAAAGTGGAAATATGCCAAAAAACGGATCTCCATTTAGCCAAACGAGCATTGATAAAATAAAAGAATGGATCGCAAATGGATATCTTGAGGAATAGATTATGAAATCATTCCTTCTATCGCTAGCCATATTATTTACACTGCAAAGTTTTGGTCAGGAGAAATTTATCACCAAATCAGGACTCGTTGCTTTTGAGGCTTCGGTTCCTTCTTTCGAAGAAATCAAGGCTGAAAACAATAAAGTCACAGCGATTTTAAAAACCGACACGGGAAAAATAGCTGTTTTGGGATTGGTACAAGGTTTTCGTTTTAAAATTGCATTGATGGAAGAACACTTTAACGAGAGTTATGCAGAAAGTGAACAGTATCCAAAAACATTGTTTTTGGGGAAGATTATCGACTTTTCAAAGGAAAAATTCAAAAACGAAGAGGCCGTTGCAGTGATCCTAGAGGGAGATTTTACATTTCATGGGGTAACCAAACAAATCCGGACACCTGCGACAATGAGCTACAAGGACACTCATTACATTCTGTCCACGAACTTTTCATTGACTGCGGCAAACTACAACATCAAAATCCCTAAAATTGTTCGAAATAAAATAGCAGATGACGTTTCCGTCCAATTGTTTTTCGAACTTTATGAAAAATAAACTTTTCTTGTAATAAAAGGACTTTAAGTTTGTATAATACCGACTTCTAAATAATGAAAAAACGGCTTCCTATGAAGGAAACCGTTTTTAATAAAAAGCCTATTACTGCTTTCTAAATGCTGTTTATTTATTCAAATACATTTTTCTTCTTGAATACAATTCGTAAAAGGCATCGTCTTTCAAACTGTCAATAAATAAAATGGACTCTCCAGTAGATTTCATTTCAGGCCCTAAAGTTTTGTCAACATTCGGAAATTTATTGAATGAGAACACAGGTTGTTTGATTGCATATCCATCTAGCTTTGGTTTAAAATCAAAATCTGTCACTTTGTTCTCACCTAGCATTACTTTGGTCGCATAGTTCACATAAGGCTCACCATAGGCTTTCGCAATAAAAGGAACGGTACGTGAAGCCCTTGGATTGGCTTCAATGATATATACTATATCGTTTTTGATTGCAAATTGAATATTGATCAATCCTACTGTTTTGAGTGCCACCGCAATTTTCTTCGTATGCTCTTTTATTTGATCCATGACAAATTCTCCTAAATTAAAAGGAGGCAAAGTTGCATTGGAATCTCCTGAATGCACTCCACATGGCTCAATATGCTCCATAATACCAATGATGTATACATTTCCATCTGCATCACAAATCGCATCTGCTTCTGCCTCAATGGCCCCTTCTAAATAATGGTCCAACAACAATTTGTTTCCTGGAATAGATCGTAGCAAACTTACTACATGCTCTTCGAGCTCTTCTTTGTTGATCACAATTTTCATTCCTTGACCTCCGAGTACATATGAAGGACGTACCAAAATTGGAAAATCTAAATTGTCCGCAATTTCAAGAGCTTCGTCTGCATTCGTAGCAGTTCCAAATTGCGGAAAAGGAATCTCTAATTGCGTCAACATGTCAGAGAAACGACCTCTGTCTTCTGCCAAATCCAAGGCTTCAAAACTAGTTCCCATGATTTTAATTCCATAAGCCTCTAATTTTTCAGCAAGTTTCAAAGCTGTTTGACCTCCAAGCTGAACGATTACACCTTCTGGCTTTTCGTGACGAATGATATCATACAAATGCTCCCAGAATACTGGTTCAAAATACAATTTGTCAGCCGTATCAAAATCAGTAGAAACCGTTTCTGGGTTACAGTTGATCATGATGGTTTCGTATCCAGCTTCTTTTGCTGCCAAAACTCCGTGTACACAACAATAATCAAACTCAATTCCTTGTCCAATTCTATTTGGACCTGAACCGAGCACCACTACTTTTTTCTTGGCGGTAACGATGGATTCATTGTGCGCAAAAGGAGCTCCATTCTTTTTGGTCATGGTGTTTTCAAAAGTGGAATAGAAATAAGGTGTCTGCGCCTCAAATTCTGCTGCACAGGTATCTACCAATTTATATACACGATTGATATTTAGTTCCTCTCGTTTGTTGTAAACTTCTGACTCCAAACAACCCAACATATGAGCGATTTGTCTGTCTCCGTATCCTTTTTGTTTTGCTTCCAAAAGCAAATCTTTCGACAAGGAGTCTAGTTTGTAAGTAGAAATTTCTTTTTCCAAGGCAAACAACTCCTCATATTGTTTCAAATACCACATGTCAATTTTTGTGATATCGTAGATTTTTTTCAAAGAAATCCCTGCTTTGATTGCATCATAGATGGTAAACACACGGTCCCAAGACGCATTGGTCAGTTTAGAAATGATTGTATCGTAATGCGTTTCCTCTTTCCCATCTGCTCCCAAACCATTTCGCTTGATTTCGAGTGATTGTGTTGCTTTGTGCAAGGCTTCTTGGAAAGAACGCCCAATCCCCATCACTTCTCCAACGGCTTTCATTTGCAAACCTAATGTACGATCTGCTCCTTCAAACTTATCAAAATTCCATCTCGGGATTTTTACAATGACGTAATCCAACGTCGGTTCAAATAAAGCTGATGTGAATCCTGTAATTTGGTTGTTCAATTCATCCAAATGATATCCCAAAGCTAATTTTGTCGCCAATTTTGCAATTGGATATCCTGTAGCCTTTGATGCCAAGGCAGAAGACCGCGATACACGTGGATTGATTTCAATAGCAATGATCTCTTCTTTTTCATCTGGAGAAACAGCAAATTGAACGTTACATCCGCCTTCAAAATCACCGATAGAGCGCATCATATGAATGGCCATATCACGCATTTTTTGGAAAGTGGAATCACTCAAAGTCATGGCAGGTGCTACAGTAATCGAATCTCCTGTGTGAATTCCCATAGGGTCCATGTTCTCAATAGAACATACAATCACAACATTGTCATTCTTATCACGTAACAACTCCAATTCGTATTCTTTCCAGCCCATCATGGCCTTGTCAATCATTACCTCGTGAATTGGAGAAATCTCCAAACCTCTGCGCAACAAATCATCAAAATCTTCTTCTTCGTACACAATTGCTGCTCCAGCTCCTCCTAAAGTAAATGAAGATCGAATACACAATGGAAAACCAAATTCTTGCGCTATTTTTTTTCCTTCTAGAAAAGAAGTAGCAGTTGCTTGTGGAGCCATACCTACTCCTATTTCTCCCATCAACTTTCGAAAGAGCTCTCTATCTTCTGTAATATTGATGGCATCAATATCCACCCCAATCATTTTGACATTGTTGTCTTCCCAAATTCCTTTTTCATCTGCTTCAATACAAAGATTTAAAGCCGTTTGTCCCCCCATTGTCGGCAATACCGAATCAATATTTGGATGTTTAGCTAATATTTCTCGAATTGAATTGGTTGTTAGAGGTTTCAGATATACATTGTCTGCTAATGACGGATCCGTCATAATCGTTGCAGGATTCGAGTTGATCAATGTAACTTCGATTCCTTCTTCTTTCAAAGAACGAATAGATTGTGACCCTGAATAATCAAATTCACAGGCTTGACCGATAATAATTGGTCCAGAACCTATGAGTAAAACTGACTTGATGTTGTTGTTTTTTGGCATGCTAGTACTATTGTTTAAGTGTATTCTTGTTCGATTGAAGCAAGCGAATCAACTTGCGTTGTTCAAACTTTGTTACTTTTTTTCTTTACTCTCGCAAATATATTCAAAAAAAAGGTGTTGCTAAATAATAGCAACACCTTTATATATGAATTCAATATCCATTATTTCTTCGGTCTTGGAGCTGAAGAAACAGAAACTCTTTTTCTCCCTTTAGCACGTCTTCTTGCTAAAACTTTACGTCCGTTCGCTGAAGCCATTCTTTCTCTGAAACCGTGTTTGTTTCTTCTTTTTCTTTTCGATGGTTGAAATGTTCTTTTACTCATTGTGATATATCTTAAAAATCTTCTTAATTTTATTTATAGCTAAGGCATCTAAACCACCTACTAAAATCGTGGGCAAATATACAAAAGGTTTTGTGTCTAACAAGCTGTTTTTACAAAAAAAAATGAAATTATTTTACTTCCTTCGCAAGGAACTAAATTTAGCAATGTCTTTTCATTGACTTTAAGTAAACACAGCAAGCTCTTCATAAATTCAGAACCATATTCTCTGTCAATCTTTCATTCTCAGCAATTCTTTCGTTGTACCATACACAAAATGTCATCTTGTCACCCCGAACTGTCTTGACGGCAGAAAACAAAGTTTGGTATTTTATTTGACTACTAAAATTTGTAAATTTTAAAAAAACAATCTAAACTATAAATTATGGCAAAAGGAAATATCAATGTATCGGTGGAAAACATTTTTCCATTGATTAAAAAATTCTTGTATTCTGATCACGAAATCTTTTTAAGAGAGCTAGTCTCCAATGCAACAGATGCAACTTCAAAAATGAAACATTTGATTGCTATGGGAGAAGCGGAAGGCGTGGAATACGGAGCTCCAAAAATCGAAGTAATCGCTGACAAAGAAGCAAAAACACTTCGAATCATTGACCGAGGAATTGGGATGACAGAGGAAGAAGTTGAAAAATACATCAATCAAATTGCCTTTTCTGGAGCAGAAGAATTTATTGATCAATACAAAGACAAAGTGGAAGATTCTGGAATTATTGGTCATTTTGGACTTGGTTTCTATTCTGCTTTTATGGTCGCTGACAAAGTAGATATCATCACCAAATCTTTCAAAGATGCACCTGCTGTAAAATGGTCTTGTGATGGATCTCCAAATTACACCATTGATCCTGCTGAAAAAACTGAAAGAGGTTCAGAAATTGTGTTACACATTGCTGAGGATTCTTTGGAATTCCTAGAAGACGCAAAAATCACGGAGCTGCTTACTAAATACAATCGTTTCAATCAAATTCCAATCAAATTTGGAACGAAGGAAGTCAACGATCCTGAATTCACCCCTCAAACAACCAAAGACGAAGAGGGCAAAGAAACTACAGAGCCACACAAACAAATTACTGTTGACAACATCATCAACAATACAGCACCTGCCTGGACAAAAAAACCTGCAGATTTAGAGTCGGACGACTATAATTCTTTCTACAGAGAATTATATCCAATGCAGTTTGAAGAACCATTGTTCAACATCCATTTGAATGTAGATTATCCTTTCAACTTGACAGGAATTTTATATTTCCCCAAGCTTTCTCCAAACATGGATATGCAGAAGGACAAAATTCAATTGTACCAAAATCAGGTTTTTATTACTGACAATGTGGAAGGAATTGTACCTGACTTTTTACAAATGCTCAAAGGTGTGATTGATTCACCAGACATTCCTTTGAATGTCTCTCGTTCGTATTTACAAGCAGACGGTGCTGTGAAGAAAATTTCTGGTTATATCACAAAAAAAATTGCGGACAAATTGAGTTCTTTGTTCAAAAACAATCGTGAAGATTTTGAACAAAAATGGAACGACATCAAAGTCATCATTGAGTACGGAATGCTCTCTGATGAAAAATTCTTTGAAAAAGCGCAAAAATTTGCCCTACTCCCTACTGTGAATGATGCTTTCTTTACGCTGGAAGAATTGAAAGAAAAAATCAAAGATCTACAAACAGACAAAGATGGCAATACCATTGTTTTGTACGCTGCGAATAAAGAAGCACAACACAGCTTCATTCAAGATGCCAAAGAAAAAGGATACGAAGTATTGTTATTGGATTCTCCAATCGTTTCTCATTTGATGCAGAAATTGGAAGGTAGCAACGAAAAATTGAAATTTACACGTGTAGATTCTGATCATATTGACAATCTTATCAAAAAAGACGATGAAAAAATCAGCAAACTTTCTGAAGAAGAAAAAGAAAGTTTGAAACCAATTATTGAGGAAAACATTCCAAAAGAAACGTATACCGTACAATTGGAAGCTTTGGACTCCAATGCCAACCCGTTTAGCATTACAGTGCCCGAATTCATGCGTAGGATGAAAGAAATGAGCCAATCTGGCGGTGGCGGTATGTTTGGAATGAACAACATGCCTGAAATGTACAACCTTGTAGTAAACACGAACAATGACTTGATCAAAGACATTTTAGATTCTAAGGATGCAAACGCTCAAAAAGAACTAATTGGACAAGCATTTGATTTGGCTAAGTTATCGCAAAACCTATTGCATGGAGAAGAATTGACAAACTTCATCAAACGCAGTTATCAAATGATCAAATAATTTGAAACAACTTTATTGATCATCACAATGCCATCATTACTTCTTGTAGTGATGGCATTTTTTTAGTCCAAAGAAACCGAACTTTTCGAATCTAAAAATATTTATCTTTGCGAGCTGAATATATCCACGCATGTTTTCTAAAGAAGAAGCTTCGAAATTAAGAAAAGACTTTTGGGTCAGTTATGGAAAGTCTTTCCCGCGCAAATGGCTTACCTACAATACCAAAATAAAAGATTTCAGCTTTAAGTTTTATGCTGACAACAAAACCGCTCGCGTCATGCTCGATATTGAACCTACCAGCGAAGCCCGTCGAGAACTCTTATACGAGCAGGTGGCTGCCTTAAAAACAGTTCTAGAGGAAAGCTATCTACCTGAAATTATCTTTGATAAAAACCATTATGTTGACAATGGAAAATGTATTTCGAGAGTTTTTGTAACACTCGATGCCAAATTCAGCATCTACAACAAAAACACCTGGGGACTGGCCTATGATTTTTTTAACCAACACATGCATCAATTTGAATGTTGGTTTTACGAATTTGAAGATTTCATCAAACAAGCCGACCTCTCTTAAAGACTCCCTAATTATTTATAGTGCTCGCCATCTTGTAAAAACTAAATTTTAGAAGCTAAAAACGCTCAGAAAACATATCTTTGTCTTATGAATCATCAAGATACAATTGTTGCGTTGGCAACAGCTTCTGGCATAGGAGCCATTGCCATTATTCGTTTGTCAGGCCCTGATGCGATTGCAATTGCAGATGCCAACTTTCAATCCATTAAAGACAAAAAGTCTCTTCGTGACCAAAAGTCACACACGCTACATCTCGGGCATATCCTAAACAACGGAAGAACCATTGATGAAGTTTTGGTGTCACTTTTTAAAAATCCGCATTCCTATACAGGAGAGGATACAGTTGAAATCTCTTGCCATGGTTCTAGCTATATACAACAAGAAATCATACAACTTTTTCTAAACAAAGGATGTCGCATGGCAGATGCTGGTGAGTTCACACTGAGAGCTTTTCTAAATGGAAAACTAGATCTGAGTCAAGCAGAAGCTGTGGCAGATCTAATCGCTTCCGAATCAGAGGCTTCGCACAAAGTAGCAATGCAACAAATGCGAGGCGGTTTTAGCAATGAAATTCAACTGTTAAGAGAACAATTGCTAAACTTTGCTTCTTTGATTGAATTGGAACTCGATTTTGCGGAGGAAGATGTAGAATTCGCAAATCGCGAACAATTCAAAGCTTTGATAGGGAAAATACAATTGGTTCTGAAAAGGCTGATCGATTCGTTCGCTGTCGGAAATGTCATTAAAAATGGAATCCCAGTGGCCATTGTTGGAGAGCCCAATGTGGGAAAATCAACGTTGCTAAATGCACTCCTAAATGAAGAACGCGCCATTGTTTCAGACATTGCTGGAACGACAAGAGACACCATCGAAGACGAAATAATTATTGACGGGGTAGCGTTTCGTTTTATAGATACTGCGGGTATACGAGACACCAAAGATGTGGTAGAAAGTATTGGAATTCAAAAAACATTTGAAAAAATCACCCAAGCACAGGTGGTTCTCTATTTATTTGATGCAGCGCAGTCAAAAAATGGAAGTCAAAAATTCAAAATAGAAATCGAAACCCTCAAAAACAAACACCCTCAAAAACAGTTGATTGTCATAGGAAATAAAGCTGATAAAATTTCAAGCAATGAGATGACACTTTTAAAAAGTCTAATTCCTGAGTTGATTCCGATTTCTGCCAAGGAAAAATCGGGCATCGAAACCTTGACCAACCAGCTGACTTCCTTAATCAACACAGGCGCTTTACACAACAACGAAACCATTGTCACCAATTCGCGCCATTACGACGCCTTGCTGAAAGCCTTGAACGAAATAAACAAGGTAGACGAAGGAATTCAACACGGACTTTCTGGAGATTTGTTAGCGATAGACATACGAGAAGCTTTGTATTTTTTTGGATTGATTACAGGTGAAGTAACCAATGATGACTTGCTTGGCAATATTTTTGCAAATTTCTGTATTGGAAAATAGGAGAAAAATTTTGAAATCCTCTGAGTTCATGAAGATTTATTACCTGCGTCTTCCTGAATAACTCATGGCTTCTCCTTTTCCAAAACCGTAACTAAAACCTATCGCGAAAAACCTACCTCTTTGGCTAAAACTGTATTGATATGTAAAATCATTATCAATAACTCTTTCACGCACTCTTGAGGAAAACACATCTCTTACGGATACATTAATGACTCCTTTACCTTTTAATATTTTTTTTCTCAACCCCATATCTACAAAACCAAAACCTGCCATTTGCCCTTGCACTGTTTTGTAAGTAGAATTATACGTTCCTGTAATTTCTAAATCCAGATCAAACGGCAGCCTTATCTTTGTAGTCAAACGAGAACTCCATCTCTTCCCTGAAAAATCAAAATTTTGATTTTCATAAGCTCCTTTTCTATCAAACTGATATGCGTTGAAATCTCCATTCATACTGAGCCACTGCAAAGGAGAATATTTTCCATTCAACTCCAATCCAGTAGTTCCTCTTGAACCTAGGTTAAAAGGAGTGCTTGTGGTAATATTGTCCTCAAAAACTGCAATACGTTCCATAACATCGGTTGTATTCTTGTAATAAATACTCGAACTTAGTGACAAATTGTCAAACTCATACACCCCTGTAAGCTCATAGGAATCGGTGTATTCTGGCAATAAATCAGGATTTCCTGTGCGGATATTGTAATTGTCCTGTATGTTAAAAAAAGGATTCAAGTGCCATAGTCTTGGACGGTAAATTCTTCTAGAATAACCTGATTGCACAGAAAAACCATCATTGATTTTATAAGATATATGTACACTAGGAAAAAAATCTGTATAAATATCACTGTTTGCTGTTTGTGTGTTGGTTAAAAATGTAGATAAGTCAGTATTTTCTATTCGCAAACCTAGTTTTAGACCCCATTTATTTATCTCATAACTCGCGGTTCCATAAAATGCCAAAACTTTTTGGACGTACTCAAAATTATTCGTGAAATCGGGATTGACAATAAATTCCATTCCGCTATTATCCCTTACTTCGTAATCATTTCCAACATCATTTACCACGTATTGTGAGCCTGCTTCTATGGAAAAACGTTTGCTGGCTGGATTGGTATAATCCAATTTAAAAGTATAGTCTGCTTGTTGAAAATTTGTTTCTATTTGCTGATCCTTATCATTGTTCGCTCCAAAAGTGGTGCTGTTCAAAAATTCAGAAGTCAGTTCTTTTCCAAAAAATCTACCCAACGCACTGATTAATAACGTGTGTTTTTTATTATTTCTAAATTCTTTTTTGTAATTCAAATCATACTGCCACTTGGGATTGGTGGCCTCAGTATCTCCCGTTCTATTCCATTTGTTCTCTAAAACAGTATTGTTGTAATCTTGGTAATATATTTTGGACGGTTGATCTTCGATTTCAAAAGCATAATTCCCTGTTAAAGTCAATACGTTTCGATCATTTATATGATAGTCGGTTCCTAAAATTAAATTGTAGAAAATCTCATTTCTATAGGCATAACCTTCGCTCAATAGTTCTGTATTGCTGTTCTTGTTTTTATTGATGTTCTCATTATCTCTTGGCAAAGATCGATAGCCTGCCCCAAACTGCGTAAACAAGTTGAACTTTTCAGTTCTTTTGTTAAGACTTACTCCTACACTGTGATTGCCCGGAGTCCCCGTATTCAAGGAGACAGAACCGTTTACCCCTCTTCTCTCTTCCTTTTTTAAAATAATATTCAACACGCCTGCCGTTCCTTCTGCATCGTATTTAGCGGACGGATTTGTAATTACCTCAATACTTTCAATCATGTCTGCTGTAATAGTCCCAAGAGCATTGCTACTATCGTCTGCAAGCACAGAAGGTTTGCCATCAATGAGAATTTGAACTCCTGAACTACCTCTTAGACTTACTTCTCCCTCTATATTTACATTTACTGAGGGCACATTATTTAGCACTTCCAACGCACTCATTCCTGTACTAGCAATGTCTTTGCCCACGCTAAAAACTTTGCGATCTAATTTAAACTGGGTTCTAGACTTTTCTGCTCTTACGTTGATAACTTCCAATTGCTCGCTGTTTTCTTTCAAAAAAATAGTTCCTAAATCAATCTTATCTTGAGAAGGTATTAGCTTCGTGATTTTTTGAGTTTCAAATCCTATAAAACTAACTTCTACATAAAAATTAGAAAGATTTACTCTCAAATTAAAGCGTCCATCCTCATCGGAAATAGTTCCTGCATGCACTTTTTTAGTCTTTGTATCTAGAACAGATATCGAGGCATATGGAATATTAGTGCGAGTTAAAGAATCTTTAATTCCACCAAGAACAGTAAACTTATTTTCATTTTGTGAAAAGCCGGAAACCAGCGAACAAAAAAGAAAAAAAGTCATGATTAATTTATGTACTCTAATTTTCATATACTTTCAAAAAAATCACATATCACGAATAAAACAAGAGGTGAAGCTTTAAATAATATTTAATGTGACTTTTCTAGTCGATAGAAGGTGACTTGTGCATAATCATCTGCGTCTCCTGAATTGTTGGCATGATAGAGACCTGCTTTGAAATACATGTATTGACCTGACTCATCAAAACGACTATCCGACATATCCACTGTTCTCACGATATCTGTTTTGTCCTCACGAATCAATGTAAAAGTTAAGGTATTTCCTACTACATCAATTGAATAGCTAAATCTCTCGTTCAAAGCAATTCCGTCAATTGGATCGGAAGCACTGTTACTTCTAGATCCTATCAAATCGTCAATCCATTGTTCCGAACCTGTGCGTGGTTCGTGTGCAAAATAAATCGTTCCTTTGTCGTTATTTGGTAATTTTCTGTAGTATACTCTTATCGGCTCATCGTCATTGGCATGAATTTGACCTATAATTGCCCTACCTACATGAGAACTAGAACCTGTGGTGGTTACCTTATTGATGGCAAGCGTTGCTTCCATACGACCATCTACTGCTCCTGCTGCAGATTGATCTGCTTGGGGCGCTGAGCCAAACACCCAATTGTTTTTGTTCACTCCTCCCGTTGATATGCTTTTATCTGTTCCTCTCAACATCTCACGCAATTCAGTTCTTGCATAACTTGTATTCCCAGAAGTCGTAGCACCTTTTACAGGACATCTAAAAACCATTCCTCCATCATTTGAGGTGAAAAAATAGTCTGAATTTTTATACCCATTATTGAGTTCTGCTACATCTATTTCAGCGGACTTCCCATCGTTGCCTCCATTTGAATTAATAGGAAGGGTTATTTTCCAAGTAGATAAATCAAAATTTTCAGAGGGAGCTGTATTTGTATTAATTGGACTTCTTGTTTCAAAAGTAAAAATAGTAGAAACTGCTGACACTTTTCCATTTTCAATGGTTTCCACCTTCCAATAATAATTGTTATTCCCTGTTAAATCACTATAAATAAAACTAGTATTATTCCCTAACTCATAAGTTGTTGTAGGATTAGTATTCGTGTCAAAATAAAGCTTAAAGACTGCATTTGTAGATGTGTTATCTCCTACGATGAATCTCAAAGTCCCATCTAAATCTACCCTTAAAGCTTGATTACCTGGTGATAAATTAATTGCGGGCTGAGTAGCCACTGTTGTAAAATTGAAAACACTGGAAGTTGCCAAAACTTCATTGTCTCTAAGCGTTTCCATTCTCCAAAAATAGGTTGTGTTTTTTTCCAAATCACCATAAGTATACAAAGTATTCTTGCCTAAATCATATGATGTCAGTGGATTTGTATTTGTATCCAAATAAAGTCTGTAAGTAGAATTTTCAGAAGTGTTTCTTCCGGGCGTAAAAGAAATATCCCCATTCACTGGAGCCTCTCTATTTTGGTGAGTAGGTATGGGGTTGGTTACGGCGAGTGTTTTGGCTGTTGTAAAATTCCATAGCGCAGAAGTTGACAAAACTTCGTTGTTGTCCAATGTTTCTATTTTCCAATAATACTTTGTGTTTT
Source organism: uncultured Flavobacteriaceae bacterium (assembly GCA_905479475.1). GTDB lineage: Bacteria > Bacteroidota > Bacteroidia > Flavobacteriales > Flavobacteriaceae > Flavicella. The sequence continues at coordinate 27,211 of CAJQMT010000027.1, forward strand.
CTTCTAAATCACTATAAATGTAGGTTGTATTACTCCCTAGATCATTTACATTTACAGGGTCCATGTTTTTATCTAAATACAGTTTGTAATGCGCGTCATCCGGAGTGTTTGCTCCTGGTCTAAATGAAATAGCCCCTTCGCTAAATTCGATATTGATCGATTGATTTATTGGAGTTGGGTTACTCACCGCTGCTACTATTTTTTCCACAGAGTCATCTTCACCACAACCTAATACAAAAAGAACCAAGGTAATTTTTGTTATATATCTTTTAATCATAAAACAAATTTAATATCGTTTAAATCTTAACCATTAGAAAGTTCAAAAATACAAAATTTAGCAAGAATTTAAATTTCAATGACTTCTTGTTATATACACCCTTATCTACATAAACAACTATATTTGTCATTAAAAAACAAAGCATGTGATCAAAAATTTAAAATACATTGTGTTCGTTTTGGGATTCATTTGTATCGCTACGAATTGCAGCACATCCAATAGATATAGCTATAAAAAATCGAATTACGGACAAATAGTTTTCAGCCCAATAAATTCTCTAACTGTTGCTACGTATAACATTTTTAGCTTGGGCAATATTGCCAACAAATACAAACAAACAAAAGGCAGCTATACGCATGATACCATTCCTCAGCGGATTCAAAACAATGCACAGGTTCTTGCAAAACGCAATTTAGACTTGATTTCTATTCAAGAGGTGGCAGCTAGTAAAGGTGGTGAATGGGCATTGAAAGATCTCACCCATGAATTAAACACAAAATATAAAAAACGCTACAAATGGTTGCATAGCAATCCAATAGGACTCGGTTTCGGCTTTTTAGAATCCATAGGTTTTCTCTACGATTCAGTAAAAGTAACTAGCAATAATAAAATGGAAATTATTCCATCAAACGGCGGTCGAAATTTTATCAAATGCTCTTTCAAGTCGGGAAATTTTGATTTTAGCCTAATCGGCGTTCACCTGTCTTGGCAAAATAACTCCTACAGAATTGCGGAATTTCAAAAAATAGAAACTATTCTAAGTCAGCCCACAGACTATTCTTTAGACCCTGATATAATTATTCTTGGTGACTTCAATAGATTTGGAAACAGGCAAACAGCCGTGAAAAATATACGATATACACCTGAAAAAATGTTTTGTCCTAATATTGACTTTTGGGACCCTCAATTCAATAAAACAAAACAGGTGTCTACACTTTCAATTCAAGGCAAAGGCATCCCTTCAGACGACCCACAACTACTTTCTACAACAGTTTCCAACAATCATATGGCCTATGACATGGTTTTATGCAGTTCTGATGTAAAAGAAGAATTTCACACCTCTATTGAACACATGAAATACGATATAAATTTCGGAGTCATTGCTTTCGACCATCCCACATCCCCAGATTATATTCCAGCTTCACAAGGAAAAAACATCAAATACCAATGGTCTGATCATAGACCTGTATGGGTTCGTTTTCAAACTAATAGAGACACAGAGGACCATTATGAACCCTTTCTGAAAATTATCAATCAGGACCCTCGATAAAAATTCTTAAACAAGTAAGAATCGTTATAACGTGAACAAAGTAATTAGGACAACACCTTTTTGAGCGCCCAAATCTATGGAAACAAGTTCCTTATAATCATGAATATTTAAATGAAATGGTGCTTTTAGAATATCAACGCCACTATTCTTTTTAATTCGGATTCCTTGACCTGAAATAATGTCTGCGTTTGCGATAAAATCACCTTTAGGAAGATGTTCTGTAAGAATTACAAATTTAAAACCTTGCAATTTTCGAACTATTTTTTGAATTTCAGCATTGGACAAATGTTGCAATACTTGCCTGACAATGGCACAATCTCCGTGTGGCAATTCTTCCTCTGCAATATCTAAACAGTGGAAATCTAAATTTTCCAAACAAAATTGTTTTCGATTGAATTCTATGAGATTTTTCGCAATGTCTATCGCTTCATATTTTTGAGTAAACGGAGCCAATTCTTTTCCGATATTGAAATCCCCACAGCCCAAATCACAGACAACAAGTTTTTTGTCAAAGGATTTCAAAAAAGCAATGACTGTCTTTAAGTAGGGATTCACAAAATCGGGTAAATGCGACCCTTCTCCAGAATAAAATTCAGTGCTTCCCTTTCCCCAAAGATTTTGGGCATACACCTGCTCCATTGCCGTTTTTGTGGGCCAAGGCTTCTTTATCTTTATCATTTTTTTTAAACTAACAACATCTAAAAACACAATTCTGAAGTGACAAAATCTTTTTTTCTCCTTTTTAAATGCAAATTATGTGCTATAAAAAAAGCCCGCGTCAGTAACACAGGCTTTTATTTTTATCTTTTTATAATAAATTACTTCACCAACAACTTGTGAGAAGGTTTGAACTTCGTCAAGTTGATTCCATCTACTGCAGCTTCATATTCCGCTAGGTTTGGAGTTCTTCCCAAAATGGTAGACAAAACTACAACTGGTGTCGAAGACAATAAAGATTCTCCTTTTTTCTCTTCTCCATCCTTTACGACCCTTCCTTGGAACAAACGCGTTGATGTTGCCATCACTGTATCACCTGGTTCTGCCTTCTCTTGATTTCCCATACACAGGTTACATCCTGGGCGTTCTAAATACAACATGTTCTCATAACTTGTACGCGCAGCACCCTTCGGATCGTTGTCGTCAAATTCAAAACCTGAATATTTTTGCAAAACTTCCCAATCACCCTCTTCTTTCAACTCGTCGACAATATTGTATGTTGGAGGCGCTACTACCAAAGGAGCGTTGAAAACAACTTGTCCTTGTTGAGCTTCGATATTACTTAGCATTTGCGCCAATATTTTCATATCACCTTTGTGAACCATACAAGATCCAATAAAACCAAGATCTACTTTTTTAATACCTTGATAAAAGGACAAAGGACGAATGGTATCATGCGTATAACGCTTTGAAACATCTTCATTGTAAACATCTGGATCCGCAATCATAGGTTCTACAATGGCATCTAAATCCACCAATACCTCTGCATGATATTTTGCATTTGCATCTGGTGTTAAAGCAGGTTTCTCACCCGAACTAATTTCACTAATTCTCTTGTTTGCAATCGCGATCAAACCTTTCAGCACTTGTTTCTCATTGTCCATTCCCTTATCAATCATGATTTGGATTCGACCTTTGGCAATTTCCAAGGATTCAATCAAGGTTTCATTTTCAGAAATACAGATCGACGCTTTTGCTTTCATCTCTGCGGTCCAATCGGTAAATGTAAATGCTTGATCCGCAGTAAGTGTACCAATATGAACTTCAATTATTCTTCCTTGAAAAACATTGTCACCTCCGAATTGAGCGAGCATCTGTTGCTGTGTGGCATGAACTACATCACGAAAGTCCATATAACTTTTCATTTCTCCTTTAAAGGTTACCTTTACAGACTCTGGAATCGGCATGGTCGCTTCTCCCGTAGCCAATGCCAATGCCACTGTACCAGAATCAGCACCAAAAGCAACTCCTTTAGACATTCTTGTGTGTGAATCTCCTCCAATAATAATGGCCCAATCATCGACTGTGATGTCATTCAAAACTTTGTGAATTACATCGGTCATAGCATGGTACTTCCCTTTCGGGTCTCGTGCTGTGATCAAACCAAAATCATTCATAAACTGCATCAATCTTGGAATATTTGCTTTTGATTTATTGTCCCAAACGGAGGCCGTATGACATCCAGATTGGTAAGCACCGTCCACAATTGGAGAAATTATTGTTGCTGCCATCATCTCTAATTCTTGTGAAGTCATCAAACCAGTAGTATCCTGAGAACCTACAATATTTACTTCTACACGAACATCAGATCCGGCATGCAAGGTTTTTCCTGGAGTCGTTCCTACCGCATTTTTATTGAATATTTTTTCTACTGCTGTCAACCCTTGTCCTTCCAAAGAAATCTCTTTTGAAGTCGCGTATACTTGAGGTACTTCGATCCCTAAAATTTTTGCTGCAAATGTTTGTAACTTTTTACCGAAAACAACAGCGTAAGAACCTCCCGCTTTGATAAACTCCATTTTTTGTGGAGTCAATGCTGCGGAAATATCTTTGAGAACTTTGTCCTCAAAATAAAGTTTCTTTTCTTTTGTATTGATCGTAAGAACCGTACCTGTTGCTACAGAATAAGTCTGTTTTAAAATAGGATCTCCAGCTTCATCAACAATTGTGTTTCCATTCGCATCTTTTTGTTTGACCCAGTTTTGAAGGTCGATACCAATACCTCCTGTAACTCCAACTGTCGTAAGGAAAATTGGAGAGATACCATTGGTTCCTGCAATAACAGGTGCAATGTTAATAAATGGCACATAAGGACTCGATGGAACACCTGTCCACAAGGCTACGTTATTTACTCCCGACATTCTTGAAGAACCTACTCCCATCGTTCCTTTTTCTGCAATGAGCATCACTCTTTTGTCTGGATGTTGTTGTTTCAATGCCAACAACTCATTTTGCATGTCTTTGTTGTGTTCAAACAAACACTGACCGTGTAATTCTCTATCGGATCTTGAATGTGCATCTGCACCCGGAGATAACAAATCTGTAGAAATGTCTCCTGTTCCAGCAATAAACGTAACTATTTCAATCTTTTCCTCAATTGCAGGAAGTTTCGTAAAAAATTCTGCTTGTGCATAACTTTCAATAATATCCTTTGCAATCGAACTACCTGCTTTAAAGGCAGCTACTAGTCTGTCAGTATCAGCTTCATACAAAAACACCTGAGTTTTCAAAATTTTCGAAGCTTCTTGAGCAATAGGCTCATCATTCCCTAAAGCAATGTCTAACAAAGCCTCAATGGAAGGTCCCCCTTTCATATGAGACAACTGCTCGAATGCAAAGGCAACACTAATTTCTTCAACAATTGATTCTCCTAGAATAATTTCTTTTAAGAAAGCAGCTTTTACAGCCGCTGCACTAGTTGTACCAGGCAATACATTGTAAATAAAGAATTGTAACGAATCTGCGCGGTACTCGTTATTGGCGTCTTTTATTTGTGCAATAACTTCGCTTAACAAATCGGCTCCATCAATTGGTTTCGGGTGAAGCCCTTGACCTTTTCTTTGTTCGATCTCTTGGATATAATCGTTGTAAGTGTTCATAAAGATATTAGAATATAAAATGTCTCGGCTCTGTTCTGTAGCAACCAGTGTGTGCCTGTATTTCTATTTGTTAATAATTTGTGCGAATTTACAAAATATCCCTTGGATTTAAAAGCGCCTAGCCTCTTGAATAACTGTTACACAGAAAGATAAACGACATTGAAATTTTATGTTTGTTAAAATTACACAATTGTCAATATAATTTTCCGAAAAATAACAATGTCACAATATTTCACCCAAAAAAAACAAATAAAGTACAACTTTTCTTCCAAAAATAGATGGAATTGCAGTGCAATAAACACCAAAAAAAGATTTTTTCATAAATAAAGTAGGCCTATAAGCCGAATTCTGTTTCCGCCTAAAACGGCTCTTATCATTTATCTTGTTCCAAAATTACTTATGGAATCTATCTGCCTACCCCTTGGAATCGGGCGAGTAGCCCTCAATCTCCAATGTACATGGCATTGCATCGCATAGAGTTTACCTGGTTTCACTACAGCCGAACTGTACTTGCTTTCTGTTGCACTTGTCCTCAACTTACGCTGGACGGATGTTATCCGCTATGCTACTCTGTGATGTTCGGACTTTCCTTATTTGTGATGAACACATCAACACAAAGCGATAAGACAGCCTACTTTATATATAAAAAACCCACTCATAAATGAGTGGGAAAATTGCTATGAAAAAGATGTTGTTAAATAGATTAACAACAAATCAAAGTTACTCTTTTTTTTGGTAACAGAAAATCTTTTTTATGAAAACATATCTTTTACTTTTTCAAAAAAAGATTTGTCTGTTTTGCTTGGGTTCGGAACGAAATTCTCATCTTCTAACATATCTTCAAAGAACTTTCGCTGATTTTTATCCAATACTTGTGGCGTCCAAACATTTACATGCACCATCAAATCTCCTGTTCCATATCTTTCAATACTTGGAAGGCCTTTGCCTTTCAAACGCAAAATTTTTCCAGATTGGGTGCCTGTTTCAATTTTAATCTTGACCTTTCCTGTAACGGTGTCTATTTCTTTCGATGCGCCAAGCGCTGCTTCTGAAAAACTTACGTACAAATCGTAATGCAAGTTTGTTCCCTCTCGTTTGAGTTTTTCGTGTGGAATCTCCTCTATTACGACTAATAAATCTCCTGGTATAGAATTGTTTCCAGCAGCATCGTTTCCTTTTCCTGCCACCTTCAATTGAATTCCTTCCGTAACTCCTTCCGGAATATTAATTGTAACTGTTTCTTCAGAAACGACCAAACCTTGTGCATCTGCACCGTTTGGTTTACTGCTAATAGACTGACCAACCCCATTACATGAAGGACAGGTAACTGCAGTTTGCATTCTTCCCAACATAGTGTTTTGAACACGCATGACTTGCCCTTGCCCATTACATGTGGAACAGGTCGTATATCGGACACCTTTTGCTTGTATTTTTCTACGAACTTTTACTTTTTTATCCACGCCATTGGCTATTTCTTCCAAAGTCAATTTAACACGAATACGCAAATTGCTTCCTTTCGCTCTGACAGATCCTCTTGAACGACGGCTACCGCCAAATCCCCCTCCAAAAATATCCCCAAACTGGCTAAAGATGTCATCCATATCCATACCGCCACCAAAACCACCGAAACCACCTCCAGCACCACCCTCAAAGGCACTGTGCCCAAATTGATCGTATTTCGATTTTTTATCAGTATCACTTAATACTTCGTAGGCTTCCGCTGCTTCTTTAAATTTCTCTTCAGCCGCTTTGTCATCCGGATTCTTGTCAGGATGGTACTTTACAGCCATCTTTCGATACGCTTTTTTAATTTCTGAAGAAGATGCAGATTTTGACAATCCTAGCACCTCGTAATAATCTCTTTTCGCCATAATGTATATTTCTTTCTACCTGACATGTGTATTTCTTATACAACTATCACTTGGTGTTTGTTTATGATTGTCCAATTACCACTTTCGGGTAACGAATTGTTTTATCTCCTAATTTGTAGCCTTTTTCAATCACATCAATGATTTTTCCTTTCAAATCATCCGTGGGTGCTGGAATCTGAGTAATCGCCTCGTGTGTATCAGCATCAAATACATCACCCGATTTTACTTCAATTTTCTCCAAACCTTTTTGCTCCAAAGTAGATGCCAACTTATCATTGATCAACTGCATTCCTTTTAACAACTCCTTGTCTTTGACCTTTTTAATTTCCGACAATCCTCTGTCAAAATCATCCAAAACGGGGAGTAATGAGGTTATAATGTCCTGTCCTGCAGTTCGATACAACTCTATTCGCTCTTTAGTTGTTCTTTTTTTATAGTTTTCAAATTCAGCGAAAAGGCGCAAGTATTTTTCTTTTTCCTTTTGGAGAACTTCCTCGGGATTCACCTCTTTTTTCTCATCTACCGTGTTTTCTTCTGATTTTTCGTTTTTTGAAACTGTTGCATCTTTTGCTTGTTCAGCTTCGTCTTTTATTTTCTCTTCTGTACTCATAATGCGTCTACTTCTTTTAATATGTTATAGTGGAAGCAACAATGCTGCCAACTCCTTTTTTCTGTCAAAATGTCACGGCGCAAAATTAGTAAATTGAAACAATAAAAAACAGGGAATTCTTGAAATAAAAAAGCCAACTAAATTTAGTTGGCTTCTATGCGTCTTAATCATTTTGTATCAATCATTGATACGTTCAATTTTAGCGCCTAACGATTTCAGTCTTCCTTCAATATCTTCGTACCCTCTATCAATTTGATCGATATTGTGAATGGTACTCGTTCCTTTAGCTGAAAGTGCTGCAATCAAAAGAGAAATTCCTGCTCTAATATCAGGAGATGTCATGGTGGTCGCTTTCAAAGCTGATTGATGGTTCATCCCTATAATCGTCGCTCTGTGAGGGTCACACAAAATTACTTTTGCCCCCATATCAATGAGTTTATCTACAAAAAATAAACGGCTTTCAAACATTTTTTGATGTATCAAAACGGAGCCTTTTGCTTGAGTAGCAACAACCAACACAATACTCAACAAGTCAGGAGTAAATCCTGGCCATGGTGCATCAGAGACAGTTAATATAGATCCGTCGATATAGTTCTGAATTTCATAGGTCTCCTGGGCTGGTATATAAATGTCATCATTTCTTTTTTCTAGTTGTATTCCAAGTTTTTGAAAAACACGTGGAATAATTCCCAAATCATTCCAACTGACATTTTTAATCGTTAATTCTGACTTTGTCATGACTGCCACGCCAATCCAACTACCAATTTCAATCATATCTGGAAGGACACGGTGCGTACAACCACGCAAATATTTCACACCATCAATGGTTAATAAGTTAGATCCTACCCCAGTAATATTAGCCCCCATGCTATTCAACATTTTTGACAATTGTTGAATATAAGGCTCGCAGGCTGCATTGTAAATAGTAGTCCTTCCTTTTGCCAAAACAGCAGCCATTAGTATATTCGCTGTACCTGTCACAGATGCTTCGTCCAACAACATGTCTGTACCTTGCAACTCTTCCGCTTCTACACCATAGAAATATTCCTCTTTGTTGTAGCGAAATGTAGCTCCTAAATTGATAAAACCTTCAAAATGAGTATCCAGTCTTCTTCTTCCTATCTTATCACCTCCAGGCCTAGGAATATAGCCTTTTCCGAAACGGGCTAACAAGGGTCCAACAAGCATTATAGAGCCACGTAAGGAACTACCGTCTCTCTTAAATTCTGCAGATTCTAAATATTCTAACCTGAGCTCGTCTGCTTGAAATGTGTAGGTGTTGCCATCGTGTTTATCTATTTTAACGCCTAATTCCCCAAGTATAAAAATTAGTTTGTTGACATCAATAATATTGGGAATGTTTTCAATTCTTACTTTCTCTGGAGTCAAAAGAACAGCGCATAAGATCTGTAATGCTTCATTTTTAGCGCCTTGTGGGTGGACGTTCCCTTGTAATTTGTGACCTCCCTCTATTTTAAATGTTGCCATTACTTATTTTTATTTAAAATCAATTCTCAAACCTTTATTTCTGTTTGTTCTTGTGATTTCTATGATTCTTGTTGGAATTTTTATTTCTATTGTTTTGATGCTTTTGCTGACTTCTTCCATTTGTTGATTTTTTTAGCAAGATCTTACTTTCAGCAAGAGTTTCATTTGTCTTTGTCAAATCAATTTCACCATTAGAGAGCTCTCGCAAATGGTCAAAAATCACAGCATCATCCACCGTGTCTTTGTTCCAGTTGAGATAACATTTTTTCATATGATTGGCGATGTTAAAAATCAGAGCTGTTCTCAATTCCCCATCGTCCCAAGACAAAGCCACTTTGATCATGGTTTGAATGTTATGCCCATAAAAACGATACTTCGAGGCAAGTTTGGGGTACGCCAAAGGTTCTGGTTTTGCCTGCAATTCTTCTTGGTCTGGTGTCCCAAAAGGAGATTCTATGTTCAATTTAAAATCAGACATGATAAAAATCTGATCCCACAGTTTGTGTTTAAAGTCAGGAACATCCCGTAAGTGAGGTTGTAAATTCCCCATTACATCGACAATAGCATTTGCCATTTTTTTTCGCTCTTCTTCACTTTCTAAATCGATGCAGTGGTTCACTAATTTTTGAATATGTCTTCCATACTCAGGGATAATCATCAAAGAACGTTCTGAATTGTATTCTAAATCTAAATTCATGGTATCAAGTATCTGTGTTTGCTAATAGGCACTTCTTTTAAGAAATATTGCTCGAAAAAAAATCTTTCTTGAACTTTGGAAAGAAGGCTATAAAATGTAAGTTTAGGCTCGCAAAGTAACCAAATAATTTTAGTTAACAAAGCAAATTGTCTATCTTATTTTGCCAACAATGCTGCTCCAACTATCCCAGCGTTATTTTGAAATTTCGCAGCAACAACTTTTGTTTCAACTGTTATTCTATCTTGAAATTTCTCCATTTTTTTACTTGTTCCCCCTCCTAATATAATCAAGTCGGGTGAAAACGTCTGTTCGATAAATTGCAAAAACTTGTCAAATCGTTTTCCCCATTTTGAAAAAGAGAGCTCTTCTCTTTTTCTAGCGGAATCGGAAACAAATGATTCAAACCGCTTGTAATCCTTGTAAGGCACCAATCCTAATTCCGTGTTTGGGACTAATTTACCATCTATAAAAAGACCTGAACCGACCCCAGTCCCGATTGTTATAATTAAAACAACTCCTTTTGTGTCTTTTCCTTCACCAAAAATTATTTCAGCCATTCCTGCTGCATCCGCGTCATTAGCTATTGAAAAATCTAAGCCTGTTTTTTCTTGAAACAAGTCATCTACTTGCACTCCAATCCAAGATTTGTCAATGTTGGAGGCAGACCTCGCTTTCCCTCCAGAAACAATTGCCGGAAATCCACATCCTACTTTCCCATTCCATTGAAAATGATCGATCAATTCTTTGATTGTATTCGATACTGCCTCAGGATTGGCTCCTTTGGGAGTGGGTATGCGATGTCTCTCAGAAACCAATTCGCCTGTGTCTACATTTACAACAGCTCCTTTGATACCTGTTCCTCCGATATCGATTCCTAGTATTTCCATAGTTCAATAGTTCGTAAGGCTAAATATCGGAAACCTATTTCAATCCCACAAGAAAATAAACCTAACTTAAAAAAAACATTTTTTTAAGGTACACAAACCCTTGAAATTTTTACAATCTTTTGGTTTGTCAACTAAAATAGTGTTTGTATTTTTGCCAAAACCTAATATCAATGAAAGACACCAAATACGTTTTTGTAACAGGAGGCGTAACTTCATCACTCGGAAAGGGTATCATCGCCGCTTCTCTCGCAAAATTACTTCAAGAAAGAGGCTACTCTGTAACGATTCAAAAATTAGATCCTTATATCAACGTGGATCCGGGTACATTAAATCCCTATGAACACGGAGAGTGTTATGTGACAGATGATGGAGCAGAAACAGATTTAGACTTAGGTCATTACGAGCGTTTTTTAAACATTCCAACGTCTCAAGCAAACAATGTGACTACTGGAAGAATTTACCAGTCTGTCATAGAAAAAGAGCGCAAAGGAGAATTCTTAGGAAAAACAGTTCAAGTCATCCCCCATATCACGAACGAAATTAAAGAACGTATCCAGATACTCGGTAAAACAGGTGATTACGACATTGTAATTACTGAAATAGGAGGTACTGTCGGAGATATTGAATCTTTGCCTTATGTGGAATCTGTGCGTCAACTACTTTGGGAATTAGGTGAAAGCAACGCAATTGTGATTCATTTGACCTTGATACCTTATTTAGCTGCTGCTGGGGAATTGAAAACAAAACCTACACAACACTCTGTAAAAATGCTGATGCAAAGTGGAGTAAGTCCTGATATATTGGTTTGTAGATCGGAACAGGCAATTTCTGACGATATCAAAAGAAAATTAGCTTTGTTCTGCAATGTTAAGAAAGAGGACGTTATTTCGTCACTCGATGCGGAAACCATATACGATGTTCCAAACTTAATGTTTTATGAAGGTTTGGACAAAGTTGTTTTGAAAAAATTAGACCTCTGTGACAACGACCAACCAAAACTCGTCGCTTGGAATAAATTTTTAGACAAACACAAAAGCCCTAAAAATAAAATTAAAATTGGACTGATTGGAAAGTATGTCGAATTGAAAGATGCTTACAAGTCTATCTCGGAGGCGTTTATCCATGCCGGTGCTGCCAACGAAGTGAAAGTAAAGGTTCAATGGATCCATTCCGAAGAACTTACTTTAGAAAATATTCCGAAAAAATTAGATGGTCTTGACGGTATTTTGGTCGCTCCAGGTTTTGGAAACAGAGGAACGGAAGGAAAAATTGATGCTGTGCGATATGCACGAGAAAACAAAATTCCATTTCTAGGAATTTGTTTAGGTATGCAAATGGCGGTCATAGAATTTGCAAAGAATGTTTTAGGTATAAAAGATGCAGGATCTTTAGAAATGGATGAAAGCTGTCCAAATCCTGTTATCAATCTGATGGAAGACCAGAAGAATGTTACCGACAAAGGAGGAACGATGCGTTTGGGCGCTTGGGATTGTGAAATTTCAAAAAATTCCAAAGTATACCAGGCCTACAAGAGTGAATTGATTTCAGAAAGACACAGACATCGTTATGAGTTCAATGACGAATACCGAAAACAAATCGCTGATGCCGGTTTGAAAATAACAGGTGTCAATCCGAAAACGGGATTGGTGGAAATTGTTGAAATTGAAGACCACCCTTGGTTTGTAGCAGTTCAATACCATCCTGAATACAAAAGTACGGTATTGAAGCCACATCCTTTGTTTGTGGATTTTGTAAACGCTGGATTGAAGCATTCTTTGCAACAACCCTAATTTCAACTATAAACAAACTACTAATTAGATTTTGACTAGTTTTGCACTCGTGAAAATCAACTATTTTAAGAAATTTCAATAATGGAAGAAAAAAAATTTGATGCCAATTCGATAATTGGATTTATATTGTTAGGAGCAATCATGTTTTGGTTTATGTACACAAACCAGCCAAATCCCGAGGCGGAGCAAGTACAAAATTCAATAGAAGAATTGGATAACGCTTCAGTAGAATCAAATTCTTCTGAACTTGCAAGCGCAAACGATGATATTTCCGACGCTGCTGCCTTGGCAGAAGCAAAACAACGTCTTGGAAGTTTTGCTTACTCCCGTAGTCTTGGAGTTTCAAATGAAGGCACCACTGTACTGGAAAACGAAGTTTTAAAATTGACTTTTGCAAACAAGGGAGCACAAATCACCGAAGCTCTGATCAAAGAGTACAAGACCCACAAGGCCTTGCCTTTGCATATCATACAAGACGCCAACGCCTCATTTAACATCAATTTTGGCACAACCAATAACCGTATTTTCAACACCAAAGATTTGGTATTTCAACCTGAATTATCAAAGAATGGAGAAAAAACGGTATTGTCTTTAAAATTAAAAGTTTCGGAAAATGAGTTTCTAGAATACCGATACGAATTAACGCCAAACGATTACATGATTGGCTTCAGTGTTAGGTCAAACGGATTGAGTACTGTGATCAATAGCAGCGCTCCTTTACAATTAGATTTTAGTTTGAAAAGTTTTCGCCATGAAAAAAGCATCAAGTACGAAAATCAAAATACCGCATTGTACTACGAAAAAGAGGATGGTAAAATGGACGACCTTTCCATTGCTGGTGAAGATATTGAAGAAGAAGAAAATGTGGATTGGTTTGGCTTCAAGCAACACTTTTTCTCTACGATTTTATTAACAGACAACTCTTTTAAAACAGCAAAACTAACTTCTCAAACCTTGTTTGAAGACGAAAGTAAAGACTCTTTGTATACCAAATATTTCAATGTACAAGCGCCTCTTGACCTTACAGGAGGAGAATTGAACTACAACTTTCAGCTCTATATAGGTCCCAATGATTACAATGGATTGGCAACATATGACAAAGGAATTGAAAATGTAATTGAATTGGGTTGGGGTATTTTCGGATGGATCAATAGAAATGCTTTTATCCCACTATTTGACTTGCTAGGTGGCTTCATTAGCAACTACGGTCTTATCATCATTCTAATGACTATAGTTGTACGAATCTTTATGTCTCCGTTGGTGTACAAGTCTTATTTGTCAAGTGCAAAAATGAAAGTTTTGCGTCCTGAGATGACTGAAATCAATGAAAAATATCCAGGGAAAGAGAATGCAATGAAACGCCAACAAGAAACCATGGCACTGCAACGAAAAGCAGGTGTTAGCATGTTAGCCGGATGTATTCCTGCATTGCTACAGATGCCTGTATTCTTTGCTTTGTTCCGATTTTTCCCAAGTGCTATTGACTTGCGTCAAAAAGGCTTTTTGTGGGCGGACGATCTGGCTTCATATGATTCTGTTTACAAACTCCCTTTTAACATTCCTATGTATGGGGACCACATCAGCTTGTTTCCTATCTTAGCATCTATCGCAATTTTCTTTTATATGAGAATGAGTCAAAGTCAACAAATGAGTATGCAACAGCCAGCACAAGAGGGAATGCCAGATATGCAGAAAATGATGAAAATGATGATGTACTTCTCTCCTATCATGATGTTGGTGTTTTTCAACTCTTATGGTGCAGGTTTGAGCTTGTATTATTTCATCTCCAACTTATTGACTATTACCATTATGTTGGTCATTAAAAACTTCATTATTGATGAAGAAAAAATACACGCACAAATACAAGAAAACAAGAAACGTCCTGAAAAGAAAAAGAGCAAATTCAGACAACGAATGGATGAAGCTATGAAACAGGCACAAGAGCAACAAAAACAACAGCAAAAAAGAAAATAACTACCGTTTTACAAACTAAAAATCCCAATCAAAAAACACAATTTCGTGAATTTGATTGGGATTTTTTTTAGTTCAAAATATATTTATAGCAAAAGAAGTTTTTTAATTTCTTGTGTCCCCAAAGCGTCGTTCATCATTCCAATTATTTTTTCTTTTCCATAACTCAACTCTTCTCGCAACACAGATGACGAAAGTTTTACGTAAAGAGTTGTCCCCTTTAATTCCACTTTTTGAGTATAAGAGACTACTCCATTCCCCATTAATTGCTCCCAACTTTCTTTTACAGAGATTTTCTTCATTCCTTTGGAAAGATTGTTTTCTTTGATAAAGGATCCCATCAAATCTTTGATAGCTACGGATTCGTTTTGTCTTTTTGCCATTTTGAATAGTGTTGCACTTTATATCTTGTTCAACTTATTGAATCTATAATTGGAACATTTGGTAAGACTTATTAATTGTTTTTACGACGTCCTCTGTTCTGCCTGCGTGTGTGTCTGTTATAAATATTTGTCCAAAATGATCTTCGTTTACCAAGGAGACCAATTGTGCTACACGTCTTTCGTCAAGTTTATCAAAGATATCATCTAAAAGTAATATCGGTGTTACGTTCGATTTTAATTTAATGAAATCAAACTGCGCAAGTTTCAGAGCAATTAGATAAGACTTTTGCTGTCCTTGTGAACCGAATTTCTTCATTGGAAATTCTCCGAGTGCAAATAACAAATCGTCTTTATGCACTCCTGCACTCGTATATTGCAGCACGCGGTCTTTTTCAACAGAAGCTTCCAAAAGCTGCTCGAAAGGAGCCACTTCTAATTGTGACTTGTAGATGAGACCTACTTCTTCTTTTCCATCAGATATTGTTTGGTATCTTTGGTTAAAGATAGGTATAAAGTCTTGTAAAAACGTTTTTCTCTTTTCAAATATTTCAGTGCCAAAACGCACCAACTGCTCGTTGTATATATTCAAATTAATCGCGTCAAAAGTTCTATTGGCTGCAAAAAACTTCAGCAAAGCATTTCTTTGAGTCACCACTTTGTTATATGACAACAAGCTTTGTAAGTACTGTTGATCTTGCTGAGCAATCACGCCATCAACAAATTTTCTCCGAGTATCACTTCCTTCCAGAATCAAGTCTCTGTCAGCAGGGGAAACGATGACCAAAGGAAATTGGCCAATATGATCTGAAAATTTTTCGTACGCCTTTCCGTTGCGTTTGATTATTTTTTTTTGTCCCTTTTTCAAACTACAAACAATCGACTCTTCTCTATCTGACATTTGGTAATTCCCTTCTACCATAAAAAACTCCTCACCATGCCTGATATTCTGAATAGCGACGGAATTGAAATAGCTTTTTGCAAATGACAAATAATAAATCGCGTCCATTACATTGGTTTTACCCACTCCATTATGTCCAACAAAACAGGTGATTTTATGTTGAAAATCAAAGACTTTACTCGATATATTTTTATAGTTTACAAGGGATAGCTTTTGTAAAAACATAGTAATTGCATTCCTGTGAATATGAATGTGCAAATTATTAAAATTTTGCCGAAAAGAGCCTTTTAAAATCCAATTAAAAAAACTATTTTTGCTACCCTGTGATTTAAATATGACTTTTTAGCACTCCTAAAAAGCATCAAATTACAAATTTAAATTTTAAGACAAATAGAAATGGCAACATACAAAAAGAAAGGTCAAAAAAAGGTTAAAAACACACCTATCGAAAAGGCAGAGGATCAAAGTACCACTGCAGAAGTGTTCAATACTTTAGACGAGACTGCCTCGAAATCAGAGGAATGGATTGAAAAAAACCAAAAACCTTTGTTCTATGGCCTTGTTGTTATTGCTTTGGTTATCATGGGCTATTTGACTTACAACAATTATGTAGCAGCTCCTAAGGAGCGTGAAGCAGCAAACGAATTGGCTTTCCCAAAAGAGAACTTCGACAAAGCTATCAATGCAAGCTCAGAAGCAGACTCTATTTTTTCATTGTCTTTAGAAGGTACAAATGGAAAATATGGCTTTGTAGATATTGCAAACAAATATGCTGGGACGAATGCAGGAAATCTAGCGAACTATTATGCAGGGATCGCTTACCTAAAGCAGAATGATTACAAAAATGCAATTGCTTATCTAGAAAAATTCAACTCTGAGGATGCTTTGTTGAAAGCTATTTCGTTGGGTGCCATCGGAGACGCCTTTGCTGACTTGGATCAGGATGAAGATGCCTTGGATTATTATGAAAAAGCTGTCAATGCCAATACCAATATAGCAACCACACCTTTGTACTTATTCAAAGCTGGAAATATAGCCTTACGTATAGGTCAAACAGACAAAGCTCTTGCTTTTTTTATAAAAATTAAAAACGAATTTTCAGCATCAGACCTTGCGAAAGATATTGAATTGTCTATCAACAAAGCGAAATACTCAAAATAATCTTTTCAAGAAGTAAAAATTTTCATCAATGGCGACAACCAACTTATCTGATTACGATAAAAACAAGGTTCCAAATGCAGAAAACTTTCGTTTTGGAATCGTCGTTTCTGAGTGGAATGAAACAATTACAGAAGGTTTGGCCAAAGGTGCTATCGAGACTTTTATCGAAAACGGTGCCGCTAAAAAAAACATTCAACGATGGAATGTTCCAGGGAGTTTTGAGTTGATATACGGTGTCAAAAAAATGGTAGAAACCCAAAATTTAGATGCCGTGATTGCCATTGGAAGTGTTGTCAAAGGTGAAACAAAACATTTTGATTTTGTTTGTGACGGCGTTACCCAAGGAATCAAAGACGTCAACCTACAGCAAAACATTCCTGTTATTTTTTGCCTTTTGACTGATGATACGATGCAGCAAGCAATCGATAGATCTGGAGGAAAGCATGGAAACAAGGGGGTTGAATGTGCTGTAGCCGCTATTAAAATGGCAGTACTAAAGAATAGTGTTTACACAAAATAGAGCTTCCATTCTCATATCAAATATTGGAATATCTGAAAGTTTATTTTAAGGTTGTACGGTTCTAAAAATCTTAGATTATCTCTTTTTTTCAAACAATTATTTCTGTAATTTTGAGAGGTATACAAATTTATTCAATATGCTAGGGACACCTTTCAAACAAAGAGCGCATTATGTTTTCAATTACAAGCCTCGATTCTACAATGATCGCAAGGAGCGTTTGGACAACCTGAAGAATAAATATGGCTCGAAGGATTCTAAAACTCATACAGATTACAACATTACCTTATCCAAAAACAATCTAAAGAAAGACTGGGCCAAATCGAAAAGCAAGGGTACGGATACGAGTACTAGCAAACGTTTGGCAATTATCATAGCCCTACTTGTTGGAATTGTCGCTTATATTTTTGAATTACACAAGCTTATTTAATGTCGGACATCATACAATTACTCCCCGATCATGTCGCCAATCAAATTGCCGCAGGTGAAGTCGTACAACGCCCTTCATCGGTAGTGAAAGAATTGTTGGAAAATGCAATTGACGCAGGAGCCACCCACATCAAACTCATCGCAAAAGACGCAGGAAAAACGTTGATACAGGTCATCGATGACGGGAAAGGAATGAGCACAACGGATGCTCGCTTGTGTTTCGAGAGACATGCTACTTCTAAAATCAAGGACGCACAAGATTTATTTCATCTCAATACCAAAGGATTTAGAGGCGAAGCCATGGCCTCCATAGCTGCCATTGCACATGTAGATCTTAAAACAAAACAAGAGACCGATGAATTGGGTACTTGTTTAAAGATCGAAGGAAGCCACGTAATTTCCCAAGAGGCAATTGCGACAGTAACGGGAGCCAATATTAGTGTAAAAAATTTATTTTTTAATATTCCTGCTCGTAGAAATTTTTTAAAATCCGACAGTGTCGAAACAAAACATATTGTCAATGAATTTCAACGCGTGTCTTTGGCACACCCTGAAATTTCATTTTCAATGCATCACAATCAATCTTGTTTGTACGATTTAAAAGCAAGTAACCTCAAGCAACGAATTGTCGGTGTTTTGGGAGGAAAAACAAATGAAAAACTAGTTCCTATAAAAGAAGACACCGATGTAGTTTCCATTCAAGGATTTGCCGTAAAACCTGAATTTTCGAAGAAAAAAAGAGGAGAACAATTCTTTTTTGTCAACAATCGATTTATCAAAAGTTCCTATCTCCACCATGCCGTAGTTAGCGGTTTCGATGGACTTCTTGGAAACGGATACCACCCCTCCTATTTTTTATATTTGACGGTTCCCGCAGAAAGTATTGACATCAATATACACCCCACCAAGACAGAAATAAAATTCGACAATGAAAAAGTGTTGTATGCAATTGTCAGGGCTGCAGTCAAACACAGCTTGGGACAATACAATGTCGCTCCTATACTCGACTTTAACAGGGATGCCTCTATGGATACTCCTTATGCTCTCAGCGGTAAAGAAGACCGTACAAATCCTAAAATTACGGTCAACCCTCATTTCAATCCTTTTGAAGAGAAAACAACATTTCCTTCAAAACAACAACCTACTTTCAAAAAAGAAAACACCACCCAATGGGAATCGTTGTATACTGGCTTTGAAAATAGGACACCCGAAATCTCACAATCTGAATTTTTATTTGACACAGTAGATGCTGAAAAAAAAGCTACAGGTAAAACTTTTCAAATACATCGAAAATATATCCTAAGCACCATCAAATCAGGTGTGGTATTGATTCATCAAAACCTTGCCCATCAAAGAATTATGTACGAATTGATCTTAGAAAATATCACTGTCAAAGAAGCCCCTAGTCAACAACTTCTGTTTCCAGTTGAACTTTCTTATTCAATATCTGACATCGAATTGATCAAGGAGCTGAAAGAGGATTTGGAAAACACCGGCTTTGTGATAGACCGAATTACAGAAGAAACCATTGTGATCAAAGGCATCCCGACATCTATTTCTGAAAGTCAGATTGCAATTATTATTGAACAACTTTTAGATGACATCAACGCAGAAGTTCCCGAGACTAGTTTTAGTCAATTGGATATCATTTCGAAATCCTTGGCAAAGTCATTGGCTATCAAAACAGGCACCGTTCTCTCTGAAAAGGAACAGGAACAATTGGTAGACGATTTGTTCTCTTGCAAGGAACCTTCGACCTCGCCATTTGGGAAACAAACATTTGAAACTTTGTCACTAGGAGAAATAGACAAACTATTCACTACTAAAAATTAACTATGGGAAGAATTACTGAAGTCATTAAGCATTTGATTATCCTCAATGTACTTTTTTTTATCGCACCACAATTCTTGCAAGGCGTTGATTTCGGAAACTTATTTGCCTTGTATTTCCCTAAAAACCCCCATTTTGGTTTTTGGCAATATCTCTCGCACATTTTTATGCATGGTGGTTTTTCTCACATACTTTTCAACATGTATGGATTGTGGGCATTTGGAACTCCCTTAGAACAAATATGGGGTAAAAATAAATTCCTTATTTTTTATTTTTCAGCGGGAATTGGAGCCGGATTGATATACAGTGCTGTCAACTATTATCAATTTCAGGGAATCTACGAGCAATTGCTACAAATCGGTCTTTCTTCCTCTGAAATTCAAGACATGCTCGATACAGGAAGGTACAACAATGCTATCGTAACATTGTCTCCTGAGGTTTTGAGTGAGTTTTACAGTTTGTACCACACGCCTGCTGTGGGAGCATCTGGAGCCGTATATGGTGTCTTGGTTGCCTTCGGTATGCTCTTTCCAAATGCAAAATTAGCACTGATCTTTTTCCCTGTCCCCATTGCAGCAAAGTATTTTATTCCTGTGATGATCTTGGGAGATTTATTTTTTGGTGTTACCAAGTATTCTATTGGAAACATTGCTCATTTTGCTCATGTCGGTGGAGCTTTGATCGGTTTCATCATTGCATGGTATTGGAAACGAAATCAGTTCAATCGATGGAATTGATAACAAACTATAAATCTCGAATTTTGTGTAACTTTAAATTATGAATTCTCTCTTTCAAAATATCCAATATAAATTTAAAAACGGGACGGTTGTAGAAAAAACAATCTATCTCAATATTTTGGTTTTCATTGCCATGCATGCTATCAACGTACTTGCGTTTTTATTCAATTCACAAGAAAATTATCTGTACAATTGGTTTTCAATGCCCGCAGATCTTAACCTCTTCATCCTACGTCCTTGGTCTTTGATTACTTACGGATTTTTACATGGGACTTTCTTTCACATTCTTTTCAATCTCATATTCTTATATTATATCGGTAATTTATTTTTGGAGTATTTCACAGCCAAACAGTTTCTAAATTTTTACCTCTACGGAACTGCTTTTGGTGGGCTTCTCTATGCCATAAGTTTCAATTACTTTCCCGTTTTTCAAGGAGTTAATGCAAGCCTTGTGGGAGCTTCATCTGCTGTTTCTGCAATCTTTATTGGAATCGCGACACACATTCCAAACTACCAAATTAAATTGCGATTCATAGGTTATGTAAAATTATGGATATTGGCACTTATATTTCTAGTATTTGATTTGATACAATTGCCAAATGGAAATTCAGGCGGACATATAGCTCATTTAGGAGGTGCGCTTTATGGCTACTTCACCATCTTACAAATTCAAAAAGGAAAAGTAAATTTGTCGCTCTTTTCTCGCATCTTCAAAAAGAAAAACAACTTAAAAACAGTTTACAAATCAAAACGTAAAAAGACAACTACTGTTCGAAAAAACAACCAAGAAAAAGTGGACGCTGTCCTAGATAAAATAAGCAAATCAGGCTACGACTCATTGAGTCAATCCGAAAAAGATTTACTCTTTGATCAAGGAAAAAAATAAACAGAAACATGAGGAAACTTTCCTTTCCAGATAAAATAATATTCATATTTAACTCATTTGCAGCATTTGGTTTGTGTGTTGCTTTTGTCGTTCCTTTTTTGTCTCCAAAATTATTTGCACAGATAGCCGTTTTAGGATTACTCACGGCTCCTCTTATCCTAGTTAATGTCGTATTTTCGTTGTATTGGCTGGTGAAACTAAAAAGACAATTTCTTCTCTCTTTGTTTGTATTGGCTTCGGGAATTCATCATCTCAGCGCTTTGTTTGGCTTCTCAGAAAAACAGGTGTTTTTGAACAATGACTTCAAAATAATGTCCTACAATGTACGTCTATTCAACGCCTACAAATGGTCCCCGAAAGATAGCTTGAATTATAAAATCTATGATTTTATTGAAGAAAAAGCTCCGGACATCATAGCCATACAAGAATTTTATCCTGATAAAAAGAACAGGATACATTACCCCTATCAATACCTTAAAAAAAATCCTAGAAGCAAAACCTATCAAGCCCTGTACTCCAACTATAAAATCATTAACAAAGGATCCTTGGACTTTCAAGATTCCAAAAACAACGCCATTTTTATCGATGTACTCAAAAATCAAGATACTTTGAGAATCTACAATGTACATTTACAATCCTTTGGCATTGACAAAAACGCAGAAAATTTTGGAGAAGAAAATTCCGAAAGATTGCTAAACAAACTAAGTGTCTTTTTCAAAAAGCAAGCATTACAAACTTCGTTGATTGAACAACATGCACAAACCTGTCTGTACAAAACAATCATTACAGGCGATTTTAACAACAATGCTTTCTCTTGGATTTATCGAAAATTAGCCACCCACAAAAAAGATGCTTTTATCCATGCTGGTAATGGGTTTGGAAAAACTTTCGATTATTTTTTTCCTATAAGAATTGACTTTATTTTGGTAGATGAAAGTATTACCGTAAACAATTTCAAATCTTATCCTGTGAAATATTCGGATCATTATCCAATAATGGCGCGCATAAGCATCGAAAATTAATTTTTAAGGCTAAAAAAAATCACGGACTTTAACATTCCTTGAAAAAATTTTAAAATAAAATGCCCTTTATGATTGTTCATAAAGGGCATTTAGGTTGCAGCATTGCAAAGAATAAATAAATAATTTATTCTACTACGATGTCAAAGATTGCTTCAATGTCTGTTTCACCACCTGCATCTTCAAGACCTGTGTTTGGTTTTGTCGGCTCGTGACGCAAGGTAAATGTCAGTAGTCCTGCACTCGCAGTACCTGTAGTCAATGTGAACTCTATCCCCAAAGGATTGTCTTCACTGTCAAAATCACTATACGCAGTAGTTATGTCTAAACCACTACCTACCGTAAAGAAAAATTGGTGATCTAAATCTTCTTCTTTCACCTCTTCTGTGATATCCTCAGCAGGGCTCTCTGTTTCATTTAACAATTCAATACTTCCGTTATAAGTAACACCCGCAACTAAATCTCCAGAAATAGAAATAGTTGGTTCGACCGGACCATCACCATCCAGGTCTTGAGTCTTCAAAGTAACAGTGGTACCGTCATTGTCTGGCACAAGAGTAACAGTCATGGTTGTTGTTACTTCTTCTTCATTGACTACTTCAGGCAAATCATCGTCATCTGAACAAGATGCGAGCGATAAGGTTGCTAAAATTACTATTGCTAAAATTTTTACATTTTTCATTTTTGTTGATTTTAAAGATTAATAATTGAATTTGATATTTAATAAAACGTTTCTACCTAAATCATCTGCATAAAGACGCAAGCGATTCAAGTAGTTTCGATAGGACTTGTCTAATAAATTGGTGACAATCAACTCCACCTTTATAAAAGATTTTTTGTGTTTTCTAAATGTCATACTTGAATTTAAATTGAGTAAATGATAGGCATCTGGTGGTGTACTCACATCAATTTCCCGAAATGTTTCCGATTGAGGAATAAAGACTTCAAAATTGTTATTCGGATATTCATTTTGGCGAAATACGTATTCACTTTGCAAAGAAATGCGTAAATCATGAAAGTTCTTGTCTTGATAAATCATTTCATTTTTCGTATTTGCGGGAGGCATACTTATCAAGGGTTCATCTCTTAGACGGTCATAACCTTTTACCAATGAAAACTGGTGTTTGAAACAAAATTTTTCCGAGAAATCGTACATTACATCCATATCAAAACCATACAACTCAGCGTCCGTTTGTCTGTATTCCCATACTTGAAAATTGCCTCTAATGGTCTGGCGAATTTCAGTGGGCTCTATAAGAATAAAATCGTTGATACGATTGATAAATGGACTGATGTAAAAGCGAAATTTTTCGCCTTCTTGCTGAAAGGTCAATGCCAATTTATGGCCAACCTCAGAATTAAATCGCAAATCTCCTATCTCAATGCGCGAAGCAGAATGATGCAGCCCTTCACTAAACAATTCCGAAGGATTCGGTGCCCGCGATGCCAATGAATAATTCAACAATACCTTCGCACCATTTCCGAAAGAATACGTCGTACCCACAGTGGCCGAGACATTGTAAAAATTAAATTTCGGATTGGTCAAAATTTGATAACCAAATTCCCCATCCTTGGTTTCAGGAACCACAATTTCAGGGAAGAGTTTGTCGTAATTACGCGACTCCCAGAAAGAGGAACGGTAAAATTTAAAAACGTTCATATGCACAAAATCAAATCGTCCTCCAGCTTCCAAAAGCCAGTTATCCTGGAGCTGACGCTCCACGATGCCATACAAACCCAAATCGTACTTATCATAATCTGGAATCAACCTGCGTATTCCTGTATTTGCTGCGTAGTTGTTCTGATACCTGGCCATCAAACCTGCTTTCCACTCAATTTCATCTCTCAAAGGGGATATAAAATCCAACATCAAACTGTGTGTTTGCAATTCTAAATCCAAGGCGGCATCGAACTTATCACTCCCTCTCCGAATATCAAACTCCAAACGGTTGTTGCGCTGATAATCGTATTGCAAACTCAACTTTCCAAGATTATTGATGTTTTTAAATCCTTTGATCCGAGCCAAATGATGAGTAACCTCTTGTTTGGGTGCTGAAATATCGTAGGTAAAATCATTGATTCTCAAAGGAACGTTGCTTTCCAATGCACTTAACTGATCGCCAGCACCGCCTACATGGGAGGCTCTCAGTATTCCTAATTTGTTCTGAAAAATAGAATAATAGGCCTCAAAACCATAGTCAAACTTATTAAGTCCAACTTGCAAAGAGGCATTCCGCACAAAACTTCCTGTATTGCTCAACACATACTCAGGCGCTTCGAAATCACCAAAACGCTTCCATGTTCCTTGCAAGGTTCCGAACCAACCACTTTGTGTGCTCTTCGTCAATTGGGAAGTCATAGAAACGCCTCTTCCATTTGAAACCCCTGTGGACGAAAAATGCCCGTAAAGTGTGTCTTTCACGGGAACTTTTGCTGCTTCTGCAACAATCAAGCCTCCAATGGCATTACCACCATATTGCAAAGCACTAGCTCCTTTTATCAAGGTCAGATTTCCTATCGCATTGATGTCAATATTTGGGGCATGTTCTGCCCCCCATTCCTGATCTTCAACACGAACGCCATTATTTATAATTACTACTCTACTACTATGCAAGCCGTGAATCATTGGTTTTACCACCGAATTTCCGGTATTCAAAGATGACACACCACTCAAACTATTCAGGGCATCTCCCAATGAACCGCTGCTGAAGCGTTCCAAAGCTTCTTTTGATAAAGTTTTTTCAGAAATAGTCTCAGATTTCCTTCGGTAGGCTTTCCCTGATATGATCACCTGGTTTAACTCCTCTAAATGGTGCTCCAGTTTAAAAGTCTTGCGAACATCCCCTTTTACATCCACCAAAAAACCAATAGTACGACATTCCGCATGAGATACTTGAATCAAATATTTCTCATTGCAAAGATTTGGGATTTTAAATTTTCCATCAAGGTCTGTAACTACAACTTGTTCAGAACCCTCAATAACAAGTACCGCACCTAAAAGGTTCGATCCGTCATGAAGATCTACAACAGACCCAAAAAGTGTATTATTACAATTTTGTGAAATAGAGGTAATACTGCTTAAAAGCAATATCAATAGTGTATACGAGCGCATATAAATTCTTAATTAACATACTAAATAGTGTTTATTGATTAAGAAAAAAAAGGAGGTGCGCGAAGTCTTGTGTTCGTTTTTTTAAAAAAAAAGTACTGCTGAGAAGCAAAGTTTATTTTTAATTTTGCATAGATACTTGGCGCAATTAATTCAGGAAAATCTGTTCGGTCACTACTGAAACTTGCCAAGTGAAAACTACAGGTATCACATTTAGTAATGGTTTTGTGTATCTGAGTGCTTTGATCGTTACGAGTGATGTGCGCGTGATCTTCGCAAACATGTAGCAACTTGACAACAGTAGGCAACATTAAAGCTACAATAAGCAATAATGCAGATATTTTTGTACCAAGTCGTTTTTTGTGATCCATTCTAAATAATAAAGCGCAAATGTAGATAATTATTACAAATAATACGTTTTATTTTTTAATAATCACATCATTTAACACTCATAAGCTCTTTGCTACAATTTTTTCTTTGTTTTGTAGCTACTTCAAAAACGGATTGAATCTCTTGCAGGCTCAATTTCTTATTGTTAATTTTGATTGATGAGCGATTGCACCCAAATTACAAAAATCTAAAAATGGTAGAAAACAAAAGACTGAACAAAGCGATCTCCGAAACTGGATATTGTTCTCGAAGAGCTGCCGACAAACTCATTGAAAATGGAAAAGTCAAAGTCAATGGCGCAACCGCTGGATTAGGGGTGAAAGTAACCCAAAATGATACGATTACGGTCAATGAACAAGTCATTACCAAAGAAGTGAAAAACATTTATTTGGCCTTCTACAAACCAATTGGGATTACCTGCACCACAGATATAAAAATCAGAGGAAATATTATCAGTTATATGAACTACCCAGAACGTATTTTTCCTATTGGACGACTTGACAAACCCAGTGAAGGCCTTATTTTTCTTACCAATGACGGAGATATTGTGAATAAAATATTACGTTCCAAAAACAATCATGAAAAAGAATATATTGTGAGAGTTGATAGAAAAATTTCAGAAGCTTTCATTAAAAAAATGGGGAATGGCATCCCTATTTTAGATACCATAACGGATGCTTGTAAAGTTGAAAAAATAAATGATTACACCTTTCGAATCATTTTAACACAAGGCTTGAACCGGCAAATTCGACGAATGTGCAGTTATCTTGACTATGAAGTTCAGAGTTTAAAAAGGACTCGTATCATGAATATCTCTATTGACAAGCTCAAACCTGGAAAATACCGATCCTTTACAAAGGAGGAACTGCGCACTATTGAGCAATTAGTTGGTACTTCTAGTAAAACTGAGGAGGCCTCTTAAAACCCTAAAACTGAAACATGACAAGTATCATCGTCCAATAAATTTCAAAAAATGCCCTAAAAAAACTGCCTAAAATTGAGTCTTAGACAGTCTTGCTTTGTTTGTTATTATTGACCTATTTCGCTACATTGACAGCACGTGTTTCACGAATCACCGTCACCTTTACTTGACCAGGGTAAGTCATATCGTTTTGAATTTTCTGTGAAATACTAAAAGACAATTCTGCAGCTTTATCATCATTTACTTTCCCACTTTCTACAAGTACACGCAATTCTCTACCTGCCTGAATAGCATAAGCTTTTTGAACTCCCGTAAATCCAAAAGCCAAGTCCTCCAAATCTTTCAATCGTTGTATGTAAGAATCTAAAACCTGCCTTCTCGCTCCTGGCCTCGCACCTGAAATAGCATCACACACTTGTACAATCGGTGCATACAAAGATTTCATTTCTATTTCATCGTGGTGCGCCCCAATAGCATTGCACACATCTGGCTTCTCTCCATATTTTTCAGCCCATTGCATTCCAAGTAAAGCATGAGGCAACTCTGTTTCCGTATCCGGAACTTTTCCTATATCATGCAAAAGCCCAGCTCTCTTAGCTACTTTGGCATTCAATCCTAGCTCAACTGCCATAATCCCACACAAATTCGCAACTTCTCTAGAGTGTTGCAATAAATTTTGACCGTAAGAGGAACGGAACTTCATGCGTCCTACCGTTTTTATCAATTCCGGATGCAAACCGTGAATTCCTAAATCCACAACAGTACGTTTCCCTACTTCAACAATCTCTTGATTGATTTGTTTTTCTGTTTTATTCACAACTTCTTCAACTCTCGCCGGATGAATACGCCCATCTGTCACCAATTTGTGCATAGCCAAACGCGCTACTTCTCTACGTACAGGATCAAAACAAGAAAGAATAATGGCCTCAGGAGTATCGTCTACAATAATCTCAACACCTGTTGCCGCTTCCAAAGCCCTGATGTTTCTTCCTTCACGACCAATGATACGTCCTTTCACATCATCAGATTCCAAATTAAACACAGACACACAGTTCTCAATAGACTGTTCCACACCCACGCGTTGTATTGTATTTAAAATAACTTTTCTTGCATCCTGCTCAGCGGTCAACTTCGCTTCCTCCATAATGTCTTGAATATAAGACATCGCATCTGACTTCGCTTCTTCTTTCAAAGAGCTGATCAATTGTTCTTTGGCTTCTTCTGCAGAGATCCCTGAAATCACCTCCAATTGCTCAACCTGCCTTTTGTGAACTTTTTCAACTTCTTGTTGTTTTTTTTCTAAAAACTCCAATCGATGCTCGAAATCCGACTCTTTCGTCTCCAAGTCTTTGTTTAGTTTCTTGTGCTTGTCAAGTGCAGAGGACAATTGAGATTCTTTATCTCTCAATCTTTTTTCTACATCTGAAATCTTTTTTTCTCTCGTCAAAATTACCTTTTCATGCTCCGATTTCAATTCGATAAAACGTTCCTTCGCTTGTAATATTTTATCTTTCTTAATAGCATCAGCCTCCTTGTGCGCTGCTTTGACACGACTAGAAGCCGTTCGCTTTGCATTCCTTATAATCTCTGAACCTTTCTTTTTATCAATTATTTTCCTGACTATCAATCCAATGACAAGTCCTAAAGCACTCCCAATTGCTATATTTATTATTGTGGTTGTTTCCATGTGTATCAAATTATATATATCTATAAAACCTACATTAGTTGGTTTATATAAACTCCCAATAAACAAGTTTAGGACTAACTGTTAGCTCAAAAATCCGAGTAAATCGGCACGCTTTTACTAACAAGACTCATCCTTTTTAATGGAATCGCGTTGAGTTTATCAAACATTAACCAATGTAGGCAGTACTGTTTTCTAATAAAAAACATCAATCCAAACAGGAATCTAACAAGAGATTTATTTGGTTCAATTTATCCTCTGCTTTTGAAAGCTCTTCATTCTTAACAACAGACATAATTTCTAATTTCGAAGCAAATTGCAAGGCACACATTGCCAAAACATCTTGCTTGTCACTTACTGCATAATTCTGTTCAAATTTTGAAATCAACGAATTGATTTTCTCAGCAGCTTTTCGAGTACCTTCCTCCTCTACTTCACTATTTACGTGTAAAGGGTAAGTTCTACCTCCAATAACAACTTTTATTTTGAACTTATCTGACATTATTAAAAGAACTTTATTGATCGAGCTTGACGATACATTTGTCAATTTCACGAATCAAAGCATTTATTTTTTGTTTAGTTTCTTTACTATCTTCCTTACTGCCATCAATAGTTTTTGCGATTTTTAACAATCTGTATTTTTCACGTTCTTGAAGCAATTCCTCTTCTTTCAAGGTTGTTTTTTGCTGGGCTTTTTCAATATTCGTCAATAAAATATCATTTTCCTCCTTTAAAAACAAATACCGCTCTACAAGATCTTTGAACTTACTTTCCAGCAAACCAATCGTTTCCAAAAAATCACCCATTCGTTTGTAATTACAAAAACTAGTATTACAAAGTTAACATTCCAAAGTTAGAATACAACAATTTCCGCAGTTATTTGAGAATATCTTTTGCAATAATCCAATGTCTTATTCAAATTATACATTCTCTCTAAAAACTACATAAATATTCTTATTTTAGCTTTTAAATCAAAAAAATTGAGAAAAACAACACTTTTTATTCCTTGCTTGCTAATATGGATATCAGGTGTCTTCGGACAAAATATGTATCCTAAAGATTATTTCAATCCCCCTTTGAAAATCCCTATAGTATTGGCAGGAACATTTGGTGAACTGAGGTCTTCTCATTTTCACTCGGGAATCGATTTTAAAACACAAAACAAACAAGGATTACCGGTACATACTGCAGCTGAAGGATACGTATCCCGAATAAAAGTTTCTTTATTTGGCTATGGAAAAGCGATTTACGTCACACACCCAAATGGATATACAACCGTGTATGCTCACATGCAAAATTTTAATAAAAAAATTGACTCTTTTTTAAAGAAAAAACAGTACCTAAATGAATCCTATGAGATTCAAATCTTTCCAAAAAAAGACCTCCTATCCGTGTATAAAGACGAAGTGATTGGTTACTCAGGAAATACAGGAAGCTCATCCGCTCCCCACCTTCACTTCGAAATCCGTGACACAGAAACCGAAAAGATCATCAACCCAATGCTTTTTGGCCTACATTCATCTGATCATAAAAAACCCATTATTTCAGGGCTGAGAGCAATGGTCTTAAACGATAGCTCTCAAGTGAACTCTAGCGGCTTAGCCATTCCTCTAAAACTAAAAGAAAAAGAAAAAGGAAATTATTATTGTTCCCCCATTCATGCTTATGGTGCCATTGGATTTTCCATACATACTTTCGATCAACAAGATGCTGCTTTCAATAAAAATGGCGTTTATAAAATAGAGATGCGCGTCAATGGAAAAACTTTTTACGCACACAAAATGGAAACCTTTTCTTTTGCCGAATCAAAATTCATCAATTTATTGGTAGACTATCCTTATCAATACCATCATAAAAAAAAATACCAAAAGACATATGTTCATCCAAAATCAAATTTGAGTATTTATGAAATCACCAACGAAAAAGGGTTACTTATGATAAAAGATAGCATTTCTTACGCAGTCGAAATCATAGTGAGTGATTTTGCAGGCAACATATCCAACATCAAAATTCCAATTCAAGGTAAAAAAACAACGCCTAGAATCACCCCCACCTGCAAGACAACCGACCATCTTATTCGAGTCGACCGTAAATACAAACTGAAAACAAAAGAAGTCGAAATTCTTTTTCCAAAAAATAGTTGTTACGATGACTTTTATCTTCATTTTGAAAAAGAAAAAGATAAATTTAAAATTCACGAACCCTCTATACCCATGAAAAGGGATTTTGAAATACGTTTCAACGTCCGGAACATACCCGACTCAATTCGAAAAAAAACCTATATCGCTAAGGTTGTAAAAAACAAGTATTTCAATTACTGCACTACAAAAAAAACAGACAGTGTTTTTAGTACAGAGACAAAACAACTAGGAACTTATCAATTGTATCAGGACTGGAAAGGTCCAAACATCTACAATTGCAACTTTTACCACAATCAGAACATAAAAAAATTCAAATTCCTCAATATTTGCAGTATTGACAAGCTCTCGGGAATAAAATCATATCGTGGAGAAATTGACGGAGAATGGATACTCATGGAATACAACCCAAAAACACATGCCTTCACCTACAACCTCTCTGATAAAATATTGAGTAAAGGAAAACATTCCTTTGCCTTTGTTACAGAAGACAATGTTGGCAATACATCCACCTATTCTGCGTTATTTTACACAAACTAATCTTTAAAATATCCTTCTTTGCAAAAATACAGTCTCCTATTTTTTCTTCTATTCACAAGCCAATATTTGATTGGACAAAAAGCCTATATCAAAGGAACAGTAAAAAACAACCAACGGGAAAAAATACAAGGAGTTAGCATACGTTATGACGATGCAAACGGCACCACGACCAATGCAAACGGAGAATACTTTTTAGAGATCCCTGGCAAGAAAGATATTGTTTTAATCTTTAGTCATATTTCCTATAACAATCTTTACAAAAAAGTTAAAGTCCCAAAAA
Organism: uncultured Flavobacteriaceae bacterium; assembly: GCA_905479475.1. Taxonomy (GTDB): domain Bacteria; phylum Bacteroidota; class Bacteroidia; order Flavobacteriales; family Flavobacteriaceae; genus Flavicella. Next base: position 58,591 of record CAJQMT010000027.1, read on the forward strand.
ACAGAACGTTTCGCTATTCACCATTCATGAGTCTAAAAACAGAGGAAATTGACGAGGTGACCATTCAAGACTACCGCAAAGCTTCCCAAGGAATTACGAATATCAAAGCCCGAAAAGTTAAAAACATACCAGGACCAACAGCTGGCATCGAAAACTTATTAATGACATTTGCAGGAGTAAACAATAACAACGAATTGAGTACACAGTATAATGTACGCGGTGGTAATTTTGATGAGAATCTAGTGTATGTAAACGGCATTGAAGTGTATCGCCCCTTTTTAGTCCGTTCAGGACAACAAGAAGGCCTGAGTTTTTTAAATATTGAAATGACACAGGACATTGATTTTTCTGCTGGTGGTTTTCAAGCAAAGTACGGCGACAAATTATCCTCTGTTTTAAGTATTACCTATCGAAAACCAAAAGAAACTGCCACGCATATCAATCTCAGTCTTTTGGGAGGAAGCATTACACATGAAGGAAAATTCTTGCAAGACAAGCTGTCTGCAATTACAAGCTTTCGTTATAGAAACAACCAATTGCTTGTAGGTACTAAAGACACCGAAACAAATTACAAACCTGTTTTTGCAGATATTCAAACCTTCCTATCGTACCAAATTGATAAAAAATGGAACATCGATTTCTTAGGAAACATATCTATAAACCAATACAATTACCAACCACTAACAAGAAGAACTCAATTCGGAACATTGACGAACCCAATTGAACTTTCGGTTTTTTATCAAGGAAATGAAAACGATCGATTCAATACCTATTTTGGAGCAATCAATGCAAACTACGTCCACTCAGATGATTTGGAATTGAAATTTACAGCCTCTGCGTACAATACTCAAGAGGAAGAGTTTTTTGATATTATTGGTGCCTACTCTTTGAATAAAATTGATACAGATGAAACCTCTAAAAATTTTGGAGAAAAAGAATTCAGTCGCGGTATTGGAGGGCAAATAAATCACTCACGAAATGAGCTCGATGCGCTCATCCGAAATGTAAAATTTCAAGTTTTCTCAAAAGAAGGAGACAACAATTATGAAATTGGACTCAAAATTCAAAAAGAAAACATAAGAGAAAGCATAAATGAATGGGAAGTGCTTGACTCTGCTGGATTTGCTATCCGACCACTCCATCATTCCCCTTCAAATATACAACCGAGAGATCCTTACTCTGGCCCCATAGAACCTTATCAATCAATACGTCAAAACAACGACGTATCCATTAATAGGTTGAGTGGTTTTATACAATGGAGCAAAAGAACCACATGGAGGGAAAACGATATTTGGCTGAACTTAGGAGTGCGGGCTCACTTCTGGAATGTCATCTTTGAAGGATTTACTTCAGAAAATCGACAAACAGTGAGCCCTAGAGGACAAATTTCTCTCAAACCTAATTGGAAAAAAGACATGCTATTTCGACTTTCCGGAGGTTGGTACCATCAACCACCCTCCTATAGGGAACTCAAAAATTATTTAGGTCAAATCAATTCAAAAGTAAAAGCCCAAGAATCTTTCCATTTTGTACTTGGAAACGAATACAGTTTCCAACTATGGCAACGCCCTTTCAAACTTACCACCGAAGCCTACTTCAAAAATTTATCCGACGTAAATTCCTATACCATAGACAACGTTAGAATTCGATATAGGGCCGACAATGTTACAACTGCAACTGCGAGTGGTCTCGATATTCGACTGAACGGAGAATTTGTGCCAGGAAATGAAAGTTGGATAAGTATCGGTTTTTTAAAAACAACTGAAAATATTGACAATCGTGGCAAAATTGCACGTCCAACAGACCAACTGTTTAAATTGGGAATTTTATTTCAAGATTATGTGCCGAGTATCCCCGATTTTAAAGTCTATTTAAATCTCGTCTATAATTCTGGACTACCAGGAGGAAGTCCTTCCTACAATGATCCATACAACTACCTAAGTCGCTTGAGTTCTTATAAAAGAGCCGACGTTGGCTTCTCCTATATATTTGCTGGGGAAAAGAAAAAATTCGATCACGGATTCCTTGGGAATTTTAAAGAATTGAATGCAGGTATTGAGATTTTCAACTTATTTGACATTCAAAACTCGAATACAAACACATGGGTTCGTGACGCTTATAGCAAACAAATTTACGGCATTCCTAACTTTATGACCCGCAGAGTCTTCAGTGTAAAATTGGCAATGAAATTTTAACCGAACAGCGCTATCATAATAAACAAGTCAATAGTCCGTGTTTTATTTACTAAAATTTTACAATGAGTAACCTTACTTGTATTATTTATTTCCCGATAACAAAAACAACTTCAATTTAGCTCTCCTATAAGCGCTATTTAGGTTCGCTTTTTGGGTTTTGAAAACATTGTTTGAGATTTAATTTTCTTTCATAAAAAAAGCCTTTATCGTTAAGATAAAGGCTTTGGATTA